>JAVBUM010000028.1:0-73252 GCA_031555325.1 Niveibacterium sp. | reverse complement strand
GCCAAGGGCGCTCTGCGCTCCGTGGCAATGGCGCCACAGGGATGCGCAACATTGCGCTCAAGTCATGTCTCGCGTGGTGCGGGACAAGCCGGCAACGTTCGAAACCGGAAGGTCTGGTGGTCAAACGGCGTGACTACGATTGACGGCTCTTGGCCGATTTCACCCCACGCCGCTTCGTACTTGGACCCTACGAAAAGGTACGTACCTAGGGCACGACACGTTGAAGGGTGCTCCGCGGAAAACTGACCGATAGAGCAGCCAGTTGCACTGGTACGCTACGGACATCCTCAGAACCAGCGGAGCAGACGTCTGTGACGAACACAGCAGTCCTGACAGGGACGACCATCGCCTTTGATTTGGACGGTACTTTGGTCGAGTCGGCGCCAGATTTGATTGCAGCAATAAATTCCGTTCTTGTCGCTGATGGACTGGAACCGCTGCGGCTGGACGAAGCTCGACCGTTCGTTAGTCGAGGAGCTCGCTGGCTATTGCAGTGGGGCCTCGCACGAGGTGGAAATCCGAACCCTGTCGCTCGAGCGACCGAGACCTTCGATCGCTTCCTCAGCTATTACAGCACCCACATTGCGATCGAGAGCCGGCCGTATCCGGGCGTGGTCGACGCATTGGCTGTCCTGCGGGCGGCAGGTGCAAAACTCGTCGTTTGCACTAATAAGCCGACGGCCTTGTCGCATAGCCTGTTAGCCGCGCTAGGAATGGTTAATTTGTTCGATGCGATTGTCGGCATCGATGCCGTGACCGCGCCCAAGCCAGATCCCGCCCACCTTATCGAAGCGGTACAGGCGGTTCGCGGCAATCTAGGCCGCACCATCATGGTCGGGGACGCAGATCCCGACGCCGGTGCCGCGCGAGCGGCAGGGACGCATTTGGTCCTGGTCGACTTCGGTTACACGGAAATCCCCGCAGCCGAACTTTCGCCGGACGTCCTTCTGTCTCATTTCGATGATCTGGTCGAAGCTTGTATCGATCTGCTGAGCCAAACGAGCCAAGTTTCCGACACCGCGACGGTGTGATGTTTAGGTAGCTTGGTTTTGGGGAGATATCACGTGGCAGCGCCTGGTGGTCCTGATCCGGAAACTGGGCCAATATGAGTCCGATGGAGAAAACCGTCCACTGAGTCATCGGCACGGTTTTCCTGATCGTAATCGGCGGCCTCGCCTTGCTGAAGTGCTTGGGCTACGTGTAGGCCTTGGAGGTGTGACGCGACTGACAGCTTTGGCCGAAGTAGCCGAGCTGAGTTCATTGAACCCAGCGTCTGCTCCTGGCCGGTTTCGCGAGATCGCGGTATCTGTCTTGGCAGATCCGCCGGTTAGAGGGTTGCCTCGTTCCCGCTCGACCCAGAGCGGTCACATGCCACCAAGGAGCTCTTGGCACCTCAATTTCCAAAGCGGATGATCACGACAGCGTCAGATCGGCCGCGCAATATACTCCAGTTCCAGCACTGCCCCGCTGCGCACCATCATTCCTCTTCAGACTTCCCATTGATAGGAGTTTTTCGGTAGGTGGGAAATGAATACTGTTCTTGACGCCAGGGAGGATATTTTGTTTTCCCTTTTTTATTGCAGTTTCGACTTGGTCGAAGATGCTGCAATAAAGGTGTTTGATTCCAGAGGCGATCTGTATGTTCTTGAGCGTGGGAGCCTAGATCTCAACTTCGTCAACTTTGGAAAATCGCAGGCAGGCGGTCGGGAACCGAGTCGAGCCGTCGTATATTCACCAGACGCATTTCCGCAATATTGTGTCCTAGTCTCAAACTTGAGCGATGGCTGGTTTACGTTAGTAAATCGTCTTTGTCGTCAATTACAAGTCTTTTGCGTTAGCGTTCGTTCCATGGGGGAGGGTGCCCCCTATCCCTGTGACGAGATTCGTGTCTACAACGGTGGCGACGTGATTCGATGCGTTCGGGCTATGCTGGATGGTGACCGCTGGCAATTCTTTGAGAAGGGTTCCCTGCAATCGTTCGAGGCTTGTGAAAACTATAAAGAGAGAAGGGTTCGGGACCGCTTGAATCGACAAATCATTATCGATTATTTGCGGCAATCAGGAGTCGAACTCTGGGAAGCGGATTTTTGGACGTCCGCAAAACAGGCCTTGTTTATTCGGGAAAACAGGCCCGTCCTAATTTTCTAGAGGTATCGGTACCACTGACCGCTGCTAGGACAGGGCTTCAAATTTTGTTCAACTCGGAAATGACGGCTCCTGGCCGATATGGGTACTGGAAAGCAGGTCTTGGGCGCGATGGGCGCCAGTCAGTGCGCGTCGGCTTTTCAGTGAGCGCGGCATCTTCTCGCCTGCGGGCGATAGGCTGAATGGGGAACGCCGTGGTAAGCAAGACAAGGCTTTTTCGACTGTCGGAAATGGAACCGGCTGCCAAGGTCGCAACCTATAACGCGCTGAAGGCGTGCGTGCCCCCGTCTGACGAGGACAGGAAGGCGCTGGTGCTTGGGAAGATCCTAACGGACGAGGTCGGCATCTTCGAGTTGTACGTGCCGGGGGACAGGCCGCAGGACGCCCGAGTCATCAGCCGGGCCACGGTCAGCCGCACGACTGGCGAGGTCAACGTGGAGGTGTTTCTCCCGACGCTGTAACGTAGTTAGGCCAAGGCTGGCGTCGGCCGCGAGGGGCAAAGATGGAAGGCGAAAGACCTTTCGCGGGAATTGAAACCGCGTTGTCTTCAGCGACCGCTTTCCGCTTGGCCGTGCAGACCGTTTGGCCGCTTCGTATGACAACTTTTGGCCGAAGGCCGACAGACGAGAGCGAGGATCCAGGACTGTTGGGTTCGGACCGTGTTCAGCGAGGAACCGCGCCGAGCATGGGGTCGATCGCAAGGCTTCACGAAGCTCCGCGGGCAGGCGGCCCAGCGCGGCCGCGGCATCTGCCTGGTTGCACGTTAGAAAACGGGATCCGCCGAGTATTTGACGCCGTCGACGATGCGCGATCTGAAATGCGACGTCGTGAGCTCGCTGGAAGACCCGTCCAGATACCTCCACACGGCCTCGCGACGAATGACGCCTAAGGTCGGAACCGACCAGGTGGCCATTGTCGCTTCCTGAGATTCCCCCCCGGCCCACGTCCGTGTATCCGTCCGCACCAGTTTGCAGGCCTTCACGGCGCCCAGCGCACCGGCGTCAACCGTCTCCAGGCCCTGGTATTCGTATCGTGTGGCCAGCGAGCCGTCCTCTGTAGCCGTGCCGTCGCCATCGTCACTCCAGACGCTGTGGTTGGGCACCTCCCAGACCTCCCTCTTGACCAAGGCTGCGAGCTGCGCCCGCGTCGGCTCTGGTGTGTCGGCCCCCTGCAGGTCATCCCATTCGCGCACCCGACGGCCATCGTCGGCATTGAACGTGACGCTGAATTCCTCTGTTCCCTCTTCATGGTGTTGGGGCGGCGCATCGAGGATCTGCGCTCGCGACAACGCACCTGCATACAAGGTGCGGCGGGAATATCGCATCTCGATCGTAACCGCCTGCGCGTCGATCTCATTGCCAGCGTCGTCGCGCCAGTTGGACCGCACCGGTGCGTATTCACGCAGCGTTGCGCCTTCGGCGCGCCAACCGTACCACCGGCGTCCGAGCTTGCCGTCCCGTTCGTAGGCTGTCACCACCTCTTCAGCGACGATCCCATCCGGCCCCGGCGCGACGCCTTCCTCCTTCTTCAAGCCCTCGGGCAACTTCGCCAGCGACTCAAGACAGCGCCCGTAGGTATCTGGCAGCGCGGACGGTGCAGGTGCAGGCGCAGGCGGGGGAGCGCTGTCGTTGCCACCGCAGCCAGCCAATGTGCCGGCCACGACGGACGCTACGCACAGCATTCCTTTTCTCATCCTTTCATCTCCTTCTGATTGGCGGCCGCTGGCAACGCTCTCACTCCCATGGAGAAAAGAGAGGCGGCCCGACGCCGTTTTCGGCACGGGTGGTTACGCATCGATGGGCTTGGCAAGCGCGGCCGTGACCTCGCTTGCCGTTGGATTTGCCGGTCTTCTCAGGCGGCGTCCACTGCTTGGCAGACCGCGTGTCGGGCGGGGAGGGCGCTCGCGACAATGACAAGGAGGAGGGCGCCAGGCGGCACCGGGACACCTCTCACGAAGCTGAGGTCGGGACAGAACGCCTGCACCGGCGACAGGCTCGTGATGACTTCTCCCGTCTCCCTGAGCTTCAGCGGGTAGCCGTCGACCACCAGAAATGCCGCCTTTTCGCTTGCCAAGCGCACGCGCTGTGCATCCTCGGCCGAGCCGAATTCGATGCGACGTGCTTCGATGCACCACAGAGCTTCGATCACACTGGCGGGCGCCGCGGGGCTCCCAAGTAATGGTGCAAGGTCATCAGGGTCGGCCCATGCGAAACCTCCCCGCAGTCCGCCGCAGACAAGTGCCAGGCACGTCGCGTCGGCCAGCGCGTTGCCACGCTCACTGCGGACGTATCCATCGAAGTCACCCGCTATTGCGGACATCGCAGGATGCTCGGCGACGACGATCTTGAGCACCCGCGTCTCACGCGGACACTGTGCGAGCAACGGCAAGAGCCCGCGTGCGAATTGCATCCCGCTCGCACCGGGTTCGGCAACCACGATGACGGTCAAGTAGTCGACCCGCACGTCGCTAAGCACGGCGCCGAGGCGCACCAGCGCGTCGGTTTGGTCGAATCGCATCGTCTGCGCGTCGGGTGGTCTGACGCAGCCGGCCGCGCGTTCGAGCACGTCAGCGGCACCCGCGAGCATTGAGGACACGACGAGCAAACACTGGTGCGTGCGGTGTGTGCCGTTCATGCCGATCGGCTCCAGCCGACCCTCCAGGCTCAGGACATGAATGCCGGGCTGCGCGCGCGTCACTGGGTCGCAGTCGATGCGCGCGTCAAATGCCAGCACCGTGGCCAACGGCCGCGGCGAGCGGATCTTGCGGTCTGCGGTCATGAAAGGATCTCCAAACGCATGGATGTGAGCCGCCAGCAGGGCTGTCGTCCCCTGGCGTTCGCGGTTGGTGGGGCGTGTCACTGAATGCAGACCCGCGTCTCGGAAACGACATCCCACACCGTTTCCACTAGGCGCCGCGCGACTTCGAACGGGTGCCGCTTCAACAGTTGCAGAAGCACCGCACGGTTCGCAAGTTCGCCATCGCCTTCGCGCACGGTGGGAAACGTGGCCGTGTAGCGGGGGAAGCCGAAGGCCGCGGCCAGCAGATCCAGCGCGTCAAGGCGTGTGATTGGCGCCCCTTCGCGCGCAAAGGCGGCGATCAGGCGGGTCGCCGCCATCTCGTGCTCCGCGGGGACCTCGAAACGCCGCCGGCGAGCGGTCTCGTCGGCAGTCGTGCCGCAGTCGCAAAGGGCCGAGAGTTCGGCCAGGTCGGCCGAAATGAAGCTCCCGCATCGCGCGCAGCGGCACAGCAGCGGCAGGGTCTCGATGCGATCTCGCACCTCCGAATCGATCGCGTCCCATTCTTCGTTGCTGGAGAGGGGTTGGCGCGTCACGACGAACGCCGGCTCCCATCCCGGGCTGCCCGCTCGGTCGGCCCGCCGCCATTGCGGCGCAACGACGCTTTCGACGACCAACGGGAGGCGCTCGTTGGCCGCCCGCCACGGCAAGCGCAGATCCACGTTGACGAGGATGAACCCGGCGCCGAAGCAGGCCTGCACGTCGTCGAGCTCATCAACATAGGCCCCCGCCGCACCGGGCCAGTAGGGCGACGGGTGCTGGATCAGGAACCAGTGGGGCGACGGCCCGGCGTCGAGTGCGAGCGGGTGCGTCTGCTGCGACGACTGGAGCAGCGTACGCAGACGTGACTCGGTTCCGGTGAACGGGGTTGCTTCAGGCGCCTCGGCGCTGGGCAGTGCGGCGGACAAGGTTCCAGTAGACAGATCGAACTTGCGCAGCGTGCGGGCGACCAGGGCGCACAACGCGTCCGCCACGTCGCGCGCGGAGAGGCCCTGCGGCAGACAGCAGCGTTCCTCAATCGTCGCGACGAATTCCCGGACTTTGCGGTCGGGCGGTTCCGCGGCGAGCCGTGCCGCTGCGGCCTGATTAGGCTCGGCGGCACCCCTTTCTTGCACGTGAATGCCGAGCGCGATGAGGGTGACCAGGAGCAGGTCCTGCCTCCTGCGGGGCTCGACTCCCAGCTGCGAAAACAGCGCCGCGGCGTGCTGCAGTAGGGGCTTGAGCGGGTCATTGCTCATGTGGGTGCTCTCCTTTAGGAACTGGGCGAAGCGCGTTAGCTCGCCGCGGGCGGGCGAGGCGGGCGGCCCCGCCCGCGCAACCGTGCTGTTTCACATCTCGTCCCGGTCGTCAGGCTCGTCGCCATCACCTCCGCAACGGGGGCAGACGTCCACGTTCACCGTGCCGTCGCCCGCGCAGCTGTGGCATTGTGCGAAAGCGTTGTCTTCGTTCGGGTCGTAGCCCGTTCCTTCACAGTTCGGGCACGTGATGTCGACGTCGTCGCCACGCCCGTGGCAGCACCTGCACGCAGGCTTTTTCCTCATCTCCAGTTCTCCCTTTTCCGGATGTCGCGAAGGCGACCCGTATTTCCATTACACAGATGCCACTTCACCAGATGCTTCGGTGGACGCCGAGCAGGTGCTGGGCACGTTCTCGAATAGCGCATCAGCGCTCGGGCAGTCCCTTGAAGGCCGTCGCGATGGCGAGCGCCTCCGCGTCCGCGTCGAGCGCGTCGTTGGCGACCTCCCAGCGCGCATATGCAATCACATTGTGGTAGCGCCAATCGTGTTCGACCGGCGCCTGCGTGAAAGGTGTTCGCAGGGACCACGCATAGCGCTCGACGATCAATGACTCTAGGTCGGGTTCGCTCAGACAATCGTCATCCGTGTTGGTCTCCTCCGGGCGAATGAGTGTCGTCAGGAAGTCGCGGGAGCGCTGATAAATGGCGCGGGGCGTGAGGTCCATGTCCCAATCCATCTCCAGCTCCAAGCTCATCTGTGCTACTCCTGTTTCCGCCGGCGAGGTTCTCCTGTTCTTGTGCCAGTCCCAATCCCCTGTGTCGTTGTAAAAGGCCATGCCTTCCTCACGACTGCGCCGAGCTGCTTCGCTTGCAGCCATTGCGCCTAACCAACTCGATCGGCGCGACCGGAAGCAGGTGGGCCGCGCAACTCTCTTCCAGAGTTGCTTCAGGTCCATCCACGCCTGCTCATCGGTCGCATCCTGGAGTTGGCGCTGCCATGCGAGCCACTCCTCCATCGTCTCCGGCGGCCGGGACAGCGGGGTGGTCAGGACGTCGCAAACTTTTTGTCGACTTCCGTTCGTATGGTGTTCGAGCGCGGCGTTCAAAGCTCGTGCGACGTCGGCAGGGAGACGTTCGTAGAGGCGGGCGAGTTCGTCTGGCTCGAACGGCCGTTTTTCGAAGTGCGCGCGGCGACTAGCTTCTGTCTGAAGCAGCAGGGAAATGCGCAACAAGTGACGTGCATGCCGCGCCACCTGGGCGGCCTCCTTGTCAGCTCCTCTGCGAGCACGGCGGTTTCCGACTTGAATCACGCCAACCAGGTCAAGCCAGCATAGAAAGGAGAGGGCCACAAGCGGCTCGTCCCAAGCGAGCAGCCGCTCGCTTAACCGGTACCGAACTATGGCGGGGCTATCGCGGAATCGAGGTGTGAGCGTTTCGGCTACCTTTAGGGCCATGCCGGCAGCAGTGCCATCTCCTGCTACGCCACTAACGCAAAGGATTTCCACCCGACAAAGTCTGACGCGCGATTCCGCGCTCGTTGTATAGCAGTAGTCCCGCATCCAATCATCGGCTGTCCATCGTTCCAGGTCTGCCTGAAACTCCCGATCGTCCGATAGGCCGAGTTCCATGAGATACGCAGCGTAATGTCGGACCATCATCGCGAGCTCTGGATCGTCCGTTTTGTCTTGGTGCTGGCTGCTGATCACCCGCGCGACCTCTTGGTCCAGTGCCTCAGCAACATCTTGGAGAGCAGAGCGCTCCCCCGAGGTGAACGCGAAGTGGACCAGAACGTTGTTGAACACGAGCCAATCGAGAAGTCCAGCCGCGAGGCGTTGGTTTTCGGTGATTGCCGGCATCAGAAGTCCCTCCTGGGCGCTGACTGTGCCGCAATCATCTCCGTTTGACCTCGGCCGCGATCACTTGGCCAAGGGTCACCACAGCAGCGGCCGCCAACGCCTTGAGCAGTGCTTTCAGAAAACTCTCGTCCTTGCGCATGTTTCATCTCCCGATTTCGGAAAAACTCGGCGCCCTCAGCGGCGTCGATGCACCGAAACGATAGGGCGTGGAGCTGAAGACAGCGAGTCCCCCCCCGTTTCTAACACTGCACGCGCGGGGAACGTGACATCGCATCGCCTTCACCACTCGGAACCCGCGCGCCCCGTTTGTTTGCCGAGGTGGTTCGGCGCCTCTTCAAGTATTACCGCCGATAATAGAAGTCACCTACGAGCATGTGCGTGCCGCCTGCTGGGAACTGATGGCCCGCGACGAGTTTCCGAGTCGCGACAAAGTCCAGGCGATCCTCGCGCGCCCCGATGTGCTCGGCCGCAAAGGCGCGCACGAGGTCGTGCTCGGCCACATCGCAACGTTTCGCGCCAAGCTCGTTGAGCAGCAGCGGCTGGACGCCCACATCGCCGGCATGGAGGACGAAGACGCGGTGGTACTGGTCGAGGCGCAACGGGCGCTGGTGGCCAACGCCCGCCGGCGGGCCGAAGCGGAACTGAACGCGCGCCGCGGCGCTCGCGGCGCGGGAAGTCGAACTACACGCGCAGGTAGCCACCGCTCAGGCGGCGGCCGCCGCGGACCAGTTGCGGATCGCGGCCGAGGCGACGGCCAGCGCGCTGAGCGGTCAGTTGAGCGAGGCGCGTGCCGACGCCCAGCGCGCTGAAGCCCACTACTGTTTAGGATCACCTAAAACTGACCCAGGGTGATCGTTGAAAATTGACCCACCCTTCAAGGCGACCCGAGGGCGCCTGGGTCTGTGAAAGTCTGAAGTTCCTGCGGTTCGGTTTTTCCTCCTTTCCCTTTCTTTGCTGAAGTGGCGCGAAGTGCATCGGCGCTGCTCGTGCTGTGCCGGAAACGCCAGGAGTCGTTGCCGGTCTCCACGATGTGGCAGTGGTGCGTGAGCCGGTCGAGAAGCGCCGTGGTCATCTTCGCGTCGCCGAACACGCTGCCCCATTCAGAGAAGCTTAGGTTCGTTGTGATCACGACGCTCGTGTGCTCGTAGAGCTTGCTCAGCAGGTGAAAGAGCAAGGCGCCACCGGCCTGGCTGAAGGGCAGGTAGCCCAACTCATCGAGGATCAGCATGTCGGCATGGGTCAGGCGATGCGCGATCTGTCCGGCCTTGCCGGCCACCTTCTCCTGTTCGAGCGCGTTGACCAGCTCGACCGTGGAGTGAAAGCGCACGCGCTTGCCATGCCGGCGCACGGCCTGCACCCCGAGTGCGGTGGCCAGGTGCGTCTTGCCGGTGCCCGGGCCACCGATGAACACCACGTTGTGCGCGGCTTCCGTGAAGGTGGTGGTGTGCAGCGTGTCGATGAGCGTCGGGTCGACGTGAGCCCCTGCGAAGTCGAAGCCGGCCAGATCGCGATGTGCGGGAAAGCGTACCGCGGTCATCTGGTAGGCGATCGAACGCACGTTGCGCTCGGCCGTTTCGGCGTCGAGCAGCTGCTCGATGAGCGCCTCGGGGCCGAGCGCGGCATGCTGGCAGCGCGCCAGCAACTCGGGCCAGTTGGCCGCCATGCCGTGCAGCTTGAGCGCCTTGAGGCGCGCGACAATGGCGTTGCTCATCGCGGCACCCCACGCAGTCGGTCGTAGCGGTGCACATCGGCTCGCGGCTCCTCGGCGAGTTGCGGTGTTGCGGCGGTGAGCGGCGCCTCGGTGGGTGCGCCTTGCTTGAGTCGGGCGAGCACGTTGAGCACATGATCGGCACTGGGGCGTCCGGCTTCGAGCGCGAGCTCGGCTGCGACCAGCACCGCCTCCAGGCCGTGGATTGGCACCGCCGCGAGCACCTGCGCCATCACGCGATCGCCACCGGGGTGGCGCAACAGGTGGCGTTGCAGGATCTGCAGCGGCTCGGGCATAACGCGGAACGGCGCGCCGTTACGCAAGGCGCCGGGCTTGGTCTGCACCAGATCGATGTAGTGGCGCCAGTCGTAGCGCGTCTGTTCGCGCTCGAAGCTGCGCGCATGGCGCGCGACCTCCTGGCCACCCTCGGCGATCAGCACGAGCTCTTCCGGATAGACGCGCAGGCTCAGCACCGCATTGACGTGCGCGGTGGGCACGCTGTAGCGGTTGCGCTGGAAGTGGACCAGCGCC
This sequence comes from Niveibacterium sp., assembly GCA_031555325.1. Classification (GTDB taxonomy): domain Bacteria; phylum Pseudomonadota; class Gammaproteobacteria; order Burkholderiales; family Rhodocyclaceae; genus Niveibacterium. Next base: position 62,979 of record JAVBUM010000028.1, on the reverse strand, counting down.
GTGTGCGAGACCCGCACGGGCTGCTCGATGTAGCCATCGAAGCGCTGCGCGAGCGGCAGCAGTTGCGCGCGCTCATCGTGCAGCACCTCGGCCACCGTGAGCAGCGGCCAGTCCGGGTGCGCGGTCTCTTCCCAGCGCTGGTGACAACGCGCGGCGAGCCAGGCGTTCAGGTGCGCGAGATCCGGCCAGCGCTGCTCGGCCGCTTCACGCCACAGGCTGCGCCGCTGGTCCTGCACGTTCTTCTCGACAATCCCTTTCTCCCAACCGCTCGCGCGGTTGCAGAACTCGGGCTCGAAGAGGTAATGCGAACACATCGCGGCAAAGCGCGCATTCACGGCTCGCGCCTTGCCGACGCCGACCTTGTCGACGGCCGTTTTCATGTTGTCGTAGATGCCGCGTCGCGGCACGCTGCCGAAGGCTTCGAAGGCCCGCGCATGGGCGTCGAACAGCATCTCATGGCTCTGGCTCGGGTAGGCGGTGAGCCAGAAGGCGCGCGAGGCGGCGAGCTTGGTTTGCGCGACCTCCAGCCGGCGGCGTAGCCCCCCGACAAAGACGTACTCGCAACTCCAGTCGAACTGGAACGCTTCGCCCAGTTCGAAGGCCAAGGGCACGAACGCGGCACGCCGTGGGGCCGCGGCCTCGGCTTCCCGCCAGCGTCGCACCCACACCACCACGCGCGGATAGCTGCCGCGATAGCCCAGCGCCTGGATCTGCTCGAACAACGCCTTGGCGGTTCGCCGCTCGCGTACCGGCCGGTGCGCATCGGCACGCAGGGCCGCTTCCAGCTGCTCGGCCCACGCGTCGACCACGCCGGGGCGCTCGCGTTGCGGGTATTTCGGTTCGGTCACGCCTTCCTGGCGCAACCACTGACGCACGGTGTTGCGCGACAACCCCGTGCGACGGCTCACCTCGCGGATGGACAGTCCATCGCGCAAATGCAGCCGGGCCAACATGCCCACGCTGATCACTCCCGTATCCCCCGCTCGAGCCTCGAGCGGGACAGTGTCTCTACGTGGGTCAGTTTTCGGTGATCGCGATCCCTACAAGTGGGTCAGTTTTCAATGATCCTCAACATCTGGAAGGCTCTTTGCAATGCAACGACGCAATTGTCTGTAGCGTTTACCGCGTGGGCATAAATCTGGTCGCCACGGCATGTAAGCCAACGTTGCTCCAAGAAGGGCGCCGATCAGCGTGGCGAAGCCATTCGCGAGGGCGTCTGGAGTAAACGGCTTCAGCAGCAGTCAAATGTCTGAAGGCGCCGCTGTAGGAGTGATTGTGATTACAGAATCCCCCGCTAGGAGTGGATGAGAGGCCGCGGAGGTGCGAGAAGGTCAGCGAGAGTTTTTGGCACAGAATGGGTCTTTCGGCTGACCGAATATCAATCTGTCGCCCAAGGTTGGGGGCAAGGCAGGGCTTCCGAGGCTACACGCTTGGCGCGTGAATTACAGCTACGAGAAAACAGGGCTCCTGAAAATCAATGGATTGAGAGCTCCCTGCAAAAGATTTGCACATCCCATCCGCGCTGACCGCGGAAACCCAAGAGTCCGGTCGAGCAGCTTCATTCAAAATCGCCTATTATACCCAAGATATGTGGTTTTAATAAGACTAACGATCGCGTCACTTTCTTTCTTGGTGAAAGTGATCTTGCCTGCGTTATGCGAGAGAATCGTATTGCCGTCATGCTCGAAGAACCCGGCGTTGCAATCGGTGTCGTATTTTTCCACGTATTCAATGGCCTTATTTTTCGGAATCAGAAGAGTCCAGCCGCAAACAATCGAAACGGCAACTTCATCAGCCTGCACGGAGATGCTTTCGATATTTCTCTCGAACTTGAGCTGTTGCACTGTTTGCCTTTCAGTCTTGTGGGAGGGTCTCAAATGGCCGAGCGCAGAGGTGCGAACCCTCAAAGCGCATGGTGGCCTAAAGCCGCTTGAGTGATTGGGGCGTCGAACCAACTAGGAGCTCGTTGCTATTGCGTTTGACACCGAGAGCAATATCTGGAATACAAGGAATTAGCGGTCCGTTGGTTTGCAGTTTAGGCGTCAATATACTTCTCGGTCTCAGATGCGGTCTTGGGCTTTGCCGTTGGTCAACTCACGCGCAGCGGGCGACTGCTTCCAGCATGAAGCGGACGGTGGGGCGACAGCGGAGAGGTCGTTCCCGTCCGATCTGGCGCGGGGGCTTAACTGATCCCCGGTTGCACGCAGCAGTTCGCTCAAGATCATCAGCAGCTGCCACGACGAAGGCTGTTCAAGACCGCCGGAACGGTCGATCAAGTTCGCTGGAATACGCAATAAACAACGGCTTGACTCTTCACAGCTAGCCGCGAGCACGCGAAGCATCCAGGTAATTTGCGATATTTATCAGCCCCGTCACGGTTCTAGCTTGATCCTGCGGACACCGGTTTTGCAATCCGGTGACCCGATTGCGCCACCACGCACGCGCCTCGTCCTCGCTGCCGCCGACCAGGGCGTTCAGCGAGCGATCGATACGAACGAGTTGTAGTCCTAGCTCAAACGGCTTGCTTCCCACGCGTAGCCGTGGCGCATCGCGCCCGGCGTCAAACGCGGACCGGATTTTAGAAAGCGTCCGTTGGGAGAGCCCCACGATCCTGCCCAGCTCTGCGGTGGTCAGACCAAGCCGGCTACCGACGTCGAGCACGGCGCGCGTCAGCACGCGCTCGTCTTCCGCCACGTCAATGGCTGGCCGGACTGAAGGCAAGGTTTCCATGATGACCTCCTGGTCCGATCGCTTATCGCTGGGTCGCGAGCGCCTCGAGCGAATGCCGGCGCCTCGCCGGGCTTTCACCCGCGCGGACGCCCGACGCGTCCCGACCAAGTTTGGCCGGTTCATGTGGTTCTTGGTGAGTTGCGGATCGGTCCGCGGGGGGCTCGCACGCTGGATAGCATCCGAGAGTCGGCGCTCCAATATTTGTCCGGTGATTCGGGGGCTGTTTCAAGTCGTGCTCTGCACGGACTGGAAGGCTGCCTTCTCCACATAAACCCGTGGCAGTTCTAAGGCAGCGTGTGATGTGGCGGCCCGCCCGGTCTGCTGAAGATCCTGGTCTTGCGCGGCTTCCCCAATGTCGACGTCGGCTCCTGATGCTAATTCAGCGCATTTCGGGCAGACACGAGCAAGCACGTCAACGAAGAAGGCGGTTCCGATAATACCGTACAGCGTTTCGCCGCTTGCGACGTACGCGCCATGCCAATTGGTCGTGGAAAATGGCTCGTTGCAGCGACCGCATATTTCAATGGGGCCGATCCCAGGATAGGTAATCGCACAGTTTTGCGCAGTCATCACGTCCTTGCAGCGAGCTTCCAAGCAGGATTGGGAACAATAGACCTCCAATCCTTCGGCATCCTGAATAGATGCGGAAGGTATGTCTCCGACATCGAATACGATCTGTTCGCGGTCTCTCGTAATGCAAAACAGCGGAGATTGAAAACGAGTCCTGCACGTAAAACACTCGCTGAAGTCCTGATCGACTGTATGCATTTCCTCTCCCTTTCGACGAAACGGTAGGTTGCAGCCGGCTCCGACGTGAGATGTCGGCATTGTGCGACCAGCAAGAGCTTGCGCCTCCATCTGGCCCCGCCCACGACGTCACGTGGGACCGCGACATCGGGCGAGCGGTGCGCTGCTTACTTCGACGACTGATTACCCGTCGAAGCCGCTCGCGAACGGTGGTCAAGTCACCCAGCCAATGCACTTTCCGTCGCAACTCAGTTGCCGGTGCGCTTGTTTGCAATCTCGTCTACGCACGTTTCGGCCGGCGGATTCCGACGCATCCATGCATCGGCTTCGTGCAGCAACTGCTGCATCGCGGGTTCGTGCAACCAGTGCTCGTTCGCTGGCACCACGTCGGCGCGCTTGAGGAGGATATCGCCGTTGGGCAAACGCTCGACGATGAATTTCAATCGGGCCAATGCTTTGCCCAGAGAGATTCGACCATCCCTACCCACTGTTTTCACTGTATGCATTTTTCTCCCGCCAGCGGATGAACTCGCGCTTCCATGGTAACCCGACCACGCTGAGGGGAGCTGCGGCATACGTTGTCTCACTGATTCAATTCGTCTGTATCTCTGTCAAAGCAGTCCTCGGTGCGCCCAGGCTTGAATCGGACCCGATGTTCAGATCTAGATCTGATGGAGCTTCGCGCGAACGTCATTGACCAAGGTTGCAAACGGACCAATTGAGCGCCTCAGGTCTAACGCCGGTGGCCTGCAGGCCTCTCCTCTTTTAGCCGCGGGGGCTGGGCAATACTGCGACACCACAGAACTGGCGGGAATCGTGCCTAGCCGCGGGTGCTGGAGATAGCCCTGAGACAGAATTCTGTCGAGATTGCACTGGACGGCCCTGAGGCGCTCTACGGCCACGTGGTCGACCAGGACGTCGGCCTTTACCGTGAGGGAGCGCTTGCAGGAAGGGCAGCGAAAGGACATCGCTCCGCGCGACTGATCGCCAGGAAATCGATGCGATATATATTGCGAGAAATCCAGCGGCTCCCTGCAGTAGTAGCAGTTTGGGCGCAATAGGCAGTCATGTCGGTCGCAGACCATGTGATGAGCCAAGCGCCAACTCTTTCGGATATAGGGGTTCTGATCCGATACGAGACAAATCGGACAGACGGCGTAGCGGGCTCCTCCTCTTGGAAGCCTGGTTAGATGTGCTAGCTCCGGCATTGCCAATGGGCTGCCGAAAGGGGAGGGAAGCATCGTGCGGAGCGCTTGCAGAGGTACGGCTGTCACACTATGGATGCGCAACGGAGCGGCTTCGGGGATGCGCTTCCCATCGAAATCCAGCCAGTCGACGCAGTCCTTGAGGTCGAATAGACGCCTAAGAAACCGTGTACTCAGGTGGGCATAGGCGGAGAGTCGAAGTAGCCAACTACTGAACGACTCGTCCGAAAAAGGGGTTGGTGCCCCGTAGATGCGACCTGGGCAGCTCATTCCACGGAGGAGTCTGGCAGCCGTCAGCATGGTCATACCTCGGAAAAAAAGCCTTCAGTCGAAGGCAAATTCAAGTTGTCGGTCTAGTCGATGGGAAATTCGGGCGTCGGGGCGCTGGTGCCACAATTCGCGGACAACGCGTTCGTACGCGACAACCAGGAAACCCAACTCGAGGTCTTGTGCGTGCAAGAATCGATCGATCGACGAGAACACGCGATCCGACCACGTTGCATTCGAATGCGTAGGCGGTCGCCGCCCAATCTGCATCAGCGAGGTGTGATAGCGGTGAGGCCAGTCGCACAATGTCAGATATGCCTCGCTAATCATGCGTCGAGCTTCAATGACGGTCGGTGTTCTGCGGCCCCGAACCACTCGCCTAGACTCCAGTTGAGGCATCAGCCAACCTATTAGCCAGACTACCTTGCATATCGCGTCAAGGCTCAGATTCTCCAGCCGCGCAAGGCTCTCGGCGTGGTCCGTAGCGGGAGGCTTGGTGCGGCCCACGTCGGAACATAGCAAGGACGCCATCCAAAGCTCGGTTTGATTGGCGGCTTCTGGGATTGCACGTCTGAAGTCCTGCCCGCACGGGCAACGGAAGAGCTCACTGCGGCGCCAACTTGGCTGCCGCCGGCAGTTCGGACAAACAGCCAAAAGGCGACAACCGTGGTCCAAGCAAGCGGTACAGAGGACGATGTCCCATACACCGGCGGCGAACCCCTGTTCGTCGAGGCAGGCCGGGCAAAACAGTGAGCGTCTGGGATCGAGGAAGCTCGACTGCGTAAGCCATCCTCCGCGCAGATACCAGTGCCGTCCATCCGGGCCCGCATGGCGCCAGAATCCGACCAAGTGTTCAAACTCAAGCGGGTGGCACCGACAAAAAACAGCAAGTTGCTCAATCTCCGAAACTTTGGGAGGCGTGCAGCGCCCCAAGCTGCGCTGCAAAATCGCACTTGGACCATGCCAACGATTGCGTGCCGCCGCGCGGATGAGATATCCGTTGAGTGACTCTCCCGTCTGCGGCGTTTCGCGTAGCAGGAGCTGCTCGGGCGGATCGAAAACGTTCATTTGAATGGAGTTGGAACGGGAAAGCTGAGCACTGCATAAGCCTTAGCAAGATGCTGCACCTTCAGACACATGGCTCCCTCGCGCGAGGCGAGTCGGACGGCTTCGCTTACCAACACTTTGAGTTGTCGCAGGTTGCCGCTGGATGCGGTAAGCAAAGCGGTGCTTGCCGGGAGCAGGTCCGTCGATTCCGGCATTGGGAGGACGCGGGATAGCGCAAGCAGCAGCGACTTCCACTGATCATCGTCGATCGTATAACGCTCAAGGAGAATCTCCCCACCCCAACGGGTACGCAGTTGTGGATCCTGTTTAACAACAGCTTGGAGGCTCTTGGTGCCGGCCATCACGATCGCAATGCAGGCAGTGTCATAGAGGTCCTTCAAGTAGTCTCCAAGCGGACCTGCTGCGCGATCATCGCTGCGCGCGCCCTTGACCAGAGCGAGTTTCTGCGCCTCGTCAAGCAGCAAAACGCGTGACCCGCATTCGCGGAGTGAATTAACCACAAGTTGGCGACGCGATGGGTCCGGGGCCTTGCGTTCGGCGATATCGCCGAGTTCTTTCAAGATCGCGCGTTCCAGATCTGACGGCTTCATGCCGTCCGTGAGGCTCACGCGTACGGCAGGAGAAATCGTTCGTCCAAGCGTCCATGATTTGGGGTAGCGATTGAGCACGCGCTTGAGCATGAACGATTTTCCCAGGCCGCCCTCGCCGACCACGATGAGTCCTCCTGGAATCGATGTTTCGGTCGCCCGTTGAATCAAGTGGTCAACCGTGATATCGAATCGCTGGACGTCCGGTGTACGGATGGTTGCGCCCAGTACAGAATTCGCCCGCTCCTCGGGCGTACTGAGGAGCGCCTTCCTAACATCGCTCGCACCTTTTGGATCCGTCCTCGGTGTTAAAGCGTTTCGCTCGATGGGCTGCGGCCCGAAAAGGTCGAGCCTGTCAGCCGCCGTGGGTGCAGGCCCAGCGGGCGCCGATCGCGGAGCGCTTGCCAGGTTGCAGGTCGAGCTCTTCGAATCCATAAAGGTAGTCAGTCAGCGTTGTGAGTGCGGGCTAGTTCGGTTCAGGGAATTACCAGTCCATTTCCACGTCGTAAGCAACGATGTTCGAAATCGGCGCAACCTCTGGTTGGGGCGGATTGCTGGTCGAAACCACCGGCTCTTCTTCCGAGATAGCTTCAATGCTGGAGGCGAAAGGATTCATAACGCTTCGGGCGTGACCCGCCAAAACAGCATTCGAATCAATCAACGCAGTGCGCAGATCCTTCTTTCGTATTGAGCCATGGCGTTCAAGTTCATCGGCCAGCCGCTCCCTGATGATTTTTCGGGTGCGTCTAAGCTGGTCTACGGATTTGTCGCTCCCGTTCTCCGAAGCGCCCAAGAGATAGCGGTGCTGAAATTGCGTGAGACCACGCGCGTAGTCCGAGCGCGTACAAGAAACTGAAAAGTAGTGCTTGTCATGCGGGTGCTGGACATATATTTGACCGAGATCAGCCGGATCGACCACGAAGTTGACGCTTTGTTTCGTCCCAATTTCCTTTCGAAGCGCTTCCAATTTGTTGTCGGCATAGTGCAAGTGGAGGTATTGGATGCCGTCATGGCGTAGCCGTCCACGGCGGGCTTCACCGAATTGCAGGCTCAATCGATCGAGCGATGCAACATACGCGGGCGGTGAGTCTCGTGTTCCCTCGATCCACTTATCGAGCGGCGAGCAGCAAAGACTCCGATTGGGTTTGGCGTTGTGGGCATCCACACACCATTTGTGCAGCAGGTAGACGAGTGTCGAGAAGCGGACCACTGCATGCCGTCTGGGGTCGTAGTCTTTGCGGTCTTTGAGAGATCTGAATGTTTTGCCCGGAACAGCCTCCAAGAAAGATGACTCCAATGTTTCGAAGAAGCGTTCGACAGGAGCTTTGTGCCAAGGAGTCTTGACCCCACAATAGAGGTACTCCGCGCCCAAGCTCGTAATGGCCATCCGATACCGGGGCGACATGAATTCGACGCCGTGGTCGCTGACGTAAGTGGCGCCCACGCCGTGGGCAGGCCATGGATTCTCGAGGTCAGGCCACACAGTCGCGATGCTCGTGTGAGCGCACAACGAATGTCGCAAGGCGCCGTGCACGCTGTTCAAGCTCGGGCTGTCGAAGCTCAAGTAGAAGCCGAGGATGATTCGACTGTAGCGATCCCGGATAACGGTCAGCGTAGGGCGTCCAAGCGGCGTGAAACTATAGTCGTCGATGGCGTAAAGATTGAGAAGCGTGTGGTCAGTTTCGACGAAATCCAAAGGTGAAGCAGCCGGCAGTTGAGCTCTTGCCATCCGATAGTCCTGACGAGCTGCCGTGCGACCGATGCGCGAGATATCAACCGTCTCCTGATTCTTTCTGTGAATTCTGGTCGCAAAGGTGCGATAGCAAACTGGGCGCTCGACGCTTCCTTTGGGTCTGTCAGCGTCCAAATATGCTTGATGAGCCGTGGTGATGCTGCAGCGCCTGGATGTTTCGAAATCATTCTCGATAGCATCATTGATCAGCGCTTCCTCTGTGGCCGGTGTGCGCAGCGTGCGTTTTCTCATTGGGTGTCGGGACAGCAGGACGCTTGGGTCCCCGTGGGATCGTTGGAAGCACTTGATCCAGTTAGACAGCGTGGAGGGAGCAGGGGGCCTTGCGTCGCCCATCTCCGATGCGACTTTTGCTGCTGCGAGTTTGAGGTGTGTGAGTTGTCCGCGGCTGATCCCGAGTGCAATCAACGCGCGAACGTAGCAAAGCTTGCGCTCAAGGTCCTTCTGCCAGCGCTCAGGAAATTGATCTAGTCTGACCGTGGATTGAAACTCCCCCGGATCGGGTAGGTCGGGGACCTGCAACTGTTTCGGCGACGAGAACGCGTCGACGATCCGGATCGCGCGCGACTGGAGTTCGAGAAAGAAATCCTGTTCGCTCAGTGTCAAGAGTTTGCCAGTTTCGGGGTTTTCGAATTGCAGTTCGGATGCAATCCTTACCCGGTATTCGTAGATGAGGCCTTGATAGGCGATGACCAGGCCTTCTGCTATGTAGAAGAAGCCGTCCATGACCTATCTCCCCTTGAGCCAGGACTTGAGCGTCGGAGCAACTTGAGCATCTGTGTCAGTTCGGAGCCCTGCAGCGCGAGTAGCCGAGGCGCGCTGCGTGTGGTGATGATCGTTAGTTCTCCTTGGCGAACAGCCTCCGACCATTGTCCAGGGGTTGTCAGCATGACGAGGTTGTCGCCCAGCCGCCGCAGACGCCAGCAGGTATTTATCTGTCGGCTCACAACCCATAGCCAGTTGTTCCAGAAGACAAGCATGCCGACCCGAATTTTGAATGCGTGCATAGGTAAGGGGCTCCGCTGATGACCTTGGGAGGCGGACAATCGAACTGCCATTGAGTGGTTTGTCCAGATCCAGCGTGAGATGCTTCTGCGCGATTAACGTGAATACGGCAGTTGAGGACAGCCCGGGCTGGGATGCGAGCGTTGCGAGTTCCATCTGGCCGCAGGAAAGGGCCCTTGTTGCGGACTCGACGAGACCCAGCGGAAGAGGACTGCGTGCGTATCGGCGGAGCTTGAGGAGGGTTGGAAGTCGAGGTTCAACCTCGATTTGCTCGTCCGTCAAGAAGCGGAGCGAAATGCCTTGATCGATCGCGGCACGGGCGATCGACACGTATTTCTGGAGATTCGACCCTCTTACTAGAAACTTTAAGGGCTTGATCTCGATCGACACGCTGCCCTTGTCCGTCGTGGCGACCAAGTCTGGCGTGTATTTGTGCTCTACGCCATCTTCATCCTTATATTTGAAAGGTCGGCTCTGGGTTCGAAGTTGGAGAACGTCAGCGCAATGGAGAAGCGTAACAATTGCATAGCGCTCCCCCCAGGACTCCCATTCCAGTTGAACATCCGGTGCGTCGGGGGCGGAGAACCCTCCAACGGTCCGATGAGGGTTGGCCCTAATGACTGAGCGGGGTGCGTCGGGATGACGCGACTTGGCGCTACGCGTTCTCATAGTCATCGTCCTCGATAAGATACTGTCACCGAAGCCGCGGCAATAGCCGCCACTTCTCGGATCGTGCATTGACAGAGTGGCAAACGAGGGCGATACTGGACTTGTAGTGACCAGTGGCCCTCAGCCACGACTGAGCCCAAGCGTTGGCGCGCTTCGGGCTCAGTTTTTTGGTTCGTCATTTCATATCGAGGCCTCCTTGCTTGAAGCGGGGCTGATTCGCGACCCCTTCCTTGAGTCCAAGTGCTACGGCGATGGCGTGAGCCTGCCCGCGGACGGCACGACGCTTTCCCTGCAAAACTTGATAGACAATCGCGGCGGAAAAACCGTTCACGCGAGCCCACTCAGCTATTGAGGCGCCATGGAATGCAAATTCAGCGTAAACGTCATCAGGTGTACGCACAATTGTTGATTGTCTATTCGACTCGGAAAAAGGGGCTTGCAATCAAAATAGCTGACAGCTCGATTAAAGCAATAGTAAATATTTCAAGGAAATGGATTCTCCTCTAATAGGAAAATTTCCTTCTGAAGTCCGGAAGCTCTTTTTCCCAGATCGGGAATTCTCCGAACGCATGGCGATCCGTCCGCGGGTTTGCGGACATTCCGACGATTAAGAAAACTGAGTCAATGGAATGGACGCCCCTCCCGAAGGTATTGATGGCCAGAGTGGAAGCGGCGATCAACGGCTCAAAGCAAAGGTGTTCGTTCGCGGCAGATATAGGCCTAGACAGTAACCACGCCGGTCTGCAGCCCAAAAAGCAACGGCATGGCAGAAAGCTGATGCGGGAGTACATCGCCTTCATGCCCAAGCCAGATGGGCCTACCGCGATGCACACCTTGGCCGTTGCCGTCGAGAGCGCTTGGTTGCTCCCGTCTAAGCGTGTTTTGGCGGGGCATGCGGAGACGTCTACTTGGGCACGTGTCAGATCAAGTTTGGCGGCTACGCGCCTGCCGACAAACACCGGTGCCGGTGATGTCGATGCGCTGAAGGTCAATCTCGTGATGGCCGTGTCGAACTGCCTGCGAAACTCGAGGCAATTCACAACGACATGGCCAAGACTCCCATTTTGCGATTGTCGATCGCCTCAGAATTGTTCCCTGATGAGCATCTTGCTATCCTGCGCAGCACCCCGATAGCTACAGGTTGATCATGGTCCGCTGCCATCTGTCCACCCTGATGGGTCGAGACAAGCTTCGCATTGCTGAAGTGGCCCGCCTCACCGGCCTGAATCGAAGCACCATTACCTCCTTGTACAAGGAGACTGCGACACGCTTGGATCTGGAGGCCATGGATGCCCTCTGTATTTTGTTCCGCTGCTCCGTCGGCGAGTTGTTCGAGCATGTGCCCGATGCGGACAGGAGCGACACATGACGCTCAGCGCATCCCGATGGCACGTCATCGCCGAATCCAGCTTTGCCTGGGAGCGCGAAGCGCTGGAATGGCTGCGCGCCAATCTGCCTGACCGCGATTCGTGGCACGTCTGGACCGACTTCGAATTCATCGACGACGAAGGCAGGGTGAGCGAGGTCGATGCCCTGGTCCTGTCGCCCGCCGGCCTCTTCCTCGTTGAGATCAAGAGTCGGCCGGGTGTGCTGCGGGGAGACACCCATAGCTGGACGTGGACCACCGACGGCCGGTCACTCACTTACGACAACCCGCTGCTCCTCGCCAATCGCAAGGCCAAGCGCCTGGCCAGCGTGCTGCGCCGCCAGCCGGCCATCATCAAGGCCAAGATGCGCTTGCCTTTTGTCGAGCCGGCTGTCTTCCTGTCATCGACCAGCCTCACGTGTCAGCTCGAAGGAGCGGCAAAGAGCGCAACGTTTCAACATGGCCGGCCCGGCGCTCTGGATGACTTAGGCATCGTCGGCGCCCTGAGCAATGGCATCACCACGAGAGCACCAACGCCGGTTGATGCGACGCAGGCACGTGCCATTGCCAGGGGCTTGGCTGAGGCGGGCATTCGCCCCTCCAACAAGCACCGTCAGGTTGGCGACTACAGGCTGATCAAGCTCATCGCCGAGGGCGAAGGCTTCCAGGATTGGGAAGCGAACCACGTCAGCATCGACACCGTGCACCGGCGCGTGCGCATCTACACGGTGGCCGCGCCCAGCCCGGAAATCCGCGCTGCCCGGATGCGTCAGGCACGCCGCGAGTTCGAAGTTCTCGAAGGTGTTGATCACCCGGGCATCCTGCGCGTCAAGGACTACAAGGAAACCGAACTTGGGCCGGCGCTGATTTTCGACCACGACCCGAAGGCTGTACGGCTGGACCACCTGCTGCATGAGAAGGGCAAGACGCTCACCATCACTCAGCGGCTGCAGTTGGTTCGCGACATTGCCGAGACGCTGAAGTACGCGCATTCGAAGCGCCTGTACCACCGCGCCCTGGGTCCGCAGAGCATCATGGTTCACGGTGCCGACAGCGGCGCCATGCACCTGCGCCTCATGAACTGGCAGACCGCCTCGCGCAACATCGGGGACTCGGCCGCGCCGGATACGGTTCATCACACGACCGGCACGCGGCATGTCGAGGACTACGTAGAAGATCCTGGGCTCATTTACCTGGCGCCGGAGACCACCCGCGCCGACCCTGCGCAGGGCGCCAGCCTCGACGTGTTCTCGCTGGGCTGCATCGCCTTCTATATCTTCACCGGGCAACCTCCCGCGGAGTCAACGCTGGAATTGGCTGAGAAGCTCCGCATCGGCCAGGGCTTGAGGCTTTCGGACACCCTGGACGGCTGCGGCGCCCGCCAACAAGACCTCATCCAGTTCGCCACCTCGCCGGACGTGCTGTCCCGTTACGACACGGTCCAAGGCTTTCTCGACGACCTCGATCTGGTGGAAGACGAACTGACCTCCCCAGATCCCGAAGTTACCGTCGATCCGAGCATCGCCAGCACTGGCGACCGGCTCGATGGCGGCTTCACCGTCGTCAAGCGCATGGGGCGCGGCTCGTCCAGCGACGCGCTGCTAGTGCGGCGCGATGGCACCGATGACGAGGCCATCCTCAAGGTGGCCTGCGACATTGCCCACAATGACCGGCTGGTTGCCGAGGGCGAGGTGCTTGCCCGCCTGCACCACCAGAACATCGTGGCACACCGCGAGACGCTCACGGTCTCCGGGCGGACCGCGTTGTTGCTCAAGAGCGCTGGCGCCAGGACGCTGGCGGAAAAGCTCAGGGAGGAGGGCCGCCTTTCGCTCGACATGCTGCAACGCTTCGGCGAAGAGCTGATCGAGGCCATCAATCATCTTGAATATGAAGGCGTGTCGCACCGCGACATCAAGCCCGAGAACATTGGCATTTCCGAGAACCGCAGCGGCAAGCTGCAACTGGTTCTGTTCGACTTCTCGCTGTGCCGCACGCCGGCCGACAACCTCACGGCGGGCACCCATCCTTACCTCGACCCCTTCCTGTCGTTGCGCAAGCCGCCACGTTGGGATCTGTACGCCGAGCGTTTTGCCGTCGCCGTGACACTGTACGAGATGGCGGTAGGCCAGCCGCCGGTGTGGGGCGATGGCCAGACGTCTCCGGCCATGCTCGACGTGGAAGCCACGATTGAGCGGGACGTCTTCGATCCGGTCACACGCGAGGCCTTCGCGAGCTTCTTCGAAAAGGCCCTCAAGCGCGATTTCCGTGAGCGCTTCGACAACGCCGAGGACATGCTGCGTGCCTGGCGCGGCATCTTTGCGACGCGGCAAACGGTTCACCCGAGCAATGTAGCCCCCACCAGCGGTCTGGAAGCCATTGCCCCGACGGCCAACTCGCAGACCACGATGGCCGAGCTGGGCTACAGCCTGGAAGCCCAGGACGTACTCGAACGCATGGGCGTACACAACGCCCGCGAACTCCTGGCGGTGGACCGCATTCGCTTCCGGTATCTCAGGGGGGTGGGCGACAGGATCCGCAAGGAGATCCGGCTGACCGCCAAGGAACTGGCGCGCTTGCGGCCAGACCTCACCCAAGGCCGGGCTGTCGCGCACGATGCTGACGAAGCTGTCGAAGGTGCAGTCAGCATCAACGAACTGGCGGCCCAGTTGCTTCCCCGTCGACCTGCCGGTGACGACCGGCCCGAAGAAGCCGCGCTGGCGTACTACCTCGGCCTAGACGACACGGTAGCGGCCGGCGCGTGGCCCAGTATCGGAGACGCCGCACAGGCCGGCGAAGTGGATCGCGGGACGCTGACTGCAACGTTGATCAAGGCGCGCGAGCGATGGCTCAAGAATCCGGCGTTTACCGAACTGCGTCACCAGATTGATTCGCTCGTCCGCAGTCAGGGCAACGTCGTGAGCGCCGAGGAGGGAGCCTTGGCTTTGCTGGCCTTGCGTGGCTGCGCGTCGCAGGACGGCGCCGAACGGCTGCGGCAAGCCACCGCAGTCCTGCGCGGAGCGGTCGAGGCCGAATCGAACCTCGATCAGCCGCGTTTCGAGGCAGTGGACCATCAACCTTCCGTACTGATCGCCAGTGCCGCGGCCTGGGCCGACTATGCGCGCCAATTGGGCACGGCTGCCGATGCGTGCGCATTGGCCGACCCTTTGCTGCCACCCGCGCGCGTCCTCGAGATGCTCGAAGGCGTCCCCCTTCCAACTGCGGATCAGCTCGGCGGAAATCTGCCTGCAGCGTTCGCGTCCACGCGCTTGCTACGGCTCGCAGCGTCGGCGTCGCGCAAGGCTGCCGTTTCCAGCCGACAGGAGATGTACCCGCGCGGGATGGCGCCCATCCAGGCGTTGCGCCAATCACTGGGAGCGCTGGTTGGGGCGCCCGAACTGCAGGTGAAAGAGATCAAGGACCGCGTCCGCGGTCGATACCCGGAGGCGTTGCCACTGCCGGACCGCCCCGGGCTGGATCGGTTGCTGGAAGAAGCGGGCGCGCCCCTGGTGTGGGACGTTACTGCTGCAGACGGTAGCGGTGCATACCGGCTTGAAACCTTGGGGCGCGGACAGACAGTCGGCGCTGCCACGCAATACTCGCGTCACGCTACCTTGTTGACCCGCCACGCAATGGGTGATGAAGACGTGGCTTGGGCCGCTGAGGTCGAAGCGCGTCTGGTTCGCTCGTTGGACCAGGGCAGCATGCTGGTGCTGACCGTGCCGCCGCGCATTGCGCGCTACGCGGAAGCCGAACTGATGCACCGTTTCGGGAACACCGCTTCGGCAGCCGTCAAGCGCATCAACTTCGATGCGCTGCTGCTCTCTGCCCTTCGGGAGCAGGCTCAGTCTACGCGGGTGGATTGGAACGTCGTGCTCCAGGCCGATGCCGCGGAACGCGGCAGCCGACACTGGACCAACCTGCAGCGGCTGGTGCAGCGCGCGTTGCCGACGGTGCGCGCCGCCTTGCTGAACAGACCGTCACCTATCCTGCTGGTATGTGTAGGGCTGTTGGCCCGCTACGAGTTGATAAGCCTAGTGACCGAACTGGAAGCGCATGTGGGCCGACCCGGCCACACGCCCGCCGCATGGGTGCTGCTGCCTTCCAGCCACCAGGGGCTGCCAGTCATCGACGGCGTGGCCGTGCCGCTCGTCAACAACATCAGTAACACCCGCACGCTAGCACTGCCTCAGGCCTGGGTGGAAAACAAACATCGGGCCAAGGCGGGCAGCCAGACCGGTCCGTTTGCAATCGGAACGTCTGCACAATGATCAACGCCCCCCAACTCCTGGCCGACCTCACCAAACTACTCAAACGGCTGGAAGGCGATCTGCGGCAACGCATCGACGAAGTGCCGGAACTCAAGTCCAACCTGCGGGCGGAGTGGCAGGACGCGCGCGATGCGGACCGTTGCGCTGAAACCTTTGAGACGTGGGCCGACCAGGTCATCACCCAGGCAGGTGTGCACTGGCTGCTCAGTTGCGTGTTTCTGCGCTTCGTTGAAGACAACCAGTTGGTCGACCGCCCATGGCTGGGCGGCACGCCCGAATCGGGACGGCTGGCGCTGGCGCGTGACCGGTATGACGCTTACTTCCGGTCTCACTCGTCGGAAACCGACCGCGAATATCTGCTGTCTGCCTTCCGCGAAGCCGGCGGACTTCCGGGCTTGCATACGTTCTTCGACGAGGCCCACAACCCGGCGTTTCGCCTCGGAATCAGCGGTGATGGGGCGATGGCGCTGCGCGAATTCTGGCAGCAGGTGAATCCCAATACCGGTACGCTGCTGCACGACTTCACGGACCCATCCTGGAACACCCGCTTCCTCGGTGACCTGTACCAGGATCTGTCCGAGGCCACCCGCAAACGTTATGCGTTGCTGCAGACGCCGGAGTTTGTCGAGGAGTTCATCCTCGATCGCACCCTCACACCTGCTATCCGCGAATTCGGCTTTCGCGAGGTGCGCATGATCGACCCGACATGCGGATCGGGCCACTTCCTGCTCGGCGGCTTCCACCGGCTGCTGGCCGAGTGGCAGCAACGCGAGCCCGGTCGCACCAACGTGGATCTGGCGCAGAAGGCGCTGGATGGCGTGGCGGGTGTGGACCTCAACCCCTTTGCGGTGGCGATTTCGCGCTTTCGCCTGTTTGTGGCGGCGCTGCAGGCTGCCGGCATACAGCGGCTGGCCAATGCGCATGACTTCAAGGTTTCGGTGGCGATTGGCGACAGCCTGCTGCATGGCACACGTTTTGGCCTGACGCAGAGCCAGGATCTGTTCGACGCTGCGGAGAGTCACGCAGATACTGGGTTGGCCCATGCCTATGCGAGCGAGGACCTGGGCGAGGTGCAGCGCATTCTGGGGCGTCAATACCATGCAGTGGTGGGAAATCCACCTTACATCGTCGTGAAGGATGCGGCGCTCAATGCAGCCTACCGGCGCAAGTACGCCAGTTGCCACATGAAGTATTCGCTTGGCGCGCCATTTACGGAGCGATTCTTCGAGCTGGCAGTGACGGGGACAGACGGACGCAGTGCCGGCTATGTAGGGCTGATCACGGCCAACTCATTCATGAAGCGGGAGTTCGGCAGCAAGCTGATCGAACAGGTTCTTCCTCGGCTGGACTTGACACATGTGGTGGACACGTCCGGGGCCTATATCCCGGGGCACGGCACGCCAACTGTCGTCCTGTTCGGCAGGCACCGTGCGCCGGTGGGCGAAGGCGTGCGGACCGTAATGGGCATCAAAGGCGAGCCCAGCACGCCGGACGATCCGGCGCAGGGGCTGGTTTGGAGAGCCATCGTTGGACAGATCGACCAAGTCGGTAGCGAGAGCGACTTTGTGAGTGTCGCGGATACACCGCGGGGGACTTTTGGCAAGCACCCGTGGAGCATCGGGGGAGGGGGGGCAGCCGATGTGAAAGAGGTTCTAGAAGAAGCTGCTGGCAAAAAAATAGTGGATGTCGTTCAAGAGATGGGCGTCTTTGGAATGACAAATGCGGATGAGGTAATGCTTGCTTCGGCAGCGGCATTCGCTCGCCGCACAGTTGAGCCCGGCGCCTGCCGTCCATTGATCGTCGGTGATCAGGTTCGTGATTGGTCTGTCACCACTACCGATGACGTGCTGTTTCCCTATGCAGAGATGGAAGTGGCACGGCTTGAGAACCTACCTAGCATGGAACGATGGCTCTGGCCTTGCCGAACTGTTCTTGGGAACCGAGCAACTTTCGGCAAGAGCACCTACTTCGAGGAAGACCGGCCATGGTGGGCATGGCATCAAGTTGCGCTTCGTCGCGTTGCATCGAGGCTCACCATCACCTTCGCCGAAATCGCCACCCACAACCATTTCGTCCTCGACCGTGGTGGCAAGGTCTTCAACCGTACCGCGCCGGTCATCAAGTTGCCCGTCGGTTGCGGCGAAGACGAGCACCTCGGATTGCTCGGGCTGCTGAATTCGTCAGTGGCGTGTTTTTGGTTCCAGCAGGTTTGTCACAACAAGGGCGGTCCAGGAGGCGGGAGCAGTAAAGACGAGAAGTGGCACGACTTCTACGCCTTCAACTCGACCAAAGTGGCCGAGTTTCCACTAGTAGACGCGCGCCCTGTCGCATTGGCCCGGAAGCTAGACGTTTTCGCTCGGCAGTTCGGTGAGGTAATGCCAGTCGCATTGCTGAAAGGATCACGCTTGCCGAGTATCGTTGACCTCAATTCGGCCCTAACTCGGTCGGACGATCTGCGTCATCAAATGGTGGCAATGCAAGAGGAGTTGGACTGGCATTGCTATTGGCTCTATGGACTCTTGTCGGAGCGGCAAGACATCGATGCGCCGCCGCCTGTTCGAGTCGGAGAACGTGCATTCGAGATTGTGATGGCACGCCGTATGGCAACCGGTTCTTTGCAAAGCAAGTGGTTTGAGTGGCTGAATATTGAGCCTGTCACAGAGATCCCTACGCATTGGCCGGTCGACTATCAGGCTTTGGTGCAGCGTCGTATCTCGTTGATAGAGACGGACCGCAACATTGGGCTGATTGAGACCGCGGGCTGCAAACGCCGTTGGGAAGCGACTCCTTGGAAGGAGCTCGAACAAACCGCCCTGCGCGACTGGCTGCTCACCCGATTGGAATACCCCGCGCTGTGGCCCGCCAGCCCCGATCAGCCGCCTCAACTCAGCAGCACCAACCGCCTCGCGGACGCGGTGTCGCATGATGCCGAATTCACGCAAATCGCCGCGCTCTACGCCGGCCATGTTGACTTCGACCTGCCGCAACTCGTTGCCGAGCTTGTGGCAGCGGAAGCCGTGCCGGCCCTGCCGGCGCAGCGCTATACCGACACCGGCCTGCGCAAGCGCGCGCAGTGGCAGGACACCTGGATGCTGCAACGCCGCGAAGATGTCATCGACGCGCAGGTCGTAGCCGACAACGCCGACCACTGGCGTGCCAGCCTCGCCGAAACCGCCAGCGAGACCTTTGGCTCCGACGCCTCCGACAAAGCTAGCGCCTGGATCGAGTCCAGACAGGCCGAGCAAATCAGGCGCCACCAAAACGAGCGCAAGGCCAAAGAGGTGGGGCCGATTCCTGTGCCGCCAAAGTACCAAAGCAAAGACTTCCTGAAAGCCGACTTCTGGCGCCTGCGCGGCGGCCTCGACGTGCCCAAGGAGCGTTGGATCAGCTATCCCGGTTGTGAACGCGGCTCGGACGGTAGCCTGATCATCGCTTGGGCCGGTTGGAACCACCTTCAGCAGGCCACAGCGCTGGCCGGCTACTACATCGACATGAAAGACAGCGAAGGCTGGGAGCCCGCACGCCTGCAACCATTGCTGGCTGCCTTGCTGGAACTCGTGCCTTGGCTGGAGCAATGGCACAACGACCTCGACCCCGTTTTCGGCGAGCGCATGGGCGACTACTACCGCGGCTTCGTCACGCAGGAAGCACGTGACCTCGGCTTCACGCTGGATGACCTGCGCGCCTGGAGGCCCGCAGCGGTGGTGGCAAGGCGCGGTCGGCGCAAGGCAAGCTGATCGGCACGGGACACAAGGGACTACAACAATGACTCTTCTGAAAGACCTCATCGAGATCCCCGAGCGGGTCCACCAGGGCGACTTCGTCCTGCAACTTTCCAAAGGCGTCACCGAACCCGAGCAGACGCTCCGGGACTACGTCGTAACGCCGCAGTTGGTGGATGCCTTTTCCAACGCGCTGGGGTTCATCCAGCAGGCTGTGCAGACCGGCGGCAGCAAGGCAGCCTACCTGCACGGCAGTTTCGGTTCCGGGAAGAGCCATTTCATGGCCGTGCTGAACCTGCTGCTGGCCGGCAACACGCAGGCGCGCGCCATACCGGAACTGGCCGACGTGGTGGCCCGCCACGGCTGGACCGAGGGGCGCAAATTTCTGCTGGTGCCGTACCACATGATCGGCGCGCATGACATGGAGTCGGCCGTTCTCGGCCAGTACGCCGAGTTCGTCCGCAAGCAGCATTCCGATGCGCCGGTGCCGGGCTTTTATCTGGCGGAGGGCCTGTTCAAGGACGCGCGCGAGATGCGCCAGCGGATGGGCGACGAAAGGTTCTTTGCGCAACTGAATGAAGGGGCTAGTGGCGGTGGTGATGCCACCAGTGGTTGGGGCGCGTTCGACAGTGGCTGGGATGCCGTTGCCTTCGATGCCGCGATGCTGGAACCGCCCAATGGCGAAGAGCGCTCGCGCCTCGTGGGCGACCTGATCACGCAGTTTTTCTCGGCCTATCGCACGCTGGCGGGGAAGGGTGAGTCGTTCGTGTCGCTCGACGATGGCCTGAGCATCATGAGCCGACATGCTCGTGACTTGGGTTACGACGCCGTCATTCTTTTTCTGGACGAACTGGTGCTGTGGCTCGCGAGCCATGCGGCTGACGTCAGCTTCGTCAGCCGCGAGGGTACGAAGCTGGTCAAGCTCGTGGAGGCCACCAACCCCGACCGGCCCATTCCGCTGATCAGCTTCGTGGCCCGGCAGCGTGATCTTCGCGATCTGGTCGGCGAGAACCTGGCCGGTTCCGTGCAAGTGCAGTTCAGCGATGTGCTGAAGCACTGGGAGGCACGCTTTCATCGCATTACGCTGGAAGATCGCAACCTGCCTGCCATCGCCGAGAAGCGGGTACTGCGCCCCAAGGACGAAGCGGCGCGGCAGGTCATGCAGGCCACGTTCGAGAACCTGCTCTCGATGCGCAAGGACGTGCTCGAGACGCTACTGACCACCACGGCGGACCGCGAGATGTTCCGCAAGGTCTACCCGTTCTCGCCAGCGCTGGTCCAGACCCTGATTGCCGTGTCCGCGGCGCTGCAGCGCGAGCGTACGGCGCTCAAGCTGATGCTGCAGTTGCTGGTGGATCGTCGTGCGGACCTCGAACTTGGCCAACTGATCCCGGTGGGTGATCTTTACGACGCTATCGCCGAGGGCGACGAGCCCTTCAGCGAAGGCATGCGCCTGCACTTCGAGAATGCCAAGCGCCTGTACAACCAGCGCCTGCTGCCGATGCTGGAGCGCCAGCACAACGTCACGTGGGAGGCCATCAAGCTCGGGCAGGCTGAACCCGCTGCGGCGAGAAACCTGCGGAACGACGCCCGACTGCTCAAGACGCTGCTGCTCGGCGCGCTGGTGCCGGAGGTCGAATCGCTCAAGGCCCTGAGCGCTCAACGGTTGGCAGCGCTGAACCATGGCACCTTCCGCTCGCCGATTCCTGGGCGCGAGGCGCAGGACGTGCTGCGCAAGTGTCGCGATTGGGCCAGCGAAATCGGCGAGATCAAGATTACCGAAGACCAGAACCCGATCATCTCGATCCAGGTGACTGGCGTCGACATCGAGCCCATCCTGCGTGCAGCCGAGGCTAACGACAACCCGGGCAACCGCCGCAAGCGGGTTCGCGAGGCGCTGTTCAAGGAACTGGGGATCGAGGAAACCGGCGACCTGTTCAACACCTACGAGTTCAGCTGGCGCGGCACCCGGCGTGAAATCGAGCTGCTGTACGAGAACGTCCGCGAGATGACCGACGACCGCCTGCGCGGTCGCTCCGGCACCTGGACGGTGGTGCTCGACTACCCGTTCGACGACGCCGGCTTTGGCCCAGCCGATGACATTGCACGTCTCACGGAATATCGCGGCGGCGACACCCGGACCCTGGTGTGGATGCCTTCCTTCCTGAGCAACAAGGCGCAGGCGGATCTGGGCCGACTGGTCGTGCTGGACTTCATCCTTCAGGGGGAGCGCTTCGATACGTACGCGGCGCACCTGTCGTTCGTGGACCGCGTGCAGGCGAAGGCGCTGGCTCGCAACCAACTCGACCAGTTGCGCATGAAGCTGCGTTCACAGTTGGAAGTGGCGTACGGCATCAGCACCGAGCCCCGCGATGCGGTCAGCAACCCGCTCACAGCAGACCAGCAGTTCCGCTCGCTCGACCCGACCTTGTCGCCGCGGCCGCCGGTGGGTGCGGATTTCAAGTCGGCGTTCGAGAACCTGTTGGGCCAGTTGTTCGCCCACCAGTATCCCGCCCACCCCGAGTTCGATACCGAGATCAAGCCAGTCGTCATTCGCAAGATATGGCCCGAGGTGCAGAAAGCCATCGAAGCACCGGGTCAGCGCGGGCTGGTTCAGGACACTGGGCTTCGGAAGCTGGTACGGGGGGTGGTGAATCCCTGCAAGCTGGGGCAGATGGCAGAGACCCATCTATTGATCGAGCCGCACTGGCAGTCGCGGTTTTCGCAATGCCACGCGCGCGACGGTGGTGGCGCCATGACTGTTGCGAAGCTGCGGCAGTGGATCGATTCTCCGGCGCCCATGGGGCTGCCGCTCGAATTGCAGAACCTGATCATCCTGGCCTTCGCCGCTTTGACCAACCGGCGGTTCACGATGCGAGGCGGTCCTTTCGAACCCACGGTCGATAACTTGCCCGACGAACTCGAATTGCTGGAGCAATCGTTGCCCGATGCGGGGCACTGGCAGACCGCGCTGCATCGGGCGGCGAGCCTGTTCGGGCTGACGCTGGGGCAGACGCTCAATGCGGCTAACGTGGGCAAGCTGGTGGTCGAGGTGAAGCAAAAGGCGGCCGAGAAGCGCGAACTGGTGACGCGGCTGGTGGTCAGTGTGCGAGATCGGTCGAACCGTTATGCGGCCGGCATGGCGGGCGCTCGCCAGCAGACCGCCGAGTCTGCCCAGGCGCTGCTGGCGGGGCTGGTGCAGGCTGCCGAGTCCAGCGTTGTCGAAACGCTGGCAACTGCGGCGCTGCTGACTTCGGAGGCCGCCGTTGGCCGTACCTTGGGACAGGCGAAAGCCTGTGCCGATGCACTTGATGCAGGGAACTGGCAGCTCTTTGACGTGGTACGGGGGCTGAGCGACCACCGGGCGGAAGCCGCGCAAATCGTCCTGAAGCGCCTTGCCGAAGTGCTGACCAGCGACGAGCACGTGATCCCGATTAAAAGCCGGCTCGACGAACTACAGCGCGATGCCCTGCAACTGCTGGCGACCACCGCCGCTAAGCCGACGCCCGATCCTGTGCCCGCCGGTGGGTCGGCGCCTGACAATGCGGCGCCGGAGCACGTGCCGATGCCGGAACCTGCCGGCGTTGCGCCGGAAGTGGTTGCCGAGAAGCAGCAATTGCATCTCACGGGCGAGGCTGCCGTGGCGGCTCTGGACGAACTGAAAGCGCGTGTGACCAGTGAGCGCGACCTGGAACTGACGCTCAGTTGGCGTCTGCAACGCAAAGGCACGCGGCTATGAGCTTGTCGACGCCGGAAATCGCTGCACAACTTGAACGGGTGCTGGGTAGCGACGCGACGGCGCAGGTCATCGCGATGCGGTCGGATACCCGGCAAGTCTGGCCGGATGCCGTCACCCAACACGGTCGGCAGTTCCGGTTGTGCTGGTGCGAGTCGTCCCTGGCCATCCGCGAGGCGTTGTGCGAGCAGGAGCGGCAAGACCCTGATGCCTCCGGAATGGTGGTCCTCACGCCCTTGGCGACCCACGAGATTGCCGAAGACATTGCCGCGCGGCTGGCGCGCGCCCGGGTGTTCCAGCCGGAAGGGTGGGACGTCGTCCGCCTGATGTTCCAGGCGAAGGAAACCGATGTCCGGCTGGGCAGGTTCGCGTGGATGCCCCAGGCGCTGATCGACGCCGCGGCGCAAGGCGCTTACCCGCCCGTCGCCAACGGGTTCCTGGATCTGGAGACGGCTTGGCGGGAAGTCCTCGCAAGATTCCTCGGCCTCGAGGCCGCACGGCCTGACGCCGTGGCGTTGTTGGCGTGGTCGATGACGCCGGACGCCGATCCGCGCCTGGGTCCGCTGCCCGCGGCAATGAAGAAGGACATCCTGGCCTGGCTGGCGGAGACTGCCGGGATTGCGGGGACCATGGTGCTGGGCTGTGTCGAAGCGGCCCACACGGGTGATGCGTTGCCGTTGGGACTTGTCTGCGGTGTTATCTTCGCCGCCGAGGGCGAAGGACAGGCCGCCCTGGGCGCGGCGGCGATCCGCCTCGAACGTTTCGTCAACGACAGGCATGTGGGCGTGGCAGAGGGCCGTGCTTGGGCGGCGGCGGCGGAACAGGTCGTTCGAAACCACAGCGCGGAGGCGCGCCGCCCCATGCTGGATCGTGCCGATGCCCTGTTGCGTGATCTGCGCATTGCGGAGTTCGCGCAGTTGAGCGATTTGCTGCCGTCGGCGCTGGATCGGCGGCTGACGGATTTTGCCCGCGCGTTGAGTGCTCACGCGGCCCAGGCCAGCGAAGCCAGACTCAACGAGGTTGAGATTCATGCGGATCGCGCGCTCAAGCATTCGCTGATGAACGAGCAGAAGACCCGCATGGAACGGGTCGAGATGGCGCGACGCCTGGCGCGTTGGCTGATCAGCCCGATGCCGTCCGGTGCCACGCTGACCGATTCGGTCGAATGGCAGGCCGACCAGGGCGCCTACGTCGACTGGGCGCGGTTCAGGCTCCTGGGGGGCGACGAACTGACGGAACTGTCGGACGCCTATGTGGCATGCCGTCAGGCGGTCATCGCCCGACGCAACGCGTTCGCCCAGTCCTTTGCCCAGACGTTGGTGCAATGGAACGCGCAAACGCCGGCTGAGAGTGGGCGTATCGTGCCGCTCGAGCGTGTTCTCGAGAAGGTGCTGAGCCCGATTGCGGTAGCCCAGCCGACGCTGTTGCTGGTGATGGATGGTCTGAGCAACAGCATCTTTCGCGAACTGTTCTCGCGCGTGGCCGGGCAAAGCTGGATGGAACTGGTCCCAGCGGCTTCGGGCAAGCCGCTCGTGGGTGTCGCGGCGATCCCAACTGTCACTGAAGTCAGCCGCGCGAGCTTGCTGTGCGGCCGCCTGACGGTGGGAACGCAGGCGCAGGAGCGGCCGGGTTTTGCATCTCACGCGGGTTTGCTGGCACCCAGCCGGCCCGAGCATCCGCCAAAACTCTTCCACAAGGGAGACCTCGCGGACGCTGGCAACCTGGCGCAGGAGGTTCGGACATCCATCGCGAACCCCCACCAGCGCGTGGTGGGGGTGGTCTACAACGCGGTCGACGACCATCTTAGCGGCCCGGATCAGCTCAATCAGCGCTGGGAGCTAGAGGGGCTACGGCTCTTGCTGCCGTTGCTGCGCGAGGCTCGGGAAGCCAGGCGCGTGTTGGTGGTCACCTCGGATCACGGACATCTGCTGGAGGATGGGACCATGCAGGTGCCCGGTGGCGAGAGTGACCGTTGGCGTGCCGGCAAGACCGCTGCGTCACCCCAGGAGGTCGCTATTGGCGGTGGCCGCGTGATTACTGGCGACGCGTCGAATGCGGTCATCTGCCTGTGGGGGGAAAGTAGCCGCTATGCAGGGCGCAAGAACGGTTATCACGGAGGGCTATCGCCGCAGGAGGTCACGGTGCCCCTGAGCGTGTTCGTACCCTTGGGTGCGAGCCTTTCGGGGTGGATGCCAGCACCTCCGAACGTGCCGGAGTGGTGGGACTTGCCGCCGATTCTGCAAGAGTCCAAGCCTGCAACCGCGCCGCCTCAGCCACGGCCAACCCGCAGGAAGCCGGTGCAGACGGAGGTCCAGGCCGGACTCTTCGAGGCTGACGATTCGCCGCCGCCCGTTGCGGTACAGCCGGAGGCTGCGGTCAATGACTGGATCAGTGGGCTGCTGGCAAGCCCTGTCTACGCGTCCCAGCGGCAACTAGCGGCGCGCGTTGCTTTGGCCGATGACAAGATGCGGCAACTTCTGGAGGCGCTCGCCGAGCGCGGCGGGAAGCTGTCGCGGTCTGCACTCGCGAATCGCCTGGCGCTTGCGGAAGTGCGCATGGGTGGCGTGTTGAGTGCTGCCCGGCGTGTGCTGAACGTGGACCAGGCGGCGGTACTCGCCGTCGATGAGGCCGCGGGCTCGGTTGATCTGAATATTGCCTTGCTGCAACAGCAGTTCGAGCTGCCGCGCCAGGGAGGGGGACGATGATCAGCGCGGCACGCAGGGAAGATATCGTCAGCGCACTGCGCCGCGGCACTGTGCCAAACAGTGGCCTGGATGCGCTGGCCGTGGGCATTGAGACATTCGAGCCCACCTTGACTGCGGAGCTTGAGCTTGCGGCCTCTGGCCGCGGTGGATTCAAGGCAGTACGCGGCGAATATGGCACCGGCAAAACCTTCTTCGGTCGCTGGTTGCAGGAGCGCGCCCGCTCACGAGGCTTTGCTGCCACCGAAGTCCAGATCAACGAAACCGAAACGCCGCTTCACCGGCTGGAGACTGTCTACCGGCGACTGGTGGAACACCTTGGTACGGCCGACATGGCCAGCGGCGCGTTTCGAGGCGTGATTGACGGGTGGTTCTTTGCCCTGGAGCAGGATGTGCTCGCGGACCCGGCGGTGGATCCCGACGACGCCCAAGGTCTGCTTCAGCGCACGGACGCGTTGATGGAAGTGCGCCTCGGCGCCATCAGCAAGACTGCGCCTGCCTTCTCGGCAGTGTTGCGGACCTATCGACAGGCGCTCGCTGCCAATGACGCCATGCTGGCGGATGGCCTGATCAGTTGGCTGGCCGGCCAGCCGAACGTGGCGGCCAGCGTGAAGCGCGCAGCGGGCATCAAGGGCGACCTGGATCACTTTGGCGCAAGCAATTTCCTGGTCGGTCTGCTCACCATCCTGCGAGATAGCGGCTACGCGGGCCTGGTGATGGTGCTCGATGAGGTGGAAACGCTTCAGCGCATGCGTACCGATACGCGCGAGAAGGGCCTCAACGCCTTGCGGCAATGGATCGACGAAATCGATGCAGGCCGGTATCCGGGTCTGTATCTGGTTATCACTGGCACGCCGGCGTTCTTTGACGGACCACAGGGTGTCCAGCGTCTCGCGCCGCTGGCGCAGCGACTGCACGTGGATTTCGGTACGGACCGTCGGTTCGACAACCCCAGGGCGGTCCAGATCCGCCTCGCGCCTTTCGACCATGGCTCGCTGCTGTCGGTGGGGCGCCGCGTGCGCGAGATCTATGCGGAAGGTCGCGAACACGAGGAGCGTCTGCGCGCGGTTGTCGATGACAGCTACCTCGATGCGCTGGCGCGGGCGGTGGCGGGGGGCCTCGGCGGGAAGGTGGGTGTGGCGCCGCGCCTGTTCTTGAAGAAGCTCGTCGCGGATGTTCTCGATCGCGTGGACCTGCACGAAGACTTCGACCCGCGGCAACACTACTCGCTGACGCTTGCGGAATCCGAGATGTCTGCCGTCGAGCGCGCGGCCGCGAGCGCGAACTCGGTAGACGATATCGAGTTGTGAGCGAATTCGAGCAGTTGCACCCATCGCTCCAGTACCACGTGGTCAACACGCTGGGCTGGAGCACGCTGCGCCCCACGCAGTTGGCTGCAATTCCGGCCATTCACGCGGGCGCGCATTGCTTGTTGCTGGCGCCGACAGCAGGGGGCAAGACCGAAGCGGCAGCGATCCCCATCCTGTCACGGATGCTGAAGGAATCCTGGGCGGGGACCAGTGTCTTGTATGTCTGCCCGATCAAGGCGCTGCTGAATAACCTTGAGCATCGGCTGAGCCACTACGCGGGGCTAGTCGGACGCACAGTGGAGGTCTGGCACGGAGACGTATCGCAGTCTCGCAAGAAGAAGGCCCTGAGGGAGGCGCCCGATATCCTGCTTACAACGCCGGAGTCGCTCGAGGCGATGCTGATTTCGGTGAGAGTGGATCACCCGAGGTGGTTCGGGAATCTGCGTGCGGTCGTCGTGGATGAATTGCACGCCTTCGCTGCAGACGACCGGGGCTGGCACTTGCGTTCGGTGTTGCACAGGCTGGATCACTATCTCGACGAGCCGCTCCAGCGAATCGGCCTGTCGGCGACCGTGAGCAATCCGGCCGAGTTGCTGGAATGGTTTGCGCCCGTTGGCGAACGGCGTGTGGTCGGCAGTGCGTCGGTGAGCACGGATGCCGATGTCACGATCGATCATGTCGGCACGCTGGAGAACGCAGCGACGGTCATCTCGCGCTTGCATCGGGGTGAAAAGCGACTCGTGTTCTGCGACTCGCGCAGCAGCGCGGAACAATTGAGCAGCATGCTGCGGGCGAAGCAGGTGAGAACCTTTGTCAGCCATGCTTCGCTCAGCGCATCCGAGCGCCGGCAGGCGGAAGCTGCCTTCGGCGAAGAGAAGGACTGTGTGATCGTTGCGACGTCGACCTTGGAGCTCGGTATCGACGTTGGCGACCTGGACCGTGTGATTCAGATCGACTCCCCGTCGACTGTGTCGTCGTTTCTTCAGCGCATGGGCCGTACCGGCAGACGAGCCGGCAGCCGTCGCAACTGCCTGTTCCTCACCACCAACCGGGATGCGTTCATGTTGGCCCTGGGAGTGACCCGTCGCTGGTCCGAAGCATGGGTCGAGGCTGCGCGACCACCCGAGGAGCCGTGGCCTATCGCAGCCCAGCAGATTCTCGTCGCCACGTTGGAGCGGGGCGAGTGGCCCGCAAACGAAGTGGTTACGCTGCTGGCAGGCTGTTTTCCCGAACTGCCGTCGGACGGGTTCCGAGCGCTGATAGACCACATGATCGAACAGGCCTACTTGGATAGCGACGCAGGCCTGGTCCGCATCGGGCCGTGTACTGAACGCGAGTTCGGCCGAGGCCACTACCGGGACCTGCTCGCTTCATTCAGCGGTGCTCAGCTCCTGACGGGGCGCTATGGCAGCGCGGAGATCGGCTACATCGATCCGACTGTGCTGACGGGTGACGAACGCCAGCGGTTGCTCCTGCTGGCGGGCCGCAGTTGGCTCGTCAAGGAGATTGAGTGGTCCAAGCGCACGGTCTGGATGGAGCCGGCGAAAGAAGGGGGCAAGGCGAGATGGATGGGCGGTGCGCGGAGTCTGAGCCGCGATGTCTGCGAAGGCATTCGCGCAGTGTTAGCCCGTGGGCCGTCAAGGCACGTGCAACTGTCCCAACGGGCCAAAATCGAGTTGGCATCGCTGTCTGAAGAACTGGTTATCTCGGATGATGCCCACTTCATGTCAAGGTACGAAGATGGGCAGACGCGCACATGGACATTTGCAGGCACGAACGCGAACCGTGGATATGCACGGACCGCATCGAATGGTGGGGCCAGCGTCAAATTTGATGCGCTCAGCGTCCAAGCACCGCTAGCAGCACTGCGTGCCGAACTCGGGCAAAAAAACAAAGTCTGGCCCCTCACGTCCAAGGAACAAGCTTCCTTCGCCGAAGGAGTCAAATTTTCCGGGTGCGTTCCGTCAAAGTTGCTTTCCCGAACGATTCTGGCTCGGAATTTCTCCGAGATGACGCCCTAGCCCGGCATTTTTACCCCCAAGTCGCGTGCCGGTCCACGCGAGACCATAGGCTTGCAGAACAAGGACTCCTGCGGGTTTCGGGCGAAATCGCTTGGGAACCTGCACAGGTACTGGATGACGACTCCCATCTTAGGCCGTGGCCGACATCACCGTTCCAGCTAAGCAAAGCAAGTCGAGCGGGTAGCCGCCACCAGCGTATGGATTTGCGTCTTGTAGGGGCGCAGTCAAGTACGTAGACCGGCTCTGATAGCGGGTTTTCGGCCAAAATGCCTTGTATGTCTAGTGTTGGTGCGGATTGCTCAAGTGCGGTGACTCTAAGGTATTGATTTGTTTGAATATCGCCTCTCGAATTAAGCTGCAATCCTCTCAAATTCAACTTTCACCGACACAAGAAACACTTCGTTTCTTGAAAAACTGCCAACCCGCCCCTATGATTAGCACTCGTCGGGGGTGAGTGCTAACAGAACGGTTGTTGGATCTTCATCCCCCGAAACGCTTCTTCCACAGGCCGGCATCGCCGGCCTGTTCAATCGGACACAAAGTACTACCTACATACGAGGAGTGACCTGTATGAGCAAAATCCGTCCCTTGCACGACCGCGTGATCGTTAAGCGCATCGAAGCCGAACGTACGACTGCCTCCGGCATCGTGATTCCGGATTCCGCCGGTGAGAAGCCCGATCAGGGCGAAATTCTGGCCGTGGGCAACGGCAAGCAACTCGACAACGGCGAAGTGCGCAAGCTGGATGTGAAGGTTGGCGATCGCGTCCTGTTCGGCAAGTACGCCGGCCAGACGGTCAAGGTTGACGGGCAGGAAGTCATGGTCCTGCGCGAAGAGGACATCCTGGGCGTCATCGAAGCCTGAGTCCCGCATTCACGCGAATCCAAAGATTTCCCTACGAATTCAACGAGGTAGATGATGGCTGCTAAGCAAGTTCTGTTCGGTGATGACGCCCGCGTCAAGATCGTCAATGGTGTTAACGTCCTGGCCAACGCGGTCAAGGTGACCCTGGGCCCGAAGGGCCGCAACGTGGTTCTGGAGCGCTCGTTCGGCGCCCCGACCGTGACCAAGGACGGTGTTTCTGTCGCCAAGGAAATCGAACTGAAGGACAAGTTCGAAAACATGGGCGCCCAGATGGTCAAGGAAGTCGCTTCCAAGACCTCGGACAACGCCGGTGACGGCACCACCACCGCCACCGTGCTGGCCCAGGCCATCGTTCGCGAAGGCATGAAGCTGGTCGTGTCGGGCCACAACCCGATGGACCTGAAGCGCGGCATCGACAAGGCCGTTGCTGCTCTGGTCGCCGAAATCAAGAAGGCCGCCAAGCCGACGACCACGTCGAAGGAAATCGCTCAGGTCGGTTCGATCTCCGCCAACTCGGATGAGTCGATCGGCAAGATCATCGCTGACGCGATGGACAAGGTCGGCAAGGCTGGTGTGATCACGGTCGAAGACGGCAAGTCGCTCGACAACGAACTCGATGTCGTCGAAGGCATGCAGTTCGACCGCGGCTACCTGTCGCCGTACTTCATCAACAACGCCGAGCGTCAGATCGCCGCGCTGGAAAACCCGTTCGTGCTGCTGCACGACAAGAAGATCTCGAACATCCGCGATCTGCTGCCGGTGCTCGAACAAGTTGCCAAGGCTGGCCGTCCGCTGCTGATCGTCGCTGAAGACATCGAAGGCGAAGCGCTGGCGACCCTCGTGGTCAACAACATCCGTGGCATCCTGAAGACCGTTGCAGTCAAGGCTCCGGGCTTCGGCGACCGTCGCAAGGCCATGCTGGAAGACATCGCCATTCTGACCGGCGGCACCGTGATCGCCGAAGAAGTCGGCCTGTCGCTCGAAAAGGCCACCCTGAAGGATCTGGGCCAGGCCAAGCGCATCGAAGTCGAAAAGGAAAACACCACGGTCATCGATGGCGCTGGCGCTGCCGACGCGATCCAGGCCCGTGTTGCCCAGATCGACGCCCTGATCGAGACGGCTACGTCCGACTACGACAAGGAAAAGCTGCAAGAGCGCAAGGCCAAGCTGGCTGGCGGTGTTGCCGTGATCCGCGTTGGTGCCGCGACCGAAGTCGAAATGAAGGAAAAGAAGGCCCGCGTCGAAGATGCGCTGCACGCCACGCGTGCCGCCGTTGAAGAAGGCGTGGTTGCCGGTGGTGGTGTCGCACTGCTGCGTGCCCGTGCTGCGATCAAGGATCTGACGGGCGACAACGACGAACAGAACGCCGGTATCCGCATCGTTCTGCGCGCAGTCGAAGAGCCGCTGCGCCAGATCGTCGCGAACGCCGGTGACGAGCCGTCCGTCGTCGTCAACGCCGTCCTGGCCGGTTCGGGCAACTACGGCTACAACGCTGCCAATGGCACCTACGGTGACTTGGTTGAACTCGGCGTGCTGGATCCGGCGAAGGTGACCCGCACCGCGCTGCAGAATGCTGCTTCGGTTGCCGGCCTGGTCCTGACCACCGACGCCCTCGTGGCCGAACAGGCGGAAGACAAGCCGGCCGGCGGTGGTATGGGTGGCATGGGCGGTATGGGTGGCATGGGCGGCATGGACATGGGCATGTAATTGCCTGTTGTTCCAGCTGTCTGATGTACCAACGAGAACCCCGCTTCGGCGGGGTTTTCGTTTTTCTGCGGGCGGCCCGAGTAACAGGGTAGGGCGCTCAAACAAAGATTTCAGCGCGGGTTTGTCTCGGCCCGCATTCAGCCTTGCTGAAGCCTGAATACACGTCGTCACATGGAACAGATCACGCTCACGCTGCTATAGAGAAGTTCAATCGCCAGCCGAGGGTGTCGGGATGAGCACCAAATCGTTCGTATTGGCCTGCCTGTGTGCAGCCTTGTTCGCAGCTCAGCCGGCCTTTGGGCAGAGCGGGACCCATCTCGAACTTTACTGGGGCGGGCTCGGCAGCGTGAGCGGCAGCGATCCGGTGAAGATTGCTCATGAGTACTCTGAGTCCGGCTTCAGCCAGCGCGAACATATGGCTGCGTACAGCTTTGCCGTGAGCGGCTCGGCCAACCTGGAAACGGGGTTGCTCAAGGGGGCGGCGATGGCCAGCGCATGGGATCAGGCGCGGTTCAAAAGTACGTTCTTCGATGAATTTGTCATTACGGGCGCGCCATCGTCCATTGCCCATATCGGCATGAGCTTCGAGGTCGACGGTTCGGGCGACCTTGATGACGTGGGCGACACCAACCGTGAATACGGATTGGAGGCGAAGGTCACCTCGCTCCTTCAGGGTACGTCTATTGGTGCCAGCTCCAGCTACACGCACTTGTGGGGGCTCTATACCTTCAATACGGGTGGAAGCGAGATATTCCAGTCCACGCCGGTCGGTGACGTCGTCGTTAACCAGAACGAGAAGAGCTTCTTCGACGTGGCACTCTACAACTGGCTCGATGTGCCGATCGGTGCTTCCGGTAGGAGTGCGCCGATTGCCGTGCAATGGATCCTCGATGGCCATGCCACTGCGAGCGAATTTTTCGGTGGTGGCTTCGCCACGGTGGATGTTGGGAATACCGGTCGTGCAGGTCTGATCCTGCCCGCCGGCTACAGCTTCACCTCGGCATCGGGTGCCTTCCTTGCCCAGCCGGTTCCGGAGCCGAGATCGTGGATCCTGTTGGTGAGCGGCCTGCTGCTGATGCTGTCGCGGATTGGCTGGAGGAGGATTGCGGCTGGCTGAGCCGGCATCTGGCCTAAGCGGTTCCAGCAATGCTTCCCGCAGTGCCGTGAGCGATTCGCATCACCAAGCTTCTCTCATGCGGTCTTTCCCAATCGCGGGTAGATTTCATCCGTTGTTCGTAGGACGTCAGCGAACACATCTGCATCCACGTTGCCGCCGGTGAGCACCAGGCCGACACGACGCCCCCGGAGACGTTCAGGTGCTTGTATCGCGCCTGCGAGGGATGCGGCGCCCGCACCTTCGGCGACGTTGTGCGTGCATCGGAAAAGCAGACCCATGGTGGCCCGCGATTTCCTCGTCGGTGTTGCACAGCGAAGGTGCTAGCGGGTGTTCTCCTTTCGCTTGGCGCCGCACCTAACAGGCGGGTGCTGGGAGAGGCGCCGGTGCGCATCGCCAATCTGATTGCGACGTAATGCGCCCATCTGCGCTTCACTTCCTGAGATAGATCTGGTCGAACACGCCGCCGTCGGCGAAGTGCGTAGCCTGTGCTTTGCTCCAGCCGCCGAAAACATCATTGATGTTGAAGAGCTTTACCGAGCCAAACTGCCTGGCATATTTCGCTGCGATGCCCTGATCAATGGGGCGATAATGGTTTTTCGCAGCAATCTCCTGGCCTTCAGGCGAGTACAGGTAGTTCAGGTAAGCCTCGGCCAGTTTTCGCGTGCCGTGCTTGTCGGCAATCTTGTCGACCAGGGCTACCGGCGGCTCGGCAAGGATCGAGAGGGATGGGGTGATGATGTCGAACTTGCCGGGGCCGATTTCCTTTACGGCCAGATAGGCCTCGTTCTCCCACGCAATGAGTACGTCACCCTGGCCGCGCTCGACGAAGGTCGTCGTCGAGCCACGAGCACCTGAATCGAGCACGAGCACGTTCTTGAAGAGTCTGCCCACGAAATCGCGTGCGCTTGCTTCATTGCCGCCCGGCTGCTTGAGTGCGTAGCCCCAGGCCGCAAGGTAGTTCCAGCGTGCACCACCCGACGTCTTGGGATTCGGCGTGATCACGCCGATGCCCGGCTTGGCGAGGTCGCTCCAGTCGCGGATCTGCTTCGGGTTGCCCTTGCGTACGAGGAACACGATCGTCGATGTGTAGGGCGATGCGTTGTGAGGCAGACGCGATTGCCAGTTGGCGGGCAGCAGGCCCTTCTTGGCGATGGCGTCGATGTCGTACGCGAGTGCGAGGGTTACCACGTCGGCCTCCAGCCCGTCAATGACGGTGCGCGCCTGCTTGCCGGAGCCGCCATGCGAGGCGCGAATCCTGATGTCCTCGCCCGTCTTGCTTTTCCAGTACTTGGCGAAGGCTGCGTTGAAGTCTTGATACAACTCGCGCGTGGGATCGTAGGAGACGTTAAGCAGTTCGGCGGCTGCGTGTGCGGGCGCCGTAGGAGTGAGCAGGGCTGCGACAGCCAGCAGGGTGATCAGTCGGGAGGCGCGGAACATCATTCACTCCGGTAGTCATGTTGGAATGGTTCCGAGTGTATGGATGGTTATAGAGAACTGGAACGAAGCGGTTTTCACTTTCATATAACCGCGTTAGGGAACATATAAAGAACGTCGTGAAATATGAAAAATGAATGTATGTAAAGGAAAACAAACGGCCCGCGAATTGCTTCGCGGGCCGTTTCCCTTCAACCGGCTTTTCCCAATTAGAAGCGGTAGTTGAGTTGGGCGCCGAAGATGTTGGAGAAGCTCTGGAAATCTGCTTTCGTTGTGGTGCCGGAACCGGTACAAGGCGGATTGCTGTGCGGTGAGCATTCCGTATTGTTCATGCTGCTGTCTTTGATCTTGACGTAGGTGTAGGCAAGATCCAGCGACAGGTTCTGGTTGAACATGTAGTTCGCGCCGATCGAATACCAGATGCGGTCGCTGTCCGGCAGGCTTGCAATGCGCTCTTCTGCGCTCGGCACTGGCGACTCGTCATACGCCAGACCCGCACGAAGTTTGAGGGGGCCATTGACTTGATAGGTAGCGCCGACTGCATAGCGGTTGGTCGTTTTCCACTTCTGCTCGATGACGGCGTCGGGCAGGGTGTTGTCAAAGTCGAGCCGCAATTCCTGGAACTTGTTATGCCAGGTGTGCGTCCAGTCGCCCATTACCGCCCAGCGATCGTCGATCTGCTTGAAGAAGTTGATCGACAGGGAATCCGGCGTGTCGACACTGACTTCCCCGCTTCCGTCGTTGAAGCCCTGGGCATTGAGGCCCGCCTGGACTGCGCTGTTCCATGCTGCGTTTACCGCGCCGCCGACCATCGGCAGTGCGCCGAAAGTCGAGTTGGCGAACGTGGACGGCCGCGACCATTCGGTGTCGCCGGATAGCTTTTGGCGGATGCTCGAACGATAGGCGAGGCCGAAACGCAGCGTTTCGTCGTATTCCCACAGTGCACCGAGGTTGAAGCCGACCGACCAGTTATCGCCTTCATACGAAAGCTCACCGTCATAGGCCTGGTTGCTCTGCATCTCGGCGGCGGCCTGCGCGAGCTGCGTCGGCGAGAGCACGATGCCTTGAGCGGCGAGTCCTTGCGCGAAGGCCGGCAGGTTTTGTGACGCAGCCGTTCCGAAGTCTGCTTTCTTGCGGAACTTGGCTTTCATGTACTGGACCGAGAAGCCGGCGCCGACCGAGAACTTGGGCGAGAACTTGTAGGCAATCTGCGGGTTGAGCGTCAGCGTCATCATGTCGAGCTCGACGCCGTTGTAACGCCCGATCCAGTTGTCGTCGTAGTTTGTCTTGTCGCCGAACGGCACGAATAGACCAAGACCGCCATACAGTTCGTTGGTGAATTGGTGTGCCCAATACGCTTGTGGCACGAAGACCGGCTCGGTCGGGCTGTCGCCGCCGGGGCCATAGATCGGGTGACCCGCGGCATTGGTTGATGAAGCATTGCGAACGCTGACGCGTGGATCGACCACAATACCGGCACCGGTCAGCATGTCACCCTTGAGACGAGTCAGAGCGGCCGGGTTGTTGAAGATGACTGATGCGTCGGCAGCCTCCGCGCCGTTCGCATTTGCCACACCCTGGCCGCTGACGCTTTGCACGCCGAAGTGATAGCCCGAAGCCAAAGCCTGGCCGCCGAGCAGGGCAATACCTCCCATGCCCAGCACGCGCAGGGCAAATGCGATTTTCTTCATTGATTGTCTCCAGATTGTTCTTTAGCTGACGCGGCAAGTTCATACGGTGCCGTATGTTTTGCGCAAGCGGGACCTTAAACGAACTTGCGTGTGCTTGCACCCCCAGTCGTCATAACTGCTCAGGCAGTTTTATTGCGGATCGTCGAGTTGAATGCGGCGCCACTATTACTGTCTGGACAGTTTTTTATGCTCGCCATTCGAGCAAAGGGATATGCGCATATCGATCTCCGTGCCTTTTGGTTTCCCCGCGAGGGCGTATCCAAAAAAGGTGGTTTGAGTGTGATTGGGGAAATGGGCTGTCATCCCCTCAGTTGCCTATTTCGCCTTGTCTGGGGAACAGCAGTCGAGGGTTCAGAACTCTCGTGGCGCCTGTCCTCTGGTTTCACTTGCCTGTTCTTGATGTGTGTCCCGGGCTGCGGCGCGGCTGATCGTTAGACTTTTCTCGTACCTCCCGGCGACGAAGCAAGTTCTGGGAGCCATCGGGCAAGCGGCCCGTGAGCGGCAGAGCTTGTTGTTGCGTTGGCCGAGGTGCCAGATCGGCATGGCACTGGTGCTCAGCCGGATGCTCTGACTCTTGTAAGCGGGCTTTCCATGCGCAACCCGACCCAGCAAGACGCAATTTCAAGGTTTCCCGGGTCCTTCACTCGTGGCACTTTCTGCGTGCTAGCAGGCGCATGGGTGGTCGCCGTGTGTGGTTGCGCATCGATGGCGCCACCATACGAACCGCCCGCGATGCCTGTCCCCGAAGCGTGGCCTGTCGAATATGCCTACGGGACGAACGCGTATGGGCAGGGTCTTCCGTGGCGTGAGTATTTCATCGATCCGGCGTTGCAGCGCTTGATCGAAACGGCGCTCTCCAATAACCGCGACCTGCGCCGCGCCGCGTTGAATGTCGAG
Organism: Niveibacterium sp.; assembly: GCA_031555325.1. Lineage (GTDB taxonomy): Bacteria > Pseudomonadota > Gammaproteobacteria > Burkholderiales > Rhodocyclaceae > Niveibacterium. The sequence goes on along the minus strand of JAVBUM010000028.1, from coordinate 26,116 downwards.
GCCGCGCGCGCGGCCTTCCGTATCCAGCGTGGGCGGCAATTTCCGGAGATTGATGTCGCGGCGCAGGGGGCTCGGGCGCGCGTTCCCGGCGATCTGTCGATAACCGGACAGCCCGCGATTGGCGCCGAATATCGTGCCGAAGTCGGCATCACCGCGTGGGAGCTGGACCTTTGGGGGCGCGTGCGCAGCCTCAAGGATGCCGCGCTTGAGCAGTGGCTTGCGAGTGACGCGGGACGCCGTGCGGTCGAGCTGTCGCTCATTGCGCGGGTGGCCGATTCTTGGCTTGTCCTGAGCGAGCTCGACGAACGCGTCGCGCTTGCTCAGCGCACGCTGGAAACCCGCGAGGAGTTCAACCGCATCTTCAGCCGCCGGTACGAAGTGGGTGCGGCATCGAAGCTGGAGCTGACCGAAGTCCGGACTCTGCTGACGCAGGCGCAGACGTTGCTTGTGCAGCTTGAGCAGGCGCGTGCGTCGCAGCGCTGGATTCTCTGGCAACTGGTTGGAGCGGAGCCCGATGCGCCGTCGGCATCGATGTTCGATCAGATGGCGCCGTTCGCGGCGCTCTCCCTTGGCATGCCCTCGGACCTGCTTACGGGTCGGCCGGATATTGTCGCCGCCGAACATCGCTTGCGTGCCGCCCATGCGGACATCGGTGCCGCACGCGCGGCCTTCTTCCCACGCATCGCGCTCACTGGGAGCTTCGGCACCGCCTCCGTGGACCTGGCCGGCCTGTTCGCGCCGGGTAGCCGAGCATGGACTTTCGCACCGACGCTGTCCGTGCCGATTTTCGATGGTGGGGCGCTGCGCGCGAGCCTCGACCTTTCCGAGGTCCGCCGCGACATCGCGGTGGCCGAGTACGAGCAGGTGATTCAGACCGCGTTTCGTGAAGTTGCCGATGCGCTGGCCGCACGCCATTGGCTCGCCGAGCAAGTCGATATCCGCCATGTCGCGTTCGAGGCACAGACCGAACGCGCACGGCTTGCGCAATTGCGCTACGACCACGGTTCCGCCGCCTATCTGGAGGTGCTCGACGCCCAGCGTGACCTGTTCGATGCGGAACAACAGCTCGTACAGGCAAAGAGGGCGCTGCTGTCGAGTCAGGTTGCGCTCTATGCGGCACTCGGTGGTGGCAACACCCTGACGCCGGCTCACTGATGATTGCGGAGCACCATGAAACCCTTACTCACGCGCAAGAACACGTTGCTGCTCCTGGGGCTTGTCATCATCGTCTGGATGCTGGCCGCGCAGGGCTGGAAAGCCATGCACGACACCGGACCGGGCGAGGGCTTTGTCAGCGGCAATGGCCGTATCGAGGCCACCGAGATCGATGTAGCGACCAAACTGCCTGGGCGCGTCGACGAGATCCTCGTGCGCGAGGGAGACTTTGTCGAAGCGGGTCAACCGCTGGCCCGCATGCAGGTCGACACCTTGCTTGCACAACGTGATGAGGCGAGCGCCGGGCATAAGGAGGCCGAGCACCGCGTTGCTGCAGCCGAAGCGCAAGTTGCATTGCGGAAGAGCGATGAGATCGCAGCACAGGCGGTAGTCGTGCAGCGTGCAGCCGAATTCGATGCCGCGCAGCGCAGGCTCGCGCGTTCGGCGACGCTCGCGAAGGAGGGCGCCGCCTCCGTACAGGAACTCGACGACGACCGTGCCCGCATGCGCAGCACGGAGGCCGCACTGGCTGCAAGCCGGGCGCAGGCGGCAGCTGCGCAGGCGGCGGTGAAGGCGGCCGAAGCGCAGCTGATCGGCACGCGTTCAAGCGTGGAAGCTGCGGCAGCCACCGTCACGCGGGTGGATGCCGACATCAAGGATGCTGTCCTCAAGAGCCCGCGCGCCGGCCGTGTGCAGGTACGCGTGGCACAGCCGGGTGAGGTGCTTGGCGCGGGCGGGCGGGTGCTCAATCTGCTCGATCTCGCCGATGTCTATATGACGTTTTTCGTGCCGGAAACAGTGGCCGGTCGGGTCGCACTGGGCAGTGAGGTGCGTATCGTCCTCGATGCCGCGCCCGGCTACGTGATCCCGGCAAAGGTTTCCTTCATTGCCAGTCAGGCGCAATTCACGCCGAAAACGGTGGAAACAGCCAGCGAGCGCCAGAAGCTGATGTTCCGCGTGCGCGCGCAGATCGCGCCGGAACTGCTGAAGAAGTACCTTGAACAGGTCAAAACCGGTGTTCCCGGTGTTGCTTGGATCAAGCTTGATCCACAGCTTGCGTGGCCTGCCACGCTGGCATTTGCTGCATCGACTGAGGTGAAACAGGGCGATGCGCGCTGATTCACTACGTCCAGTTGCGTGCCTTTCCGGTATCCGGCTCCGCTATCGCAAGGTCGAAGCACTGGCAGGTATCGACCTCGACGTGCCAGCTGGCTGCATGGTCGGCCTCATCGGGCCGGATGGCGTTGGCAAGTCGAGCCTGCTCTCGCTCGTGGCGGGCGCCCGTCGCGTGCAGGAAGGCACGGTCGAGGTGCTCGATGGTGACATGTCGGTCCGCCGCCATCGCGAAACGGTCTGCCCGCGCATCGCCTACATGCCGCAGGGCCTCGGCCGCAACCTGTACCCGACGCTGTCGGTCGAGGAAAACCTCCAGTTCTTCGCGCGCCTATTCGGCCATGAGGCGCGCGAGCGGCGCCGCCGCATCGACGAGCTGACCGGCGCCACGGGCCTCCAGCCTTTCCTCTCGCGGCCAGCGGGCAAGCTGTCGGGCGGCATGAAGCAGAAGCTCGGGTTGTGCTGTGCGCTGATCCACGACCCTGACCTGCTGATCCTCGACGAGCCGACCACCGGCGTCGATCCGCTCGCGCGCGCGCAGTTCTGGGATCTCATCGCGCGCATCCGCCGCCAGCGGCCCGGCATGAGCGTGATCGTGGCCACCGCCTACATGGACGAGGCGCAGGGCTTCGACTGGCTGGTGGCGATGGATGAAGGCCGCGTACTGGCCACCGGCACGCCGCAGGAACTGCTCACGCGCACGGGCACCGACTCGCTCGAAGCGGCCTTCGTCGGCCTCCTGCCGGAGGAGAAGAAGCGTGGCCACGCGTCGGTCGTGATTCCGCCGCTGTCGGAGGACGAGGCGCACGACGTGGCGATCGAGGCGCGCGACCTGACGATGCGCTTCGGCGATTTCGTCGCGGTCGACAGCGTGTCCTTCCGCATCCGCCGCGGCGAAATCTTCGGCTTCCTCGGCTCCAACGGCTGCGGCAAGACGACCACGATGAAGATGCTGACCGGGCTGCTTTCCGCGAGCGAAGGTCGCGCCTGGCTCTTCGGCCATGAGGTCGACCCGAAGGACATCGACACACGCAGGCGCGTCGGTTACATGTCGCAGGCGTTCTCGCTCTACGGCGAACTGACCGTGCGGCAGAATCTCGTGCTGCATGCGCGGCTCTTCAACGTGCCGGAGGCGGAGATCCCGGCGCGGGTGGTCGAGATGGTCGAACGCTTCGGCCTTGAAAAGGCGCTCGACAGCCTGCCCGAAGCCATGCCGCTCGGCATGCGCCAGCGCCTGTCGCTCGCGGTGGCAATGGTGCACAAGCCGGAGCTCCTGATCCTCGACGAGCCGACCTCGGGCGTGGACCCGGTCGCGCGCGATGCGTTCTGGCGCTTGCTGGTGGAACTCTCGCGGCGCGACAAGGTGACGATCTTCATCTCCACGCACTTCATGAACGAAGCGGAGCGCTGCGACCGCATGTCGATGATGCACGCGGGCCGCGTGCTCGACAGCGACACGCCGGCACGCCTCGTCGAGAAGCGCGGCGCGGCGACGCTGGAGGAGGCCTTCATCGGTTACCTGATCGAAGCCGGCGGCAGCCCACCCGAGCAGCAGCACGACGTGGCGGTCCAATCGGCAGCCGCTGCCGAAGCCCCGGCGCGCCGCAAGCGCTTCAGCCTGATGCGGATGCTGAGCTACCTGTGGCGCGAGGCCCTGGAGTTGCAGCGCGACCCGGTGCGCGCCACGCTCGCGCTGGGCGGGTCGGTGATCCTGATGTTCGTGATGGGCTTCGGCATCAGCATGGACGTGCAGAACCTGCGCTACGCCGTGCTCGACCGCGATCAGACCACGCTCAGCCGCGACTACGCGCTGCAACTCTCCGGCTCGCGCTACTTCGTCGAACAGCCGCCGCTCACCGACTACGCCGAGCTGGACCGCCGCATGCGCAGCGGCGAGCTTTCGCTCGCGCTGGAGATTCCGTCCGGCTTCGCGCGCGACGTGCTGCGCGGCGACAACGTGGAGATCGGCGCGTGGGTGGACGGCGCGATGCCGCAGCGCGCGGAAACCGTGAGCGGCTACGTGCAGGGCATGCACATGCACTGGCTGACCGGGCAGGTGGCTGAGCGGCTCGGCGCACTCACCTCGCCGGTCAACGTCGAGACGCGCTTTCGCTACAACCCGGACGTGCAGAGCCTGCCCGCCATGGTGCCGGCCGTGGTGCCGATCCTGCTGCTGATGCTGCCGGCGATGCTGACCGCGCTCGCGGTCGTGCGCGAGAAGGAGACCGGCTCGATCACGAACCTCTACGTCACGCCGGTCACGCGCAGCGAGTTCATCCTCGGCAAGCAGCTCCCCTACGTGGGGCTCGCGATGATCAACTACCTGCTGATGATGCTGCTGGCCGTCACGGTCTTCGGCGTGCCGGTGACCGGGAGCTTCCCCACGCTCACGCTGGCCGCGCTGATCTTCAGCTTCGCCGCGACCGGCATGGGCCTGCTCGCCTCGGCCGCCACGAAGAGCCAGATCGCTGCGATGTTCTTCACCATGATCGGCACGATGATCCCGGCCATGCAGTACTCGGGCCTCATCGACCCGGTCTCCACGCTGCAGGGTTCGGCGCGCGTGATCGGCGAGGTCTATCCGGCCACGCACATGGTCACGATCAGCCGCGGCGTGTTCAGCAAGGCGCTTGGCTTTGGCGACGTGGCGGGTTCGATCTGGCCGATGCTGCTGTCGGTGCCGGTGATCGTGGGGCTCGCGATCGTGCTGCTCAGGAAGCAGGAGCAGTGAGATGAAGCAGCGCCACCTCGCCAACATCTACCGCCTCGGCATCAAGGAGCTGTGGAGCCTGTGGCGCGATCCGGCGATGCTGGTGCTGATCATTTTCGTGTTCACGGTCAGCGTCTATACCTCGGCCACGGCGGCGCCGGAAACCTTGCAGAACGCGCCGATCGCCGTCGTCGACGAGGACGCCTCGCCGCTGTCGCAGCGCCTCGTCTCGGCCTTCTATCCGCCGTACTTCATCGGGCCGCACATGATCGAGCTGCCCCAGGTCGATCCGGGCATGGATGCGGGCCTGTTCACCTTCGTGCTCGTCATCCCGCCCAACTTTCAGCGCGACGTGCTCGCCAACGCATCGCCCTCGCTGCAGCTCAACGTCGATGCCACCCGCATGAGCCAGGCCTTCCTCGGCGCGGGCGCCGTGCAGCAGATCGTGACCGGCGAGGTCAACGAGTTCGTGCGGCGCGTCCGCGGCGACGCGATCCTGCCGGTCGACCTCGCCACGCGCATGCGCTTCAACCCCTCGCTGGACAAATCGTGGTTCGGCGCGCTCATGCAGATCATCAACGAGATCGCGATGATCTCGATCATCCTCACCGGGGCGGCGCTGATCCGCGAGCGCGAGCATGGCACCGTCGAGCACCTGCTCGTGATGCCGGTGACGCCGACCGAGATCATGGTGTCGAAGATCTGGGCCATGGGGCTCGTCGTGCTGGCCGCGTCCTGCCTGTCGCTCAACGTCGTGGTGCGCGGACTGCTGGCGGTGCCGATCGAAGGCTCGCTCTGGCTGTTCTTCGCGGGGGCGGCGCTGTGCCTCTTCGCCACCACCTCGATGGGCATCTTCCTCGCCACCATCGCGCGCAACATGCCGCAGTTCGCGATGCTGATGATGCTCACGATCTCGCCGATGCAGACGCTCTCGGGCGGCGCCACGCCGCGCGAGAACATGCCGGAGTTCGTGCAGACGGTCATGCTCGCCGCGCCGACCACGCATTTCGTCGAGATCGGGCAGGCGATCCTTTACCGGGGTGCGGGGTTCGAAGTCGTGTGGCAGCCCTTCCTGTGGCTGGCGGGCATCGGAACGGTGATGTTCCTCGGCTCGCTCGCGCGCTTCCGCAGGACGATCAGCCTGATGGCGTGATGGCGTGATGGCGTGATGGCGTGAGCCGTCAGGCGCTGCGGGCCATCAGTGCTGCACAGAGTGCAATCAGCAGTACGAGCAGGAGTTCAAGTCGGATGACTTCGCGTAGCGCTTTGTACTCTGCAACCGGGACAACGGGTGCCTTGCCTTCGTGCGTCCAGGCGCGCCACTTGAGGAATCGGACCGTCGGATAGATCGATAGCAGGCCCACGATGATGAAAAACCCGATTTTCACGTGGAAGAAAAGATTGCCGAAGTAGTAGGCGCTGCCCTTCTCGAAGTAGAAGACGCGCAGCAGGCCGACCACCAGCAGCAAAACAGCAAAGATGCCGTACCAGCGATCGCTGAGCTGCAGGCGGCGCGCTTCACGGTATGTCGGCGACTTCCCGAGGGTCGCCCACTCGACGGCAAGCACGCCGACGAGGCCGAAGACAGCGACAAAGTGGAGAAAGGAAAAGAAGGCACTTTGCATGTCGGGGCTGTTCCTCTTTGGCTGCGTATGTGGGCCCCTTGGGGACTGTTGCTGCCTCCGATAAAGATAGACGACGGAATGTTCCAAGAAAATGCGATTTGCATTTGCCGACCAATGGCCGTTGTGCAAATGACAACGCCGCCCTGCTGGGCGGCGTTGCGATAGCCATAGGATGCGGCTTCAGATCTTGTAGCTGGCGATCACCCGATTCAGATCCTGTGCGAGTGTATTCAGCTCCGTGCTTGAGTCTGCGGTACGTGCGGCGGTGACACTGGTCTCTTCTGCCATCTGTGCGACGCGTTCGACTTCTTGCGCCATGCCCGTACTGGCAGCACTCTGCTCGTGCATTGCCTTCGTGATGTCCTCGACTTGGAGCTTGACCTCGTCGGCGCTTTGACGGATGCGCGTGATTGCGGTCAGCGCTTCTTCCGCATGATGCACGCCGTGTTCGACCTCGGTCACCGTGTTTTTCATTGCCACGACGGTCTGTTCGGCCTCGTGCTGGATCGAGCAGACCGTGCTGGAGATTTCTCGCGTCGAGCCCGATGTGCGTTCGGCCAGCTTGCGTACCTCATCGGCGACTACGGCAAAACCACGGCCAGTCTCGCCAGCGCGTGCCGCTTCGATTGCAGCATTGAGTGCCAGGAGGTTGGTTTGGTCTGCAATTTCGCGAATCGTGCTGACAACGACGCCGATGCTTTCCGTGCGTTGCACCAGATTCTCGATCTGCTGTGACGACTCACGAACGTAGTTGGCAATCCGGTTGATCCGCTCGATGGTGTCCTCAATGACGTGCCCGCCAGAGGCGGCGTGCTCGCCCGCCTCGTGCGCCCGGGCATCCGCTTCGGTTGCGCGTTCTGCGACATGGGCGACGCTGACCGTTACCTGTTCGGTATTGGAAGCCATCCTCTCCGAGGATTCACTGACCATATGCGATGCAGCCGAGAGCTCGCTCGATGCCGTCGCGACATCTTCGGCGCGCTGGCCCACCGCATGGCCAATCTCGAATACCTGCCGCAGGCTTTCCTGCATCGTTTGCAGGAGGGTGTTGAGCGATTGCTGTGTCTGGCCGACTTCGTCATTGCCGATGCCTGTCGCGCGCCGGGTGAAGTCGAAATCCTTAGCGACGCTGGCAACGAGATCGCGTAGTGCATTCAGTGGTCGCGTGATGCCGCGCGTGATGTATTCACAGAGCAGGAAGAGCGCGATCAACAGGACGGCGGAGGTGCCGATCGAAATGGTGCTCAGGCTGCTGAACGTCTCCCCAACCCGGGTTTGCGACCGTCTGCTGACGTCTTCGTAATGCTTCGACATCTTATCGATGCCTTCGATCACCTCGGCCGCTCGGTGAGAGGTGACGTTCTGCACAAGGCGGAGCGCCTCATCCTTCCTTCCGGCGGTCGAGGCGGTGAAGAAAGTATCCAGCGCCCCCTTCCAGCCTTCCGCTGCGTTGCGGGTCTTCTCGTAGAGTTCGCGATCGGTGTTGTCGGCAATCATCTGACTGTAGGTCGCGAGCGCAGTATCGACGCCCGCAATGTAGCGGTCGGTTTCAGCCTTGATGGAAGCCATGCGCGCTGGATCGTTCTCCAGCAGGTGCATGAGCAGTTCACGGCGCGCATTGAGGAAGTTGTGCTGAAGCACCAGCAAGTCTTGGTAAGTGGGGACGACGTTGTCCGACAGGTTTGCGACTTCCTTTTGCACGGCGCGCGTGTTGAAGGTGATGATGATGACCAAGGCGAGCATCGCCGTGGTTGCCATGGCTCCGAGCAGCCGGATGCGGTGGCCGACTTTCATGAGGAATTACTCCGATTGTTTGCAAATTCCCGGAAATCGCCGTGGGCTGTTGAAAGCCTGGGCAATGAATGTCGGGGGCATCGCTGTGTGGGAGCCGGATTCAACTCCCAACTCTGCTATCGGCGTGTTCCTCTCTGTCATTAACGACAGGTGTATAAGGGTTGACCCTTGTCAGCGTGGCGACTGATTCGGAAAAGACCGCTACTGGGCGATCGGGCAAGGAACGATGTGGCGGGGCGCCCGCACGATGGCGGGCGAGGGAAGGAAACAGATCTTAGTGTGCAGGGCGCGAGAAGGCGAGCATCTTGCAGAGGCCGATCTGGACCGGCTCGTCGTTCTGGTTGAAGGTGGTAATCCGCACGCGCAGGATCCCCTGCCCGGGGCGCGATCGTGACGGACGGACTTCCAGTACCTCACACTCAATGCGCAGCTCATCGCCAGGGCGCACCGGGCGCGGCCAGTTGAATTCCTCGAAACCTGCGCCAATCAGGCCCCCATACGGCTGCAGCTCGCCGCCGACAAGCAGCTTCATGGTGAGTGCGGCGGTGTGCCAGCCACTTGCCGCAAGGCCGCGAAAGAAGCTCTTTTCGGCAGCGGCTTCGTCGAGGTGGAACGGCTGCGGGTCGAACTGGCCAGCGAAGGCCTTGATCTGTTCGGTGTCGATTGTGAGGCGTTGCGAGCCGTAACGCTGGCCCGGCGCGAAGTCTTCGAGGTAAAGCACGGTCGTTCTTCTTTCAGCAGGCTGGATTGGGATACTTTTGCTGCACGGCTTCGATGCCGGCCAGCACTTCAGGAGACAGCGCCAGTTCGAGGCTGTCTAGGTTGTGCTTCAACTGATCAAGCGTCGTCGCGCCGAGGATATTGCTGGTGACAAACCGCCGGGACGTAACGAACGCGAGTGCCATCTGCGCAGGATCGACCCCATGTTCGTGTGCGAGCTTCACGTATTCAGCCGTTGCGGCGACAGTGTTGGACCCGCTGTAACGCCGGAAGCGCTCGAATAGCGTGATCCGTGCGCCGGCCGGGCGTGCGCCGTCGAGGTACTTTCCGGTGAGCACGCCGAAGGCCAGTGGCGAATAGGCAAGCAGGCCGCATTTCTCGCGGATTGCGATCTCGGACAGACCTGTTTCGAAACCACGATTGACGAGGCTGTACGGGTTCTGGATCGACACAATGCGCGGTAGTCCGTGCGATTCAGCCTGTTGTAGGAAGCGCATGAGACCCCACGGCGTCTCGTTCGACACTCCGATGTGGCGAATCTTTCCGGCACGGATGAGGCCTTCGAGCGCCTCAAGGGTCTCCTCGATCGGGACGGTGTCTTCCTCGACGTGCTCGTAGTCGCGCTGGCCGAAGATATTGGTTGTGCGATCCGGCCAGTGCAGCTGGTAGAGATCGATGTAATCCGTGCGTAGCCGCCGCAGGCTTCCGTTCAGTGCTTCTTCGAGGTTGGCGCGGTTGAAACTGTAGCGGCCGTCGCGGATGTGGCGTGGGTTGTGCGGCATGCGTGCGCAGCCGGTGGCTTTGGTGGCGATGACAAGCCTGTCGCGCGGCTGGCGTTCGAGCCACGTTCCGAGGTAGGCCTCCGTGCGGCCTTGTGTTTCCGGGCGTGGGGGCACCGGGTACATCTCGGCGGTGTCGATGAAATTCACTCCATGTGCTACAGCCGTGTCGAGCTGTGCGTGGGCATCGGCTTCGGTGTTCTGCTCGCCCCAGGTCATCGTGCCGAGGCAAAGAGCGCTGACCTGGATGTCGGTGATGCCGAGATTGCGATATTCCATAAGGGGGCTTGTGGAAAAAGAACGGGCGCAGCATATCGCGGCGCCCGGTGGGAGGGTGGGGTGTAGGCGGCCGGAGCCGCCCCGTGCGTTGTTGTTCTTCTTCTTGTGTTCAGCCCAAGTTGTTGTTGCAGGGTGCTACAGCCGAGCCGATGCCCGGAAGAATGAGCGGTCTGAGCCGTTGCATCTATGCAGCGCAATGCTGACCAACACCTTGGTAACCTGCTGGCGCAGATTCTGGATCGGATTGTGCACGATTTTTCGGATTTTGCGGGCAGGTTTGACAAATTGGACGGCAAATTTCTCTCTAAACGTGTAAGGGCCGCCACAGTGCACCGGTTTCGGGCAGATGTTCGAGCTCGTAATCCGTTCTAACGTGTTGGAAGAGCACGCGGACACCATTGGCCGTGGCGATGCGAGGCACAGCGGACATCTCCTCGGTGCGTTGGATGTGACGGACATCGAATTTCATGAAGTCGACTGAGCGCAGCGAGCATTCCGATCGATCGAACTCGTCATTGCTGACGGGGTGCGCGGCGGATACATGGATGTGCATGCTCTATGTGCGTCACCTGTCACGTCTGTAATCCAGTTCCCCGACGCTCCTGCCTTTCCTTGATCGAAGCCAATCGCTGTCACGATGTGACATTTTATGTCTTGCCATGTTATGTCAGGGGTCCTAGTGTGACTCTCACCTTTGTCACGCCACTGAACAGGAGGGAAAGCCGATCATGGGAACTCTGCAAGAGCGACTTCGTGGGCTGGAGGGGCTGGCCAGCGCTGCGCTCGGAGGTTTGGGCGTGGAACTGCAGCCCATTCCGGGTGAAGTGGAAGTGGTCCAAGTCTGCATTGAAAAGCGAGATGGGCTACCGATCTACATTACCCGTTCGGACAGCCAGTTGCTGTGTCTGTGCTACCTCTGGACTGAAGACGATGTCATTCCCGGGCGGCGCACCGATCTGCTCGAAACGCTGCTGGATCTGAATCCCTCGGTCCCGCTTTCATCGTTTGGGCGCGTGGGCAGGCACTACGTGCTGTTCGGCGCGCTTTCGCACAGTGCGCGCGCTGAAGATGTTGCGCAGGACATTGCTGCATTGAGCGATAACGCGCTTGATGCGCTGGATGCCTTTGCAGATTTCCTGAATTGAGGAGATGACCATGTCCGTCTTGAAGAAGCTGGTGACCTTGATGCGCGGCAGCGTGCGGGAGATCGGCGAAAGCGTGGTAGATGCAAATGCCACGCGCATCTATGAGCAGGAGGTTGCGGATGCGAAGCGCAACGTCGCGCAGGCGCGCACCGATCTCACGGGAGTGATGGCCAAAGAGATGCAGAGCGCTCGCGAAATTGAGCGGATCAAGGGCGAGATCCAGCGCTATGAAGGCCTCGCCATCGAGGCTCTGAAAAAGAGTGAAGAGACTCTCGCTGAAGAAGTGGCTGGTCGTGTGGCGGAGCTCGAAGCAGAACTCGAATCCCAGACTAGTGCGCATGCGAGTTATGCGGTGCAGGTGCTCCGGCTCAAAGAATTGATCAAGGGTGCCGAAACGAAGATCCGGGAACATGAGCGGCAGATCGTAATGACCAGGACGACCGAAAGCGTTTATCGGGCGACCCGATCGATTGCCGACAGCGTGGATGGCACTGGCAGCAAGCTGCTCAGCGCCAAAGAATCGCTCGAACGGATTCGACAGCGGCATGAAGATCTTGCCGACAGAATGGCGGCTGCCGAGCAACTTGAGGCCGAAGTGGGCGACAGGGCGCTTGAGAAGAAGCTTGCGGCTGCCGGCATTGGCGAAAATGCGAATCGCAAAAACGCTGTGATGGATCGCATTCGCGCTCGGCATGCATCGATCGAAACTCCCCAGAAACCGGAAGATGCTTCGCAGTCATGAGCATCAGGAAGCCGCCCCGTTGGGAGACGTCGGATGAGGCCCTTCGGGCGGTACAGGTTGCATTTGACGTTGAAGAATCCGTCCTCGCCGCGGTGCGGCGCGCGGCGTTCGAAAGCGACCTATCCACCTCGGACCAGATCCGGCGAATCCTCGGTTTACCGGTGTCCGGCCGGCCCAAGCGACCTCGCCTCACGGTATCGCTGAATGCAATCGATTACGAACTGCTGGGCAAACGGTATGACCTTCCTGCAGAGGAGCGTCTGGCGGTCAAGGAACGTGTGACGCAGGAGTTGATTGCATTCGCGGAAAAGGTCGATCGAAACCGAAAGAAGCACACGTGAGACGGTGAGCGCTTTTCGTGGGGTGTCGAAAACCTGAAGCAGTGACGTCTGCCGCATCCTCCGTCACACCGGTTTGGACACCGCAGGGAGGCTTCGAGAGTGCCGTGGGCTGGAAACACAACAAGGAAGTCAGGGAGTTGTCATGGAGGCATTGATGGCGGCGGCATTCAGCTATCCCACTGCGATACTGAGTGCGCTGTTGATGATTGTCGTTTTCTACTGGCTGCTCGCACTCATCGGGCTGGTGGATTTCGAGACCGGCGGCGGGGTCGATCTCGATATTGATGCCGATCCCGACCTCCATGTGGATGGCGATGCCACGGACATCAGTGTGCTGGCGAGCTACATGGTCGCACTCGGCCTCAATGGCGTGCCATTCTCGGTGGTCGTCAGCCTTCTCGTGCTGATCTCATGGACGGTCAGTTGCCTGCTCGCCGAGTGGCTGTTGCCCTGGATGCCCATCACGCCGATTCGTTATGCCATCGGCACGGGTGTGCTGCTCGTCTCGATCGGTTTCGCCATCCTCCTGACTGCACGCATCGTACGGCCGATGCGCAAGCTCTTCGTCAGTCACTCCGCGATTTCGAATGCCTCGATCGTTGGTCAGACCTGCAAGGTGGTGACGGGCAGTGTTTCCGAAACCTTCGGGCGTGCCGAGGTCGCTACTCAGGGTACGCCACTCAACATTCGGGTCTGGGCAAGGACGCCGAACTTGCTGTGCAAGGGGTCGAGCGCACGCATCGTCGATTACGAGGAGGGTTCCGGTCGGTACGAAATCACCGCTGAATCCTGAATCGCTGCCTTTCATTCCATCTTTCAAGTTCAAAGCACCAGGGATTCCAAATGGGACCAATACTCGTTGCCGCCGCGCTCGGCGTGCTTTTCCTGTTCGTCATATTCGCGATGTTCGCGAAGTTCTACCGCAAGGTAGAGCAGGGCTACGCAATGATCGTGAATACGCTGCGTGTAGAGCCGGAAGTGACATTCACCGGACGCATGGTCTATCCGATCATCCACAAGGCGGAGATGATGGACATCGCGCTCAAGACGGTGCAGATCGACCGCACGGGGAACGAGGGACTGATCTGCCAGGACAACATCCGCGCGGATATCAAGGTCAAGTTCTTCGTCCGGGTGAACAAGACCGCTGAGGATGTACTCAAGGTCGCGCAAGGTATCGGCTGCATGCGTGCTTCGAGCCCCGAGACGCTCGAAGAGCTGTTTTCTGCCAAGTTCTCGGAGGCGCTGAAGACGGTTGGAAAGGCGATGGACTTTGTCGAGCTGTACCAGGCACGGGACAAGTTCCGCGATGAGATCGTGCGCCAGATCGGCGATGACTTGTCGGGCTACGTACTGGAAGATGCGGCAATCGACTATCTGGAGCAGACGCCACTCGAGCGGCTAGATCCCGACAACATTCTGGATGCGCAGGGCATCAAGAAGATTACCGAACTGACCGCCACCGAACACGTCCGTACCAATGAACTGCGCCGCAACGAGGAGCTGCAGATCAAGAAGAAGGACGTCGATACCAAGGAGGCGATGCTGGAGCTCGAACGCCAGCAGGCCGATGCCGAAGCACGCCAGGCACGTGAGATTGCAAGTGTGCGTGCGCGGGAGCAGGCCGAAGCGAAGAAGGTCGAGGCCGAGGAATACGCGAAAGCCGAGTACGCGCGCCTTCAGGCGGAACAGGTCATCTCGGTGCAAAACGAAAACACGCAGCGCGAGCGGGAGGTTGCGGAGAACAACCGCAAACGAGCAGTAGCAATTGAAGAGGAAAAGGTTACCCGAGCCCGCGATCTCGAAATCGTCGACCGCGAGAAGGAAGTGACGCTGCAACAGATCGAGAAGGAAAAAGCGGTCGAGTTGCAGAAGAAGGCGATCGCCGACGTGATTCGCGAGCGCATCGTCGTCGAGCGCACGGTTGCCGAACAGGAGGAAGCAATCAAGGAGCTGCGGGTCGTAGCCGAGGCGCAGCGCACCAAGCAGGCGGTGGTGATTTCGGCCGAGGGCGAAGCCGAGGAAAAAATGATCCTCGACGTGAAATCCGCCGAGGCACAGGAGCGTAAGGCCCGTCACAAGGCCGCTGAGGAACTGACACTCGCGGAGGCGAAGCTCAAGGTCGCCGAGAAGGAAGCGGAGGCGAAGAAGCGTGAGGCGGAAGGTGTCGAGGCGATGACCGCTGCGCCGGGCTTTGCGCAAGCCAAGGTGATGCTGGTGACGGCCGACGCCCAGGAGAAGCAGGGTATGGTCGATGCCAAGGTCAAGATCGCCGAGGCCGAGGCCGTTGCGAAATACGGCACCGCGGAGGCTGATGCGCTGCGCGCGAAGATGACCGCAGAAGCCGAGGGTAACGAGAAACTTGGCTTGGCGCAGGTCACCGTGAAGACCGCGGAGGCCGAAGCCACCGTCAAGGTTGGTGAAGCGGAGGCGCGTGTTGTGGAAGCGCGCTTCGAGGCGGAAGCCAAGGGTCTCGCAGAGAAGTTCGAAGCGATGAAGGTGATGAGCACCGAAACGCGCGACCACGAAGAGTTCCGCATGCGGCTCGAACGTACTCATGTCGAGACGCTCAAGGCGATCGAGGCGCAGACGGCGATTGCCAAGGAGCAGGCCGATGTGCTCGGCACCGCGCTGGCGAATGCGAAGATCGACATTGTCGGTGGCCAGGGCGATTACTTCGAAAGCTTCGTACGCGCCCTTTCGCTCGGGAAGGGCATCGATGGCGCAATTGCCAAAAGCAAGACGCTGCAGGTTGGCCTGAAGGATCACCTGACCGGTGAGCGCGACATGGTCGGTGATCTGACAGGGCTGGTCGGCGCGCTGGGTCATTCGTCGGACGGCATTGAGAACCTTAGCGTCGCAGCGTTGCTTGGCAAAGTCATGCGCGACGGAGACGCCGCCCAAAAGACGGCCCTGAAATCACTGATTGAGAAATTCCAAAAATGAACAGAATCCTGGCGTGTCCGAATTGCGGCTTCGGTCAGACGCTTACGAAGGTGCGCTTGGCACCGTCGCTGTCCGCTCTCCGTTGCCAAGCCTGCGAGGGAACGCTGCTCGACGTGACCGACTATCGCTTCTGGTGCGAACGCGAACCGGTGGCGCCTGATCAGACGGCGCCGCCATTGAGCGGCGAGGATACGCCGGCTCGCAGCTGCCCTTCATGCAACCGCTTGATGCACCGCTACCGGGTTGGCATCCAGCCGGATTTCCGCATCGACCATTGCGCGGCATGCCAGGAGATCTGGCTTGACCGCGGCGAATGGGATGCGCTTGTGCGTAGTGGTCTCGCGCTGCGATTGACCGACATCGTTACCGAAGCCTGGCAGCGCCGAATGCAGGACGCTGCGTCGCACGTGCGGCGCGAAGCCGGACTGCGCCAGAAACACGGCGATGCCTGCGTAGATGAGCTGCTGCGCATACGCGAATGGCTGGCTGCGCAACCTGCGCGCGAGGAGCTGATCGCGCTGCTGCGTGCTGGTTGGTGAAGAGCTCGACCAAAGATACCAAATGGAAGAAGTCGAGAAACAGCAGGCCGCGCAAGCGCAGACCGATAGCATGGTTGCGGAGAGCAGCAACTATGAACTGCTGAAGAAGCGCCTGGCCGATCGGGGAGAGCGCCTGCAGCAGCAAGCGACCGTGCTGAATGAGGCGCGCGTGCAGGCTTTTGGCAAGTCGGAGCAGAGCCTGATCCTGCGTGCGCGTGCTCGAACCGAGAACAACTGTGTCGCCTGCGACATCGTCCGTGTCGGCGAGAACCTGCTGTTTGGCTACAACGTAACGCTCGGCCTGCGGCGAGATACTTCGCCCGGAGATGTGTTCGCGCTATACCGATTGGCTTCGAACAACGGCGGCGAAGAGCTGGAAAGCGTACCGCTTGCCAGCAGCTTCCTCGACGACTCCCGTTTTGTTTCCGACTTCCGCGAGCTCTACGCGTATTACAAACAGGCCCAGCTCACGCTTCTGCGCGTGACGCCGGACAAGCTCTATACAGGCTTCCGCATTGGAGCACAGGGCGCCGACCTACGCGTCTTCCGCTGGAGTATCGAGCCCGACGGACGCATCGCGTACATCGATAATCGTGGCGAGCGCGACGTAGCCCTACCGCCGACGCACGACTTCGAGTGGGTTCAGACGATGCGCGAGCATCACGTTGCCGGCAAGCATCCGCATGTCAACGTGCTCGATACGGTCTTCGTTGAGACCATCGGTGGCGATCTCACGATCAAGATTGAGAACAACACCGAGACGGGCCTGGGAATCCTGTCTGAGCCGGTCGAGGACAAGAACCAGTCGCTTGCCGATGCGGAGATTTCCTACGCGAAGCTTGGCTCGCTGATTCTGCTGCGCGTGAAGCCCTACCGGGAGAAGATCGAGCGCTACTACGTCTATAACTGCCGCACGCAACAGGCGCTGCGCATCGACGCGATCGGTAGCGCTTGTGTCCAGTTGCCCGAGGATCACGGGATCATCTTCCCCGGGGGCTACTACCTGCAGTCGGGCGAGCACAAGCACTTTGATATCTCGGGTGAAATCACCGAGCACCTGCGCTATCTGCGCACGATCCGCTCGCCCAACGGTGAGGACGTGCTCTATGTGTTCTATTCGCCGGCTTCAGGTCACTATTGCCTGTTTACCTACAACCTGATCAACAAGACATTGGTCGCGCCGATTCTCTCGAGCGGCTATGCACGCTTCCCTGACGGTCGCATTCTGACGTTCGCGCCTGAGTCGGGCGAGCCGACGCGCCTCCACCTGATGCAGTTGTGGCGGACCCCATTCTGCTTCGACGACTATGCCGATGCCACGCCGCCCGTGCAGGGATTCTTTGGCAAGGTTGGCAATGCGGAACTCGTGCGCGGAATATCCGAACTCATGGCGATCGCGCATGCGGTGCGTGAGCAGACGCCCACGCGTACCGCCTACGAGGATCTGATCCGCCAAGCCACTCGACTGCAGGACACCTGTTTCTGGCTTGAGGAACCGGAGGCCAACGGTCTGCTGGAAAGCCTCGGCAAGATTGTCGACGGCGCGCATCAGACGCTTGAGGAGTTCGAAAAGGTCGACAGCATCCGGCGCGAAACCTCGCGCGTGCTGGCGCAGGCGCAGGCGACACAGCGCGAACTGCTGACCGATGCTGCCAGCATCATCTGGCACAAGCCAGATGACTTCGTCATTGCGCTGCGGCGGTTGCGTGAGCACCGCGGCAGGTTGCTCGCGCTGCGTGATCTGCGCTACATCGATCTGCCGATGGTCGAAATGCTCGACGCCGCGCTGGCCATAGAGCAGGACCGGGTGGCCGACAAGGCGGTGCAGTTTCTCGCCAATGAAACAGCCTTCGATGGCTATTGTGCGGGCCTGGACAAGCAGGAGACAGAACTGCCCTCCGCTGCGACCACCAGCGATATCGACCGCGTGCTCGGGGTACTTGACGCGACGTCATCTTCGCTTGACCTGCTCGCCGACCAGCTCGGCTCGCTCCCGGTCGGTGATGCGGTTGCCCGCACGCGTATTCTCGACCGGATTGGTGGCATCTATGCGGAAACCAACCGGCTGCGGGCCGAGGCACGCAGACGACGCAAGGAACTCGGGCAAGGTGAATCGGCGGCTGAGTTTGGCGCCCAGTTCAAGCTTGTCGCACAGGCGCTTGAGCGTGCGCTCGATGCTGCTGACACGCCAGGGAAATGCGACGACGCGCTCACACGTCTGCTTGTGCAACTTGAGGAGCTTGAGGGCCGGTTTCTCGAGAACGAGCGGTTCATCAGCGATATTGCCGCCCAACGGGAGGCCGTCTACGAGGCGATCACGGCACGTAGGCAGAGTCTGATCGATGCGCGCCAACGACGCAGCCAGGCGCTCGTCGATGCCGCTGGACGGATCCTCGATGGCGTTGCTCGCCGTGTCGCACAGCTTGCCGACGTCACGGCGGTCCACGGCTACTTTGCGGGCGATCCGATGCTCGCCAAGCTTGGTCGATTGATCGATGAGCTGCGCTCAATCGAGGCGTCGGTTGTTGCTGACGAACTCGAAACGCGGCTCAAGACTGCGCGCGACCAAGCTATCCGCGAGGTACGCGACCGTGCTGATCTCGTCGGCGAGGCGGGCGATACCGTACGCTTCGGCCGTCATGTGTTCTCGATCAGCCAGCAAGCGCTCGATCTGACGCTGGTTCCCCGTGACGGGACGCTGCATTTCCACCTCACCGGCACCGATTACTTCGCGCCTGTCAATGATGCGAGGCTCACCGCGCTCCAGCCCTACTGGCAGCAGAGCCTGATCTCGGAAACCGATGGGCTCTACCGGGCCGAGTATCTGGCCGGTAGCCTGCTCGACGCGGTGCTGGATGGGCGAGGGCCGATCGGCTGGAGCGAACTCGTGACGCTCTGCAAAGGATCGGACCCGGTTGAGAACGGGCTTGCCGAGCTGGTGCGCGTGTTCTCTGCCACGCGCTACCAGGAGGGCTATCAGAAGGGCGTACATGATCGTGATGCGAGCCGCATCGTGGCGTGCCTGGTCGGGATGCAGTCCGAGGCGGGATTGCTCGCATTCGGTGCTGCCGAGCGTGCGTGGGCGCAGCTTTTCTGGTTCAACGGCTGTTTTGATGCCGATCGCGGCCGCTGGTTGCGTGGCGCACGGGCGGCGCAGCAGATGCAAGACCTGTTCGGTGCCCGCCGCAGTCTTGACCGACTCATTGATGAAGCCGCCGAAGCGATCGCTACGTTTGGCAAGGATTTTGGATTGTGTGGCGGCGGAGACGCCGAGACTGCTGCGACAGTGCGTCGCGCGGGCGAATATCTGATCGCGCAGATCGCCAGCGAACGCGGCGAAAATGCATGGGCCATTTCGGGCGTGGGAGAGGATCTGGCCGCCGAATTCCTTCGGCGCCTCGAACGGACGGGGCTGGCCACACGGTTGCAGCAGGATCTCGCTGAAGCCGCGCCAGCGGAGCGTTGGGCGCTTGCACTTGAATGGCTGGGCGCGTTCGATATCACGCGGCTGGAATCCGCATCCGCGTGGATCGAGGATGCAGCGCTGGTTCTCGCGCAACCGACTCCGCGACAGCGGATCAACGCGATGCTCCAGGGCGATGTCGAGGGTTTGCTGGGCGAGCATCCGCGCATAGGCAGCGGTAGCCTGCGGTTGAATCTCAACGATTTCTGGCGGCGCTATACGATCCACGCGGAGATCGTTGTGCCAGCCTGCTCACGCCTTCAGGCGCTGCGTCAGGAGCTGCTCGACGCAGAGCGTGCGCGACTCGGACTTGCACGCTTCCAGGCTCGGCCACTCGCAACTTTCGTGCGCAACCGACTGATCGACGAGGTCTATCTACCCATCGTCGGTACCAGCCTTGCGCGGCAGATCGGTACGGCTGGCGAGGGCAACCGTACGGATCGCATGGGCATGCTGTTGTTGATCTCGCCCCCGGGGTACGGCAAGACGACCTTGATGGAGTACGTTGCTGAGCGTCTTGGGCTTGTCTTCATGCGAATCAACTGTCCGGTGCTCGGGCATTCGATCACCGGACTCGACCCGGCAGCGGCCGAGCATGCGGCTGCGCGGCAGGAGCTCGAAAAGCTCAATCTCGGACTTGCGATGGGCAGTAACGTGATGCTCTATCTGGACGATATCCAGCACACGAGCCCCGAGTTCCTGCAGAAGTTCATTGCGCTGGCCGACGGTACGCGGCGTATCGAGGGTGTATGGAAGGGGCAGGCGCGAACCTGGGATCTGCGCGGGAAGCGTTTTGCGCTCGTCATGGCGGGCAACCCGTACACCGAGTCCGGTCAAGTCTTCAAGGTGCCGGACATGCTCGCCAACCGGGCTGATATCTACAACCTTGGCGACGTGCTCTCCGGGCGCGAGGCGTTGTTCGCCCTTTCCTATGTCGAGAATGCAGTGACGTCGAATCCGGTGCTTCATCCGCTTGCCTCGCGTGATCCGGGCGACGTGGGGCGCATGGTGAGGCTCGCGCAGGGCGAAGAGGTTGCGTCGACCGACTTTGCGCATGCTTATGGGGCCCCCGAGCGCGATGAAATGGTCGCCGTGCTGCGCCGGCTATTTACCGTGCGCGATGTGCTGCTCAAGGTGAATGCCGCCTATATCGCGTCGGCTGCGCAACGCGACGAATACCGCATGGAGCCAACGTTCAAGCTGCAGGGCAGCTACCGCAACATGAATAAGCTTGCTGCAGCCGTGACGCCGCTGATGAACGCAGATGAACTGGAGAAATTGCTGCGCGATCACTATCGCGGTGAAGCGCAGACGCTCACGAGCGGTGCCGAGGAAAACCTGCTGAGGCTCGCGCAACTGGTCGGCACGCCAACACCTGAGGAGAGGGCGCGCTGGCAATCGATCTGCGAGGAATTCGTGCGGTTACGCAAACTTGGCGGCGCCGATGACGGAAGCATGCGTGTCGCCAACACGGTACTTGATCTCGCGCGTGCGGTCGATGGTCTTGCACACGATCGTAGGCTCGATGAGAGCCTGCGTGAGGGGCTTGGGACGCTCGCCGCGAAGCTCGACCGGCTTTCGCCGCGCGTCGAGGTCAACAATCAGGTGCCGGCCTTCGAAGGATTGGAGCCGACGCTGCGCAACATGGCGGAAACCTATGAACGCGTGCTGTTGCCACTGGTGACTGCGACTTACCACAAGATGAAGCTTGATCACTCTCTCTGGGAAGAAATGAAGCGCATGTCCGGTTTCATGGAGAAACTAGAGCGGGACTTGGGCGAAGTGGGTCGATCCCGGCGCGCCATGGCGCGGGGTAAACAGGATGGCGAGGGTGGCGGCAAGAGCTAGATGAACGAGCCGGGGGAGGCCCTTGGAACATTTTTCCTTCTCGCACACCGCCCTCTCGTTGTTCGTTCCCCGTCATGACAACGGGTATTCGTGTTGCACGAGCGCAACACGAATACCTGCCGTAATCGGAAGGGGACGCTTCAGAGTCTGATGGTGACGGCTTGGCAAATGGAAAAAACCTTGCCCAAACAATTGCTTGAAGAATTCGGAAGTGCCGGTGTATGCGAATAGGTTGTTAGAGGGGTTTCTGCTTACTTGCATGCGAACCTGCTCTCGGTAACATCGCCACCGGCTGACCTCACGTGGCCAGCAATTTGCGAAGCCGCCCGGGATTCGGGCGGCTTTTTTTCATTCGCACTCCCTGGCTGGCGTGGAGGGATGCGTGTAGAGCCGGTGCTAAACTGGGTCGGCTCCGTGCTGTTGGCGTGGTGCCTGGAGGCCTCAAAATGCGCATTTTGCTTGCTGAAGATGACGAGATCATTGCAGATGCTTTGGTGCGTGCGCTCAAGCGGGGGGGCTTCGCGGTCGATCATGTGGCAACCGGGACCGATGCCGACACTGCACTGGCGAGCCAGACCTTCGATCTGCTGGTCCTCGATCTTGGACTACCCAAGCTCCATGGCATCGATGTGCTCAAACGGCTTCGCGCGCGCAAATCGACTACGCCTGTGCTGATTCTGACAGCGGCGGATGCGATTGAAGACCGCGTGCGCGGGCTTGATGCCGGCGCTGACGACTACCTCACCAAGCCTTTTGCGTTGCCCGAACTAGAAGCGCGCGCACGCGCGCTGACACGGCGTGGTACTGGACAAGGGCGGGTCATTTCCGTTGGCAATCTGACATATGACCAAGCCGATCGAGTCGTGACCATCAATGGACAGATCGTCGAGCTTTCGGCACGTGAGATCGGGGTGCTCGAAACCTTGTTGCTCCGGGTTGGAAGGCTAGTGAGCAAGGAGCAGCTCGTCGATCACCTGTGCGGCTGGGGCGAAGAGGTATCGCACAATGCGATCGAGGTCTATGTGCATCGGCTGCGCAAGAAGTTGGAACCTTCCGGTCTGCGCATCGCTACTGTGAGGGGACTGGGCTACTGCCTGGAAAAACCGGATGCGACTACGCCGATGGCGTGAACACAAGGGGGCGAACGGCGCGCGTACGCCGTATTCGCTCTTCGGCGAGATCCTCGACTGGATGCTCGCACCACTTCTGTTTCTGTGGCCGATCTCGATCGTAGCGACGCACCATGTCGCGCAGAACATTTCCAACCAACCTTACGACCGGGCGCTTGCGGAGAACGTAGCTGCGATTGCGCGCCTGCTTTCCATCGATGCGGCCGGGCGGATTGTCGCGAGCGTGCCGCCACAGACCCGGGTGCTGCTACATGCCGACGAGGACGATGCCGTCTATTTCCAGGTCATCGGACCGGATGGCAAGGTCATTGTCGGTGATGCCGAGTTGCCCGGCCTGCACGATAAGCCGGCAGGCAAGCCAGGTGATGCGGTGCAGTTTCGCGATGCCGAGCTGGGCGGCGAGGACGTGCGTGTTGCGAGCCGCTGGGTGGTGCTGGCGGAGAAGCCAGTGCTGGTGCAGGTTGCCGAGACCCGCAATAAGCGCGAGCAGCTTACGTCGCGCATCGTGACCGGCGTGCTGCTGCCGCAGTTCCTTGTCATTCCGGCATCGGTGCTGCTCGTCTGGCTTGGGCTGAGCCGCGGCATCGCGCCACTCAACCGGCTGCAGACGCTGATCCAGCGACGACGGCCGGCGGACCTTTCTCCGATCGACCCGAGCGGGGTGCCCGAAGAAGTGCGCCCGGTGATCATCGCCTTCAATGACATGATGCTGCGGCTCGACGAGAACCTGCAGGCGCAGCGACGGTTCGTGGCAGACGCTGCGCACCAGATGCGTACACCGCTTGCCGGCCTGCGCGCGCAGACGGAGCTGGCGCTGACTGAAACCGACCCGGTGGCTCTGCGCACATCCCTCGAAGGCATCCTGATCAGCACACAGCGCGCAGCGCGGCTCATCAACCAGTTGCTGGCGCTGGCCCGCGCCGAAGCCAGTTCGTCGGCATCGTCGTTGTTCGAACCGATCGAACTCGAAGCGCTCGTGCGCGAGGTGGCGGCCGAATTCGTGCCGCGTGCGATCGAGAAGGGGCTTGATCTGGGCGCCGAAACCAGCGGCTGGCCGCTTGTCATTGACGGCAGTCCGGTGCTGCTGCGGGAGCTCTTGCGCAACCTCGTCGATAACGCGATCAAGTACACGCCTCGCGGCGGCAAGGTCACCGTTTCGAGCGGATTCGACCCCGAACGCCCGCTGGCTGCAACGATTGCCGTCCAGGACGATGGCCCGGGTATTCCGCCCGAGGACCGCGATCGTGTATTCGAGCGCTTCTACCGTGTGCTAGGCAGTGGCGTGGAAGGCAGCGGTCTGGGGTTGCCGATCGTGCGCGAGATTGCAGAGCTGCATGGCGGAAAGGTGTATCTGGCGGATTCGCCTGAAGGGCGCGGCGCGTGCTTTTGTGTCGAGTTCCCGCGTAGCGGGGAACATTCACTTATTTCGGCGGCGCCAAGCTGAGGCTCTGCCGATTTGCCTACTTCCAAGTCTTTGTGCTCTGCAACTTTTTCTTCCTTTGTGGCGTAAGTAAAGCGTAAGGAAGGCTGCCTAGCCTCCGCGCTATCGAAGTCCGGGAATCCGACGGATCTTCGTCCGAGGGCCTGGGTGCCACGCGGTTCAGAGGTACTCCGGCCTCTCAGATCAACAAAACGGAGGACACCATGGCAGAGATCGGCAGTATGACCGCGGGAGCAGCCCCGAACCGCGGTATCACCAAGGATGAGCGGCGCGTCATCTTCGCATCGTCGCTCGGCACCGTGTTCGAGTGGTACGACTTCTATCTGTACGGCTCGCTCGCGGCGATCATCGCAAAGCACTTCTTCGCAGGGGTCAATGAGACGACGTCGTTTATCTTTGCGCTGCTGGCCTTTGCTGCTGGCTTTGCGGTACGGCCGTTCGGTGCGATTGTGTTCGGTCGCCTCGGCGACATGATCGGGCGGAAGTACACGTTCCTGATCACGATTCTGATCATGGGCCTGTCCACAGCGATTGTCGGCTTTCTGCCGGGCTATGCCAGCATTGGGGTTGCGGCGCCGATCATCCTCATCGTCCTGCGTCTCCTGCAGGGGCTCGCGCTGGGTGGCGAGTACGGTGGTGCCGCCACTTACGTGGCCGAGCATGCGCCGAAGGGCAAGCGTGGTTTCTTCACTTCGTGGATCCAGACTACCGCAACGCTGGGCCTGTTCCTGTCGCTGCTGGTGATCCTGGCCTGCCGCACCATCATGGGCAAGGAAGCCTTCGAAGACTGGGGATGGCGCATTCCTTTCCTTCTGTCGGTGCTGCTGCTGATCGTGTCGGTCTATATCCGCTTGCAGCTCAATGAGTCGCCGGTCTTCAAGAAGATGAAAGAAGAGGGCAAGTCTTCCAAGGCGCCGTTGACTGAATCCTTCGCGCGCTGGGACAACCTAAAGGTCGTCATCATGTCGCTGCTCGGCGGCACGGCCGGACAGGCAGTGGTCTGGTACACCGGCCAGTTCTACGCCCTGTTCTTCCTCCTGCAGACGCTCAAGATCGACCCCCAGACGGCGAATCTGTTAATCGCCGGCTCGCTGCTGCTCGGCACGCCGTTCTTCATCATCTTTGGCAGCCTGTCCGATCGCATCGGCCGCAAGCCGATCGTCATGATCGGCTGCATCCTCGCCGCGCTGACCTATTTCCCGATCTTCAAAGCGCTGACCGAGTTCGGTAATCCGGACGTGTTTGCCGCGGCTGAAGCCAATCCGGTCATCGTTGTGGCCGATCCGAAGGCCTGCGCATTCCAGTTCGACCCAGTTGGCAAGGCTGCCTTCATTTCGTCCTGTGATATCGCCAAGAGTCAGCTCGCGAAGAAGGCGATTCCGTACTCGAATGAAGCCGGTGCCGCAGGCTCGGTGACCCAGATCAAGATCGGTGGCAAGGTGATTCAGTCCTTTGAAGGTACCGGGCTCGAAAGGGCCGACCTCAAGGCCAGGTCGGAAGCCTTCACCAAGGAACTGGGCGGCGCGCTGAAGGAAGCGGGCTATCCTGAGAAGGCCGATCCGGCCAAGACGAACTATGTCGCGGTCCTGTTGCTGCTCACCTTGCTTGTGATCTACGTGACCATGGTCTACGGCCCGATCGCTGCGTGGCTGGTTGAACTGTTTCCCGCACGCATCCGCTACACCTCGATGTCGCTGCCCTATCACATTGGAAATGGCTGGTTCGGTGGATTCCTGCCAACGGTGGCGTTTGCGATGGTTGCTGCCACGGGGGATATCTACTACGGCTTGTGGTATCCGATCGTGATTGCGGTGATGACCGCGGTGCTTGGTATGTTGTTCCT
Source organism: Niveibacterium sp. (assembly GCA_031555325.1). Lineage (GTDB taxonomy): Bacteria > Pseudomonadota > Gammaproteobacteria > Burkholderiales > Rhodocyclaceae > Niveibacterium. The sequence continues at coordinate 503 of JAVBUM010000028.1, read as the reverse complement.
GCCGGAGACGAAGGATCGCGAGATCCACCACACCTGATCGCAACGGTGCCGCGTCCGCATACGGGCGGCGTATCGCACGACACGCAGCCCGAGTCCGCTCGGGCTGTTTTGTTCGGAGGCACGACATGCAACCAAGGCGCACGGTAGTTCTGCTGCCGGGCTTCGCGTTTGCCACGGCGGCACGTACCGCGCTGGCGGCCGAAGGCCTTGCAGGCGTGACGCTCGAAGACTGGCTGATGATGCTTGCGGGCATTGCGTTGATCGCGCTTGCAGTATGGAAGGCAGTACGCCTGCGCGGAGAATGACACATCGCATTGCACACGCCGCTGCCGGACACTTGCCGAGCGGCGTGTGAGTGCCTAAGAGCCTGTTCACGATCATGTAGATGTCGTAGACTGGGCCATGAGAAAGAGCTACCCCAGCGACATCAGCAGAGAATCGTTCGAACAGATCAGGCCGTTACTGGAAAGTGTGCGTAAGCAGACGAAGCCACGGACAGTTGA
>JAVBUM010000004.1:0-4632 GCA_031555325.1 Niveibacterium sp. | reverse complement strand
AGGGATTCTTCATTGTGCGTTTCCTTCGGCGCCCAGCGGCAGGCCAGCGGCCTGCGCGAGCGCGAAACGGGTGTTCTGGAATTCGAGGAGTGCGTCGACGAGATCGCGGCGGGCGTCCAGCGTCTGGCGGCTCACGACGATGAGTTCGAGCAGGCCGATCTGCCCGGCACGCTGCGACTTGCGCGACAGCGCCTCGTTGTCAGCCAGCGTCGGCGCGACCACGCGCTGCAGGCGCTGGACGCGGCCCTGCAGGCTCCGCAGGCGCGCGGACAGCGCACGCACGCTGGCTTCGCCGTCGCGCAGGCTGGTCTGGCGCTCGATCTGCGCCTGGTCGAGATCGCTCCTCGCCTGGCCGATGCCGCTCGCGTTGCGCTTGAAGAACGGCAAGGGCACCGAGACGGACAGCGTCGTGAGGCGCTCGCGCGCGTCCACCGGGCCCTCGCGCCCGACGCTGAGCCCGACGGTGACATCCGGCACGCGGATCGCGCGTTCGAGATCGAGCCGCGCGCGTGCGCCGTCTTCCTGCGCCGCCAGCGCGCGCTGACGCGGCTGCGTCGGCAGATCGGCGAGCAGGCGGTCCAGCGGCGGCAGCGACTGGTCGAGGCTGTCCGCGAGATCGCCCGCCGCGTCCATCGGCCGGTCACCGGGCCATTGCAGCGCGGCGGCAAGCTCCGTGCGGGCGTCGATCAGCGTTTCGCGCGCGGCGTCGAGCTGGCTGCGCGCGCGCTCGGCCTCGACCGCGGCGACGTTGGCGTCGAGCTTCGTGTCCTCGCCCGCGGCGCGGCGTTTCGCGATGGCCAAGGCCGTCTGCTCGAACAGCGCGAGCGCCTGCGTTTCGATTTCCACGCGTTGCTGGAGCGCGAGCACGCGGTAGAACTGCTGCGCCACGCCGGCGCGGACATCGCGGCGCAAGGTATCGAACTCCGCAGCCTGCGCGGTGCGCGAGGCCCCGGCAGCTGCCATGCGGTGGCCGCGCTGGCCAGCGATCTCCAGCGTCTGCGAAATGCCGGCGTGCCACTCCTTGCGGCGCTCATCGGGAAGATCGGGCCGCGGCACTTCGCGCCGCGTGCCGTCCCACGAGACCTCCGGGTTGTTGAAAAGCAGCGCGCTCGCATCCTGCGCCGCACCGTCTGTCGCCGCCTGCTGCGCGGCCTTGCGCCGCAGCGCTGGATTGACCTGCTCGGCCAGCCGCCACGCCTCGTCCAGCGAAAGCGGACGCGCGGCAGCGTTTGTCTGGGCCACGCCGGGCCCCGCGGTCGCAGCCAGTGCAATGGCCGCGACCAGCATCGAAAATCGCATCGGATTCTCCTTGTTGAAACGAAGAGGAGGAGATCCGGCGAGCGATCAGAGACCCGTCCGGAACGGACGCGTCACGTGTATGGATTACGGGTATCGCTCGCCGGGTTCAGGCGAGCGAAGCGCGATCAGGGCGTTCAGGCCCCGGGGCGATATGCGAGAGGTCGCTGCGTTGATAAGCGAATTGCGGTGGAGCGTCGAGCGATGCGACGGTCGTACCGCTGGCCGAGGCAAGCGAAGGCGCGGTGCTGAGGTGGCAGATCGAGCAGTCGGTATCGGCACCCGGCGCGGGCATGGTCCCCGACTTCTGGTCCGCCTTGCCGTCAGCCCTGGCCTGCATGTGCTCGTGGTCGTGATGACCAAGATGCTTCGCCGCCAGCCCCGTCTCGTGCCTGCAATAGACCGCCGCCGCGGCCCAGACGGACTGGAGCGGCAGGATCACTAGCATGAGAAGGAATAGGACGCGACGCATGGGGAGAGTGTAGCAAGTCCGTCGGCCGGGCTGTTTCGAGCGAAACGGGGGCTTGCCGGAATCTGTGCCCTTCAATTCAAAATCTGTCGATGCGAGGATCACCCGGTTGCACAGACGGGACAGAACCTTGCGCAAGACGACCGATTCGGGGCTTGAAAACCGCGACCGGCGCAGGACGCCTGGATTGCAGCGCAAATCGCCGGAGGGCGTTACACCAACGATAGCGAAGCCATCCGCGACCTCATCCGCCGCCGAGCGCGACCTGGAAGGGATTTGGGGCTACACCGCCGAGCGTTGGAGACTCGCTCAGACCAGTCCCTATACGGACACCCTATTCGAAGCTTTCTAGGATCTGGCTGACGATCCACACGTGCGAGAGGGCAAGCGCCTACAGAAGAAGGTCTTTCTCATCCTGGACAACTTGGGTGTGTATCACTGCAAGCCCGTGAAGGCTTGGCTATCGAGGTCTTTTATCTGCCCAGCTACAGCCCCGAACTCAACCCCGATGAGCGACTTAATGCTGACCTCAAGCAGACCATCGGCTTGAAGGTGTCTGTACGCACGAAAGCCAAGTTACGCGCGGCGGCCGACGCAAATGCAATTCATCGCCACCAACGCCCAACGCGTCCGATCCTACTTCCAGGATCCCATCGTCAAGTACGCCGCATGAAAACTTCATCGTGCCGGATCAATAGGCAGACTTCAACGTGCCAAGGCCGAGAATTAGCCGGATGTCACACTTGATAGTTTCGACGACGGTTGGCAACTGCGATAATGCGCCCAGCCACGGTCGCCCCGAGCGCATGGTCGGTCAACACAAAGCCTACGGACTCCAATGCTTCGACTTTTCAGTTTGTTAAGCTTTGCCGCCGTCGCCCTGGTGGCGGGCTGCGGTGGTAGTGGTAGCGGTTCCAGTGGCAGCGACGCCGCCTGCGCCGATTTCCGGTATCAAGAGGATGCCCAAGCGGCCTATGCGAATGGCGCCAAGCAATTGGACGGAGACCACGATGGCATTGCCTGCGAAAGTCTTCCCCATCGTTCCGCCGGTGGTGTAGGCGGTAGTGGAGGCACGGGCGGTACCCCCGTGCCTCCGGCACCGGCCTACAACCTGATGAGCGCGCTTGGTGAAGTCATCGCGCTTATTCCGGTTAGCGCAGGGCAGTACACGATGTCGTGGTGGGGCCCTTTCGGGTCGGTTGTCAATGTAGGACCGCTGAGCGGTGCTACCTCGGGCACGGTCACGCAAGTAGCGAACGGCTTCGTCGGTGTGCGCTATGGGGCCGAGTCATCGAATCATTTGCTCCCCGCCTGGTCGAGTCACGGGCGGTCCCAGCAGGATGTCGGAGTGGGTGGCATAGGCTTCATTCCGCTCAACCGAACAGTGACCGCCATGTCGGGTATCTACCGAGCAATTGGCCAAACCTGCCAGCAGGGCGGCTCTCCGTGCACTCCCGTCGTTGGTACCCTTGTTTTGAGCGACAACGGCATATTGTCGGTGTGCGCAAACCAAGACGCTAGTAGGGGGCCATGCACCGCTCCGTTGGTGCTGCCGGTGACGCGCAACGCGTCTGATCCAGAGGGTATATTCGTTGTTGGTCACATCACGGCGCGTATGCTGTCGTCCTTTGCCGGCAGCATGGCAGTGTCTTATCAGGACGTCTACGCCAGTGCTGACAATCCGAACCCGATATTCAAGCGAACGACTTGGTTCGGAGTGCTCTACGGGTTTGGCAACCTCGCGCCGCTCGGCGCGTCGACGTTCCAAGGCTTTGCCAACTCAGGTATGTTGGTAAACTCGTCCGCCAACAGTTGGACGCTGGAGGACAATGTTCCCATGTCGGGTTTTCGGAGCGATGCGTCCGGTCGGTTGGTGCTGCGCGGCGCGAATGGCCAGCTTATCAGCTGGTCCCCTGAGGACGGCCTGCAAACGTTTGTGGAGCGCTGAACGTAGATAGGGAGCTTCTTTCCGTCGGGAAGAAGCTCCCGGCTCGAAAAGTGGTCCACGCTGAGCATGCCGGCTCCCGATCAACACAGAGTTCTCCAACAAAGACTTCAAGCCGCCGGTCGGGTCGACTCCAAGGCTGTGGGAGCTTCGGCCAAGCAACTCGGGGAGGATCCGCGCCGGCAATTGGGACGCCGAGGATAACGAATTTCACGATCCTGTTGCCGAGGTCTCTATGCGAGTTGTCGCCTCGCCCCGGCCTTACTGACATCATTCAACTCACCTATCACTAGACGCTGGCTGAGCCCACGACGCTTGGCGAGCGAGCGCAAAAGGTCCCCATGGAGGTGACAGGCCACTTGGGGTCGTTTGCCAAGTGTCACCCCTTTTCCAACCAAGCGCGACTGACTTCGTTTTTCACCGACAGGCCTTTTCCCCTCAAAACGAACCACGAAATGCACCACGCAGTGGATCCCGTCGAAGTTCCATTGAAGGGGAGAACCATGGTCGAGTTCAGCATCCCCGACATGACCTGCGGATACTGCGCCGCATGTCACATAGGCCATCTGCGAAATCGCGCCCGACGCCCGTCGCGTGCCGAGCGTTTCGGCACCGGTGCTCGTCGCACTCTTCTTTCTTCCGACCTTGAAAGAGGTCGTCACCGCGGTCGACACCAGCATTCCCGCCGATCCGCCCACGCTCATCGCTTCATCACCACCGATACGCCTGCAGTTCCAGGTCCTCCGTAACTAGTGGCCTGTAACGATTGATTCGGGAGTAGTTCGCCGTGTTGGATCGAAGTACTTCCATTTCACGGGTTTGGGCTGCTCGTTGTATTTGCGGATGTAGCGCATGAGCTTTCGCTTCAGATCGGCCACTGAGGTGAACACGCCGCGTGCGATCACGTCGCGCTCGATCTTGG
>JAVBUM010000036.1:0-23239 GCA_031555325.1 Niveibacterium sp. | reverse complement strand
CTGTCCTCGGGTGTATCATTTGACACCTCCGGGGCCGCCCTCGGGGGGCCGCTTCTATTTTGGCGGAACGGAGGACGGGTTTCGATCCAGAGCGGACACTCTCAATTGTCCAAAAGGATCATCTCAGGCGGCGATAGCGGTACATCAATTGAAAGGCTGCCTGCAACACTTCTTGAGAGTGATGTAATGAAATCATCAAGCTAACGCCTGTTGAGCGAGATTCGCAACTGCCAACTGCTCATTGGCCTCGAAGCGCAATCCGTCCTCCAGAAACCAAGCTGCTGACAAACCGGAATGGGCCATAACCCATCTGAGCAAACGCTGACGCTCTAGACCTGCTATATCGATAACTATCGCCAACTGCCTCTCAAAGCGCACTGGGTCGGTACAAGTTTTCAGGTCAGGGTTGCACAACACATTAACGTAGTCGTAATAGCGCTCGCCAGTGACGCGCTTAGGATCTATCGCTAGCCATCCACGCTGATCGAAATCGAGGATATTGCCATGATGTGCATCTCCATGGAGGACGACCTGCTCACGCTGATCACGCAGCAGCGCATCTGCCTGCATCGCGCATTCGGCCATAAGGCCTCCCTCCCTATGCGCCATAGGAGTTAGCGATCTAAAAAAAACCGTCAGTGGCAGCAGATCTTCGGGTGGCGTTGACGGTTTGTTTGAATGCAACTGATGAAGGGTGTGGCAGATACAGGTAGTCGCTGCATCATCTTCCCCTTCTAAAGCCATACGCAGTAAATGCTTGGAGCCCGTTGCGCGCTCTATCAGCAGCGCTCCTGAATCTGGGGCGCGAGCATAAACGCGAGCCGCACCAACACCATCCCACCATTGCATCACTTGCCCGCCGATACGCTCGTCAAGGTCTCGTGAGATTTTTATCATCGCCGGTAAGCCTTCTAACTCTCCGGCGAGGTTCACAGGTAGCAGATCACTGCTAGGGGTGACAAAGGGCTTGCCAGCGGCCTGTGCACTCCAGCGCTGAAGATAGGTGTCGAATAGGTTGAGATCGGACATCCACCTGATTTTCATAGAAGTTCATGTGCATAAAAGGGAAGTCCTAACTTTCGATCCTGATTGACCGCTTTTGGCCGAAAGAGCAGAGTCGGCAAGCGGGGGCGGGATCCTCGTTGGCTCGTTCCGTCAGGTGTCGTTCTGCAGATCGAACTCGAGTTGGCGCCCGTGTTTGAGTGCAAGCAGCATCACGTCCGCGTCGCTGTGTGCGTAAAGCAGGACGTATTTTCCGGTCACAAACTCGCGCAGATGGGGCAACCCAGCCTGTGCGGCAAGATCGAGTATGCGACGAGCCTTCAGTCGTGCGGTCAGGGAGTGCGGACGAAGAAATCGCGCAGGCCGACCGCCAAAGGAATTGCTGGCAAGCGCACTACGCGCGTCTGCCAACGCCCCCTGCAGATTCGCAAAGCGCGTCATTGCGGTTGCCGCATCTTGCTCAGCCAGGAACCGATAGGCCTCGTCGAGATTTCGCGCAAAGTTGCGTGCTGCCCGGACTCGCGCATGGGCGGGCAAGGTCATGACGCCGCCGGCGGCGTCTTCAGCAGATCATCAAGTTCTGATTCGGAGAGTACCTGGCCGGCCAGCACTTCCCGAAGGCCTGTTTCCGCTTCATCGAGCAGGATCAGACTGCCGTGCTCAGCTTCCAGGGCATGGTAGTAGTCCAACTTTCGGGCATCGACCAAAGCCACGTAGCTCGCGCCGTTCCGGGTTAGCACCTTTTCCGACCCGTTGGCGATGATGTCCTCGGCCAGTTCCGTCAGCCGAGCCCGAGCATCGCTGATCGACACCAGATCCACGCTTCGAAGCGCCATAGGGTTACCTTATTCGTTACAAAATTCCGTAACGTCATTGTAGGCGAAACAGCTGGGTGCTGCTTTCAAACCTCCCACCCTGACCGCCGGATCTCCGCTTGGTCTGGCCGGCCCAGCAAGACGCCTTCGCCAACTCCTGCATTGATCGCCCAGCCCGCTGTTCCATATCTCCCCCAGCCAGGCGCTTTGCGCCTACCGACTCGGCAAGCTGCGCCTCCCCAACCCTTTATCCCCCTCCAAACACGGGGGGCCAACCCCTCCTGCGCTGCGTAATCTCGACTCGAACAATCTGTCATGCCCGACAACGCATTCGAGGAGATATGTGGTGAGCGTTTCGTTTGAACTGAAAGGCCCGGTTGGCTGGATCACGATGGAGCGCCCAGAGGCGATGAACGCCCTGGAGCTGGGAATGATCGGGAAGATGACCGCGCAGCTGAATGCGTGGAAGAACGACCCGGCCGTGCGCACAGTGGTGATTACCGGTACGGGCCGCGCCTTCTGTGCTGGCGCCGATCTGAAGCAGGCGGGGGCGCTGGTACCGGCGGGAGAGCGCGACTTCCTCGACAACATCATTGAGTTCTTCGATGCGCTACGCGCTTTTCCGCGCCCGGTGATCGCGGCGGTCAACGGCATGGCGCTGGCCGGTGGGTTGGAGACAGTGATGGCCTGTGACATCGTGATTGCCGCGCAGAGCGCGCGCTTCGGCGATGCGCACTCGAACTTCGGCGTGTTTCCGGGCGGCGGTGGTGCTGCACTCCTGCCGCGCAAGATTCCGCTCAATGTCGCCAAGTACCTGCTCTTCACCGGCGATTCGATCTCGGCCGACGAGATGAAGGGCTATGGCCTGGTCAATGAAGTCGTGGCCGATGCCGAACTGCGCGATCGCGCGCAGGCGCTGGGCGAGAAGTTTGCGCAAAAGAGCCCAGTGGTGCTGACGCGCATGAAGCGCGTGGCCGACGAGGCCGCCGACCGGACGCTTGCTGACTCGCTGCGCATCGAAGTACTGGAGCTGCGCAACCACCAGCGTTCATATGACATCCAGGAAGGCCTGCGCGCGTTCGCTGAGAAGCGCAAGCCGGAATTCAAGGGCTACTGAGCCCCCGCCCCGCACGACACAGAGCTGAGGACATCACATGGAAAACATCTACATCGTTGGCGTCGGCATGACCCCGTTTGGCCGTCACATGGACAAGAGCGTGAAGGCACTGACCGCTTGGGCTGTCGAGGATGCGCTCAAGGACGCTGGCTGTGACCGCAAGCACGTGCAGGCCGCCTTCTTTGGCAACACCACGCAGGGCCACTTCGACGGCCAGCACATGATCCGCGGCCACGTCGCGCTGCTGCCGCTGGGCTTCGACAACATCCCGATCTACAACCTCGAAGCCGCCTGCGCTTCGTCGAGCGCAGCGTTCAACCTCGCGGTGACGCAGCTGCGCGCTGGTGCGGCCGACGTGGTGATGGCTGTGGGCGCCGAGAAGATGTACACGAATGACAAGGCCAAGATGTTCTCGTGCTTCGAGTCGGCCTGGGATGTGTCCACCTTCGAGGAAAACAAGCAGTACCTCGCCAACATGGGCAAGAGCATCGTTCCGCCGCCGGGCAGCATGTCCGACAAACCGTACAGCCCGTTCATGGATGTGTATGCGGCACTTGGCCGTGGCGCGCTGATGGAGCGTTTTGGCATCACCCAGCGCCAACTCGCGGCGGTGGCGTCGAAGAACCACAACCACTCGGTGCACAACGAGCGCTCGCAGTACCGCAAGCCGATGACCGTCGAGGAAATCCTTGCCGCCGCGCCGATCACCTATCCGCTGACGCTGCCGATGTGCTCGCCGATCTCCGACGGAGCCTCGGCCGCGATCCTTTGCACCGAATCGGCAATCGCCAAGTACGGCTTCGACCGCAAGCGCGCCATCCGCGTGATGGCCAGCGTGATGCGCTCGGCCTCCGCCCGTGCCGCCGACGACTACGCCCGTGGCTGCACGCTGCAGGCCGGCAAGCTGGCGTTCGAACAGGCCGGTATCGCGCCGTCCGAGATCAACGTCGCCGAAGTGCATGACGCCACCGCGATCGGCGAACTGCTGACGGTGGAAGCGCTGGGCCTGTGCGAACCGGGTCAGAGCGGTGTGATGGCCGAACGCGGTGAGTCGTCGCTCGGTGGCCGTCTGCCGATCAACCCCTCGGGCGGTCTCGAATCGAAGGGGCACCCGATCGGTGCCACGGGCATCGGCCAGATCTTCGAACTCGTCGAACAGCTGCGCGGCAACTGCGGTCCGCGCCAGGTCGAAGGCGCACGCTTTGCGGTGCAGGGCAATGGCGGCGGCCTGTGGCGCGTCGAAGAAGCCACCGAACACGTCGGCATCTTCGGCCGCGTCTAAGAGATCCAAAGAGGTAAAGCACATGAATATCGAATTCGCCACCGAAGACCAGCGGCTCGCTGTTGAGAGCTTCCGCAAGTTCCTGGAGTCGGAGATCCGTCCGATCGCGAAGGAATATCGCGACCGCCATATCCCGAAGGAAAAGATGCGCGAAATCACGCAGGGCATTGCCGAGTTCGGCCTGCCTGGCGCGAGCGTGCCGGAAGCGCACGGCGGCATGGGCCTATCGATCGTCACCGAGGGCATGTTGTTCGAAGAGATCTGCGCAGTGTCGGTGGACATCGCGCTGTGCGTGATGATCAACAAGGGCATGGCGATCACGCTGGCCGAGCTGCCCGAAGCTCAGGCCCATCTGCGTGACCGCTATCTGCCGGACATCCTGGCCGGCCGCACGTTCGGCGGCTTCTGCATCAGTGAGCCAGACGTGGGCTCCAACGTGGCCGACATCAAGGCCACCGGCAAGCGCGATGGTGACCACTTCATCATCAATGGCGAGAAGGTCTGGATTTCCAACGGCCACTACTCGGACTTCCTGATCACCACCGTGCGCACAGGCCCGAATGCGCTGTCACACATCCTGGTTGATCGCGTCGAGCACGGCTACGAGTCGCGCAACATCGACAAGATTGCGATGAACGGCCAGTCGACCGCGCAGGTGTTCTACACCAATGCACGCGTACCGGCGACGAACATCGTGTGGGAAGAAGGCTGCGGCTTGAAGAACACGATGAAACTGTTCGAGAAGGCGCGCGCCAACGTTGGCATGCTGTCGGTGGGCCTGATGCGTGCAGCGCTCGAAGCCTCGATCGCCTATGCCAAGGAGCGCAAGCAGTTCGGCAAGCCGATCGCCGCGCACCAGCTCATCGCCGCCAAGATCGCCGAGATGGCCACGTTGACCGACGCCGCGCGCCTGATGTGTTTCCGCGCGTTCTCGATGATGGACGCCGGCATCCGCTGCGACGTGCAGTCATCGATGTCGAAGTGGTTCGCCACCGAGATGGCGGTCAAGGTCTGCCGCGATGCGGTGCAGCTGCACGGCGGCAACGGTCTGACAAAGGAGTTCGACGTCGAGCGCCTTGCGCGCGAAGCGATCGTGATCCCGATTCCCGACGGCACTACCGAGATCCAGAAGCTCATGATCTCGCGTGCGCTGACGGGCATCGGCGCGTTCGTCTGAGCCTCGGGGACTTACGCATGAGCCACAACGGGAAAGGCCCGCTGGCCGGGCTTCGCGTGCTGGAGATCTACGGCATCGGTCCGGTGCCGTTCTGCGGCATGCTGTTGGCCGATCTGGGTGCCGATGTCGTACTCGTCGACCGGCTCGAATCCGGTCCGAATGACATCGACATCGGCAAGCACACGGTGGTCAACCGCGGCAAGCGTTCGATCGCACTCGATTTGAAGTCGCCCGAAGGCATCGAAACGCTGCTCGGGCTGATCGAGAACTGTGATGCGCTGATGGAGGGTATGCGGCCGGGCGTGATGGAGCGCCTCGGCCTTGGGCCGGACGTCTGCATGGCGCGCAACCCGCGGCTGGTGTACGGCCGCATGACCGGCTGGGGCCAGAGCGGACCGCTCGCCCATGCGGCAGGGCACGACATCAACTACCTGGGTCTATCGGGCGCGCTGTGGTATTCCGGCCAGCCCGGTGAGCCGCCGCTGTCGGCACCGAGCCTGGTTGGTGATATCGGTGGTGGGTCGATGTATCTCGCGGTGGGATTGCTTGCTGCCGTCATGCATGCGCGGGCAACTGGCGAAGGGCAGGTGATTGATGCGGCCATCGTGGACGGCAGCGCGAACATGATGAACCTGCTGATGGGCCTGAAGTCCGCCGGAGAAATGCAGATCGAGCGTGGCCGCAGCATTCTCGACGGTCCGCACTGGTACCGCAGCTACTGCTGCGCGGACGGTCACTTCATCACGGTGGGTGCGCTGGAGCCGAAATTCCATTCGATCCTGATGGACAAGCTTGGCCTTGCCAGCGATCCGGCTTACGCCAAGCCGCGTGATGTGGACGCGTGGCCAGCACTGCACGCAAAGCTTGCCGAACTGTTCGCCACGAAAAAGCGGGACGAATGGTGCGCGCTGCTTGAAGGCACCGACGCCTGCTTCGCACCGGTGCTTGATCCGGACGAAGCGGCGGCGCATCCGCACATGGCGGCACGCGAGGTCTACAGCCGTATTGATGGTGTACTACAGGCCAATCCCGCGCCACGCTTCTCGCGCACGCCGGGACGGATCGGTCGTATACCCAGTCGGGGCGAAGATCGCGAGGCTGTGTTGCGTGATTGGATGGGTAGCCAGCGCTAGGACTACCTGCCGTATAAGAAATCGGGCGGAGCGCTTTGGCGCACCGCTCCGGAGGAGACACGATGGACGACAAGAACCGGACGACGCTGCTGCAATGCTTCCTGCACTGGGAGCAGACCCAGCCTGATGCGATCCAATTCACCGAGCCGCGCCCGGACGGTACCGTGGTCGACTACACGTGGCGTCAGGTTGGCGACGAAGCGCGCCGCATGGCCACATACCTGCGTTCGCTCGACCTGCCTGCCAAGAGCAACCTCGTGATACTTGGCCGGAACAGTGCGCACTGGATCATTGCCGACCTTGCGATCTGGATGGCGGGGCACGTGTCGGTGCCGCTCTATACAACGATGGGTGCGGATACCGCGCGCTATGTTTTCGACCACTGCAGCGCGCGTCTTCTGTTCATTGGCAAGCTCGACGGCAAGCATGACGGATGGAACGAGATCCGCACTGTGCTGCCTGAGGGTGTGCCGATCGTCAGCCTGCCGATGGCGCCTGAACTGCCCGAGCGCGCGCAAGCGTGGAGCGCGATCGTCGAAGCGAATGCGCCGTTGCAAGATGTCTATGCTGCGACACCCGAAGAACTTGCCACGATTATCTACACCTCCGGCAGCACGGGGCTGCCGAAGGGCGTGATGCACAGTTTTGGCGCTATGCACGCCTATGCTGAAGGTGCCGGTGACTTCACCCACCTCACGACCGCAGATCGTCTGCTTTCTTATTTGCCGCTCGCGCATGCGGCCGAACGCGCCTTTGTCGAATCCAATTCGATTCACGGCGGTTGTCGCGTCTACTTTTCCGACAGCCTTGAGACGTTTCCGCGCGATCTCCAGCGCGCGCAGCCGACGCTGTTCATTTCGATGCCGCGCCTGTGGACCAAGTTCCATTCGGCGATCAACGCCAGGCTCCCGCCCGAGCAGCAGGCCATGCTCGGCGAGCAGTCGGAAGTGGGGGCCGCGCTGAGAAAGCAGGTGCTCACGATGCTCGGGCTCCATGACGTGCGGATTGCCTTTACCGGCTCCGCACCGCTGCCTGCGCAGATCGTCGACTGGTATCGAACGCTCGGTCTCGAACTGCTTGATGTCTATGGCATGACCGAGGACTTCTGCTACTCGCACTACAGCCGGCCTGGCCAAGTGCGGCTTGGCTATTGCGGCCAGGCGTTGCCGGGCGTGGAGCGGCGTATTGCCGATGACGGCGAAATCCTGATTCGTGCCCCAACCCGCATGATGGGCTACTACAAGCAGCCGCTCCTGACCGCGCAGAGCGTGACGGAGGATGGCTTCTTCCACACGGGGGATCGCGGCGAGGTCGACGAACTCGGACGGCTGAAGATCACCGGCCGCGTGAAGGAACTGTTCAAGACGAGCAAGGGCAAGTACGTCGCACCCGCGCCGATCGAAAACCGATTCACCCATCCGAAGATCGAAGCCGTCTGCGTGACCGGCCCTTCGTACCCGCAGCCGTTTGCACTCGTCATGTTGACGGCGGATGCGCGCAAGGACCTCGACGACGCACAGGCTCGCGCGAAGCTCCGCGACGACATGGAAGCACTGCTCGACAAGGTCAACGAATCGCTCGAAGACCACGAGAAGCTCAATCACATTGTGATCGTCGACGACATGTGGTCGATGGACAACGGATTCCTCACGCCGACGCTGAAGATCCGCCGCACGCAGATCGAAGCGCGATATCTGGAAAAGGCTACGCACTGGGCTGAGCTAGGCCAGAAGGTCGTTTTCGAGACGGCGTGAGGGGTGCGCCAGGGCCTGACGGCTGCGGCGTGGGGCTGGACCTCGCCTGCGCGGGGAATGACGAAGTGGACCCGTAGCGTCGGTCGGTCCCCACCTTGTCGCCCTCGCGAAGGCAGGGCCTGGTCGGTTGAAAGAGAGATCGTGATCGACTGGACTCCTGCCTGTGTGGGAATGATGAAGCGGGGGTGATCGAGCACCCCAACCCTCTGCGCCTCCAAAAATGCGGAGCTTCAGGTGATTCGGTTTCAACGACTGACTTTCAAAGGGGTTCTCATGCGTTTCCTGCAGCACATCGCTTTGATCGTGGCTTTGCTTCCACTTGCCGTCAGGGCGGGTGACGCCGTTCCCGTCACCGCCGATAATTTCGCCCGCGCCGAAACCGATCGCTATTTTTCAAACGTCATCAAACTCGCGGGGGGGCTGGGTCGCTTCCAGCACCGCAGGACGCTGGAGCCAATCGACAAGCAACTTGTCGTCCGCGCTAATCGCGACACGCTCTATTCCGCCGCCGTCTTCGATCTCGATGCCGGTCCGGTGACCATCACGCTGCCGGAAGCGGGCAAGCGCTTCCGCTCGCTGATCGTGATTGACGAAGACCACTACGTGCCTGCCGTCGTTTACGCGGCAGGCCGCTACACCTACACCCGCGAGCAGATCGGCACGCGCTATCTGATGTTGGCCCTGCGTACCTTCGTCGATCCTGCCGATCCCGCCGACTTCAGACGCGTGCACACGTTGCAGGATGCGACGAAACTCGAACAGCCTGCGGGCGTCGGCCGTTTTGAAGTTCCCACCTGGGATGCCGCAAGCCACAAGAAGGTGCGCGACGCGCTGCTCACGCTGGCCTCCACGCTCCCCGACAGCGCGCGCGGCTTCGGCGCGAGAGGTCAGGTCGACCCGGTGCGGCGCCTGATCCTCACGGCCTCGGCCTGGGGTGGCAACCCGGACCGTGAAGCGACCTACCTCAACGTATTCCCCGAGCATAACGACGGCAAGGCCGCATACCGGCTGGTCGTGAAGGACAAGGTGCCGGTCGACGGCTTCTGGTCGATCACGGTGTACGACGGCGAAGGGCGCTTCATTCCGAACCCGTTCGACGCCTACACGCTCAACAACGTGACGGCCGCGAAACAGGCGGACGGTACCGTCGCCGTGCAGTTCGGCGATTGCAACGCCAGGACGCCCAACTGCCTGCCGACAGGACCGGGCTGGAACTACATGGTGCGGATGTTCCGTCCACACGCCGAAATCCTCGATGGCAGCTGGCGCTTCCCGCAGGCCACCCAGATCCAGTGAGACTCCCCAGATGAAAATTGCATTCCGCTGCGTAGCCGCGGTGCTTGCCCTGTTCGGTGCCGCACAGGCATTCGCCGCTGATACGCTCTCCGCAGACGAGGCGCGCGCGATCGCGAAGGAGGCCTACATCTACGGCTTTCCGATCGTCGACAGCTATCGCATCCAGTACTCCTACTTCGAGGACAAAGGCGGCGCCGAGTACAAGGCGCCCTGGAACCACATCAATAGCGATGCGCGTGTCTTCACGCCGGAAGACAAGGCGATCCAGACAGTGAACGCCGACACGCCGTATTCGCAACTCGGCGCCGACCTGCGCGCCGAACCGCTCGTGCTCTCGATGCCGGCGGTCGAAAAGGGCCGTTACTACGTCGCGCAGTTCATCGATGCCTACACGCACAACTTTGCCTACGTGGGTACCCGGACGACAGGCAATGGGGCGGGTGACTATCTCCTCGTCGGTCCGAGCTGGCACGGGCAGACGCCACCCGGCATCAAGGCCGTGATCCGCTCGGAAACCGAATTCGCCTTTGTTTTCTACCGCACGCAGCTCTTCGGCCCGGCCGACATCGACAAGGTCCGGCAGGTTCAGGCGGGCTACAAGGTGCAGCCGCTGTCCGCATGGCTCGGCAAGCCGGCGCCGGCGGCCGCACCTGCGATCGATTTCCCGCAGCCGCTCACAGTGAAGGAAGAGCGCACCTCGCTCGAATTCTTCGAGCGCCTGAACTTCCTCCTGCGCTTCTGCCCGACACATCCGTCCGAACAGGCGCTGATGAAGCGCTTCGCGAAGCTCGGCATCGGCGCCGGCCTGCGCTTCGACGCACAGGCGAAGCGCCCCGAGATTCGCGCGGCAATCGAAGCCGGCATGGCGGACGCGTGGCAGGTGCAGGTCGAACTCGACAAGCGCGCGCAAGCAGGCGAGCTGAAAAGCGGCGACCTGCTCGGCAGCCGTGAAGAACTGAAGAACAACTACGCCTACCGCATGCGTGGCGCCGCGAACGGCATCTATGGCAATTCGAAGGAAGAGGCGATCTACCTCGGCTACTACATCGACCAAGCGGGACAGCGACTGGATGGTTCCCACCGCTACGCAGTGCGCTTCGCGCCCGGGCAGTTGCCGCCGGCCAACGCGTTCTGGTCGCTGACGATGTACGAGCTGCCCTCGCGGCTGCTCGTGGCCAATCCGCTCAACCGCTACCTGATCAACTCGCCGATGCTGCCGCAACTCGTGCGCGATGCCGATGGCGGCGTGACGCTCTACGTCCAGCACGATTCGCCGGGCGCGGAGAAAGAGGCCAACTGGCTGCCCGCGCCGGACGGTTCTTTCGTCATGGCGCTGCGGGTCTTCTGGCCGAAGCCTGAAGCGCTGGACGGCCAATGGAAGATGCCGCCGATGCAGCGCATCGACTGAAGGAATGGTTCCGATGAGAACACTGGCTATCGCGGCGCTTTCGATCTGTCTGGCCTCGGGCGCAGTTGCGGCAGGGAACAGCCCCGACGCAAAGCCCGCGTCTGCTGCAACAACGGCCGCCAATGCAGCCGTGCGCGGACAACTTCCGTTCTCCGACCGTGCCGATTTCGACGAGGTCTCGCGCGGCCTTATCGCGTCTTTCGAAGGCGAGATCCGCGACGCCGCGGGCCGCGCGGTCTGGAACACGCACGACTACGACTTCCTGCGCGGCACCGCGCCCGATACGGTGAACCCGAGTCTCTGGCGGATCGCGCAGCTCAACGCGCACGCCGGCATCTTCCGCGTGGTCGACCGGATCTATCAGGCGCGCGGGATGGATCTTGCGAATATGACGATCGTCGAGGGTGACGATGGTTTGTTCATTATCGATCCGCTGATGACCTCCGAGACGGCCCGCGCCGCGCTTGAGCTGTACTACACGAAGCGGCCGCGCAAGCCGGTCGTCGCGGTTGCCTATACCCACAGCCATGCCGATCACTTTGGCGGCGTTCGGGGTGTGGTCGACGAAGCCGACATAAAGGCTGGCAAGGTGAAGATCTATGCGCCAGCGGGTTTCCTTGAGCACGCAATCAGCGAAAACGTGTTCGCTGGCACCGCAATGTTTCGCCGCAGTCTGTACCAGGGCGGCTCGCTGCTGCCGCGCGGCGCGCGCGGCCAGGTCGACGCAGGCCTTGGCAAGAGCGGGCCGGCAGGCGGGACGGTGACGCTGATCGAGCCGAACGTGGTGGTTGGAAAGCCGTTCGAGACCCACACGATCGCCGGTATCGAAGTCGAATTCCAGCTCACGCCGGGCACCGAGGCCCCGGCAGAGATGAACCTCTATCTACCTCAATTGCAAGCGCTCTGCATGGCGGAAAATGCCGTCCGCATGATGCACAACCTGCTCACGCCGCGCGGCGCCGAGGTGCGCGACGCGAAGGCGTGGTCGCGGTATATCGATGACGCACTTGTGCGCTATGGCGACAAGGCGGACGTCATGTTCACCCAGCACAGCTGGCCGACCTGGGGTGGTGAGGCGATCCGTACGCTGCTTGCCGATGAGCGTGACATGTATGCGTTCATGAACGACCGTACGCTGCATCTCATGAACCAGGGCCTGACGCCGAACGAGATTGCCGAGGCGATGCCCGGACTGCCGGGTGAACTCGGCAAGAAGTGGTATCTGCGTGGCTACTACGGCTCGCTCTCCTTCAATGTGAGGGCGGTGTATCAACGTTACCTCGGCTTCTATGACGCCAACCCGGCCAACCTCGATCCGCTCACGCCGGTGGACATGGGCAAGCGCTATGTGGCCGCGCTCGGCGGCCCGGACAAGGTGCTTGCGCTGATGCGTGAGGCGATGGCGAAGGGGGACGATCGTTGGGCTGTCGAACTCGGCAACAAGCTTGTTTTTGCGGCGCCCGACAATAAGGTTGCACGCGAAGCGCAGGCTGACGCGCTTGAACAGCTTGGATACCGCAGCGAGAGCGCCATCTGGCGGAACATGTACCTGCTTGGCGCACACGAACTGCGCCAAGGCGTGGGCCAAGGCTCGGGGCGGACCACGGGCGATCTCGTACGCGCGGCCACGCCGGCGATGTTCATGGATTTGCTCGCCGTGCGACTCGATTCCGATAAGGCCGTCGGCCACGATATGCGGTTGAACTGGATCTTCGACGACCTGGGTGAATCCTTTGCGCTGACGTTGCGCAATGGTGTGCTCACGTATCGCGAGCATGCGCGGCATCCAAAGGCCGATGCAAGCGTGATGATGAGCAAGGCCACGCTCGACCGTATCAACCTGAGGCAGACGGATTTCGCCACTGCGATCAGGCAGGGCGATATCCGGCTCGAAGGCGATGCGGCCCGATTCACGGGCCTGATCGGCACGCTCACGTCTTTCAATCCGATGTTCAACATCGTTACACCGTAGTGCGATGGCAAGCGGTGTTCAGCCTTCCGTGCCAACCGGCCGGCGTACTGTGATACAGCCGGGTAACGAGCTGCGTGTCGAATTGCCCGCACGGCAGCGCAAGCAACCGAGGCAGGCGCGCTCGATCGCACTGGTCGAAGCGCTCAAGAAGACCGGCCGGGACATCCTCGAGCGGGAAGGTCGTGCTGCGTTGACGATCTATCGGCTCGCCGATTGCTCGGGCGTGGCGGCCAGCTCGATCTATGAGTACTACCCGACGATTGAATCGCTGATCGCTGCGATCTTCAATGACTATCGGCAGGACACGCGGCGCGACCTGCTTGCCAGCATCAATGCCCTCCCGCCCGGCGCGACGCTGTACGAAGGGTTGGGGACGATAATCGGTGAGGCGCTCACCGCGCTGCACAGATGGCTGCGGATCGACTCGGATCTGTCGCTCAAGGCTGCGTACTACGCTGAACTTGAGCGCCTCGACCTCGTCAAGCCAGAGGCTTTCTGGTCCTCGGTCGTGATTCCGGCGCTCGTCGAACGCTTTAGCGACGAAGTGCTGGTGCGCGATCGCGAGAAGGCCGGTTTCCTCGCCTATCAGGCAGTCACCGCATTACCGCGCGCGCTTCTCATCGAAAAACCCGAGTACCTCACGCAGCCGGACACCGTGACGATGCTGGCCCGGATGCTGCATGCACTGTTGACGACGGCAGATCCGGAATGCAGCCGCGAAGGGTGCGTCGATGCGCGGAATTCTCCGTGTAAATCAATCGCTTGCGATGGTTTGAGCGGTTCTGGAATCCGGAAATGATTCCATGCCCGCCGCGCCTAACATGATCTTTCTCCGGATGCCCGCTGGTGGCGCGTCCGTGCGACTGACACGCAGGAGGAAGTCTTGGAAGAATCGATAGACCGCAAGGTGCAGCTGCTGCTCGACGACCCTGCAGCGCTCGTGGGTCACTCATATCGCAACTGGAACATGATGCCGCGCGAAGAAGTCGATGCGCTGCAACTGGCCGCGCTCAGGGAACGCTTTGCGCATCTGCGCGATCGCGTTCCTACGCTGAAGAAGCTCGCCGATGCCGAACGTATCGAGCATGTGCACACGGTAGAGGACATCGTGCCGCTCCTGTTCGAGCACACGGTATTCAAATCGTATCCGCCGTCGTTGCTCGAAAAGCACAGCTACGCGCAGATCAATCGCTGGATCGGCAAGCTGGTGACGCCCGAGGCTGCGGAAGCGATCGCTGCGGTCGATGTGAGCCGCTGTCATGGCCTCGACGACTGGTTCGATACGATGGACAAAGGTGCGCCGCAACTGCGGATCAGCCACACGTCCGGAACTTCGGGCACCGTATCCTTCCTGCCCAACAGTGTGCGCGAATGGCAGAAGACCTGCGAAGTGCGCCGGCTCTTTGCCTGGAAGATGGAATCCAGTGATACGTCATCACCCGAATTGCATACCGCCTTCCCCTACTACCGCGCAGGCTACCTGAGCCATCTGCGCGGGAACGGTTTCCTGATGAAGGCGCTGCTGCCCGACGATACGTATTTCCACGCCGCGTACCCGGAGACGCTTAGTTCCGACATGCTGCACCTGGGTGCGAAGATCCGCGCCGCCCATGCGCGCGGGACGCTCGACCGGCTAGTGATCGATTCCGACCTGATGGCACGCAAGCGGGCCTTCGACACACTGCAGGCCGACATGCCACGTCACTTGGCCGAGTTCTTCGAGGAGATGTCGACGAAGCTGCGCGGCAAGCGCGTGTACATCGGCGCCACCTGGAACCTGCTGCACAACATGGCAAAGGCCGGACTCGCGCAGGGTATCGAAGGCGTGTTCCATCCGGATTCCTATATCACCACTACGGGCGGTGCCAAGGGCGTGGTACAGCCGGACGGCTGGCGCGAGGAAGTGCTGCGATTCACCGGCGCCGGCAAGCTCAACGAAACCTACGCGATGTCCGAGATCGTCGGCGGCTCCCACATGCGCTGCGAACAGGGGCACTACCACTTCGCGCACACGGTCATCCCGTACCTGCTCGATCCGGAGACGAGCAAGCCGCTGCCGCGCACCGGCCGCGTCACCGGCCGCGCCGCTTTCTATGACCTGGGCGCGGACATCCACTGGGGCGGCTTCATCACGGGTGACGAGGTCACTGTCGAATGGGATGAACCCTGTCCGTGTGGCCAGCCGAGCCGCTACATCGTAGGTCCGATCCAGCGCTACAGCGACAAGAATGGCGGCGACGACAAGATCACGTGCGCCGCGACCGAAAGTTCCTATCGCGAAGCGATGGACTACCTCAATACGCACGAAAGGTGATGCCATGAGCCAGCCCATTGCACCCATGATCATCCGCGGTGAAGTCATCACCGACAACCTTGTCGAAGTCGGTGGCCGCGGCGGCGAGTTGTCCTTCCTCACGCCGGATGCACACAAGTATGTCGACCGCCTGCCGCTGGGTAATCCGGCGCGCCTCGCGGACCTGTATGAGCTGAGCTTCGAGGACATCCTCGACTACGCTGGCGAACTGGCCGGGCGCTTGGATTTCGCGAAGAACACGTATCTGCAGGAGGCCTGTGAGCTGTCGTACCTGACCGCGCCGGTGACGCCGACGATGCTCAAGGGCGCGTACATGGGTCTGCCTGCCTATCTTGCGCGCGACTTCATCATTGAGATGGTCGAAAGCACGGTCGGCATCAAGTACCTTGAAGGCTGGGTCCATCAGAAGCTGATCGACGGCACGGAGCTGGAAACGCGCTGCTTCGGTTCGCGTACCCTGCACATCGTCGCGGGCAACGCGGCGCCGCTGTCGCTGGTGACGATCCTGCGCAACATGGTGTTGCGCTCGGACGCGATCATCAAGGCGCCGTCGAACGACCCCTTCACCGCGCTCGCCATCGCACGCACGATGATCGACATGGCGCCGGACCATCCGCTGACGAAGCATCTCTCGGTGGCCTACTGGAAGGGCGGCGACGAAGCGCTGGAGCAGCGCCTGTACCAGCCGCAGAACATCGAGAAGATCGTGGCCTGGGGCGGGTTCGCGGCCCTCAAGCACGTCACGCGCTATATCCAGCCTGGGCTGGAACTGATTTCGCTCGACCCCAAGCGCAGCGCCAGCATCATCGGCAGTGGCGCGTTCGAGAGCGACGCCACGATGCGCGAGGCTGCGCTGCGGCTTGCGAGTGACATCGGCGCGCTGAATCAGAAGGGCTGCGTTTGTGCGCGCGTGATCTACGTGCAAAGCGGCACCGACGAAGAGGGCTTGGCGAAGCTCGGTACGTTCGGCCGCTATGTGTACGACGCGATGATGGAGCTGCCGAATACGCTGAGCACGAAGCCGAAGCACTACGACCATCAGCTCAAGGCGCATGTCGACGCACTGCGCCTGGATGACGACTGGTACAAGGTGATCGGCGGCCGCGACGGGGAGGGCGCGATCATCGTGTCGCAGATTCCCGAGCCCGTGTCCTTCGCCACGATCCTTGACGACCGCACTGCCAACCTCGTGCCGATCGATTCGCTCGATGAAGTGATGGCTGCGGTCGACGCCTACACGCAGACCGTCGGCATCTATCCCGAAAGCCTCAAGGATCAGCTCAAGGACCGCCTGCCGCTCTATGGCGCGCAGCGCATCGTCTCGCTCGGTTATGCGGCGGCCATGAAGTGGGCCGCGCCGCAGGATGCGATCGAACCGATGCGGCGAATGGGTAAGTGGATCTCCAACCAGATCGCATCGCCCGAGGCCACGCCCGCACCGTGGTTGCGGCCTTCTCTCTAAAAGTTGGTATCGAAGGGCTCCCGCATGGATGCGGAGCCCGTTTTTTCACCAGCGGGAATACTCATGACCACTTGCCTCGGGTACTGCGCCCATGACGTCAACGCCGAACTCAAGCCCTGGCGCTTCGAGCGACGCGCATTGCGCGACGATGACGTCGCCATCAGCATCGCCTACTGTGGCGTCTGTCATTCCGACCTGCATTACCTGCATAACGATTGGAACAACACGAAGTTCCCGTGTGTACCAGGACACGAGATCGTCGGCCATGTCACGGCGGTCGGTGCGGGTGTCACGCGTTACAAGGTGGGCGATCGCGTCGCGGTGGGTTGTCTCGTCGACAGTTGCGGCGGCTGTTCGGCCTGTGAGGCAGGTGAGGAGTCCTACTGTCAGCAAGGGCCGACGCTGACCTACAACGGGCGCGATCGCCATAGCGGGGAACCGACTTACGGCGGTTACTCACAGCACATTGTCGTGCGCGACAAGTTTGTGCTGCGTATCCCCGAAGCGCTCGACATGCGCTATGCGGGTCCGCTGCTGTGCGCTGGCATCACGGTCTGGGCACCACTCGCCGAGCGATTCGTCGGCTCCGGGTCGAGGGTGGCCATCGTCGGTCTTGGTGGGCTTGGGCATCTTGGCGTCAAGCTTGCGGCGGCCCTGGGGGCCGAAGTGACGGTCATTACGACGTCGCCGGGCAAGGCCGATGCGGCACGTGCGCTGGGTGCGCATCATGTGCTGCTGTCAAAGGATGCCGATGCAATGAAGGCCGCCGCGAATCAGTTCGATCTCATCCTCGACACGATTCCGACGCGCCACAACCTGAATCCGTACCTGATGCTGCTCGGCCGTCACGGCAAGATCGCCCTCGTCGGCGCACTGGAGCCACTGGAGCCGATCCACGGCGCGCTGCTGGCGGTCAATAACCGCTCGGTCGGAGGCTCGCTGATGGGGGGGCTCGATCAGACGCAAAAGCTGCTGGACTTCTGTGCCGCGCATGGCGTGCTGCCCGAGTGCGAAATCATCCGCATGCAGGACATCAATGCTGCACTCGTGCGCTTGGAAAAAAACGATGTGAAGTATCGATTCGTGATCGATATGGCGTCGCTGAAGGAAGCGCGTCTCGATTGAGAGGTCCGCAACATGCAGGCCGGCGCGCTTTCGGCGCTTCGGCCCCTGCCTTTACCCACGGAGCAAGCCGGCCGTTCCGCGCAGGAGCCACGTCATGAGTAGAGCAGTCGAGCAACACGCATCAACAGTCGTTTCCGCCGATGACGCGGAACGCGCACGCGTCTACCGCAAGGCAATATGGCGGTTGATGCCCTTTCTGGTCATCTCACTGATGATCAATGCCATCGACCGGCTGAACATCTCGTTCGCCAAGTTGCGAATGGTCGAGGACATCGCCCTGAGCGATACCGCGTACGGGATTGGCGCCGGCGTCTTTTATCTCGGTTATATCCTGTTCGAAATCCCAAGCAATCTGTTGATGCAGCGTGTCGGCGCCCGTGCCACGCTGACGCGGATTATGTGCCTGTGGGGGGGCGTGACGATCGCGACGGCGTTCGTCACCACTGCGAATCAACTCATCATCGCGCGCTTTTTCCTTGGCTTGGCTGAGGCGGGCTTCTTTCCCGGTGTCATCCTTTACCTGACCTACTGGTTCCCCGCGCAGGTGCGCGGCCGCATTACAGCGACGCTCCTGATGTCGGGTGTGGTGGCTGGAATGATCAGCGGCCCATTGGCCGGCACGATCATGACGCATCTCGATGGCTGGCATGGCCTGAATGACTGGCAAGCGCTGTTTGTGCTCGAAGGCATTCCGGCTTTCGCACTTGGCTTGTTTGGCTGGTATTGGCTCGACGACAAACCCGCTCATGCGAAATGGCTGAACGAGCGCGAGAAGCAGATCATCCTAAGTGCGACTTCGTCCGGCTCACACGGAACGCATACGGGCATTCGCAAGGCATTGCTTGATCCGCGCATCTACCTTGCGGGCCTGGTGTATTTCGCGATCTATAGCGGTTCGAACACCGTGTCGTACTGGATGCCGACCTTGATTCGTGGCTTCGGCTTCGAGGACCTGAATACCATCGGCCGGATTGCCAGCGTGCCCTTTGCGGGGGCTTTGTGCGCGATGTACTTGCTTGGCCGCAGTTCGGATCGTCATATGGAACGGCGCTGGCATCTGGCGCTGACCATGTTTGTCAGCGCGGGGAGTTTCTTCCTGCTCGGTTTCGTGCAAGGCAATGCAACGCTTTCGGTCGTGCTGATGAGTATTGGTGCCGCAGCGGCCCTTTCTGCCATGTCGTTGTTCTGGACGATTCCTCCAGCATTTCTCAGCAGTGCGAGCGCGGCGGGAGGCATTGCGCTGATCAGCAGCATGGGCAATCTCGCTGGCGCGATCAGCCAGACTGCGGTCGGTGCAATCAAGAGCGCGACGGGCAGTCTGTTCTTCGCCTTCGACGTCATTGCCGGCCTATTGGTGATGGGCGGTCTGGTATTGCTGATCGGCATCCGGGCGCGAGATCTGCACGAACCCTCTGCGTCGCTCAAACCAGCGAACGATCGTCCAGTTGAAGGTGGACGGCCTCTGCACGAAGGGCGGTAAGAGCGTTAAAGCAGCAGCGCTCATGCCGCTCAAGCGTGAAAGCTTGGCCCACAGCCTTGCTCGCGTGTCGGGTGGACGCAGGCAAGGATGCAATGCATTTCGTCGCCGCTCCCAGCGCGTTCGATATGACCGAACTCGCGGAGAGCGTGATGAGTACACCGAGTCGAGCTGTGTGGCTCGGATAGTCGTTGCGCCGGCCTTCCGTGCCGCCGGCTCTTGGATATTCTGTCGAGGGACTTTCGAATGGATTACCGTTATCTGCTGCTTGAGGTTGCCGAAAGGGTCGCGACCGTCACGATCAATCGCCATGACAAGGGCAATGCGTTGGCGCCCGAAGTGCTGGAGGAGATCACAACGATGTTCACTGCGCTCGGACAGCGCGAGGATGTCAATGTCGTGGTCTTGACTGGCGGTGAGAAGTACTTTTCCGCCGGCTTCGACCTCAACGAAATTCGCAAGCTTGAGAAGGTCTCCAACGAGGCCTATACGGCGCTTTTCCACCGCGCCTACCGGGCAATCATGTTCTGCCCATTGCCCGTGATCGCCGCTGTCGGTGGTGCCGCGATTGCGGGCGGCTTTGATCTGACCCTGATGTGCGACATCCGCTACGCCTCGCGTCGGGCGAAGTTCGGCCAACGTGAGATCGTCCTCTCGCTCACTCCGGTCATGGATCCGCTCTGGCGCATCATCGGCCTGGGCCGTGCGAAGGAGGTTGCACTGACCGGCCGCATCTACGACGCAGATGAAGCCGAGCGCATGGGCTATGTCAGCAAGGTGTTCCCCGATGACGAGCTGCTTTCGTCGGTCGCGGTGATCGCACGCCAGATGGCGACGTCTGACCGTGGGTGCCTGATCGAAACAAAACGTCTGTCGAATCATGTGCTCGACCACGATCTGGATAGCGCGATGCGTGTGCAGGAATGGTTGTTCCGCAGCTACATCGGTTCTGAAGACAATCACCAACGTATCGATGCTCTGCAGGCACAACTCGCCGCTGCACGAAAGAAGTAAGCGAAGGGAATCCAGAAATGAAGGTTTTGATTGTATTTGCGCACAATGAGCCGCAATCGTTCAATGCATCGATGAAGAATGTCGCCGTCGAAGAACTGACGGGGCAGGGTCACGAGGTCAAGGTTTCGGATCTGTATGCAATGAACTGGAAGGCGGTTGCCGACGCCGATGATTTCGGCAGTCGCGCCAATCCGGACTATCTCGTCTATGCACTCGAACAGCGCAGCGGCTATGAGGCGAAGACGCTCGCCGCCGACATCCTCGGCGAAATCGAGAAGCTGCAGTGGGCCGACCTGGTGATCTTCAATTTCCCGATCTACTGGTTCTCGGCACCGGCGATTCTCAAGGGCTGGTTCGATCGCGTGCTGATCTCGGGCCTGTGCTACGGCGGCATGCGCTTCTATGACCGGGGCGGGCTCAAGGGAAAGAAGGCGATGCTCGCCATTACGGTTGGTGGTCAGCCGCATATGCTGACTGCGGGTGGCATCCACGATGATCTAAATGACATGCTGCGCCCGATCCTGCGCGGCACGCTCGGTTATATCGGGATGAGCGTGCTGCCGCCCTTCGTGGCGTGGCATGTGCCGTATATCAAGCCAGAGCAACGGACGCAGCTCCTCGACGACTACCGCCAGCGGCTACGCGGGCTGGATGCGCTCGAACCGCTGCACTTTCCGTCCATGAGCGACTTCGACGAAACGCTCAAACCGATCCGTCGCTGAGCATGCGGCGCCGGCCGCCCCTCCTCCTTTGGAGGGGAGGACGGCAAGGTGCCGCCGCCATCCCTTTGGTCTGCAGTCCGGTGCGCCAACGTTCCTCCCTTTCGCAGGAGACGATCGATGTTTCGTAATCCGAATTCGAATGCGGACGCCATGCGCACGATCCTTGACAGGCAGCGCGCCGCAGCGCTCGCTGAAGCGCCTTGGGATGCATCGCAGCGTATCGAGCTGCTTGAGCACGCTGCCGATCTGCTCGTAAACCATGAGCAGGTGTTCGTCGCAGTGCTTGAGGCGGATTTCGGTGCGCATCTGGCGCAGATTCGCCAGCGGGTATCCACGGATTCCGTTGCTTCAGTCACGGCAAGGCGGTCTTCGGTGCGGCCTGACCGGAGATCCGCTGCATGAATAATGCATACGATTGGTTGCGTGCTCGCGTACTGGGCGGGATATCGTCGATCAACGGCATGATCTACACACGCGGCATGCCAATCGACTGCGATCGCTGGGCTGCACTCGGCTGCGAAGGCTGGGGCTGGCGTGATGTGCCGTCGTACTTCAAGCGTTCCGAATGCAATGTGCGCTTGGCAGAAGACGAATTCCGCGGTGGGCGCGGTCCGCTGCATGTGGCCGACACGCGATTGACGAATACTTTCGATCACCACTTCCTCTCGGCCGCCGAAGCTGCGGGATTCTTCTGTAACCCCGACTTCAACGGTGCCGTGCAGGAGGGCATTGGCCTTTATCAGTGCACGACGCACAACGACGAACGCTGGAATGCTGCATGTGCTGATCTGCACGGTGGCAATCCGCGTTCGATCAATGGCGACCGCGAGAATCTCAATGTCCTGGCGGCAATACGAATGCGCCGGTGATGATGATCGGAGAGAAGGCGGCCGACCTGCTGCTCGGCATCGGGGATGCGGTGCGGACCGAGCCGGCATCAAGGTCGATCCAGCTGTCTGCCGTTGGTGTGGGTGCATAGGGTTTCGTCGCGCCTTTGTCAGGGGCTGTGCTTGCGCTCAGACCTGACTCCTGAAGAGCTTGATCGGCATGCCTGCGTGCGTTCTCAATGAATCTCGGGCGTGACGTCCGCGCGCTCCGTGCCGATCTGCGCAAAGTCTTACCCCTTGATGGAGCAATGCTGATGAACGATTTCCCCCTGAATGGTGCAGAAAGCCTCGTCAGGACGCTGCTCGCCTGCGGCGTCGACACCTGCTTCGCCAACCCCGGTACGAGCGAGATGCATTTCGTCGCGGCGCTCGACCGCATTCCCGGCATGCGCTGCGTGCTCGGCCTGTTCGAAGGCGTGGTCACCGGCGCCGCGGACGGTTATGCGCGCATCGCCGGCAAGCCTGCCGCGACGCTCCTGCACTGCGGTCCGGGGCTCGCCAACGGACTTGCGAACCTGCACAACGCGCGGCGTGCGCGGACGCCGATCGTCAACATCGTCGGCGACCAGGCAACCGGCCACCGGCCCTTCGATGCGCCGCTGACGGCCGATACCGAAGGCTGGGCGCGCCCCGTGTCGGCATGGACGCGCACCGTCACTACCGCCGCCTCGGTCGGCAGCGCCGCAGCAAGCGCGGTGCAGGCCGCGTGCGCGGCGCCGGGCGGCGTCGCGAGCCTGGTCCTGCCTTCCGACGTGTGCTGGAACGAAGGCGGCCGGGTGGCCGCGCCGCTGGAGCCGATTCCGACGCCCAAGGTTTCGCCCGACGTCGTCGAGCAGATCGCGCGCGTGCTGCGCAGCGGACAGCCCACGGTGCTGCTGCTTGCGGGCAGCGCGCTGGAGCAGGACGCGCTGGCCGCCGCACACCGTATCCAGGCGGCTGTCGACGCGCGGCTCTTTTCGACGACGTCCAATGCCCGCGTCGCGCGCGGTCGGGGACGCTTCGCGATCGAGCGCCTGCCTTACTTCGGCGACATGGCGCGCGCGAGGCTGGCCGGCACGCGCAACCTGATCCTTGTCGGCACACCCGCGCCCGCGACCTTCTTTGCCTATCCGGGCAAGTCCTCGCTCGCCTATCCGGAAGACGCCGTGCTGCATGTGCTGGCGCGCCCCGAGGAGGATCTGGCCGACGCGCTCATGCGTCTGGCCGATGCACTGAATGCGCCGCAGGTCACCAGTCCTGTCGCCGGGCCCGTCGGGCGGCAGGTCGGGACCGGCGCAATCAC
>JAVBUM010000073.1:0-45219 GCA_031555325.1 Niveibacterium sp. | reverse complement strand
GTGGGCAGTGACAAGGGATGGGAATAAACAAGCCCATAGCGTCGCCGATGATGCCCGAGGCATGTCAGAACAGTTCGCCCTGAGCGGGATTCCTTGAAGGTGGCCGGAAGGCTGCCGTATTCAGATTCCGCTGCGTACGGTTCAATCTGAGTCGCTGGGTGATGTGGTGCAGCCGCTTTGAATAAAACTCTGCAAATACGCCCGTACCCCGCATTCGCGTACCGAATTGGCTGGCGTAATCCCTGCCTCCATGCATCTGGCGGACAAGGCTCATCACGTGGGCGGCTCGGTCGGGGTAATGCCGTTCCAGCCATACAGGAAACAACTGGGCAAGCTCGTGTGGTAGGCGCAGCAATGTGTAACCCGCGACTTCTGCGCCGGCTGCGGCAGCCGCTTCGAGTACGGCTTCCATTTCGTGGTCGTTGAGCGCTGGAATCAGCGGTGCGAAGAGCACCCCGACCGGCACGCCCGCCTCGTGCAGCCGCCGCATTGCTTCTAGGCGTCGCTCGGGCGTCGAGGCGCGCGGCTCCATCGCACGTGCGAGGTTGCGATTCAGGGTGGTCACCGAAAACACCACTCGCACCAGATCGTCGCGCGCCATGTCGGCGAGCAGATCCACATCCCGTTCGATCAACGCCCCCTTTGTAACGATGCTCACCGGGTGGCGACACGTACAGAGGATTTCCAACAGTCGCCGCGTGAGTCGCAGCTTGCGTTCGATTGGCTGCCAGCCGTCGGTGTTGATGCCCAGTGCAATCGGCAAACAGCGGTAGCCAGGGCAGGCGAGTTCCTCGCGCAGGCGTTCGGGCGCGTCAGGCTTCCAGGCGATTTTTGTTTCGAAGTCGAGGCCTGGCGAGAGTCCAAGATAGCTGTGTGTCGGCCGCGCGAAACAGTACGAACAGCCATGTTCACAGCCGCGATAGGGGTTGATCGATTGCGAGAAGGAGACGTCGGGCGAGCTGTTGCGAACAATGACGCTTTTTGCTCGATCGACGAAGAGTTCTGTCGTGGCAGGCGGTGCTTCGTCGGGTGTCCAGCCGTCGTCGAACGATTCACGATGGAACGACTCGAAACGCCCATCGGGCCGTGTTGCCGAGCCACGCCCGCGTGGTACCTCAATTGGGAATGTCAGGGATTTACTCATATCGAGTCCCGATGTTTGCGGTACCGCGTCGGCTATAATTGTGCTCTTTTGAGCAAAAACCGCGAAAAAGATTGCGCGGCCCCGAAGACCGATAGTTTTGGAACCGGAACCATGAACGCATCCACCCGCCTGCATATCGACGACGTTCGCATTCGCGAGATCAAGGAGCTGATCCCGCCCGCTCACGTGCTGCGCGAGTTCCCGGCTACGCCGCAGGCGGCCCAAACGACCTACGACGCCCGCGCGGGCATTCATCGGATCCTGCATGGGCAGGATGACCGTCTGCTGGTGATTATTGGCCCATGCTCGATTCATGACACGGAGGCGGCCAAGGAGTATGCGCGTCACCTGAAGTCAGAAGCTGAGCGACTGGCGGACGATCTGCTCGTGGTGATGCGCGTCTATTTCGAAAAGCCGCGCACCACGGTTGGCTGGAAAGGCCTGATCAACGATCCGAATCTCGACGGCTCCTTCCGCATCAACGATGGCCTGCGCATCGCGCGCGAACTGCTGTGGCAGATTAACGAGATGGGCCTGCCGTGTGCGACTGAATTTCTCGACATGATCACCCCGCAGTACATCGCAGAGTTCATCTCGTGGGGTGCGATTGGCGCGCGTACCACCGAGTCGCAGGTGCACCGGGAGCTTGCGTCGGGTCTGTCGTGCCCGGTCGGCTTCAAGAATGGCACCGACGGCAATGTGCGGATTGCGATCGATGCGATCAAGGCGGCAGCAAGTCCGCACCATTTTCTTTCCGTGACGAAGGCTGGCCACTCGGCCATCGTGTCCACCGGTGGGAATGAGGACTGCCACGTTATTTTGCGCGGCGGCAAGCAGCCGAACTATGACGCGGAATGCGTCGAAGCCGCCTGCAAGGAGCTTGCCGGGGCCGGTATCGCAGCGCGCCTGATGATTGATTTCTCGCACGCCAACAGCAGCAAGAAATACGAGCGCCAGATTCTCGTGGCTCAGGATGTTGCGGCCCAGCTTGAGGCCGGTGATTCGCGCATCATGGGCGTGATGGTCGAATCGCACCTCAAGGATGGCCGTCAGGATCTGGTGCCTGGCAAGACGTTGGAGTATGGCAAGAGCATCACCGATGCATGTATAGGCTGGGAAGATAGTATCGGTGTGCTCAATACGCTGGCCGAAGCTGTGCGCCAGCGCCGCGTTACGCGTGCGGCTGAATAAGGCTAGGGGGAATCGTCCAGGGGCGCGAGGTGCGCTTCGTGGCCCTGTTGTTTCCGGAGGCCGATCAATGACATCTAGCGAAACCGTCTGTGAGGTCGCGGCTTGGTGCGAGACGGCCGAACGGCTGGTCGGCGGGGGCGACATCATGGGCGCTGCCGCAGCGCTTAATGCCGCACTCGCTGTCGACCCTTTGGCTGATGAGTCCCGTACCAGGATCGCGCGGTGCGGAGAAGCCATTGCGGGGCGGCTAGCTTGTGCGCCCGTGATTGACGAGGCGACACGCACGCTGCTCCTGATCGCGGCGCGGACTGCACGGATCCAGTACGGACTCCTGGGCGACTGGCAGGCGATCAGGCGCGCCGAGTCTGGACTGGCGAACGCCAGCCTCGTGGCGGGTGAACTCGATTCCGCCTTGCGGCACGCGCGTCAAGGCGTGGAACTCTGTGCTGTGGACGAAGCGTCCGACGCGGAGCGTAGCGCAGCGCACGCCTTGCTCGACCGCATCCTCGCCGCTCAGGGCACGTGATGTGAGATCTAGAGGAGCGAGGTCGGGATCACGGCTTTGAGCGTGATCTCGCGCTGGCCCTCGCGTACGCGGCACTGGAACCACCATATGGCGCCCTTTTTGACGGGTAGCGATGGATCATCGGCAATCCCGAGTAGGCGTGAGGCGACGACCCCAAGCGTGGGCTGATGTCCGACCACCAGCGTCGCACCTGCCGCATCGGGCCAGCCTGTCGCGACTAGCAGCGAGTCTGCGTCGGCTTCGGTACCGACGTCTTCACTCACGTCGTAATCCTGGGTGAAGGGCTCCACCGTCTGGCGCGTGCGCTCTGAAGGGCTGACGAGGATGCGCATGTCCGCTGGCGCGTGCTGGCGCAGCCATGCGGCCATCAGAGCGGCCTGGCGTTCGCCGTGTCTGGTCAGGCGGCGTTCTTCATCCGGATAACCCGGCTCGGCATCGGCGTGGCGCCAGAGCAGTAGATCCATGCTTTCACCTCCTATGTCGGCTTCTTCTTCCAGGGCGGCGGGCTCCAGAGGTGCTCGCGTGCTCGTGCGACTGCCCGCTGTCGCAACTGCGCAATCCGCTGAGCATGCCAGCCCGCGACAAAAGCGCGCGCAGCTGTCAGGCCCGGATCGTCCGCGGCGAGTTCGGCGAGTAGGCGATTCCCCATTGTGGCGTCGTTGATCTCCCCGAGGTCTTCCTGCAGCGTGGCGAGCGATTTTGCGTAACGGGATACGGCGGATTCCGGCCAGAGCGGAGCGAAGAACTCGAGGCCGTAGCGCAGTCGCTTGAGCACGATCCGCAACGGGTGCAATTGCGCGACATCGCCACTTTCTGCGGCTTCAAGCGAGGCGCGTGCCTTGCGACGCGTGCGCCTCAGCGCTTCACATGCCAAGCTTTCGATGCTGTCGCCGCCGCTCTCGGGTAATGAATGCAGCAGCGCAGCCAGTTCGAGCATCGCTGCGCCACGTCCGCCGCCGTCCGTCATCGCATTGCGCGCGCGCTCGCGGGCGTGCGCCACCAGCGTCGTCAGGCGCTGCAAGTCATCACCGATCGGGCCGCTGGCCAGGATCGGTTCGAGTAGCACATCGTGGACCACGTCGGCATCCCGGGCACCACCCAAGGCATTGGTGAGTGCGGCAAGTCGCGGCTTCCAGTGACTTACCGTCTCTTCCGGAAGGGCTCGTGAGAACAGCGCGAAAGCGCTGCGTAGCCGGCGTAGAGCAACCCGTGCCTGATGTACGAACTCCGTATTGCCGGGATCGTGCAGATGACCTTCGTTGGCTTGCCACATGGCCAGCGTGTCGAAACCAACGGCACGGAAGGCGGCCAATGCGCTCGTGCCTGGGGTGATAGGAGAGGGGCCTGCCCGGCGTGGCTTCTGTGCCTGGTGCTGGAATAGCGCGTAGCCACGTTGTGCCTTGGAGATATCCTCGGGTAGCAGGGGCAGGTCGCGTGCAAGCGCGATCGCTATTTCGAAAAGGTCAGTAGGGGTGCCGGTTTCGAGTTCAAGTTCGAGTTCTGCCAGCGGCGCTTCCTGATCGGCGGCGATGATGCTGCCACGGTCGAGCATGACCAGAATGCTTGCGCCGTTGCGTGGGCGGATGCGTAGCGTCTCGCGCTCGAAGCGCGTGGTGAAAACCGGGACGAGAAGGCCTTGCAGTGATTCCAGTCGGTCGCGCACGGCGGCTGCGTCCACCTGCGAGAAATCGAAGGCTTTGCCGTTGTAGGGCTGTTCCCACTCGGGCCGGTGTGAAAGGCCACCAAGCGATGCGGCCGCGCATTTTACCGTCTGCAAGTCCTGCTTGCCCGTGCGCCGGATCCGCAGGGCGATACGCTCGCGGCGGAGTTCGAGCCCTGGCGTGTCGAAATAGACGTTGTCAAGTGTGCGCCGATCCTCGGCGGGTTCCGCAGTCGCCAGCACCGGGTGGTTGCGTGCGTCCTTGAACGCATCGGCCGGAAGACTGAGTTTGAGTTCGATTTCCGTGCTCACGGCTGGAAAGCTCCGGTAAGGATGAAGTTCCGTCGTGGGGTTCAGGGCGCTTGCCAGTGGCCGCTCTTGCCGCCTTCCTTTTCGACAAGCCGAATTCCGTCGATGCGCATGCCGCGGTCAATCGCCTTGCACATGTCATAAATCGTCAAGAGCGCGACGCTTGTGGCGGTCAGCGCTTCCATCTCGACGCCGGTGCGGCCGACGGTTTCGGCGGTCACTTCGACTTCGACCGCATTTTCAGCCTCGACGATTTGGAACTCGACTGCGACGCGTGTGAGCGGAATTGGATGGCACAGCGGGATCAGATCGGCGGTGCGCTTGGCGCCCTGGATCGCAGCGATGCGGGCGATGCCGAGCACGTCACCCTTCTTCGCGCCTCCCTCGCGGATCAGCGCGAGGGTTTCCGGCTGCATCTGGATCCGGCCGCGTGTGCGTGCGATGCGTCGTGTTTCCGACTTGTCGGCGACATCGACCATGTGCGCCTGGCCACGGGTGTCGAAATGCGTCAATGGTGAGCTCATCGAGGTGTTACCGGTGGTTGCAAATGGAGGCCGGACGGCTGTCCGGCGACGGTTATCATACCGCGATGAAAAAGCGACTGATCGCGGCGCTCCTCGTTGTGACCTTTTCGTTTCAGGCATTCGCCGAAGGTATTCCCGACCTTGGCGACGCCGCGTCGGCGGATATCTCGCCGCAGCTCGAACGCTCCATCGGCGAGGCGATTGTTCGCGAAATCCGCTTCAACGAACCGACCTACCTGAACGACGCCGAAGTCGAGGACTATCTATCGGGAGTCGGAGCGCGGCTGGTTGCCGCCAGCCAAGCGCCGAGTACGAATTTTCGCTTCTTTGCTCTGAAGGACAAGACGATCAACGCCGCGTCGATGCTCGGCGGTGTGCTGGTATTCAATACTGGGCTGATCGCAGCGGCGCAAAGCGAATCCGAGCTTGCGTCGGTCATGGCGCACGAAATCTCCCACACTCAACAGCGACATCAGGCTCGAATGATCGCCCAGCAGCAGAGCCTGGGTTACATGGTGCTTGCCTCGCTTCTGCTCGCGGTACTTGCGACCCGTTCGAGCGGCGAAGCTGCCGCTGGTGCCGCGATGGCTGGGCAGGCCGCTGCGGCATCTGCGCAACTGGCCTATTCGCGCGACTTCGAGCGCGAAGCCGACCGTGTCGGCCTGCAGGTGCTCAATGCAGCGGGCTTCGACGTACGCGGCATGGTCAGCTTCTTCGAGCGGCTGGATCGTCAGACCCGGCTTTTTGACAGCGGTGCCTTTGCCTATCTGCGCACCCACCCCCTGACGCCCGAGCGGATCACCGACGTCGCCAACCGCGTGCAGCTGATGCCCTACCGCCAGGTGATCGATTCGATCGATTTCACGTTGGTCAAGGCGAAGGTGGAGGAACTCGATGCGATGCCATCGGAAACCTTGCAACGCTTCTCCGGTGAACCGCCGCAACGGCCGTTGGCGGCTGCCGCACACTGGTATTCGCGAGCGCGGGCAAGGTTGCGGGTCAGTGATGTCGCGGGTGCACAGCAGGAATTCGACCAACTCAGGAAGCTTAAGCTCGACAGCGAAATGATCGACTTGCTGGGTGCGGATATCCGCGCTGCGCAGGGGGATGCTGCCGGAACCGTCACCGCGCTCGAAAATGCCCGGCGCCGTTACCCGCAAAGCCATGCACTGCTCTATGCGTTGATCGATGCCGAAATCAGGGCGGGCCGGGCGGCTGATGCGGCGAAGCTGGCTGACCAGTATTCCCGCTACGATGCGCGCGACGATCGATTGTTTTCTCTCCTCGCCAAGGCATCCGCCCTCCAGGGCAAGCGCTTGGCGCAACATCGTGCTCAGGCGGAGGTTTATTACCTACGTGGTACCTTGCCGGCGGCGATCGAGCAACTGAACCTGGGGCTGCGCGCGGGCGACGGCGACTACTACGAGAAATCGGTGGCTGAAGCGCGACTCGCCAAGTTTCGCGAAGAGCGCGCGCAGCAATTGAAGGACAAGAGTCGCTGGTAGGTGTGCACCTTAGGCCAGGAAGTCCGCTACGCGCGTGTGGCGGCACACGGCGGATACCCGGTGGATGCCAGCTGGCGGCAGAGCGTCACGCTAGAATCGGTGCGGTTTTCCACAAGAGCAAAGACCTGAAGATGCCACCCGATCGCGAACTCGACGTGCGAGGGCTCAACTGCCCGCTGCCTATCCTGCGTGCCAAGAAGGCGCTTGCCGAAATGACTGCCGGAACACTGTTGAAAGTTGTGGCGACCGATCCCGGGTCGGTGCGTGATTTCCAGGCCTTCTGCCGTCAGACCGGCCATGAGCTCGTTTCTTCCACTGAGTCGGAAGCGAAGGAATTCGAATTCGTCATCCGCCGTCGCTGAGGCTACCCTGCCTTTGCAGCGATTGAACCGCCCGCGCAGTTCGCGGTCCGACTACGACCGGCAGCCATGAGGCGCCGGTCTTGTTTTTTCTGGATAACAGGAGTCGTGATGCGTTTTCGCCTTGTCGCCGCGCTTTTTCTAGCGGCCTTGCTGCCCCCCGCGCCGGTTTTTGCCGATGCAGCCAAGCCGGCAGTCATCCTGCCTGCTGGCGTCGAACGGCTTTCCAGCGTCGAGGGACTGACCGAGTACCGTCTGCCCAATGGCCTGCGCGTACTGCTCGCGCCCGACGACAGCAAGCCGACGACCACCGTCAACGTCACCTACTTGGTCGGCTCGCGGATGGAAAGCTACGGTGAGACCGGCATGGCCCATCTGCTCGAACACCTTGTCTTCAAAGGCACGCCGAATCTGCCTGACGGCAAGCTCGTGAGCGAACTGAAGCGGCGTGGCATGAATTTCAACGGGTCCACCTGGTACGACCGCACGAACTACCACGAGACCTTCTCTGCCTCGGACGAGAACCTCGACTGGGCACTGAAGATGGAAGCTGACCGGATGGTCAATTCCTTTATCGCGCGTAAGGACCTGGATTCCGAGATGACGGTCGTGCGCAACGAGATGGAGTCCGGCGAGAACGAGCCGAGCCGGATCTTGTGGGAAAAAGTGACGGCCGCGGCCTACCAGTGGCATAGCTACGGCAAGTCTACGATTGGGGCGCGGGCGGATGTCGAGAACGTTGACATCCCGCGCCTGCAGGCCTTCTATCGCAAGTTCTACCAGCCCGACAACGCAGTGCTGGCCGTTACCGGCAAGTTCGATGAGGCGGCGACGCTTGTGAAGATTGCGGCCGACTTTGGCGCAATTCCGAAGCCCTCGCGCGTGATCGAACCCACCTACACGGTAGAGCCGGTGCAAGACGGCCCGCGGGAAGTGACGCTGGAACGCGTCGGTGACAGCCAGTATGTGGCCAGTGTGTACCACACGGTGCCGGGCGCGCATCCCGATACGGCCGCGCTCAAGGTTCTCGGCTTTTTGCTCACTGACGCGCCGAGCGGTCGGTTGTACAAGAAACTCGTCGAGGCACACCACGCGACCAGTGTCGATGTATTTCCTGCGGAGCTGAGGGACCCCGGCTACATGGCGTTCTTCGTACAGCTCGACAAGAAGCAATCGCGCGCGACTGCGCTGAAGGTCCTCGAACAGGAAGTTGAGCACTTCGACCGCACGCCGATCACCGAGGCCGAACTCAAGCGGGCGAAGACCGCTTATGCCAACGCCTTCGACAAGACGCTTGCTGATCCGGTGCGTCTTGGTGTCGCGCTTTCCGAGGCCATCGCGATGGGTGACTGGCGACTCTTCTTCATTGACCGCGACCGCATCGAGAAGGTCACGGTCGCTGACGTTCAGCGCGTGGCGCGTACCTACTTCAAGGATTCAAACCGTACGGTCGGCCAGTTCGTGCCGACCGACAAGCCGGACCGTGTGACGGCGCCGCCGATGCAGTCTGTCACTGAAATGGTGGCGGGCTACACGGGCAAGAAGGCGCTCGACGCTGGTGAGAGTTTCGATCCGTCGACCGAGAACATCGAAAAGCGCACCACACGTACCGCACTGCCCAATGGAATGAAGCTGGCATTGCTGCCAAAGAAGACACGTGGCGAGACGGTGAACGGAGCGCTTGTGCTGCGCATGGGGGATGAGAAGAGCTTGATCGGGCAGCGCACCGTCGCGCAGTTCGTGGCATCGATGCTTACGCGCGGTACGGGTGGCA
Organism: Niveibacterium sp.; assembly: GCA_031555325.1. Classification (GTDB taxonomy): domain Bacteria; phylum Pseudomonadota; class Gammaproteobacteria; order Burkholderiales; family Rhodocyclaceae; genus Niveibacterium. The sequence goes on along the minus strand of JAVBUM010000073.1, from coordinate 36,227 downwards.
AGAGCCGCCAGCAGATTGCCGACGAACTGGATGCGCTCAAGGCAAACCTGTCGATCAGCACGTCGGATGGGAACGCCGTGGTGGTGAGTTTCGACACGCGGCGCGAAAAATTCGCAGATTTCCTGAAGCTCCTGCACGACATATTGCGTACGCCGAGTTTCCCGGCCAATGAGCTGGTGCTGCTGCAGAACGAAGCGCTCACCGCGCTCGAAGATGGCCGCCGTGAGCCGCAATCACTTGCCTCCCGCGCGCTAGCGCGCTGGGATAATCCGTACCCGCGCGGCGACGTGCGCTATGCGCCGACGCTCGATGAGGAGATCGCCGACGTCAAGACGGTGAAGGCGCCGCAGCTTGCTGCCTTCCACAAGCGTTTCTATGGTACGGATCATGCCCAGCTCGCGATCGTGGGTGATTTCGATGCGGTTCCGATACAAGCGCTGATCAAGACGCTGTTTGGAGACTGGAAGAGTGCCCAGCCCTACACGCGCGTGCCGGTCCCGTACCGTGACGAGAAACCGGGTGAAGTGAAACTGGAGACTCCTGATAAGGCCAATGCATTCTTCATCGGCGGTACCGCGATGCCGATTCGTGATGACGCGTCTGAGTGGCCGGCCTTGGTGATCGCCAACCGCATTCTCGGTGGTGGTGGGCTCAAGAGTCGCATCGCCGATCGCCTGCGCCAGAAGGAAGGCATCAGCTACGGTGCGGGATCGGCTTTGCAGGGCAACCCGTATGACGCTAATGCAAACCTGATTTTCTACGCCATTTACGCCCCGCAGAACCTCGGACGCCTGAAGACAGGTCTCTCAGAAGAGGTTGATCGGATTCTGCGGGAGGGTATCTCCGAGGCCGAGCTTGCCGATGCACGGTCGGGTCTGCTCCAGGAGATGCGTATGGGGCGTACGCGTGACGGCGCGCTGGCGGCGCTCCTTCGCGGACAGCTCAACCTCGGGCGCGACATGAAGTTTGAGGCAGGGGTAGAGCGCGCGATCGAGACGGCCACGGTGGACGCGGTAAACGCTGCGCTGCGCAAGTATCTCGATCCGAAGAAGCTCGTCGGCGTGTATGCAGGCAGCTTTGCAGCGCCGCCCCCGGCATCTGCGGTGGGCGCGGCCCAGTGACGTACTCATAAGGAAGCGCGGGATGAGTGCTTCGCGGTGCACTCATCTTGCTTGACCTTCCGTTCCGTATCGACATTTCCCAAGACGGAGTCAAGAACAATGCCAACGCAGCACATCGGTGTGATCGGTATGGCGGTCATGGGTCGGAACCTTGCCCTCAATATCGAAAGCCGTGGCCATGCCGTTTCGATCTACAACCGCTCACGTGAGAAAACGGACGAGGTCATTGCCAAAAACCCAGGCCGGAAGCTCGTCCCGACCTATACCCTTGAAGCGTTCGTTGCTTCGCTTGAGGTGCCACGCCGCATCCTGTTGATGGTCAAGGCCGGCGCGCCCACCGACGCCTACATCGATGTGCTGAAGCCATTGCTGGAGAAGGGTGACATCATCATAGATGGCGGCAACACGCTGTTCACCGACACGATCCGGCGCAACAGGGAACTGTCTGCGCTTGGTTTCAATTTCATCGGCACTGGTGTATCCGGTGGAGAGGAGGGCGCGCTCAACGGCCCATCGATCATGCCGGGCGGACAGAAGCATGCGTATGAACTCGTCGCGCCGATTCTCAGGGAAATCGCCGCCAGGGCACCGGACGGCGAGCCGTGTGTGACCTATATCGGGCCAGATGGTGCGGGTCACTATGTGAAGATGGTGCACAACGGTATCGAGTATGGCGACATGCAACTGATCGCCGAAGCCTATTCGATCCTCAAGAACACGCTGGGCCTCAAAAATCCCGAACTGGCCGAGGTTTTCGCCGAATGGAACAAGGGTGAGCTCGATAGCTTTCTGATCGACATCACTGCGAATATCTTCAAGAAGAAGGATGAGGAATCAGGCGGAGAACTCATTGATGTCATTCTCGACAAGGCGGGTCAGAAAGGCACCGGCAAGTGGACCTCGCAATCGGCACTCGACTTGGGTGTGCCGCTGCAACTCATTACTGAATCAGTTTTCGCGCGCTTCCTCTCGGCGCTGAAGGAAGAGCGCGTGGCCGCAAGTAAGGTGCTCTCCGGTCCGGTGGCGAAGTCCTTTGATGGCGACCATAAGTCGTTCATCGAGGCTGTGCGACGCGCGTTGTATCTGTCGAAGATCGTCTCCTACGCACAGGGCTTCGCGCAGATGCGTTCCGCCTCGGATGAGCACAAGTGGAATCTGCAGTACGGTGAGATCGCGAAGATCTTCCGCGCTGGCTGCATCATTCGCGCGCGCTTTCTGCAGAAAATCACGGATGCATACAGCCGTGACGCGAATATCGCTAACCTGCTGCTCGATCCGTACTTCAAGGACATCGCCGATCAATACCACAGTGCTTTGCGCGAAGTCGTAACGACTGCGATCGCCTGCGGCGTTCCGGTACCGACCTTCTCGTCGGCAATCGCCTACTACGACAGCTATCGCTCGGCAGTGCTGCCCGCGAATTTGATCCAGGCACAGCGCGACTACTTTGGTGCCCACACCTTCGAGCGTACCGACAAGCCAGGGATCTACCACGCCGAGTGGTTCTGAGCTGCGTCCTTGGGTAATTTGCCGCACGCCAATGACGTCGGCATTAAGTGCGGTCTTTGACTGCGCACCAGGCAATGCCGATTACAGGGTGTTCGAACGGGGACAGCGCAGAAAAAAACGCCACCGGGGGGGTGGCGTTTTGATCCGTCCGACCGCGCCTTCTGTGATTTTTCGCCAGAGGAGTGCGCTGTCTCTACTCATCCTTGCGTGGAAGACTTTGTCTCAAGATGACGGAGATTTCGTTCGATCCGAATAATGAGGGAGAGGAAAACGATAGACAGGAATACCGCGAACATGGCGCCTGCCATATAGAGATTCAGCATCCCTTCCGCCTTCTCCGTGTGGTACGCGGAGAGCTTTTCTTCGTGACCTTCCTTGGCCTTGTCGACCTGTTCCTGGAACTGGTCTCCATAGGCATCCATCACCTCACCGATGACATCAAGCGCGGACGTTTCCTTGGCAAGCTTGATCACCGCAGGATCGGCAAGCGTCTTTTCCAACGACTCCGCAAAGCCCGTTATGTAGGCCGACGCCAGGTCGCCTTCTGAAAAGATGGCGGCTCTGTCTTGCAGGAGCGAGATTACTTCTTCCTTGTCGATACCGCTGGGTTCGGCATCTTTTCCCAGGAAGTCGACGACCAGTTTGGCCGCGCGTTCATAGGCCTTTGCATTCGGATCCGCGGCAGCGGAATCCGCATGCTGGGAATGCTCTGGATCTTTTTCTGCCTTGGCGCCTGAATTGGCGGTGAGCCGTTTTGTCAGTGCTTCGGCCGTGACATGTGGCGCCACCTTCAGTTCGGCGGGTTCGTTCTGGAATGCCTTGAAGGAGTTGAGGCCGAGAATGGCCGTTGTAACCAGCATGAGACCGGCGGCGAGGATGACCACGAATCGCAGGATGGCAAGGTAAGCGTTTTCAAGTTTCTGAAGCATGCAATCTCCACAAAGACTGACTTTCGGGGCTTTCCGTGCGAGTTGCACGGGGATGAATTGGATGCCGATTCTACAAATGGCGTTGTGTCGGGAGCTGTGGAGTGGATCAACGCGGACAGTTCGGATGAGCGTGCGTTTGTGGAATCTGCATTGCGGCGTGCTTTTTTTCTCTTTGGATTGCCTTGGTCTCGGTTCCAGGGATTTTCGCCGTCATGAAGAAGCAGAGTATTGGAAGCACGGCATCCCGTGCAGTGCTCTGATTGGAGCGATTGCCGCGCTACAGCGTTCAGAATGGTGCGTCGCTGCGGAATTCCAGGTGGCGTTCTTCAAATGGGTGAAGAAAGGCCAGGAGGCTCGCGTGAAGCATCAGGCGTGGAGCCCGATCGCGATCGGTAGCCGAAGCGTACAGCGCGTCACCGAGGATGGGATGCCCGAGTGCTTGCATGTGGACACGCAACTGATGTGAGCGGCCGGTGACCGGTTCAAGCCTGACGCGCGAACTCTCGGTGGCTGCGTCATAGCCGAGCAACTGCCAGTGCGTTGTCGCCGGCTTTCCGAGTTCAGGATCGACGATCTGGCGCGGCCGGTTGGGCCAGTCGCAGCGCATCGGGAGATCTACGGTGCCTGTGTCGGGTGTCAGATGGCCCGCAACCAAGGCTGTGTATTGCTTGGTGATCCGACGCGCGAGAAAAGCCTGGCTCAGCTTGCGATGTGCCTCCGTCCCCCGTGCCATCACGATCAGCCCTGAAGTATCCATGTCGAGCCGGTGCACGATCAATGCATCGGGGATGACTGTTTGTACGCGGGTGGCGAGGCAATCGGCCTTATCCGCGCCACGACCGGGCACCGAAAGCAGCCCGGTCGGCTTGATGAGTACCACCAATGCCGTGTCGACATGCAACGGGACAAGTGGTTCGGCGGGGGGCGGAACGTAGGGCGGTGCGGACATTGATGCGATCTTAGGGGAATGGTGAGGGCACCGATCAGTCTGCGTGCGTGGCATGAATCACAAATAAGGGAAAACCCGCTCTATAGAAAACACTCATTGCCGCCGATGGGGAGGGTCACACGCCGGGTTGGACCGGTGGACCATACAAACAAATCGAAAAAAAGGGGGGAGTGATGGGGAGTTTTCAGGGCGCGATTTGCGTACCCGGAAGCCGCGCACGCGCAGTATCGGGAGGCCAGATGCCGGGAGTGCAACACGCATTCCAAGCCGAGACGCCAAGGATCGGTGATGTGCAGAAGCGTCACCTGTCACGTCTCGTGGCTGAAGTGGCCAGTCTTTGCTCACGCGTTGAACACAAGCCGCGGAGCTATGGTCCGATATGGGCAGCGTTGTGCAGTGAACTCTGCATCATCAGCTATCACCTGATTCCTATGGAATCGTATGAACTCGCCGTGGATTTCCTTGAGCAGTGGCGCCGTTCGCTTGATGCCCGTGCCGCAGTTGGTTCGAAAGGGCGTGAATGGCGGGAGGGGCGCTATTTGTTTATCTGTTCGGTCTTGACGCAGATTGGCCAGCAGGATGAATTGCCGCAGTTGCTTGAGCGGCGCTACGACGGGCGCTCGCCGCAGGAACTCTACGATCACGAACTCGATGAGATCTGTCGTCTCGTTGCACAGAAGAAGCGTCTTTTTCTTGCGAAGATTGCATCGGAGTACTACTCCGCGTGCTAAGGAATCATGCGGAGCCCAGATCGCTGCGCGTAATGCCATGCTGCGCGGGACATAGTCGCAGCGCAAGTATCGACAAAGCCCGGTAGGCCTCGCCGATATCGATATCAAGCGCATGAGTCGCCGCGATTTCTGCCTGCACGATGCTGCGGTCGCCACGTCGCACAGGCCCGGTCAATGCTCCCTCAGTCCCGGTGGTCCCGATGCCATTGAGCGTGCCAGCGATCAGTGGCCGCAACGCGCTCCACGCCACATCACGCGGCAGGCCAGCTGCTTCCATTGCTGCAAGAGCTCCTTCCATCAGGGCGACGAGATGGTTGCAGGCGAGTACGGCACCCGCGTGATACAGGAGCTTCCTGGCCGGATCGATTGCGATCCGGCGGGCACCGATCAGGTCGAAATGTGGCGCAAGCGCAGCGAGCGCCTCTTCATCGCCTTCACAACCACAGATGGTGCCTTGGAATTCCTCCACCACGACTTCCGGCCGTGCGAAGCTGCGGATCGGATGAACACTGGCGATGCGGGCACCGCAGGCGCGCAGCGGTGCGAGCTGTTCGCTTTCCAATGCACCGCTGCAATGGAATACAACGTCGCCGTTGCGCAAGGCGCCACTGGTGGCGAGCGAGGCTACGACTTCGTCGAGCACGTCGTCAGGACTCGAAACGAGCGTGAAGCTTGCGGGTTGGATGGCGTCCCACCCGCAGGCTTCCCCGGCTCCGATGAAGGTGAGGGCGTCCTGTGTGTTGGACAGATTGCGACTGATGACGCAGCCGATCTCGAAAGTGCCTGCGAGTGTCCAGAGTCGGGCAAGCGTGCGGCCAAGGTGGCCAGGGCCAATCAGATTAAGGCGTGGGCTGGTGACTTTGGCCATCTTGGGTGCTCCAGATTCGATCCAGAGCATCTTTTAGCACAACCTTCGGACGCGTCTGCCCCGGACCCAGTTGGTGGCGGCCGCACGTCAACTTGCCTCTTCCGAAATCACAGGCCAACCGGCAAAGGCGTCAATTTTGTTGGAACGGTAGATTTTTTCCTGCCGGACCAGTGAAGCTCCAGTCAATGATGGCGGACGCCTTTGATCCGGGCGGACTGTTTGCAGGGGAATCATGCTTTCCAGATTGAATCAGGTTCTTTCGGGCCTTCTGAACCGTCTTGCAACACTGCTGGGAATCGTCCTGCATTTCCTGGTCCGCATCCTGGGCCCATTGCTTCGGGCACTGGCCGGGAATTGGGCGCCGCCTGCTTGGATGCGGGGTATTGGCCGTGCCGCGGCATGGGTGGGAGGACGGCTGTGCGAGTACGCGCTGGCGACCATGCTCGTGCTTGGGGTGCTCGGCATCGTTGCCTGGCAGGCGCCGAACATCCAGGCGCGCTGGCGAGCCTGGGCCCCGGATTTCTTGAATGTCGGTCTGGTGGGCGACGACAAAGGCTCCGCAGTCGCGAGCTTCCGCGTGGCCCCGCCGGGGCCTCGCGACGTGGCGAACGATGGCCCACCGCAACCGCTGCTGGTGTATTTCTCCGTGCCAACCGCACAGCAACAGCGCATCGGTCACGAAGCGCAGGACATCACGATCTCACCCGAAATCGCGGGTACCTGGACATGGTCTTCGGCGACAGAGCTGGCGTTCCAGCCGAAACAGGATTGGCCAATCGGGCAGCAATACAAGGTCCGCTTTGGACCGAAAGCCTTCGCGCCGCATGTGGAGATCAAGGAGCGCAGCTTCGAGTTCAGTGCCGCGTCATTCACGGTGAAGGCTGCCTGGCCCTCGTTCTATCAGGATCCGACCCAGCCGACGGTACGCCGCGTCGTCGTTACGGTCGATTTTACGCATCCGGTCGACACGCAGAGCTTCGAGTCACACGTCGATCTGGAAGACGGTACGCAACGTAAGTTCAGCGTCTCGTATGACAAATTCAAGCTACAAGCCACGCTGCAATCCGAGCCGCTGCCGATCCCAGCGGAGACGAAGACGATGCGTATCGTCATTAAGGCGGGCGTCAAGGCGCAGCGAGGCGGTCCTGGCACGAGCGAGTCGTTGAGCGGTGTCATCGAAATTCCTGGCCTCTACAGCCTGACGATCAATTCCGTCATGGCGAGCATCATCAGCAACGATGCGGGCGACCCGGAGCATGTGCTGCACGTTGAGTCGAGCATGGGCGTGCACGAGCGTGAAATGGCGCGCGGCGTGCACGCGTGGATGCTGCCGGTTTCCGATAAGGAAGGTGGTGAGCCGTTTGCGTGGAGCGATTCGGAGGAAGTGACCGACGCGGTGCTGCGTCGTTCGAAGCCGCTCAAGCTCGAACAGCTCGCAAGCGAGCGCGAGGTCACCGAGACGAGTGCCTTCCGTATGCCGCAGGCAGAGGGTGGGCGTTTCGTCTTTGTACGCATCGACAAGGGGTTGAAGACACCCGGTGGCTATCAGCTTGGTGCGACGCGGATGGAGATCATGCAGATCAAGACCTTTGCGCCCGAGCTTTCGATCATGAGCCAAGGCTCGCTGCTCGCGCTTTCCGGCGAAAAGAAGCTGCCGCTGCTGGTGCGCGATCTGCCCGGTGTGTCGGTCGACATTGCACGCGTGCTCCCGCAGCAATTGCATCTCCTGGCGAGCAAGGCCAGCGGGGCGTTTTCCAATCCTGACTTCTCGCGCGGCATCACCGAGGACGACCTCTCCGAACACTTCGAACGCAAGATCCCGCTCAGCTTGCGTCCGGGCAAGACGCACTTCGAGACGGTCGACTTCTCTGAATACCTCAAGGGTCCGAATGGCGAACGGCGCGGTGTGTTCCTGTTGCGTGTCCAGGGTTACGACCCAAAGAAGGCTGACGCCGGAAAACCGTCGCAGGAGGTTGAAGAATCAGCAGATTACGAAGGTGAGGGCTACGACGGTGAAGGGAGTGATGGCGAGACAGTCGAGCCCGAGCAGATGCGCGACCAGCGTCTGGTGATCGTGACTGACCTTGGTCTCATCGCAAAGAAGGCCACGGATGGTTCGCGCGATGTGTTCGTCCAGTCCATTACGTCGGGCCAGCCGGTCCGCGGTGCGATGATCGAGGTGTGGGGCCGTAACGGTCTTGTGCTCGCCAGCGCGACGACCGATGACGGCGGCCGTGCGACGCTCGCCAACCTTGGGGGCTTCACTCGCGAGAAAGCACCTGTGCTGTTGGTCGCGCGCAAGGACGGAGACCTTTCGTTCCTGCCGCTGGGGAGCGCGGCGAGTCTCGGGCGCGGTGAGCGCACGCTCGATATGTCGCGCTTCGATGTTGGCGGCCTGCACACGACGGGTGTGCCGAACCAGATGAGCGCGTATCTGTTTAGCGACCGCGGCATCTATCGACCGGGGGACACGATCCATGTGGGCATCGTCGCAAAGGCGGCCAACTGGGCGACTCAGGTCAAGGGCATGCCAGTCGAGGTCGAGGTGATCGACGCGCGTGGCCTGTCGGTACGGCGCGAGACACTGTTTCTCGGCGTCGGTGGCACGGCGGAGATCGCGCATGCCACACAGGATAGCTCTCCGACGGGCAATTACACGATCAACCTGAGCCTGCCGCGACGGGCCTCGAAGGGTGAGCCCGATGTGGCGCCGATGCTGCTTGGCTCAACCACGGTGAAGGTGCAGGAATTCATGCCCGACCGGATGCGGGTCACAGCGAAGATGTCGAAGGAGGTGACCGAAGGTTGGGTCAGCCCGACCGACCTGAAGCTACAGGTGAACGTGCAGAACCTCTTCGGTACGCCAGCCCAGCACCGGCGCATCGATGCGGCCATGACGCTGAGTCCGGCCTATCCGGCATTCAGAAGCTTCCCGGATTTTAGTTTCTATGATCCGACCGCATCGTGGCGCTCGCAGACTGACGAACTCGGTTCGATCGAGAGCGACGAGCAGGGTAATGCCGAATTCGACCTCCGCCTGTCGCGTTTCCAGTCGGCGACCTATCGTGCGCACGTGCTGGTCAAGGCCTTTGAACCGGAGGGCGGGCGCAGTGTGGCGGCCGAGGCGCAGACGCTGGTGTCCGACCGACCTTATCTGATCGGTGTGAAGACGGTGGATTCGCTGTCGTACGTCACCCGTGATGCGCGGCGTGAATTCAGCCTCGTGGCGATTGATCCACAAGCCAAGCGCACTGCTGTGCAGGGCCTCAAGCTCGTGCGCGTCGAGCGCCGCACGGTGTCGGTGTTGGTCAAGCAGGACAATGGGCTTTATCGCTACCAGTCGCGAGCGAAGAACATCACGCTCGATTCACAGCCCTTTGAATTGCCAGTTGCGGGCGTCACCCGGACGATCAATACCTCGACGCCAGGTAACTTTGCACTCGAAGTGCAAGATGCGAGCGGCTTGGTGCTCAATCGCATCGAGTACTCGGTAGCCGGTGCCGCCAATCTTACGCGCTCGCTCGATCGCAACGCGGAACTGCAGATCAAGCTCAACCGCAAGGATTACCAGCCGGGTGACGAGATCGAGTTGTCGATCCAGGCGCCCTACACCGGTGCCGGCCTTATCACGATCGAACGGGACAAGGTCTATGCCCATACATGGTTCAAGGCTGACAACACCGCCTCTGTTCAGCGCATCACCGTGCCGAAGGACTTTGAAGGCACGGGCTACGTGACCGTTCAGTTCGTACGCGACCCGGCCTCCGACGAGGTCTACATGAGCCCGCTTTCCTACGGTGCAGTGCCATTCGCGACCGGGCTCGAAAAGCGTACGGCGAAGGTCCGTCTTACCGCGAGTGAGAAGGTCAAGCCGGGCGAAACTGTGAAAATGCATCTCTCATCCGACAGGCCCGTGCGCGCCTTTGTTTTCGCAATCGATGAAGGGATTCTGCAGGTGGCGCGCTACAAGACGCCCGATCCGTTGCAGTTCTTCTTCCAGAAGCGTGCACTCGAAGTCCAGACGATGCAGACGCTCGACCTCATCCTCCCCGAGTTTCGCAAGCTGTTGCAGGGCGCGGCCCCGGGCGGTGACGGTGAAGGCGAGGCGGGCAAGCACCTGAATCCATTCAAGCGCAAGCGCGACAAACCGGTCGCTTGGTGGTCCGGACTGGTGGACGTCGATGGCGCCAAGGACTTCACCTATACCGTTCCCGACAGCTTCAACGGAGCGCTGCGTGTGATGGCTGTGGTGGTCAACGACGACACGGTGGCTGCCGCGAGTACCCAGGCACTAGTGCGCGGCGACATCGTGCTGCTGCCGACGATCCCGACGTCATTGGCTCCGGGTGACACGGTTGATATCGGCATTGGTGTGGCGAACAACATTGCAGGTTCGGGTAAGGGGGTGCCGATCAAGCTTGGGCTTGCAGTCAACAATGGGCTCGAAGTCGTCGGCGAGGCGATGCACACGCTCAGCATCAATGAGCGTGGCGAGGCTTCAACCGTCTTCAAGGTACGGGCGAAGAGCGGCGCGCAGGCGGTGCTGGGCTCGGCCAGCGTGATTTTTAGTGCAACGCACGCAAAGGCGAGCGCACGGCTGTCGACCGATTTGTCGGTGCGACCGGCTTCGGCGTTGGTTACCCTTGTGCAGAGCGGCACCGCGATGGGTGCGGGCGAACTGAAATCGCAGCTCAACGCGTATCCGAACTTCGCGCGCAGCGATCTCGCGGTTTCGGCCACGCCGTGGGCGTTTGGTTCGGCGTTGATGCGCTATCTCGATCGCTATCCCTATGGCTGCACGGAGCAAATCACAAGCCGGATGATCCCCGGTGTGGTGCTCGCCGACCAGCCCGAGATGGCGTCGAAACTTGCGAAGGACTTCGATGCGAAAGCCACGTTCGCTCACTACATCGGGCAATTGCGAGCGCGGCAGGCTGCCAATGGAGGCATCTCTGCGTGGCCCGGCACTTCACCGGACGACTTTGCCACGGTTTATGCGCTGCAATTGCTGCTTGAAGCGAAGGAGCACAAGCTGGCCGTCCCGGCGGATATGGTTTCCAAGGCTACGACCTACCTGCAATCGCGACTGGGTTCAGGCGATGGCAGCACCTACGACTGGCGAACCCGCACGCAGATGGCATATTTGCTAACGCGGCAAGGCGTGAGGGTGCCTGCGGCGCTGGCGAACCTGCGTGAGCAGCTCAGCATTGACCAGCGTAGCGCGGCCGGCAACAAGCCACAGACTGACCTTGGTGCAGCGTGGCTTGCGGCGAGCTTCCAGCTTCTCAAGCAGGACGCAGTGGCGCGCGAGCTGATGCAGCCCGTGTGGGATGACCTTGTTGATCGCGTCCGGAGAAAACAGGCGCGCACGAGCTCGGACTATTACTACGATCCGCTGGTGCACGACTCGACGCTTCTGTATATCGCCGCACGGCATTTCCCGAAGCATCTGCAGGCGCTGCCATTCGAAACCTGGGATGGACTGGCGAAGATGATCGGGCAGGGCTGGTACAACAGCCAGTCGTCGGCCACGACGATCCTCGCAGTCGACGCTTATGCGCGTGCTGCGGCGGCAAGCGGACAGGGTCAGCTCAAGGCCAGCGCAGTCGATGCGACGGGCAAGGCACTTGCGCTGACGCTGGAGGGTGAGCTACGCACCATGTCGCGAGCCGCCGTCCCGTACGGTAGCAAGGGTGTCAAGCTTGCCAACGGGGGGCCGCTGCCATTGTTCTATGGCTGGTCCGAGTCCGGCTACGAACGCAATCTGCCCGAAACTGCGAGCTACAGCGGGCTGGAGATCACCCATGTGATCCTCAACGATAAGGGGCAGGCCATCACCGAGGCGACGATTGGGGATGAGGTGACGGTGAAGGTCACGGTGCGCGCGCTCGAACGCGACGTGGTACGTCAGGTTGCCTTGGTTGATCTGCTGCCGAGCGGGCTGGAACCGGTGCTGCAGCCTGCGAGCGGGGAAGAGGAAAGTGACGCCCCGATCTGGCAGCGGCGCTTGGGTGGTTCGGGTACGTGGCAACTGACCTACGCGGACATTCGCGAGGACCGCGTGATCTTCTTCGGCGACGTTGACCGAAGTGCGCAGGAAATTACCTATCAGGCGCGGGCGACTAATGTTGGCCGGTTCGCCATGCCGGCTGCTTACGGCGAGGCGATGTACGAGCGGCGCATCTTCGGCCGTTCGGCGTCCGGGCATTTCAGCGTGACGCCGGTGAAGAAGTAAGGGGTCGTAGTGCGCGGCGGGATCCTGCGCTGGGCCGTCATCGCCCTTGCGGTGGCGGCCGCTCTGCTTGCCGGGCTGCGGTTCTGGCCGCATGCGCCGCTGCGCGACTTGATTGGCGGCTCAGTGGCGATCTATGCACGTAATGGGGAGCTGATGCGGCTGACGCTGGCGAGCGATCAGCAGTATCGGTTGTGGACGCCACTGGATCGTATCTCTCCGCTGCTTGTAGAAAGCGTACAGCTGTATGAGGACCGTGCATTCCGGTGGCATCCTGGCGTAAACCCGCTCGCGCTCGCTCGTAGCATGCTGACGATGGCTGGCGGCGGGCGCCGTGCGGGTGGTTCGACGATTACCATGCAACTCGCCCGGCGGCTATACGGCATCGACAGCCGTAGTATTGGCGGCAAACTGGCGCAGATCGCGGTGGCGCTGTGGATCGAGGTTCGCCACTCCAAGCACGAGATCCTTGAGGCCTATCTGAACAGTGCCCCCTATGGCGGCAACATCGAAGGCGCCGGGACGGCAAGTCTCATCTACTTCGGGCATGACGCTGCGAAGCTGACGATGCCGGAGGCGCTGACGCTCGCAGTGATCCCGCAGCATCCGGCGCGCCGCATTGCCTCGCGCGGGGATGCTGTAACCGGCAATCCGGATCTGCAAGCTGCACGGGCCCGCCTGTGGGCTGCATGGCAGGGCAGGCACCCCGAACAGGCGCGAGCGCAGGCACCCGAAGCGCTGATGCATCTGCCGGCACTCGACCGTGGCGATCTACCCTTCGCCGCCCCACATCTGACGGACATGCTGCTCGCCCAGCGCATGCAGGAAGGTGTACTCGACGCCGATGGTTCGATTCACACGACGATCGATCTCGCGATGCAGCGTACCCTGGAACGGGTGACGGCGTCATACCTCAAGACGCGCTCGGCGGTTGGCATGCGCAATGCCAGCGCCTTGCTGCTTGATGCTTCAACGATGGAGGTGCGCGCGGTGGTTGGCTCGGCGGACTATCGCAGCACGGCACTGTCCGGCCAAGTCAATGGCACACTTGCCAAACGCTCGCCCGGTTCGACGCTCAAGCCTTTCATCTATGCGCTCGCACTCGACCAGGGGCTCCTGCACCCGCGCACGATGCTCAGGGATGCCCCCACCGCCTTTGGTCCCTTTACGCCGGAGAACTTCGACGGCCAATATGTCGGCCCGCTTGCCGCGCAGGATGCGTTGACGCGCAGTCGCAATGTGCCGGCCGTTGCCGTGGCGGCGAAGCTGTCGCAGCCAAACCTCTACCAGTTCCTCAAGCTCAATCAGGTCAGCCGGCTCGAAAGTGAAGCCCACTATGGACTTGCGCTGGTGCTCGGCGGCGGCGAAGTGACTATGGAGGAACTTGCGCGGATGTATGCGGTGCTCGCCAATGGCGGACAAGGTGGGCCGGTGGTTTACACGCGCAGACAGGCGAGCAGCGTTCCCAACACCGCGCCGCAAAGGCTCTTGAGCCCAGAGGCTGCCTTCATTACGCTCGACATGCTGCGTCAGACACCGCGTCCTGACACCGGTAATCCGGCGCAGCCAGCAATCGCATGGAAGACCGGTACCTCGTGGGGCTTCCGCGATGCCTGGACCGCCGGCGTATTCGGACGGCATGTGCTCGTCGTGTGGGTCGGTGAGTTCGATGGCAGTTCCAATCCTGCCTTCATCGGCATTGATGCAGCCGCTCCACTGTTCCTGCGGATGGTGGACGCGCTCCGTGCGCAGCGGCTTGACCCCGGTGATGTCATGCGTGCCCAGCCAGCCGACCTGGAACGTGTGACGGTCTGTGCGGAGACAGGCGACCTGCCCGACACGCTCTGTCCGGTACGTGTGAGCACTTGGTTCATTGCGGGCAAATCACCGATCCGTACGAGTACCCTGCATCGGATCGCATGGGTGGACGCGCGAGATGGCCATACGGTCTGTGGGCCCGATTCTCCCGATGCGAAGGAGGTCGTGGTTGAGGACTGGGACAGTGAAATGCGCCGCCTGTTCAGCCAGGGCGGCATGCCGCGGCGCACGGCTACGGCGGTCGACTGTGGCGAGGCGGATGTGGAACAGGACGCCCTAGGGCCAAGGATTAGCGCACCTCTGCGTGGCGTGAGCTATCTGATCAATCCCGGAAAACTGGAACCGATCTTCTTGCGCGCTGATGCTGCGGCAGGCGTGCGCACGCTGTACTGGTTCGCTGGCGGTGCCCTGCTCGGTCGCACGGCACCCGGGGAAACGCTGGCATGGAATCCGCCCGGTGCAGGCGAATACGCGCTGCGTGTCGTTGATGATCGCGGACAGGCGGATGCACGATTGTTGCGGGTGGCGCTTCGGCCCTAAAACCGGTGCCTATCCTTCGCTAGCCCATGAAGCGCATGAGGCAGGCATCCAGATCCTGATGCGCGGGCAGGGAAATCTGGAAGCACTCGCGTAGCAGGACTTTCATCTCATCGACCGAATTCACGACCTGTTGCGTCGTCGTGCCTGTAGAGGAGTCGTGGATGGCGAAACGGTCGTTGTGCAGTGCATAGCGGCGACCTGGTTCTGTGCGAGCCACGGTCAGGCTGGTTGTGAAGCGCGAGGACGGATGCGTGGAGACGTACCAGTTGCTCATTTCGTAGTCCGGCAGCAACTGCGCCCGTAGGTCGAATTGATAGATCGCCACCCAGTCATTGTGAATCCGTGTTTCGAGTAGGTAGCCATCGCCGTCCTCCGTGATGCGGAATGGTTCGTGTGGTGTCGCTTGGATCTGATTCGGTATGAGTTGCAGCGGCGCGGTGAGCACCTGTCCGCCGAAGCCGACGTCGGCAATCCAGCGTTCTTGGCCGATCTCCACGCATAGCAGCATATGGGTCTTCGGCAGCGTGACGCCTTTCGGAACGTTCCATTGCACGCGTGCCGCAAGTCCCGTTACCCGAAAGCCGATCGTTTCAAGTACATCGTGGAGTAACAGGTTCTGCTCAAAGCAGTAGCCGCCACGACGACGTGCGACCAATTTGTCGTGCAGCGAAGGCAAGTCGATCGGTACGGATACCCCTAGCAGGGGGTCGAGATTTTCGAACGGGATGTGCTCGGGATGCAGCCGGTGCAGATCGCGTAGGGTTTTCAGCGTGGCCCCCGATGAGCCAGAAAAGCCGATGCGTTCGAAGTATGCCCCGAGGTCGGATGTGCAGGCCATGGTGACAGCTCCTTTCTGGACGAGTGGGAAACGAGTCTGGCATGCCTCCTCTCGCTTGATAGGTATCAGAAGTTTCGCATTAAAGATGTAAACGAAGTACATCTAATGAAAGGTGTGCATAAAATGCATCTTAATGGGTGGGCGGTGACCAGCGCTGGGTGTCGCGGCCTAGTCCTAATCCGCCAACACTTGTTTTAGCGACCGGACACGCAAACCGACAGGTTGAGAACCCTTGTCGGTGACAGACTGCACAGTGTGGTCGCTGGTCCGATCTTCCTTGTGTTGTCCTGCCTGCGCGGGCTTTCGGAATGTGTGGCTCGGCGATGACAGGATTCATGGCGTTGTTGTTCACAGATATCTACCGGGTTTTGGTGAGCAGCCAAGGCCTTTTTTGGTACGCGCGCTTGTCCCAGATGATCCATTCCGCATTCATGGCCCGCAACATCTGGCGGTTGGCCTTGGGCGACGTCGTCTATGTACTCAGCACGCTCTGCCTTGCCGGTTTGGTAGTCCGACAGCTCGGCGCTTCTGCGCCGATGTGGGGACGCATTGCGAACCGGGCCTGAGTTCATTGGGCTGGCAGGGATTGCCAGGTCCGCGTAACCGCGGGCCTGGCTTTTTTTTGACTACACTGCCGACACTCTTGACGGTTGATCGGAGCTGGCATGGATTATCTGGCCGTACGCCATCTGCATATCACCTGCGCTATCCTGTCGATAGGCCTATTTACGGTCCGTGGCAGTCTCGAAATGGCAGGCGTGCGGTGGCGCGATTTCCGCTTCCTGCGCATTGCGCCGCATCTTGTCGACACGGTGTTGTTATCGGCTGCGATTTGGCTCGCGGTGACGAGCCAGCAATACCCGTTCGTTCAAGGCTGGCTGACGGCCAAGGTGCTCGGCTTACTGGCTTACATCTGCCTCGGATGGGTTGCATTGAAGCCGAGGTTTTCGTCAGGTACGCGCTGGGCGGCGTTCCTGGGTGCGCTGATGACGGTCAGCTACATCATCGGCGTTGCGATGACGCGCTCATCCACCTGGGGATTGGTCGGTTGACAGCAGCGGATCGAGGGCGGGGAACAACTGGCGTTCCTCGAAGCGCACGTGATCGGCGAGCAATACGCCGAACGGTTTCAGGGCGGCAAGCTCACCGTGGCGCAGCGAGTCAATAAGATTCCGCAGGCGCGCATGCTCATCAAGCAAACGCGCCGCATCGTCGGTGAGCGCGAGCTGCGTGGTCGGCAGGAGATGCGTCTCTTCCTTCAGGAAGTGATCGAGCAGCGCAGGGACGAAATCTTCGAGCAGCCGCTGACGCAAGATATCGAAATCGGCTTCTGTCGCGAGTGCGATGCGACGAGCGTGGACCAAAGCTTGGTGGTGTTCCCGCGAGAACTGGTTGAGCATTTCCGAGCGCTTCATTTACGGCCTCGTCTTGAGGTTGCGACGCCTGTGAGGACCAGTGCGACGAAGGTTGCGAGCGCTACCGCATTGCCGATCGCCGCCCCTTGGCGCAGCGTGAAGCTGTCGGCGAGGCTTGCGAGCGTGCGCAGCAGGACACCCAGATGCAAAAGGCATAGCGGCAAGTAGGCCAGCGGGTGCCAAGGCAATTGGATCCGCGCGACGGCTGGCAGAATGATTGGCGCATGGCCAAAAACCATTGCGAACACGAAGCCGAGCGCCAGTGCGTGCAGTGCCGCGTCACGCAGCGGACTCCCCAGCGAAAACCCGCCTGCAAGCCCAAGTGCGCCCGCCACCGCAAGCCACACGTAGCCCGAGAGCAGGCAGATCGCGATGTACTTCGTCAGGCCGTTCAGCCTGAGTGTCTTGCGTGCGATGTCATAGCGCTGCAGCCACACTGCGAGCGCGAGCAGGCAAGCCCCGTAGACGGGTTCGGCAATAGCCGGCAAGGCGGGAGCCGTGATGGCTGCCAGTGCGAGTGCTCCTGCTGCTGCCGCGAACAGGCGACGCGCACTGCGCGGCACCGGTACCAGTCGCGAGAGTTCGAGCCGTTCGCCAGCGATGGTCAGGATCAGGAAGGCGAACCATGGCAGGCTGGCGTCTGCTGCCACACCGTTGAAAAGCCAGATCAGATTGCCAGCCAGCCAGCAGGCTGCCGCGAGGGCTAGTGTGGCCAGATGGGCGACGCGCTGTGACAGCCATAGACGCACACACACCGCTGTCATGACCATCGCGGCAAGGCTTGCCGCGATGGCCGCACCCGTATCGAAACCTGCAAACAGCGCAAACACGCCGATGGCTGATGCGATGGGCGTCAGCAGCGCAAACATACCGCCGACGGCCACGGCGCGTTCCAAGCCGATCAGCGTGCCAAACAAGCCGCAGATCATCAACGGACCGTGTTGAGTGACCAGTGTCAGCGCGAATGCGGGCACTGGCACGCCGAGCCGGCCCAGACCTGCCATCACGCCACTGATCAGTGCCAGTGCCGCCGGCAGGATCAGCCATACACGGCTATTTGTGGCGGAGGCTGTCTGGGTCGGGCGTGCCTGTGCATTCACCGGGCTGCGCTCACTCCGCTTGATCATCGCCCCAGCCGAGCCAGTTGCGTGCCTCAGGGCTCAGGCGCTCGGGTGACCATGGCGGTTCCCAGACAAGCGACACCTCGACATCGGTACCTGCGGGAAGGGCGGACCGGAGCGCCTCTTCGGCCTCGTCGGCAATGGCTGCACCCATCGGGCATGCGGGCGAGGTCATGGTCAGGTCGAGCTCGACGCGGCCCGGCAGGACTTCGAGCCGGTAGACCAGTCCGAGATCGACGATGTTGATCCCGAGTTCCGGGTCGATGACTTGCTTGAGCGCAGGGCGCAGTACAGCTTCATTGATCATTTGCGTTCACCTGAGATGCATCTTCCGAGCGGTAATGCGACACTACCGGTAAGCAATCCGAAGAATACATCTTATGCGCTTGACGAGCTTTACCGATTACACCTTGCGAGTTCTGATCTATCTCGCGCTGTATACGGACCGCCTGTCCACGATCCAGGAGGTCGCTGCAGCGTACGGCATTTCGGAGAACCATCTGATGAAGGTGGTCCATCACTTGGCGAAGAGTGGTGTGGTGGAGTCGATTCGAGGCAAGGGTGGCGGTATCCGGCTTGCTAGGCCGGCTAGCGAAATCCGCGTAGGCCGGATCGTGCGTGATGCGGAAGGCAACATGCCGATCGTCGAATGCTTTTCATCTGACGATAAATGCCGGATCACATCGAGTTGCAGGCTGGCCGGCATCCTGGCACATGCCTTCGAAACGCTCTACGAATCGCTTGACACCTACACGCTTGCAGATCTCGTGATCAAGCCGCAGCCGCTCATGAAACTGCTCACGATCAATACTGAAGGACTTCGCAATTACCGGTTGCGCTGATCGCTGGTGTGCTCTGTAGGTCGAGTAGAGGCGAAGTCCGCGTCGATCGTCTAGTCTCACGGCTGGATCGCCCGTCTACCCGGCGCGGTGGTCGAGCATCACAACAGCCACGGAGATCCCGCGTGTTCCGCTTTTTCGAGCGTCTCGTCGACCCCTACCCGGAAAACCTCCCGCCGCTACCGCCCAAGCATTTTTTTGGTTTCGTCTGGGCTGCTACCCACGGTATCCGTCGATACGTACTGTCGATGGCGCTGCTGACAGCAGCCATTGGGGCATTCGAGGCGCTGTTGTTCTCCATGATGGGCCGGATAGTCGACTGGCTGTCGCATCAAGACCCGTCGTACCTGTGGACTGATCAGGGGCACAAGCTCGCCCTGTTTGCCGGTGTGCTGCTCGGCAGCGTCCTGCTCGTCGCGCTGCAGACGATGATCAAGCATCAGGTCCTTGCTGCGAACTCGCCGATGCTGCTGCGCTGGAACTTCCATCGCCTGATGCTTGGCCAGAGCATGAGCTTCTATCAGGATGAGTTTGCTGGCCGCGTTGCCACCAAGGTTATGCAGACGGCACTGGCCGTGCGCGATACGGTCATGGTGGTCACCGATATCCTCGTCTACGTGGTGATCTACTTTGGCACCATGGTTGTCATCGTTGGTGGCCTCGATCGCTGGCTGCTGCTGCCTTTTATGGGATGGCTTGTGTGCTACGTGGCCATGCTGTGGTTCTTCGTGCCCCGGCTTGGACGTGTGGCGCGTGCCCAGGCGGATGCACGCTCCCTGATGACGGGGCGTATCACCGATGCCTATACCAATATCGCGACAGTGAAGCTTTTCTCGCATGGCCGGCGCGAAGCGGCATATGCGCGCACCGCGATGCAGGACTTCATCAATACCGCCTATGCGCAGATGCGACTGGTGAGCGGATTCGAAATTTCGAACCATGCGTTGAACATGGTGCTGATCATTCTTACCGCTGGTAGCACTCTGTCGCTGTGGTCTGAGGGACGTGTCGGTGTTGGTGCGGTCGCAGCGGCGACGGCGATGGCTTTGCGGCTGAATGGCGTGGCGCACTGGATCATGTGGGAAATGGCCTCTCTGTTCGAGCAGATCGGGACGGTGCAGGATGGGATCAACACGCTTTCCCGTCCGCACGCCGTGGTCGATAGGCCGAATGCAAGGCCGCTTTCGGTTGGCCGCGGTGAGATTCGTTTCGAGAACGTGAGCTTTGCGTACGGTGGTGTCCGTACCGTCATTGACGATTTTTCGCTGACGATCCGGCCGGGCGAGAAAATCGGCCTTGTCGGCCGCTCCGGTGCTGGCAAGTCGACCCTCGTCAATCTGCTGCTCCGGTTCTATGACGTCGAGGGCGGACGGATTCTTGTCGATGGCCAGGATATCTCGCAGGTCTCACAGGAAAGTTTGCGTGCGAATGTCGGCATGGTCACGCAGGACACCTCACTCTTGCATCGCTCAGTGCGCGACAACATTCTTTATGGTCGGCCCGATGCTTCGGAGGCCGAGATGACCGCTGCCGCAGAGCAGGCCGAGGCGCAGGAATTCATCCTGGGCCTTACCGATCCGAAGGGCCGCCACGGCTACGACGCCCATGTCGGTGAGCGCGGAGTGAAGCTCTCGGGCGGCCAGCGGCAGCGCATCGCAATCGCGCGCGTGATGCTCAAGGATGCGCCGATCCTGCTGCTGGACGAAGCTACGAGCGCGCTGGATTCCGAGGTGGAAGCCGCGATTCAGGACAGTCTCTACACACTCATGGAAGGCAAGACGGTGGTGGCGATTGCGCATCGGTTGTCGACCATTGCGGCGATGGACCGTCTCATCGTCCTCGACCGTGGCTGTATCGTCGAAGAGGGTGACCACCGCACCTTGCTTGCGCGCGGTGGCCTCTACGCGCGGCTGTGGGCGCACCAGAGTGGTGGCTTCCTGGGGGAAGAGGTGGAAGATATGGAGCCGGCGGGTCTGATGGCCTGATCTGTTCTTGGAAGTGCCACCCGGGTTCTGAGCCTTCACGCAGGCGTTGCGGGCGATCCGACTGTACGTCTGGTGCGCGTCCGATGTTTGTGCCGTGGCGTCGGTTCGTGTTTGTTGCGGCGCCCTGACTCCCGGCTCGGGAATTACCCCAACGTGCACTGCGTCCTGTCAAAAAGAGGGTTTTCGGCCCTCAGGCGTGGCGTGCCGTGCGATAGATTGGTCTTGCTTCCGCAGTGGACAACGAAAGGTGGAAAGTGGCGCGCGTAGCTTGGTCGAATGATTTGAGCGTCGGGATCGACGCGATAGACAAGCAGCACAAACGCATCCTGGGATACATCAACGAACTTGATGATGTCATCATTTCCGGAAAGGCGGACAGGCGGGAACGGATCGCGGCGTTGGTGGATAGCACGATCGACTATACGAAATCGCATTTCGACTTCGAGGACGCCCTGCTGGAGGGCGTGGGTTATCCATTTGTCGAGGGACGCCAGAGAGGCAACGAATCGTTCGTTGAACGGGTCATCGACTGTCGCGATCGCCTTAATGCCGGAGAGGATATTGCTCCCTCTATGCAAGATGCGCTTTCGTGCTGGCTGATCAGCCACATCAAGAACGAAGATGCGGATTATGCTAAATGGTTTTCCGGTCAGGTGGGAGGTTTTCTGGAAGAGGGGACCGGAAACGAGGCGTAGTAAATCGTACCGGATGAGGTCTTGTCGTTCTTGTCTTGTGTAGGTAGGCGTTCGCGCGGAGGCGTTGAACGCCCGGTGCTTGCCGGGTTTTCTTGAAGGGGGAGCCCGATGGTCGCGGCTGTATTGCAGGTGCTGGGCTGGGCGGCCTTCTTTGCCGCTGGCCTGCTGTGGCCCGCTGGTACGGCTGATTACCCGGGCGCATGGGTGTTCATTGCCTTCTTCGTATTCGGTGGCAGTGCGATCACCATCTGGATGGCGTGTCACAGTCCCGAGCTCCTGCGTGAGCGACTGGCTGCGCCCGTTCAGCGTGAGCAAGAGCCGTGGGACCGAGTATTCCTCGTCACTTTCATATTGCTTTTTATCGGTTGGCTGCCATTGATGAGCTGGGATACGGGCAGGACCGGATTCAAGGCCGTGCCTGTCTGGCTGCAGATTGTCGGGGCCGGATGCCTGCTGGTCTACGGGTTGGGCGCTTGGTGGGCCCTGCGAGAGAACGCCTTTGCCGCGCCAGTGATCAAGATTCAGAAGGCTCAGAGGCTTGTTGATACTGGACCGTATTCGATCGTTCGCCATCCGCTTTATGCCAGCGCCCTGTTCCTGTTCATTGGCATCCCGCTCTTGCTTTCTTCGTTGCTAGGCATTGCTGGAAGTGCAGTGTTCATCGCGGGGTTGGCGTGGCGTGCGGTGAAGGAAGAGCGGAGCCTGCTGCGGACGCTTCCAGGGTATGGCGCTTACCTGTTACGCGTACATTGGCGATTTATGCCGGGTATCTGGTAGCCGCCAAGGAAGCGTTGCAGTTTCTTGAGGCGATTTCACTGGGAACCGGCCGGACAAAAAAAGAGCGCTGCAATTGTGCAGCGCTCTTCCCGGAATGACATGCATATCGATCAGCCGAGGCGGCCGAACTGTTCCTTGAGCTTTTCCAGCGTTGCACCAAAGTCGCCTAGCCGCTTCTTCTCCTGCTCGACCACCGCCGCGGGTGCCCGAGCGACGAAGCTCTCGTTGGCGAGCTTGGCGTTTGCCTTGCCGATCTCGCCCTCGATGCGTGCGATTTCCTTCGTCAGGCGTTCGCGTTCGGCTGCAACGTCGATCTCGATTTTCAGCATCAGGCGGAAGTCACCGACGATCTGTACCGGAGCAGGCGAGGGGGGTAGCGCAATGCCCGCCGCCGTTACGCCTTCCAGCTTTGCGAGTGCGGTCAAGTAAGGTGCGAAGGCTTCCACGTCTGCAACTGGACCGGCAACAATGAGCGGAACCTTCTGCGCTGGCGAAAGCCCCATCTCGCCACGCAGGCTGCGCACGGCGCCGATCAGCGCCTTGAGCAGTTCGATACGTGCTTCGGATGCTTCATCAATGCGTTCAAGGTTTGCACGCGGGTAGGCAACGATGCTGATGCTCTCTTTGTCCTTCCGGCTGGCGAGCGGTGCAACCGTTTGCCACAGTTCTTCGGTGATGAATGGGATTACCGGGTGAGCGAGCCGCAGGATGGTTTCCAGTACGCGTAGCAGCGTACGGCGCGTGGCTCGTTGCTGGGCTTCGGTGCCGGTGTTGATCTGCACCTTCGCGAGTTCGAGGTACCAGTCGCAGTACTCGTCCCACACCAGCATGTAGATCTCGTTCGATAGCAGGTCGAGACGGAAATCTGCGAAGTGCTGTGTGATCGTCGCTTCGGCGCGCTGCAGGCGCGAGACGATCCAGCGGTCGGCGGCCGAGAAGTCCAGGTAGCCGCCTTGGCAGTCAGCCTTGGTGTGTTCACCGAGGCCACAATCCTTGCCTTGGGTGTTCATTAGCACGAAACGCGTTGCGTTCCACAGCTTGTTGCAGAAGTTGCGGTAGCCCTCGCAGCGGTTCATGTCGAACTTGATGTCGCGGCCAAGCGTGGCGAGGCTCGCGAACGTGAAGCGCAACGCGTCGGTACCGAACGCGGGAATGCCGTCCGGGTATTCGCGACGGGTCTTCTTTTCGATCTGTGTAGCCTGTTTCGGATTCATGAGGCCGGTTGTGCGCTTGGTGACAAGCGCGTCCAGATCGATGCCGTCGATCAGGTCGATCGGGTCGAGCACGTTGCCCTTCGACTTGCTCATCTTCTGGCCTTCGGCATCGCGCACGAGGCCGTGGACATACACGGTCTTGAACGGGATCTTGCCGGTGATGTGCTTGGTCATCATGACCATGCGCGCGACCCAGAAGAAGATGATGTCAAAGCCGGTGACGAGCACAGTCGAGGGCAGGTAGAGGTCAAGCGCGTCGTTCGACTTGGCGGGCCACTCGGGTGTCCAGTCGAGTGTCGAGAACGGCCAGAGTGCGGATGAGTACCACGTGTCGAGCACATCATCATCACGCCGAAGTTGGCCATGGTAGCCCTCGGCGGCGGCGAGTGTTTTTGCTTCCGCTTCGTTGTGGGCGACATAGATCTCGCCGCCATCTCCATACCACGCCGGAATCTGGTGGCCCCACCAAAGTTGGCGCGAGATACACCAATCCTGGATGTTGTTGAGCCACTGGTTATAGGTGTTGACCCAGTTTTCAGGCGCAAACTTGATCTCGCCATTGGCTACGCATTCGAGCGCCTTGCCGGCGATGCTCTTGCCGTCCGCACTCGGCTTGCTCATGGCGACAAACCACTGATCGGTCAGCATCGGTTCGATCACGACGCCGGTACGGTCGCCGCGCGGCACCATCAGCTTGTGCGGCTTCACTTCGCCCAGCAGCCCCAGTGCTTCGAAGCCCGTGACGACGGCCTTGCGTGCCTCGAAACGGTCGAGTCCGGCAAGGTCGTCAGGCATGGGTGTCGCGGCCGAGATCTGGCCGTTGATGACCACCGTCCCGTCCGATGGGACCTTCCCTTCGAGCGTGAGCACGATGATCATCGGCAGGCTGTGGCGCAGGCCGACCTGATAGTCGTTTTGGTCGTGTGCCGGTGTGACCTTGACGACGCCGGTGCCGAATTCGCGGTCGACGTATTCGTCGGCGATGATTGGGACTTCGCGGTTGACCAGCGGCAGCGTTACCGTCTTGCCGATCAGGTGCTGGTAGCGCTCGTCTTCCGGATGGACCATGACGGCGGTGTCGCCGAGCATCGTCTCGGGACGCGTCGTGGCCACGGTCAGATGGCCCGAGCCGTCAGTCAGCGGGTAGTTCAAGTGCCACAGGAAGCCGTCTTCTTCTTCCGAAACGACTTCGAGGTCCGACACTGCGGTATGCAGTACCGGATCCCAGTTAACCAGGCGTTTGCTTCGGTAGATCAGGCCTTCGCGATAGAGGCGCACGAAGGTCTCGGTGACGATGGTCGACAGGCCCGAGTCCATCGTGAAGCGTTCGCGGCTCCAATCCGGCGATGTGCCCAGGCGACGCATCTGCTGCGTGATTGTGTTGCCCGAGAACTCCTTCCACTCCCACACTTTTTCGAGGAACTTTGCACGACCGAGGTCGTGGCGCGACACCCCCTGCGCGTCGAGCTGGCGTTCGACGACGATCTGCGTCGCGATGCCGGCGTGGTCGGTGCCCGGCTGCCACAGCGTGTTGTGGCCAAGCATGCGGTGATAGCGCGTGAGCGCATCCATCACCGTCTGGTTGAAGCCGTGACCCATGTGCAGCGTACCGGTGACATTCGGCGGCGGCAGCAGGATACAGAAGGCATCAGGGTTGGATTTGTCGAGGCCGGCTTTGAAGTAGCCAGCGTTTTCCCACTGGGCGTACCAGCGACGTTCGATCTCCGCCGGCTCGAAGCTCTTCGCGAGTTCCATTCAATTTGCTCGAAAATGCAAAACCGAAAATTATAAGGGCTTGACCCCGGAGGCTCCCGGGAAAGATTTCCTTCGCCCCAGACGGCTGTTTGTCAGGCGCCTGGGCCGAGGTTGGTCATTGTGTCGTCCAGGATCTCGGAGAGCTTGCTTGAGAGCTCTGGTACGAGCGTGGCGCGCATGTGGGCGACCGCCTTGACCCGGATGCGTTCGACTACGCTTTCGAGTTCGCTGGAGATGAGCTGGGGAAGCTCTTCGTTGATCCACGATTCGAGACGCTGGGATATCCGCGAATCGAGGTCGATCAGGTGCTCGGCGACGACCATGCGGCTAACCTGAGCAGATGCCTTAGCGTGACGGGCGGCTTCCTCGGCAACGGTAGCGCGCGACAGGGCTGCCTCGTAGGTTGCTGTCCGGTGAGCGAGCACCTCGAACTGGGAGGCCAGTTGCGCTTCAAGTTCGGCGATACGTGCACGTTCAGCCGTGATGACAGGCTTTGCTTCTTGTGGCTTGGGTCGAGGCCGCGCCGTGACATCGTCGAGGACAGGCAGGTCTTCGCCGATTACGTCATCTAGCAGCGGCAGATCATCGTCTGGATCGTGGGTGTTGCTGGCGCGATGCCGCTGGATCAGCGCGTCGGCCTTGACCAACAATCTGTCCGAAGCATCAAGGTCATCAGGATTCATGCGCTTGCAAGGAAGGCGAGCCCAAAGGTTGCATTGTCACCGGCAAGCCACGCTGCTTGTAGCTCGCAACCCGCGCGCGCGCCAACTGCCGGTCGGCAAGATCCTGGGTAACGATTTCGACGATTTCTTTGAAACGTTCGAAACCTTCGGGGATCTTGTCCGAAAGGTTGACCAATACATCAGCGGGTAGGTTCGCGTCTAGTTCATGTGCCAGCAGGACTGGCGTTTCAGCTGCAAGTTGCGAACCCGCTGCGACATGTGGCACAAAGGCAAGTGGTTGGAAGGTCCAGAGCAGCGTATCGAAACGCGCTGCTGTGGAGCGGTCAGCAAACAGCACCGTGACCTGACGATCCTTGCGGTAGGCAGCCTGCACGATGCGGCATGCGGTGGTGAGTTTTTCCGGTGCGTCATGGAAGAAGCGGATCTCGGTCACAGTGCCAGGTCTCGTCGTCAAGCCTTGGAGCGTTCGATCAGGAATTGTGCCAGCAGTGGAACGGGGCGACCGGTGGCGCCTTTTTCCGCGCCTGACTTCCATGCGGTGCCGGCGATGTCCAGGTGAGCCCACTGGTAGCGCTTGGCAAAGCGGGAAAGAAAGCAGGCGGCAGTGATGGTGCCGGCGGGTCGTCCACCGATGTTGGCCATATCGGCGAAGTTGCTCTTGAGCTGTTCCTGATACTCATCGAAGAGCGGAAGCTGCCAGGCACGATCGCCTGCGATAACGCCAGCTTTGACAATTTCCTGTGCGAGATTATCGTCGTTGGCAAGCAGGCCGCTCGTATGGTTGCCGAGCGCGATGACGCAGGCGCCTGTCAGCGTTGCAATGTCGATAACACAGGCGGGATCGAAGCGCTCTGCGTAGGTCAGCGCATCGCATAGGATCAGCCGGCCTTCTGCATCGGTATTCAGAATTTCAATGGTCTGGCCGGACATTGAGGTGACCACGTCGCCGGGCTTGGTGGCAAAGCCAGAGGGCATGTTTTCGGTGGTCGGGATCAGGCCGACGACATTGATCGGCAGCGCCAGTTCGGCAAGGATGCGGAAGGTTCCGAGTACGGCGGCAGCACCGCACATGTCGTACTTCATCTCGTCCATGCCTTCGCCTGGCTTCAGCGAGATGCCACCGGTGTCGAAGGTGATTCCCTTGCCGACGAGCACGACGGGCTTTGCCTTTTTGCTCTTGGCGCCGTCGTACTTGAGCACGATAAAACGCATTGGCTCGTCGGAGCCGCGTGCGACTGACAGGAATGATCCCATCCCGAGCTTCTCGATGTCGGTCTTCTCAAATACTTCGACCTTGATTTTCTTGTATTCCTTGCCGAGTTTCTTCGCAGTGTCTGCGAGATAGGTCGGCGTGCAGACGTTGCCGGGCAGGTTGCCGAGATTGCGTGCAAGTGCCATGCCTGCGGCGATTGCCCGGCCTTGCGTTGCGCCACGCTCCAGTTCATCTGCTGGGGATGACAAGAACCCGAGCGTCACGTTCGAAACACCGCGCTTTTCGTCGTCTTTCTTTGCCCGTGGTGCGTCGAATCGGTAAGCAGCGTCGGCGATGGCTTGCATCGCAACCTGGGTGCGCCATTCGGCGCTGCAGCCTTCCAGTTCCACGTCGGCGAGCGTTACGACAGCATCCGCCGCCTTGAGGCTGGCCAGCGTCTTGCCTGCGGCAGCAAGCGCAGTACGGTAGGCCTTTTCGTTGAATTCTTCCTGTTTGCCGTAGCTGACCAACAGCACGCGGTCAGCGCTGGTGCCGGGCAGGTAATGCAGCATCAGGGTCGAGCCCGCCTTGGTGTCGAGATCGCCGCCTTCGAGCAGTTTTGACAATGCTTTGCCACTTGAGTCGTCAAGGCGCGTAGCGATTGCCCCGGGCGCTTTTCCGGCAAAGACGCCAACGACCAGACATGCGCTTTTCTGTTTTTCCGGGGTTACCGTTTTCGTGCTAAATTCCATCGATTGCTCCTGGCAATGGTCGCTTGCGCGCGGATCAAGGATTATCGCGGCTCGCCAAGGTGTCGTGAAGCCCCCGGCCAGGCCGTTGTGGCCTTCCGCTCGCGGAGCGCCTGAAAAGCAGGAGTTCTGATTCAAGTATCGTCGCACTCCATCCCGCCGGCTCCGGCGAGTTGGAGTGCATGCGTGGCCCAAACCGATCCCGTCCAAAAGGCATGGTCTTCCAGCGCGCTGCAATGCGGGAATTTGCGTCCAATGCGGCCGCGATTTTCGTTGCATTGTTCTTCATTCTCCTCACCGTGATCCTGATCCGCCTGCTTTCCCAGGCGGCAGGCGGCAGACTGCCGCCTGACGCGGTGCTCTACCTCATCGGTTTCTCAGCACTGAACAACCTGTCAACGTTACTTGCGCTGACACTGTTTATGTCGGTGCTGCTGGTGCTTACGCGCGTCTATCGCGATTCGGAAATGGTCGTGTGGTTCGCCAGCGGCCTTCCGCTGACCGCGTGGATCAGCCCAGTACTGCGATTTGCGTTGCCGATTGTGGCGGTGATAGCGGTCGTGTCGACTTATCTCTCGCCGTGGTCGCAGGGCAAGGCGCAGGAATACCGCAACCAGCTCGAATCGAGAGACGATGTCTCGAAAGTAGCGCCCGGTATGTTCCGCGAAGGCTCGAACGGCGAGCGTGTGTTCTTTGTCGAGTCGATCGCACAGAACGAAACCGAGGTGAAGAACGTCTTCATCTCGATGCGTCAGGAGGATCGCCTTTCGGTCATTGTTGCTGCGCGGGGAACGATCGAGCGCGAAGCCAATGGCGACCGGTTCGCTGTCCTGTTCAGTGGTCGTCGCTATGACGGCAAGCCTGGTACGCCAGACTTTCGTGTGACGCGTTTCGATCGCTATGCGATTCGTATTGAGGCGAGGGAGGTTGGCGCAATCGAGCAGACGCCGCGCGGCCTAAGTACTCCGGCGCTGATCACCCGCGGCGAGAGTGTTCTGAAGGGTGAGTTGTCGTGGCGGGTTGGCCTGCCGATCGCGGCACTTGTGCTGACGCTTATTGCTATTCCACTTTCCTTTGTGAATCCGCGCGCCGGGCGGGCTGCCAACCTGATTTTCGCCATCTTCATTTTTGCCGCGTACATCAACGCGCTTGGCGTCGTGCAGGCATGGATCGCGCAATCGAAGGTGGGCCTCGTCACAGGCATGGCTGCCTTGCATCTTGCAATGGCTGGCGTCCTGTTCTTGCTCTTCGCTCAGCGCATGTCACTGTTTTCGTTCCTGCGTCGTCGATGAAGACGATCCGCAACTATCTCTCGCGCGAGATTCTGGCTGCTACCGGTCTGGTCTTGCTCGCATTCCTCGCGCTGTTCGCGTTCTTTGATCTGCTTGGAGAGCTTGATCAGGTTGGTCGCGCCGGGTACCGGCTCAAGCACGCGATCATCTTTGTTTCGCTGTCCCTGCCGAGCCGTGCTTACGAGGTGCTGCCTATCGCGGCGCTGATCGGCACCTTGTTTGCCCTCACGCAACTGGCGCGCAATTCCGAGATCACCGTCATGCGTGCTTCCGGCTTGTCGACCCGCAAGGCGGTGATTGTGTTGGCGCAGATCGGGCTGATTTTTGCCGCGGCGACCTTCCTGCTCGGAGAGTTCGTTGCGCCGCCACTTGAGCGGATCGCGCAGAAGTGGCGCCTACGCAGCACCAATTCCACGCTGCCGCAGGAGTTGAGGTCAGGGTTCTGGGTGCGCGATGGCAAGCTCTTTGTTAACGCTCAGCGTGTGCAGCCGGACCGTGGTCTCGAAGGCGTTCGTGTCTACGAATTCGACGATCAGTCAAGGCTCGTGAGCTTGACGGACGCGCAGAGCGGAGACTATGTGCTGCATGAGGGGTGGCGGCTGACGAATGTCGTTCAGACCCGGTTCCTGGAGGGTAGGACGGAACTGCTGGCGCTCCCCGAATTCCGCTGGAAATCCGAAATCACACCAGAGATGATGAGTGTGGTGATGGTCACGCCCGAGCGGATGTCGCTGCGCACGCTTATCCCGTATATCAGGCATTTGAAGGACAACGCTCAGACCACCGGTCGCCACGAGGTTGCACTGTGGAAGAAACTTGCGTACCCGTTCGCGTCGATCGTGATGATGTGTCTCGCATTGCCGTTTGCCTTTGTCCATCACCGCAGCGGCCAAGTTGGCGCGAAAGTGCTGGTTGGCGTAATGATCGGCATGACTTTTCATTTGCTCAATGGCTTGTTCACCAACCTCGGAGTGATCAATGCGTGGCCTGCGCCAGTGAGTGCATTGACACCAAGCCTGATCTTCCTCCTTATCACGGGTGCCATGCTCTGGTGGGTTGAGCGTCGCTGAGCGTTTGGGAATTTTCTGCTGGGAGCCCTTGAGCAGAGATGCTCGCCATACCGTCATCGACTGCTTTTGGGCTTCGACCTTCTTCGTTTGCTGCGAACTTTCGTGAGTGATCAACTCGGTTGGACGCAACCTGCCGCTGTTGTTCAACCGTAGCGCAGGCTCTGCGCGATATAAGTGCCTATTTCGGCGTAGGGTCGCCTGGGCGGCCAAGCAGCAGCACGATCACCGTGCCTGCAAAGCGGTCGTGCAGGAACTGCCGGTCGCGGTCGAACCAGGCCCAGATCAACCCCACACCAAAGAAGCATAGCGAGGGCCACGCAAGCGCGTAGCGGATCAGACATTGCTGGAGGTTTGGTGGCTTGCCTGATCCGCCATCGACGATTTGCAGGCGCCATGTCTGCATGGCAAGCGTTTGTCCGTTACGGCGCCAGAGCAGCACAAAGTACAACCCCAACACCGCGGCGATATGCAGCCATGCGAGCCAGCCTGGAGGTGTCCAGGCGGTCGCTAAGCCAATGATGATCTGCGGCAGCATGAATCCGAAGCCGAGAACGCCCAGTAGGAGCAGGGATTCGTAGAGAAGGCTGGCCAGACGGCGGCGGATACCCGCTATTTCTGCCTGCACGCGCGGGCTGGGGGGGTCAGCGGGAGTCGGTGTTGCGGGAGATGTCGAGTTTCGGGGCACGCTGATGACGCAGATAAGGCGGAATCAACCATTCTGCCGGAATTGGCTTGTATGTGTCCGCACCGGGGCCGGTCTTCGGCCGGCTCCGGGCCCGTAATTGCATCTTTTCCTCATCCGAAAGCGAAGCGTAGGTCTTCCATCGCTCGGAAAGTGCCGGCCTCTGGTCGGCAGGTAGCTTCTGAAGGCGTTTGTACTGCTCTCGTGCTTTGCGTCGCTGTTCGGGGGATAACTGAACCCATTCCTCCATCCGGGCTGTGACACGTGCCTGTTCCGCCGCAGACATCCGGGGGTAGCGATTGGCGATGCCAAGCCATTTCTGGCGGCGTTCCTGAGGCATTCCGTTCCACTCGTTGCGTAGCGGGGCAAGTACGTTTTGCTGCTCTTCAGTCAGGCCTGCCCAGCGCGGTGCGCCGGTTATGGCATTCGCCGTACCGGCTAGCAGCAGCAGGGAGAAGGTCAGCGCGCGGCCGATTCGTCGGAGTCGCGCTTTAGCCATCGATCGAAACCGCGGTCGAGGTAGGCATCAATCGGCAGGTCGTCGGCGAGCAGGGCCGAGTCGACTTCTTCCATCTCGCTAACTTGGCTCTTCTGGCGCCAGACGTCGCCAGCATAGAGCAAGGTGGCGAGTGCCGCAGCCAGCATTGCGGCTCGGCCATGTGAGTGCCAAGCTTCAGAGGCCGTGCGTCCGATTCCGGCAAAGCTCAGTGCGTGGACATGGGGGCGCTGGTGGGCCAAGGCCTCGCGTCGCGCAGCGGCGAGACGGTCGCGAATCGCGGGTGCGAGTTCGTTTGCGCCACGGTCGAGCTCTGCAACGATGCGGAGGGCGATCTGGTCTTCGTTCGTCATGGCTTGATTCCTCTTGCACGCAGAGCGGCCGCTAGCGTGTGAGTGGCACGTGAGCAATGCGTTTTTACACTGCCTTCGGTGCAACCCATCGCGGCAGCGGTTTCCGCGATGTCCAGTTCTTCCCAGTAACGCATCAAGAAGGCTTCGCGTTGACGAGCTGGGAGTTGGGAGATTTCCTGCTCAAGTAGTTCGAGGAGCCGCTTGCGTTCCAGCTGATCCGGCGGAGGCAGGAACGCCTTGTCGTCGGACTCTGCCGCCAGCGCATCGAGCGGATCGATAACGTCTTCTCCGTCGCCAGCTGAAAAGATCGATAGTAGCGAGGTCCAAAGATTGCGGACCTTGCTGCGGCGGAAGTGGTCATTGATCGTGTTCTGGAGTATCCGGTGAAAAAGCGCCGGGAACTCCGTTGCAGGTCGGTCGCCATAGCGTTCCGCGAGTTTCAGCATCGCATCCTGGACGATATCCAATGCTGCTTCCTCGTCCCGCAATGCGAAAACGGCATGCTTGAATGCGCGGCGCTCGACTCCTGCGAGAAAATCGGAGAGTTCAATTCGGGATGCCAGTGGAAACCTCTTAAGAATACGAAGGGCCGTCCCGAGTTTCTGCTGCCCCAGGAGGGGCGATCGCCGCAATCGCGGCAGTGTGGAGACTCATCCTCAATCGCTGCCATATTTCATAACGCCGCGGGCGAGGATGCCTTGACCAATCCGCCGCGCACCGTGGACAATGCGCGCTTCCCCTTGAAAAAGGGGCATTTTGCTTTTTTAAGGTGCTGCAATGGTTTTGACTGGTGCGGAGATTGTAATCAGGTGCCTGCAGGAGGAAAAGGTCGAGTACCTTTTTGGCTATCCGGGTGGCGCCGTGCTGTATATCTACGACGAGCTGTCCAAGCAGGACAAGGTTCGTCACGTGCTGGTTCGCCATGAGCAGGCCGCCGTACACGCTGCGGATGGCTACGCACGCTCCACCGACAAGGTGGGCGTCGCGCTCGTTACTTCCGGGCCGGGCGTCACCAACGCCGTGACCGGAATCGCGACCGCTTACATGGATTCGATTCCTTTGGTGATCATCAGCGGGCAGGTGCCCTCTGCCGCCATCGGACAGGATGCCTTCCAGGAAGTCGACACCGTTGGGATCACGCGCCCTTGTGTCAAGCACAATTTCCTGGTCAAGGATCCGCGCGAAATCGCCTCGACGATCAAGAAGGCCTTCTATCTTGCCAAGACCGGCCGTCCTGGTCCGGTGCTGGTTGACATCCCAAAGGATGTGACTGCACAGAAGGCCGAATTTGAGTATCCGAAGTCAATTTCGTTGCGCTCGTACAACCCGACGGTGAAGGGCCATCAGGGGCAGATCCGCAAGGCGCTGGGCCTGATGATGGATGCTCGGCGGCCCATGGTCTACATCGGCGGTGGCGTGGTGCTCGCCGATGCGGCGGACAAGCTGACGAAGCTCGCGAAGCTTTGTGGCTTCCCGGTCACCAATACGCTGATGGGCCTTGGCGGACATCCGGCCACCGATCGCCAGAACCTCGGCATGCTCGGCATGCACGGTACGTTCGAGGCGAATATGGCGATGCATTACTGCGATGTGCTGCTTGCGGTCGGCGCCCGCTTCGATGATCGCGTCATCGGAAGTCCGGACCACTTCCAGCAGGAGCCGCGCAAGATCATCCACATCGACATTGATCCGTCGTCGATCTCCAAGCGCGTCAAGGTGGACGTGCCGATCGTCGGCAATCTTGCCGACGTGCTGGATGACATGGTCAAGATGATCGAGTCTTCTGGCGAGCGACCGAATCCGGCGCAGATCGAGCCGTGGTGGAAACAGATCGAGGAATGGCGCGGTCGCAATTGCATGGCCTACAAGTACTCCGATGATGTGGTCAAGCCGCAGCACGTCGTCGAGACACTCTGGAAGGTTACTAATGGCGATGCCTTCGTTGCCTCAGACGTG
The DNA here is from genome assembly GCA_031555325.1 of Niveibacterium sp. Lineage (GTDB taxonomy): Bacteria > Pseudomonadota > Gammaproteobacteria > Burkholderiales > Rhodocyclaceae > Niveibacterium. The sequence goes on along the minus strand of JAVBUM010000073.1, from coordinate 2,418 downwards.
GGTCAGCACCAGATGTGGGCCGCGCAGTACTACAAGTTCGACAAGCCGCGTCGCTGGGTCAATTCCGGCGGTCTTGGTACGATGGGCTTCGGACTCCCGGCTGCGATGGGTATCCAGCTCGCGCATCCGGGGTCGCCAGTGGCTTTGATCACTGGCGAAGGCTCGATCCAGATGTGCATTCAGGAGCTTTCAACTTGCAAGCAGTACCGCTTGCCACTCAAGATCCTGTCGCTCAACAACCGTTACCTCGGCATGGTTCGTCAGTGGCAGGAGTTCTTCCATGGCAACCGTTACTCCGAGTCCTACATGGATTCGCTGCCTGATTTCGCCAAGCTTGCCGCGGCCTATGGTCACGTGGGCATCCGTGTCGACAAACCGACTGATGTCGAGGGTGCGATCCGCGAGGCATTCTCGCGCAAGAACGATCTGGTCTTCCTGGACTTCCAGGTTGATCCGACCGAAAACGTGTTTCCGATGGTCCAGGGTGGCAAGGGTCTGACCGAAATGATCCTGTCCGCCGAGGACCTGTAATACTGCTGACCGCAACGCACGGGACGCTGCCCAACCTCGGCGGCGTCTGCCGGCAGGGCTTACCTGCCTTGCTCGGCGACGGGGGGCCACCCGTGGGTCGCCCGGTTCCGTGTAGTGACCAGCTCTTGAAAGCCGAGTACAGACGACATGCGACACGTCATTTCACTGCTTTTGGAAAACGAATCCGGCGCGCTTTCGCGCGTATCCGGTCTCTTTTCCTCCCGCGGCTACAACATCGAATCGCTGACGGTAGCGCCGACCGAGGACGCCTCGCTGTCGCGCATGACGATCGTCACGCGAGGCTCCGACGACATCATCGAGCAGATTACCAAGCAGCTGAACAAGCTTGTCGATGTAGTCAAAGTGGTCGACATCTCCGAGGCTGCGCACATCGAGCGCGAACTCATGATGGTCAAGGTGCGTGCGACTGGTAAGGATCGCGAGGAAATGAAGCGGATGGCTGACATTTTCCGCGGCCATATCGTCGATGTGTCCGACTCCAGTTACGTGATCGAGCTCACCGGTACACAGGAAAAGCTCGATTCATTCGTTGCGGCGATCGACTCGAGCCTGATTATCGAGACGGTTCGCTCTGGCGTTTGCGGTCTTGGGCGCGGTGACCGTGTCCTGAAGATCTGACGCACCCCGTATAAAACACAGAATCTACCTAGAGAATTTCGAGGACCCATCATGAAGGTTTACTACGACAAGGACGCCGACCTCTCCCTCATCAAAGGCAAGAAGGTCACTATCGTTGGCTATGGCTCGCAAGGCCATGCCCACGCCCAGAACCTGCGCGATTCCGGCGTGAACGTCACCGTCGGTCTGCGTAAGGGTGGCGCTTCCTGGGGCAAGGCCGAAGGCGCTGGCCTCAAGGTTGCCGAGATCGCCGATGCGGTGCGCGAAGCCGATGTCGTCATGATCCTGCTGCCGGACGAGAACATCCCGACGGTTTACAAGAATGATGTCGAACCGAACATCAAGCAGGGCGCAGCCCTCGCTTTTGCCCATGGCTTCAACGTGCATTACAACCAGGTCGTGCCGCGTGGAGATCTGGACGTCATCATGGTCGCGCCGAAGGGTCCGGGCCACACCGTGCGTTCCGAGTACAAGCGTGGCGGCGGTGTGCCCTCGTTGATCGCTGTCCACCAGGACCGTTCCGGCAAGGCGCGTGATATCGCGCTGTCGTACGCGGCGGCCAACGGCGGTACCAAGGGCGGCGTCATCGAGACCAACTTCCGCGAAGAAACCGAGACCGACCTCTTCGGCGAGCAGGCCGTGTTGTGCGGTGGTGCCGTCGAACTCGTCAAGATGGGTTTCGAGACGCTGACCGAAGCCGGTTACGCGCCGGAAATGGCCTACTTCGAGTGCCTGCATGAGCTAAAGCTGATCGTCGATCTCATGTATGAAGGCGGTATCGCCAACATGAACTACTCGATCTCGAACAACGCCGAATACGGCGAGTACGTGACCGGCCCCGAAGTCATCAACGAGTCGTCGCGTGCTGCCATGCGCAACGCGCTCAAGCGCATCCAGACGGGCGAATACGCCAAGCAGTTCATCCTTGAAGGCCGTACGAACTACCCGTCGATGACGGCGCGTCGTCGCCTGAATGCCGCACATCCGATCGAGCAGGTCGGCGAGCAACTGCGCGACATGATGCCGTGGATCAAGGCCAACAAGCTGGTTGACCAGTCGAAGAACTGATCTTCAGGTCATTCAGACCCAGGTCAGGAGCGGCCGCCTTTTCAGACTGTGTGAAAACCTAGCTATCTGAGGCAGCGTCCACCGATAATGCCCGTATCGCGAGATACGGGCATTGTCATTGATGGGTTATATCCGGGGTGAATCGCGCACGCAGGGCAGTCTGTTTCCAGTGAGCCTGGA
>JAVBUM010000008.1:0-32637 GCA_031555325.1 Niveibacterium sp. | reverse complement strand
CGCGCATGTCGCGCCGAATCGGCTCGGCCTGTCCTCGCATTGGCCCGCCGCTGCAACTCGACCACTTCCGCTTCAGTCAGTTTCATTGCGCCCTCCAATGACGCAATGATACTTCCTGTTTAATCGTTACAGATCACTAGTACTCAGGCATGCGTATTGATCAGTGCGCCAGGTTGGCCCGGCTGTACTGGCAGGGACTGGGGAACAGCCTGGATAAGCTGGATCGCCGATTCAGCCTGGATATCGAGCGCCTTTTTCAGCACAAGCACCTGCGCTTGGCCCTGCACCTGCGCAAGACTATCGGTCGACACTACCGTCGCTATCGCACCAATATCCATTTCCTCATTCCTCGTTCTAATCGCGGAAATTCTGGAACTGGAGCGGGAAGTCGGTGATCTGCTTGCGCAAGAGTGCAATCACATCCTGCAGAATGTCGCGCTTGGCGCCCGACACGCGCACGGTGTCACCCTGGATGCTCGCCTGGACCTTGAGCTTGCTGTCCTTCACGAGCCGCACGATCTTCTTCGCCAGTTCCGACTCGATACCCGCCTTAACGGCAACAGCACGCTTGACTTTATTGCCGCTGATCTTTTCCACATCCCCCGGCTCCATGCAGCGCACGTCCACACCCCGCTTGGCGAATTTTCCGGTGAGGACATCCCACACTTGATCGAGCTGGAAGTCAGTGTCGGCAAACAGTGTCAGCGCCTTGTCATTGAGTTCTACACGTGCGTCCGAGCCCTTAAAGTCGAAGCGTTGGCTGACTTCCTTGTTGGCCTGATCGACCGCGTTGCGCACTTCCACGAAGTTGACTTCGTTGACGACGTCAAAGGATGGCATCTTCGTTTTCTCCCTAACTAAAACCTCGGATTATAGAAAGGCTGGCCCCTATAATTCGACGTTTTGGGTTGCCACATGGCCTCGCTCGCGCCGACTCCGAATGCAGACCTCGCGCCACTGACCACCCTTGGCGTAGCCGCCCGCGCAGCGTGGATCACAGCACCCGAAACACCGGCGGAGGTATTCGAGGCCTTCAAATGGGCGTGCGACCGAGGGCTGCCAACACTCGTGCTCGGCGGCGGCAGCAACCTTGTTTTCGCCAGCGACTTTCCCGGTCTGGTGCTCCGACTTGCCCTGCGCGGGCGAGAGAAGATCGGCGAAACGACCGAAGCGCATCGGGTTCGCGTGGCCGCGGGCGAGTCCTGGCACGAAACGGTCGGCTGGACTCTAGAACAAGGCTGGCCCGGCCTGGAGAATCTCGCGCTTATTCCCGGCTCTGTGGGTGCCGCGCCTGTCCAAAACATCGGCGCCTACGGTCTGGAACTGACTGAACGGTTCGAAAGCCTCGACGCACTGAACGTCCGTACCGGTGAGATTGTCACGCTTGACCAAGCTGCTTGCCGGTTTGGCTACCGCGACAGCATCTTCAAGCATGCGGATGGCGCCGGGCTCATCGTACTCGCCGTGACCTTCGCCCTACCGAAGCACTGGGCTCCACACGCCTCCTACCGCGATATCGAGGAGGAACTCGCCTCTGTAGGTGTTTCTGAACCGACCCCTCATGCAATCTTCGATGCCGTAGTACGCGTACGGCGACGCAAACTCCCAGATCCGGTAGAACTCGGCAATGTTGGTAGTTTCTTCAAGAATCCGGTCGTGTCCGCAAGCGACGCGGAGACCTTGCGCGCGCGCTTTCCGGATCTCGTCAGCTACACACAAGCCGATGGCCGTGTAAAGCTCGCCGCCGGCTGGTTGATCGACCGTGCAGGCTGGAAAGGTAGCCGCTTGGGCAATGCGGGCGTACATGAACGACAAGCATTGGTGCTGATCAACCGTGGAGGGGCCACGGGGGCGGAAATTCTCGCCCTGGCAGCGCGTATCCGTGCAGACGTAGAAGCGAAGTTCAACGTGCGGCTGGAACAGGAGCCGGTCACTGTCGGCGCATAAGAAAGCCGGACCCCTCGCGCGGTCCGGCAATCGTTACAGACATTCCGCCGGGGCACACGCCCGACATTTGTCCATCTCTATGGAAAAATTGACGATTAGCTGTTCTTGAAAACCGGAGGACGCTTCTCGACAAAAGCTGCCATGCCTTCGTGAGCATCCGCGAGGCCGAACACCGCGTGGAAAGTCCGCCGCTCGAACAGCAATCCTTCGTTAAGGCTGCTCTCGTACGCGCGATTGACGGTTTCCTTGATCATCATGATCACCGGCAGCGAGAAGCTGGCGATTGTCTCGGCCGCCTTGAGCGTTTCGGCAAGCAGTTGGTCCACCGGATAAATGCGCGCCACAAGGCCGGCCTTCTCGGCTTCAGCGGCGTCCATCATGCGCGCGGTCAGGCACATATCCATGGCCTTGGCCTTGCCGATCGCACGCGGCAGACGTTGCGTGCCACCCGCACCGGGCAACAGCGCGAGCTTGATTTCGGGCTGACCGAAGCGAGCGGTATCTGCGGCGAAGATCATGTCGCATGTCATCGCCAGTTCGCAGCCACCGCCAAGCGCAAAGCCTGCAACCGCGGCAATGATTGGCTTGCGGCATGTCCTGATCCGCTCCCAGTTGCGCGTGATGTAGTTGCCCTTGTAGGCGTCCATGTAATCGAAATCGGCCATCGCGCCGATATCCGCGCCCGCGGCAAACGCCTTCTCCGAGCCCGTCAGCACGATACAACCTATGGCTTCATCGGCCTCGAACACGTCGAGCGCTGCCGTCAGTTCATCCACCAGTGCATCACTCAACGCATTGAGCTGCTTCGGACGGTTGAGTGTGATCAGGCCTACCTTACCGCGCGTCTCGACAACGATGTTCTCGTAACTCATGGTCTTCCTTACTCTGCAATTGCGCGGCCGATCACCAGCCGCTGTATGTCGTTGGCACCTTCGTAGATCTGGCAGATCCGCACATCGCGATAGATCCGCTCGACCGGAAAGTCGCTCACGTAGCCATAGCCGCCGTGAATCTGGATCGCGTCGGAACAGACTTTTTCGGCCATCTCGGAGGCAAACATCTTGGCCATGGACGCCTCTTTGAGGCACGGCTCGCCTGCGTCCTTGAGCTGCGCAGCGCGCCAGACCATAAGCCGCGCCGCATCAAGCTGCGTAGCCATGTCGGCAAGACGGAAGTTCACCGCCTGGTGCTCAATGATCGGCTTGCCAAAAGTTCCGCGCGCTTTCGCGTATTTCACTGCGGCCTCGAATGCGGCCCGGGCCATGCCGACGGCTTGGGCGGCAATGCCAATGCGCCCAGCCTCGAGATTCGACAGCGCGATCCTGTAGCCCTCGCCCTCGCTACCCATCAGGGCACTCGCTGGCACACGGCAGTTCTCGAAGATGATCTGCGCGGTGTCCGATGCGTTCTGACCCATTTTTTCTTCGATGCGCGCCACCACATAGCCGGGGGTGGTAGTCGGCACCAGGAAACAGGAAATGCCTTTCTTGCCAGCGACCTTGTCGGTCACCGCGAAGACGATCGCCACATCGGCGTGCTTGCCGGTGGTGATGAACTGCTTGACGCCGTTGATCACCCAATGATCGCCATCCCTCGTCGCGGCCGTACGGATGGCCGCGGCATCGGAGCCGGTGTGCGGCTCGGTCAGGCAGAAGCAGCCAAGCTTCTGCCCGCGCGCCAATGGCTTGAGCCATCCTTCCTTCTGCGCGTCCGAGCCGTACTTCAGCGTAATGCCACAGACCAGCGAGTTCTGCACGCTCACGATCGTTGAGGTCGCACCGTCGCCAGCAGCGATCTCCTCGATCGCAAGCGCGAGGCTCATATAGCCCATGCCCGCGCCGCCCCACTGCTCGGGCACTACCATGCCGAGTGCGCCAAGATCTCCAAGTTCGCGCAGCGCTTGTGCCGGGAACGTGTGATTGCGGTCCCATTCAGTCGCGAAAGGCGCGAGCCGCTCCTGCGCAAAAGCGCGCATGGAGCCACGGATCATTTCCTGTTCCTGGGTCAGGATCATCAGAACCTGCTTTACTTGGCTACAGCAACTCGATCGCCATTGCGGTCGCTTCACCGCCACCAATACAAAGACTGGCAACGCCACGGCGACCGCCGGTCTTCTTCAGCGCAGCAAGCAGGGTCACGATGATCCGCGCACCCGAGGCGCCGACTGGGTGGCCCAGTGCGCACGCACCACCGTGGATGTTGACCTTCGCGTGATCGAGCTTCAGGTCACGAAGCGCGGCCATGGCCACCACTGCAAATGCTTCGTTGATTTCCCACAGATCAACGTCGCCAGTGGTCCAGCCGGTCTTGGCCAGAAGCTTTTCGATCGCACCGATCGGAGCCGTGGTGAAGAGCCGCGGCGCTTGCGCATGCGTGGCATGTCCGACGATTGCCGCAAGCGGCTTCAGGCCCAGGCGGTCAGCCGTCGAGCGGCGCATCAGCACCAGTGCTGCGGCGCCATCGGAAATGGAGCTGGAGTTCGCGGCCGTAACCGTTCCATCCTTGCGGAATGCCGGCTTGAGCGTCGGAATCTTGTCGAGCTTGGCCTTCGGCGGCTGCTCATCGCTCTTCACCACGACTTCGCCGGTGCGAGTCGTCACCGTGACCGGAACGATTTCCGAGTCAAACGCACCCGAGGCAATGGCGGCCTGCGCACGCTTGGTCGACTCAATCGCGTAAGCGTCCTGATCCTGCCGCGTAAAGCCATAGACACCCGCACAGTCCTCGGCGAAGGTACCCATCAGGCGGCCTTTGTCGGCATAGGCATCCTCAAGGCCGTCGAAATACATATGGTCAAGCAGCTGCACATGGCCTTGGCGCAGGCCAGCACGCGCCTTGGGCAGCACGTACGGCGTGTTGGTCATGGACTCCATGCCACCAGCAACGATCACTTCGCTGCTGCCGGCAACGAGGGCATCATGCGCGGTCATGACGGTCTTCATCCCGGAACCGCAAGCCTTGGTGATCATGGTGCAAGCCGTGGACATCGGCAGGCCAGCATTGATCGCAGCCTGACGTGCGGGCGACTGGCCAAGGCCAGCAGGCAGCACGCAGCCGAAAATGACTTCTTCGACCTTGTCGGCGGCGATTCCGGCACGCTCAACAGCCGCACGGATCGCGACGGCACCCAGTTGCGGCGCGGTGACACTGGCAAGTTCGCCCTGGAAGCCGCCCATCGGAGTACGGGCGGCAGAAACGATAACGATGGGATCCTGTTGCATCGGTCTATCTCTCGAAATCGGTTGGAATTACTTGGCCGCCATACGGATGGAGCCATCTAGGCGGATCACTTCGCCATTGAGGTACTGGTTGGTGAAGATGTGCTCGACCAGCGCGGCGTATTCGGCCGGCTTGCCCAGGCGACTGGGGAACGGAACCATCTTCCCGAGGGCGTCCTGAACCTCGGCCGGCATGCCGAGCAGCATCGGCGTTTCCATGATTCCGGGGGCGATGGTCATGACACGAATACCGAAGCGGCAGAGTTCGCGGGAGATCGGCAGGGTCATGGCAACGACGCCGCCCTTGGAAGCCGAATAGGCGGCCTGCCCGATCTGGCCGTCAAATGCAGCCACGGAGGCCGTGGAGACGATGACGCCGCGCTCACCATCCGCAGCGGCTTCTGACTTGCTCATGATCTCAGCGGCCAGTCGCAGCATGTTGAAGCTGCCAACGAGGTTAACGTTGATTGCACGTGCGAAGGATTCGAGCGAATGCGCTGCTTCGCGACCGACTACCTTCTCTGCCGGTGCAATGCCTGCACAGTTAACGAGGCCGCGCAGCGGACCCATCTCGCACGCGGCAGCAAACGCAGCGGCCGCGCTTTCCGGGTTGGTTACGTCGGTCGCGACGAAGCGTGCATTGGCTCCCAGTTCACCCGCCACGCGCTCACCTGCCTCACGATTGACGTCAGCCAGCACCACCTTGCCACCGCGCTCGACAATCATTCGTGCCGTTGCCGCACCAAGACCCGATCCGCCTCCGGTCACAACGAATGCGTTATCCTTGATCTGCATGTGGTTTCCTTCCTTTTCCGGTTTGAGTCCGACGGCGTGCTCGCTAATGAGAGCTCCGCCGCGCCGAGTGAAACTCGGGATTCTAGGAGGGGCGGAGATTTTGTCCTAGGTCGGAATCCTTCAAAGTGACTGGTTGGTTTTGCCACTCACCGGCATTCGCAGGCAATTCATGAGCAAGATAGAAAGAGGCACGATCGCGATCAGTTTCGCGCACGACGCTTTGGAATGCGTGCGCAACCGTGGGCTGGACGCGGATCGCTTGCTAACCCAGGCGGGAATATCACCAGAACTCTTGAACCGGCCGCAGGCACGCATTTCCGTGAATCACTACGCAACGCTCTGCCGCCTGATCGCGCACGCCATCGACGATGAGTTCTTCGGCCTCGACAGCCATCCGATGAAATTTGGCAGTTTTGCACTGCTATGCCGGTCAGTGCTTGACTCGACCAATCTGGAACAGGGTCTCAACCGTGCCCTGCGCTTCTTCAGACTGGTGCTTGACGACATTGAGGGAAGACTGATCCGGGATGGTGATGTCGCTCACGTCGTGGTCACCGACACGGGCCCGATCCAGGCAAACACACCCGATGCCCCACCACCGCCGAAGAGCGCCTTTACATATGGCACCTTCCTGATCGTGGTACTCGGGCTGGCATGCTGGCTGGTGGGGCGTCGCATTCCCGTGTTGGCTGCTTACTTTCGCGGATCAGAGCCTGTCTACAGCAACGAATGGCGAATCATGTTTTCGCCAGACCTAAGCTTTGATCAATCCGTTTCGGGCATCAGCTTCCCTGCCGTATACCTTGATCTGCCGAACAACCAGACCGAACAGACGATGGCGGAATTCCTGCGCAATGCGCCCGCCAACATATTGGTCAAGTATCGCAACGATACAAGCCACATTGCGCGCATCCGCCGCCGTCTGCGGGAGATTGCTCCCACTGAGTGGCCCGATTTCGACACCCTGGCGAAACAGTTCCACGCATCCCCCTCGACGCTGCGTCGCCGACTCGAAAGCGAAGGCCAGTCCTATCGCTCGATCCTTGATGACCTGCGCTGTGATCTCGCGATCTCCCTGCTGAGCCATTCGGAGAAAAGCATCATGGAGATCGCGTCTGAACTCGGATTTGCTGAATCCAGCGCATTTCACAGGGCTTTCAAGAAGTGGACCGGCACGCGCCCCGGGGAATACCGCTTCAACGCCCTATCGCAGGACTGAAACGAGGTCCGTGCGGCAACAACGGGAAGCACCGAAAATGCCGTGCTCCAAATGCCTTAGCCAAAGTGACAAACGTAGTGCAGCGTTTCCAGCGTCTCGATCGCAAAGCTGCTATTCCCGGGGGCCGAGAAGGACTGCCCGGTACCGTATTCCTTGAACTCACTTTCGCCAGCAATCTTAACGCGGCAACGGCCACCAAACAGCTCCATGATCTCGGGCGCCCCTGTATTGAAAACAAGGCTCGAAGGCAAGATCACGCCGACTGATTTCTTCGTACCATCGGCTAGCTCGACGGTATGGCTGACGCATTTTCCGTCGAAATAGACGTTGGCTTTCTTGAAGACGGACACTCCATCGAAACGGTCGCTTACAGACATACGGAACTCCATTGTCGGAAAGAAAAAGGGCCGCAGATTATAAGCTGCGGCCCTTTGCGGATCTGGTGCTGCAGGCAGCCCTACTCGACCCCAAGCACCTTGACCAGGAGTTCCTTTGTCATGAATCCGAACATGCCGAATCCGAGCACACCGAACATCACCGCAGTACCAAGCGTGCCCGCCTTGGATTCACGCGCAAGGTTCCAGATGATGAAGAACATATAGGAAATCAGCGCCGAAACGAAGAATTTTAGCGATAGGCTTTCGAATTCGGCCACTGACAGGCCGAAGATGGTTGAGGCTTCCATGGATCTCTCGTGGGGATTGACAGTTGTCCAAACCACACTCCAGGACCCCGAACGCAGTTTGGACAAGAATCAAACATCAGCATCTTAACGCTTGACACCGCGACACACAAATGAGCCAAGCGCTAGATTTCCAAATATTTACACTGAGCGCGTCCTCGGATTTCCAGCGAGAAACGAAAAAGGCCACCTCCCGGCGGCCTCCTTGCAGCCGCTGTGAAACGGCCGTTTCACAAATCAGCGCTTAGAAGAGTCGTCCGGACAATTCAAACAGATCTTGGTCGAATGGGCGCTTCATGGTCTCAATGCACTCGACGATGTCGTGATGCACAAGCTCGTTCTTCAGCAGGCCAACGCAGCGCCCGCCTTGGCCGGCCAACAGCAGATCAACCGCAAATGCGCCCATCTGGGACGCCATGATGCGATCCCGTGCGGTCGGCGAACCTCCCCGCTGAATATGGCCAAGAATCGTGGCGCGGGTTTCAAGGCCCGTGCGAGCCTCGATCTCGCGAGATAGCGAATTGGTGTCCGTCACATGCTCACATACCACCACCAGGGCGTGGCGCTTGCCGCGAGTAAGGCCGGACTCGATGTGATTCAGCAACGCTTCCTTGTCGAATGGCAGCTCGGGAACCACCACAAATTCGGCACCACCGCCGACCGCGGATGACATGGCCAAGTCGCCACAGTGGCGCCCCATCACCTCGACAACGGAAATCCGCTTGTGAGAACTGGATGTATCCCGCAACCGGTCGATGGCATCCATGGCCACATTCAAGGCCGTATCAAAGCCGATAGTGAAATCGGTACCAGCAATATCGTTGTCGATCGTGCCAGGAAGGCCAACGCACGGGTAGCCCATCTCGGTGAGCTTCTTGGCGCCCATGTAGGAGCCATCGCCACCAATCACGACAAGCGCATCGATACCGTGAACCTTCAGGTGCTCGATCGCCTCACGACGAATCTTTTCCTCACGGAAGGCAGGGAACCGGGCCGAACCGAGGAAGGTGCCGCCACGATTGATGACGTCAGAGACGCTTTGGCGGTCCAGCGGCTCGATCCGGTTCTCATGCAGACCAAGATAACCGTCGCGAATGCCATAGACGTCTAGACCATGCGCCAAGCCAACGCGGACAACCGCCCGGATCGCTGCATTCATCCCAGGCGCATCACCTCCGCTAGTGAGGATGCCGATTTTTTTGATCATGCTTTGCCTCTATTCAAAGGGGAGTTTTTCAATGCAAAGGCAGCTGTATTGCGTATCGACACGGAAAAAAGGCCGCCCTGATGGACGGCCTTTGCGGCATCAATCAAACGCCGCGCTTGCGGCGCGCATTCTCGGCGATCCGCATCCGCAGAGCATTGAGCTTGATGAAACCGCCAGCATCGGCCTGATCGTAGGCGCCACCGTCGTCATCGAAGGTCGCGATTGTCTGGTCAAACAAGGAATCCTTCGAATCGCGTGCCGTGACAGACACTGAACCCTTGTAGAGTTTGACACGCACCCAGCCGTTGACGTTCTCCTGCGTGTGATCGATCAGCACCTGCAGGGCGCGGCGCTCCGGACTCCACCAGTATCCGTTGTAGACCAGGCTTGCATAGCGCGGCATCAGGTCATCCTTCAAGTGCGCCACTTCGCGATCGAGCGTGATTGACTCGATGCCACGGTGCGCCTTGAGAAGAATTGTTCCGCCAGGGGTTTCGTAGCAACCGCGGCTCTTCATGCCTACGTAGCGATTCTCCACGAGATCCAGGCGCCCCACACCATGCTTGCCACCCAACTCATTAAGCTTCGCCAACAGCGCATCAGCCTTCATGCGTTCGCCGTTGATCGAAACGAGGTCGCCACGCTCGAACTCAAGATCGAGATACTCCGGCGTATCCGGCGCGGCCTCAGGCGATACAGTCCACCGCCACATGGATTCTTCAGCTTCGGCTTTCGGATCCTCAAGATGTCGGCCTTCATAGCTGATGTGCAGGAGGTTAGCGTCCATCGAATACGGCGCCCCACCCTGCTTGTGTTTCATTTCAACCGGAATCCCATGCGTTTCGGCATAGGTGAGCAGCTTTTCGCGGGACAGGAGGTCCCATTCGCGCCAAGGTGCAATCACCTTCACGTTCGGCATCAGTGCGTAGGCACCCAACTCGAAACGAACCTGGTCGTTACCCTTTCCAGTCGCGCCGTGCGAGATTGCCTCGGCTCCAGTGGCCTGGGCGATCTCAACGAGCCGCTTTGCGATCAGTGGACGCGCGATCGAGGTGCCGAGCAGGTATTCACCTTCGTAAATCGTGTTGGCGCGGAACATCGGGAAGACATAATCGCGCACGAACTCTTCGCACAGATCCTCAATGAAGATGTTTTCCGGCTTGATGCCGAACTTGAGTGCCTTGGAGCGGGCGGGCTCAAGCTCTTCACCCTGGCCCAGGTCAGCGGTGAAAGTTACGATCTCACAGCCATAGTTGTCCTGCAGCCACTTTAGGATTACCGATGTATCCAGCCCGCCGGAGTAGGCCAGAACGACTTTCTTCACATCACTCATGTTTATCCTCGATATTCGACGCGGCACCCACCGGAATCCTGGAGACACGCATACAAGCCGGAATTGAGGTCACCGTCCGCGCCGAGCAGGGTCGGACGCACGAACGGGATCAGACGCGCCTTTTGCCCGGCAGACAAAAGACAAGCGGATGATTGTATTACTTCGGACTGGCTGGCGCAGCGGAGCGAGCCCCTGCGCCAGCCAGTCTGGACAGGTTTTTTTACTTGACGTGGACGCGACCCGCAACAAGATATTCGATCAGCGCCTTCTGTGCATGTAGCCGGTTCTCTGCCTCATCCCAGACGACGCTTTGCGGACCATCGATGACTTCAGCAGTCACTTCCTCACCGCGATGCGCGGGCAGGCAGTGCATGAAGACCGCATCACGCCCCGCGGCGCGCAGCATCTCGCCATCCACACACCAATCCGCAAACGCGCGCTTCCGCTGCTCGTTCTCGGCCTCGAACCCCATCGAGGTCCATACATCGGTGGTGATGATGTCCGCACCGGCAACCGCCTGCATCGGATCAGAGAACTGTTCAAAGTGACCGGTGCCATGGAGATTCGCGCGATCGGCTTCGACCTCATAACCCGGCGGCGTCGATACGCGAACCTTGAAGTCCAGCACTTCGGCAGCCTGCAACCAAGTGTTGCAGACGTTGTTCGAATCACCGATCCAAGCCACTGTCTTGCCCTGAATCGAACCTCGGTGCTCCATATACGTATAGATGTCGGCGAGGATCTGGCATGGGTGATACTCGTTGGTCAGTCCGTTGATTACCGGCACCCGCGAATTCGCGGCGAAACGCTCAACGACATCCTGCTCGAAGGTGCGGATCATCACCACGTCGCTCATACGCGAAATCACCTGCGCCGCATCCTCCACAGGCTCGCCGCGACCAAGCTGCGAATCGCGCGTATTTAGATAAATCGCCGAACCACCGAGCTGGAACATACCAGCCTCGAACGACAGGCGCGTACGGGTGCTAGCCTTCTCGAAGATCATCACCAAGGTGCGATCAAACAACGGGTGATAAGCCTCGTAGCGCTTGAAGCGCTCCTTGATCCAGCGCGTACGCTCGAACAAGTATTCGAATTCTTCTCGGTTGAAATCGTTGAACTGCAGGAAATGCTTGGGCGCGGTCATGGTATGGGTCGGCCTTCACGGCCTTTCCTTTCTCCGGAAACCGGTCCAGGGGCGAACCCGGTATGGATTGTTCGTGCGGCTCGACTGCGCTGAGCTCAGGCCGCCAAAGGGAATTTGTGATTTTACGGCAGCGCCTTCACTGCGTCGATGCCGAGCGTTCTGCACTTGGCGTGGATCAGCCAGGACACCCCCGAATACCGTGAAGGCCCCTCTGATAGAATCGCGCAACAGTCGCTACCCAATCGACCATCCCGCGGGACCACACGTTCACGCGAGTCCCGGAGCACACAATGCCCATTGAGAGTTTTGTCATCGTCGGCCTAACCCGAGAAGGCCGAAAGTTCCGACCGAGCGACTGGTCCGACCGCCTCTCAGGCGTGATGTCAGCCTTCGGCGCAGAAAAGAAGATGCGCTATTCGCCGTATGTACGCCCCGCCACCACCAGGAATGGTGACAAATGCGTGATTGTCGATGCGCAGCTCTATGAACTCGAACCACTGGCCTACAATTTTCTTGTGAGCTTCGCCAAGGACAATAACCTGCAGGTCGAACCCTACGCTGGCGAAGAATGAAGTTTCGATAGAGCCCCCCCGAGCCGCGCCCGACGCGGCTTCTTTTTTCAGGCCCCAAAATACAGAACGGCCTCCCGAAGGAGGCCGTTCTGTTCGATCAATCCGAAAGGACTGCGGCTTAGGCGGCAGCGCCCATTGCCTTGATCGCAGCCGCGAGACGCGACTTGTGACGGGCAGCCTTGTTCTTGTGGATGATCTGCTTGTCCGCGATGGAGTCAATCACACTCATCGACTGCTGAAAGACTTGCTGGGCAGCAGCTTTGTCGCCAGCGTCCACAGCCTTGCGCACGGCTTTGATCGCAGTGCGCAGGCGAGAACGCAGGCTGGCGTTATGAGCACGCGCGGCCAGCGCTTGGCGCGCACGTTTGCGGGCTTGTACCGTGTTGGCCATTTGGAACGTCCAGTCCGTAGGGAAAGCCCGCGATTTTAGACAGAATATCCGCCGCTGGCAAGCCTGTCCGGTTGCCGCTGTTTCGGGGCGCCGATATGATGCGCCGTTTCCCCTGCAGCTAGGCAGCGCGACGTGAATCTTCTCAAGGCATTCGCCACCATCAGCGGACTGACTTTCGTCTCGCGCATTCTCGGGCTGTTGCGCGAAACGCTGATCGCGAGCCTCTTTGGTGCTGGGCTATTCACCGACGCATTCAATGTTGCCTTCCGGCTCCCCAACCTGCTGCGCCGCCTGTTTGCCGAAGGCGCATTCTCGCAGGCATTCGTGCCAATTCTCTCGGAATACAAGAACCGTCGCACACCAGAAGAAACACGCCGGTTGATCGACCACGTGGCCACATTGCTCGGCCTCGCGGTGTTCACAATCACCCTGCTTGGTATCGTCGGGGCACCGTTCCTGGTGCGGCTCACAGCAGGCGGCTTTGAAAGCGATTCCGACAAATTCGCGCTGACCGTCGCACTCACCCGCGTGACGTTTCCATACATTTTCTTCATGGCGCTCGTGGCGCTGGCTGCTGGCGTTCTCAACACCTGGAGCCGTTTCGCCGTACCCGCCTTCACCCCAGTGCTGCTCAACATCGCCATGATCGTGATGGCACTGTTCGCTGCACCGTACTTTGATACGCCAATCAAAGCGCTGGCTTGGGGCGCCTTCCTCGGTGGGCTGCTGCAACTCGCGCTACAGATTCCAGCGCTGACGAAGCTCGGACTGCTGCCCCGTTTCTCGCTACGTTTCAACGATCCGGGGGTCAACCGGATCCTCAAACTAATGGGACCAGCAACACTTGGCGTGTCGGTTGCCCAAGTCAGCTTGGTTATCAACACCGCTTTCGCTTCGCATCTTCGCGAAGGTTCGATTTCCTGGCTCAACTATGCCGACCGCTTGATGGAGTTTCCAAGCGGCATCCTTGGCGTTGCACTCGGTACGATCCTGCTGCCCAGCCTTTCCAAGCTCAGCGCCAGCCAGGAATCCCACGAATTTTCCGCCACGCTCGACTGGGGCCTGCGCTTCGCACTGCTGTTAACGCTTCCCGCAGCGGCGGCGATCGCTCTCTTGGGCGTACCGTTGATTTCTACGCTGTTCTTCCACGGCAAGTTCAATGCCTTCGACGTGCTGCAGACGCGCCAGGCGCTACTCGCCTATTCGGTGGGGTTGTCGGGCCTGATCCTTGTCAAGATCCTCGCACCCGCCTTCTACTCGCGTCAGGACATCCGCACTCCGCTCAAGATCGCACTGCTCACACTGTGTGTGACGCAATTGATGAATTTCGTATTCATCTTCTACACGCCACTCGCTCATGCCGGCCTTTCGCTCTCGATTGGACTGGCTGCTAGCCTTAACGCCCTACTGCTCTACCGAGGCCTGCGCAAGCGGGGTGCCTACGTCCCGCAACCCGGTTGGGCGGTATTCTTGGCCAAACTCGTCGTCGCCGTTGCCGCCATGGTTGTCGTGCTCTGGTTCGCAATGGGCAGCGAGGCCTCATGGCTCGTACACGACAAACTCATGCAGATCGCGCGGCTCGCCTTGGTCGTCGTGGCAGGAGCGGCCATCTACTTTGGAACGCTGTTCGTCCTGGGCTTCCGACCACGGGATTTCCGCCGTCGCACCGTGACCTGAACCGCTCTGGAGGGCACAATCGCATCTGCACCCACGAAACAGGAAGGAGCTCGAACAAATGAAACTCTGGAGTAACAGTTTCGAAAACGGCGCAGCCATCCCCGGCGAGTTCGCCTTTGCAGTACCTGCCGCGCAGGGCCACATAGCGCTCTCCACCAATCGCAATCCACATCTTGAATGGAGCGATGTTCCTCCGGGCACCAAGTCACTCGTGCTGATCGCACACGATCCCGACGTTCCCAGCCGCGGAGACGACGTGAATCAGGAAGGCCGCACGGTCCCTGCCGATCTTCCACGCGTTGATTTCTTCCATTGGCTCCTCGTTGACCTCCCGGCCGACATGCACGGCATTGCACCCGGCGCATTCTCGGAAGGCATCACCCCACACGGCAAGAAGGGACCGGAAACCGGCATGGAGGCCCGCCAGGGCATCAATGACTACACAGGCTGGTTTGCCAACGACGCCGACATGTCGGGCCAGTACTTCGGCTACGACGGCCCCTGCCCACCTTGGAACGACGCACTTCCGCACCGTTACTTCTTTACTCTTTACGCACTCGATATTCCGTGCGCCCCTGTGGACGGCGCTTTCAGCGGTGCCGAACTGCGGGCCGCCATGGCTGGCCATGTGCTGGCAGAGGCCTCGGTAATGGGGCGTTACACGCTCAATCCTTCCGTCAAACTCTGACGATATCGCACGGGGCTTAGCACGAATGCAAAGCCCCGCTGTCCTCAACCGGCCGTGCGCACATACAACGACGCCATCACACCCAGCGCGAGCAACACCAGCACTACACCCGACAATCGTTCCAGCCACGGCAGCGCTTCTGAGAAACGTCGCAACACCACCGGATTACCGATTGCCACCGCGACCAGCAAATCCCATCCGAGGACGGCGCAGAACATCCAGGCGCCATAGAAGGTCTTCCACCCTGCCGTAGCGCCGCTCAACATCGACGCAAGACTGACATAGAAGAGTGCGTTCTTCGGGTTCAGGATTCCGGATACAAATCCCATGCTAGCCCCGCGGCGCGATAGGACCTCCCCACCGACAGTCCCCTTTTTGTCCGGACTCCAACCACCGGCCCCTGCATGGCGGATAAAGAGCGATCCCAAGTACAGCAGATAGCAAGCCCCTGCAAGTTGAAGTGCCCAAAACGTCGTGCTTTGCGGCCGTAACGCTGATACGCCAACGAAGGCTGCGATGATGAAAATACCGTTGGCGCAGGCGATACCTAGACAAACGCTGCTTGCAGCGCGCCAGCCGGCACGAACAGAAGTGCGCGTGATCAGGAAAAAGTCTGGACCCGGCGAGAGGAGTGCCAGGAAATGCGCTGCAGCTACAAGAAGGAACTGTTGCATCGGGAGACTTCGAGAGGAATTCTGACCTCCGAAGTCTGGACAGCGGCAGACGCTGCGTATTGAACAAAATTGCGGCAGCTCAGCTGCGATAGCGCCGCGGCGTCACACCCGCATGTGCTTTGAACATGCGCTGAAAGTGGCTCTGGTCCGCAAAACCAAGGCTGTGTGCAAGGCGAGCCAGATCGGCCCCTGCGCACAAGTGCTCACGTGCAAGATTGATACGATGGTTGAGATGCCATGCGTGCGGTGTCATGCCAGTGGTGGCACGAAAGGCGCGGATCAACTGGTAGCGACTCATTCCAGCCTGCTCCGCAAGTGTTGCCAGCGAAACCACTCCCGACTCTTCGCCCCGCAACATATCGAGCACTGGCTCAAGCCGCCGATACGTCGCCTCCAAAGCGGAAGGCGACTCGGCCCTGATCGCAGGCACCCCCACGGTGTCGCACACGAACTCGGTCAGGCTAACCTCCTTCAGTTGCGGGTCTGCATCGGAAAACAGCAGTGCATTGAGCTGGCAGAAGCGGCGATAGGCCTCGGTATCGTCAACGATGACGATGGATTGCCGTACTTGTCCAACTCCCGACGCTTGCACAGCCTCATCGACCCAGATCGGATCCAGATGCAGCATCTGGTAGCTCCACACCCGATCCGGCTCTGGATTGCACGCATGGACCCGAGAAGGCGGAACAACGACCAACATGCCTGGCCGCAATCTCACCGCCTCCGGCCCCGCACCGTTGAAGACGCTGCTCCCACCATCCACAGCTCCGATCGAAAAAGTCGGATGGGCGTGCGGCCTGTAGCATGCGCGGCTATGACAAGCACGTCTGCTCTCGACATAAGGCAGGCGATCATCACGCCAGAACTCGGCAAACCCATCCAAGAGATCAACCTCGCGACGGCGGCAATGGAAACGGCGGTGGTGCGCACCGAGGCGGTTCACACCGCCAATCGACGCGTAGATAGTCAGGCAACCCTCTACGATACGGAGGCGCCGCCTCACCTTCGATCAAAGGCAGGGCATAACGCCTGAACGCCTCCGTAACACCCAATCCATCTGGGGCAATGAACTCGGTCGGAACCCGCCGCTCCTGATTAGCCACATCAGCCAGCGCGGCCGCCCCGATCTGCCAGCGATACGGTTGATCGGACTGGCGCTCGATCACGGGCATCATGCCTGAGCGTCCTGCGAGAGCCATTTCAACTGCTGCCTCGCCAAGGGCAAATGCCTGCTCTGCATCGCTCTTCGACACTAAATGCCCAGCCACCCGCTGCAGATAGTCAGGCAACACAAGGTGGTAGCGATAGCCGAGCCTCTCCTCGATCAAGCGAGCGATAACCTGCCCTGCACCGCCAAGCAGGACATACCCACCTTCACTACGCTCAGCCAGGGTGTGCCCTGTCTCGCTGCGAATCCCCTCCGCCACGACCACCGCACACCACCCCAGTCGCTCTGCTACGTCCTTGATACGTGCCAGGAACAACTCCGCATCGAACAACTGCTCGGGCAGCAAAACGATGTGCGGCGCCTGATCAGGCCCCTCCGCGGCCAGTGCCGCTGCCGCCGCAATCCACCCCGTATTGCGACCCATAACCTCGACGACCAAGATCTTCGGCCGCCCTTGCACCATGGCCTCAAGATCGAGCCCAGCCTCACGGATCGACGTCGCAATGTACTTCGCAGCCGAGCCGTAGCCGGGGCAGCAGTCGGTCAGGCCAAGATCGTTATCGATGGTTTTTGGCACACCGACGGACACCAGCGGATAGCCACGAACCACGGCCGCCTGGTGGAGCTTCCAGGCCGTATCCATCGAACCGTTGCCACCGTTGTAAAGCAAATAGCCGATGTCATACGCCGCCAGTACCTCGAAGATACGGTCATAGATCTCGGGAGCGTCTTCCTGCGAACGCAGGTCATATCGGTAGGAGCCAAAAGCGCTGCCGGGTGTAGCGCGCAAGCGAGCGATGTCGGCATCTGACACGGCGCCAGCATTGATCAGCATCTCATCCCAGATGCCACGAAAACCACGGTGTGCCGCAAAAATGCGATCGATGCGATGCGGATGTCGCCGCGCGGCGGAGATAACTCCGGCCGCGCTGGCATTGATGACGGCGGTGACACCGCCTGCCTGGGCATAGAGCGCGTTTTTCCTGCGAACGTCGCGTCCCACCCCAGACTCGATCAGGCGCTGAACGCCTCGAACACACGAGCGGTGATCGCGTCCACCGCGCCCTGGCCGGAGATCTTCCGGTACTTCGGTGCACCGGCTTCGCCGGTCTCGGCCCACTGCGAGTAATAGCCGACGAGTTGCGAAGTCTGTTCGTGATAGACCTCAAGGCGCTTCTGCACGACTTCCTCGCGGTCGTCGTCGCGCTGGATGAGCGCATCACCCGTTTCGTCGTCCTTGCCCTCGACCTTGGGCGGATTGAACACGACGTGATACGTCCGGCCCGACCCCGGATGAACACGACGACCGCTCATGCGGCTGACGATCTCGCTGTCGGGCACGTCGATCTGCAGTACATAGTCGAGCACCACGCCCGAGCGCTTGAGCGCATCGGCCTGCGGAATGGTCCGCGGAAAACCATCGAACAGGTAGCCCTTCAGACAGTCGGCCTGCTTCAGGCGCTCTTGCACAAGCCCAATGATGATGTCATCAGAAACGAGTTGTCCGGCATCCATGACCTTCTTAGCTTCAAGACCCAGAGGCGTGCCGGCCTTAATCGCAGCACGCAACATATCGCCGGTCGAGATCTGAGGAATACCGAACTTCTCACAAATGAACTGGGCCTGCGTGCCCTTCCCCGCTCCGGGCGGTCCCAGCAGAATCAAACGCATGACTTACTCCCCCTTTGAATTGTCGTCGCGCGGCCCACAAATCTGCACGCGCCCACTTACCTGGAACTTACCGCCCGTCATGCGCAAAGATGGCGCGGACGCGTTCAAGATCTTCCGGTGTATCGACACCAGCCGGCGGAGCCGCATCCAGCCGAATCACCTTGATCCGGTAGCCATGCCACAGCGCGCGCAGCTGTTCGAGCATCTCGACACCTTCGAGCGGTGACGGCGCAAGCGCGGCGTATCGACGCAGGAAGTCCACGCGATAGGCATAAAGCCCCACGTGCCGCAGCGCCGGGAGCCCCTCGGGCAAGCGCGAGCGGTCGATCGCGAAGGCGTCGCGCGCCCATGGCATTGGCGCACGTGAGAAATACAGCGCGTTGTCATACGAATCGCAGACGACCTTCACACAGGCCGGATTGAAGAACTCTTCAGCGCTCTCAAATGGATGGGCTGCCGTAGCAATGGCCGCCTGCGGATCGGCAGCAAGTGCCGCAGCAACGGAAGAAATGAGGTGTGGCGCAATCAGCGGCTCGTCGCCCTGCACGTTGACCACGATGTCTTCCGAAGCCCAACCAAGCCTGTCCGCGACTTCGGCCAAGCGGTCGGTACCACTCGGGTGATCGGCACGCGTCATCAATGCCTTGCCGCCAGCGGCAATCACAGCAGCCTCGACCTCCGGATGGTCCGTCGCCACCCAGACCCCATGCGCACCAGAAGCCAATGCGCGATCCATCACCCGTAGCACCATCGCGCGGCCCGCAATGTCGGCCAGTGGTTTTCCCGGCAGCCGTGTTGAGGCAAAGCGCGCCGGAATCACTGCACGAAACGAGGGCTTCACGCGCCAACCTCGTCGGCCGCAACCTGTCGCGCTTCGTCCTCAAGCATCACCGGAATGCCATCGCGCACGGGATAGGCGAGCCGACAGGGCTTGCAGACCAGTTCCGCGGCCGGCTTGTGGTACTCGAGAGGCCCTTTGCAAACCGGGCAGACAAGGATCTCAAGCAGCTTTGCATCCATTCAGGCGCTCCAACAAGAATTCGAATGCCTCTTCGCGGATCTCGGCGTCAACCGGCAGAACCCACGTATCTTCAGGCGCGAAATTGGTTAATTTTACCGCATCCTTCTCGGTCACCACGATCGCATCGACGCCTTCAAGGCTCAGGTCTTCCGACTGGAAGACATGATGATCCGGCAACGCACGCGTCTCGAAACCAACCAGACCGAGTTCGGCAAGCGCCTCGAAAAATCGCTCCGGACGCCCGATCCCCGCCAGCGCACGCACCTTCATACCCTCGAATTCGCCTGCGGAACGCCGTCTCATTGGTGCACCGAGTTGGTAGAAAGCCGTTGGCATCAGGCGCATCCTGAACACTGGGGCAGGCGGGCAAACGGCACGCACGCTGGCTGAAAGCTCGCCGTGTGCGAGTACTAGATCGCACCGCGAAAGTCGGGACACGGGCTCACGCAGCGGCCCCGCCGGCAAGGGCAATCGATTGCCAAGCTGCAGATCGTCGACGACTGCGATCTCAATGTCGCGCGCAAGCCTGTAATGCTGCATACCGTCGTCGGTGAGAATCACGTCCACTTCGGGATGAGCGCGTCGCAACGCCCGTGCTGCAGCTACCCGATCGCGACCGATCCAGACCGGGCAGTGGCTTCGACGTGCGATCAACACGGGCTCATCGCCGGACATCGCAGGATCTGATCCCTCCAGTACCGGCTGCACACCTGCTGCGGTACCGCCATAACCCCGGCTGACGATTCCAGGACGTCGGCCTGCCCCTGCCAACCGTTCGGCCAGCCAGATCACGACCGGCGTCTTTCCACTGCCGCCGACTGAAATATTGCCCACCACAATGACAGGGACCCCGACCCGATACGCGCGCAGGATGCCCAGTTCATACAGCAACCGACGGATCGCTGCCAAAGAACGGAACAGCAGTGACAGTGGAAGTAAAAACGCCGCGGCCAGACCGCGGCGTTTCCAGAAACCGGGTGCTGCCGGCATCGTCAATCGGTCCGCTGAATGGCGAACGTGATCTGCGGCATCCCAGCCTGCTGCGCTGCCTGCATAACGTCAATCACCACCTGATGCGGCGTCTTTGCATCCGCACTGATCACGACCACCGGCTCCCTGTCGGTTTCCGGTCGCGCCGCGCGCAAGGCGTCGGCGAGCACCGAAATGTCATGAGAAGGAACGGGTTTGCGCGCAACCTGTACATCACCATTCGCCGTGATGGCGACATCGACTTCGTTCGAAATCGCCTCGGTTGCCGGCGCCTCGGCCGTCGGCAGGTTGATCTCGATTCCCGAATACTTTGAGTAGGTTGTGGTCAGCATCAGGAAGATGATGATCACCAACAGCACGTCGATCAGCGGGATCAGGTTGATTTCCAGATCCTCGCTCTTCTGTCCGCGACGGAAATTCATCGAACCGCCCCGCCCTCAACGACGCTCGCCATGCACGACTTCGACAAGCTTGACCGCTTGCTGCTCCATGTCGACGACGAAGCTGTCGACCAGCGCACGGAAGTGGCGATAGAAGATCAGCGACGGGATCGCGATCATGAGACCGAACCCAGTGTTATAGAGCGCCACCGAGATGCCGTGTGCCAGTTGCATGGGATTCGCACCGCCCGGAGCCTGCGAGCCAAAGATCTCGATCATGCCGACCACCGTGCCGAAGAGCCCCATCAGCGGCGTGACGGTTGCAATCGTGCCCAGCGTGGTCAAGAAGCGACCAAGCTCGTGCGAAACGGCACTACCCGCCTCTTCGATCGATTCTTTCATGACGTCGCGCGAGGCCCTCACATTCTTCAGGCCCGCCGCAAGCACGCGGCCAAGCGGCGAATGATTCGCCGTACGCACAAGCATTTCGTCCGAGATCCCGCCCTGCTTGAACTCCGCAACGATCCTTTCGAGCAGGCCAGCGGGGACGATCCGGGCGCGACGAAGGGCGACCGAACGCTCGATGATCAGCGCGAGCGCAATAACGGACGCAACAAGCAGGAAGTAGATAGGCCAACCGGCAGCCTGGATGATCGCCAACACGTAGAGGACTCCCATTCGTGCAGCATGCGCCGCAAAGCCACAGACTTTAGCGCGCCGGCCTGCTACGCGGCAAGCCGAAAACGTTCAGCGACAATCCACAAAAACTGTGGATAACTCTGTGGACGGCACCGGGACCCCGCCGCTAAGTACCGTTTAACAAAGGACTTTTCTTAGAACGACTAAAAATGAAGCTAAGCCTAAAAATCATATTTTTCAGTAACTTACAAGCCCCTCCCCTAAATCTGGGGTTCGCGGCCGCGAAATCACTGACCAGCGGCCTCCGTTGTGGACTCGGCTAGAATCCGGCCCATGTCCGCTGGCGCTATCACCCCCGAAAACCCACAGACCGAGGTCCTGCCGGTATCCGAACTGGTGCGTCGCGCCAGGTGCGCCCTGGAACGTGAGTTCCCACTGCAGTGGATTGGCGGAGAGGTCTCGAGTCTAGTCCGCGCAGCCTCCGGACATCTCTATTTCAGCCTGCGCGACGAAGCCTGTCAGGTGCGATGCGTGATGTACCGCTCACGCGCGCAGTTGCTGCCGTTCCGCCTTGCCGACGGCCAGCGAATCGAGGTCCGCGCGTTGATCACGCTCTACGAAACACGCGGCGAGTTCCAGCTCCAGATTGAAGCGATCCGACAGGCGGGCCAAGGAAACCTTTTCGAGGCTTTTCTGCGCCTCAAGGAGCGCCTCGCTGCCGAGGGCCTGTTTGACACTGCGCGCAAGCGCCCATTGCCCCATCTTCCGCGCGGCATCGGCATTGTTACCTCGCCGCAGGCCGCGGCATTGCACGATGTGCTGGCTGCCCTCGCACGCCGCGCGCCGCACGTCCTCCGCGTCATCTATCCAAGTCCCGTCCAAGGCTCAGGTGCGGGTTCTCTGCTGGCCAACGCCGTGGCGACGGTCGGTGGGCGTGCGGCGACAGACGGTATCGAAGTACTGATCGTCTGCCGTGGAGGAGGCAGCCTGGAGGATCTCTGGGCGTTCAACGACGAGCAACTCGCCCGTACGATTGCCGCATGCCCGATACCGGTCGTATCCGGCATCGGGCACGAAACCGACTTTACGCTCGCCGATTTCGCTGCCGATGTACGCGCTGCAACACCCACTGCCGCGGCTGAACTCATCAGCGCTGGCCATTTCGACGCCCAGATGCAGCTTTTCGCGCTGCGCGAAAAGCTCGAACGCGCCACGCGCCGCAGGCTTGATGCCGCCTGGGAACGCTGCGATCGCACCCGGGCCCGGCTCACCCATCCGCGCGACCGCATCACCCGCCAACACGAGCGGCTCGCAGCCATTTCTCACCGGCTGCGCGCGGTAGTCACATTGCGGTTGGAGCGCGCCCGCGTGCGGCACCGACTCGCAACGCTCGCGATCACGCGATACAGGCCCAACCCCGCCGGCGCCGTGAACACGCTACAGCAGCTCACACGATTGATGCGCGAATCAATGGCTCGGCGACTTGAGCGCGAACATCGAAAACACGCCGTGGCAGCAAGCCACCTCGCCCACCTTAATCCGCAAGCGGTGCTTGAACGCGGGTTCGCAATCGTCCGCGACGAAGCCGGCAACATCGTGCGCGACGCCCGGGCGACACACGGTGGCGACGTGCTGCGGATCCAGCCCGCACACGGCGAAATCACCGCTCGCGTGGAGCCCCCTCCAGCCGAAGGGTCGAGCCCCATGCGCGCGAAAGGCTAGAATGCGCCCAGAGCTTCCGACGCCGCCGTGATGCGTTTCGTCCCCAACGGTGTCAAAGAAGCGCCGCAACCGCTCCAAGGCGGGTCACGGCGCATCTTGCGAAGACGGCCCGCCCTGCCGCAGGCGTTCGCCATTACATAAACTTCCGGCCATATGGGGCCGGGCCAATACGACGTCGAAAGCCGACATTCCAACCCACTGGAGCATCTAGAACATGGAACATCAACTTCCCGCACTGCCCTACGCCAAGGACGCGCTGGCGCCTCATATTTCGGCTGAAACATTCGAGTACCACTACGGCAAGCATCACCAAGCCTATGTGACCAACCTGAACAACCTCATCAAGGGCACGGAATTCGAATCGCTGGATCTCGAAACCATCGTCAAAAAGGCGCCGGCCGGCGGCGTATTCAACAACGCGGCCCAGGTCTGGAATCACACGTTCTTCTGGAACTCGATGAAACCCAATGGCGGTGGTGCCCCCACTGGTGCGCTGGCCGACGCGATCAGCGCGAAGTTCGGCAGCTTTGACGCCTTCAAAGAAGCCTTCACCAAGAGCGCTGTCGGTAATTTCGGCTCGGGCTGGACGTGGCTCGTCAAGAAGGCTGATGGCTCGGTCGACATCGTCAACACGACCGCTGCCGGCACGCCACTGAACACGGCCGACAAAGCACTTCTAACGATCGACGTCTGGGAACACGCCTACTACATCGACTATCGCAACGCCCGTCCGAAATTCGTCGAGACCTTCCTGAACAACCTCGCGAACTGGGACTTCGCCGCTACCAACTTCGCGTAAAGCGAATCAGGTCAGGCGGTCCGGAATGCGGCCTCGAAAGAGGCCGCATTTTCTTTTTCGGGTGCCAGCGGAAAGTCGATTCGAGCAGTGGATTGCTCCAAGTAGTACAAAGCAGTGAATCAGTTCTCCGAATCCCTCATGGCCAAGCGACTCAATAGACGTTTTGAATGCCGACGGAATTTTCATGAGCTGGTTCAACATGCTGAATAGGACCCTCACTCCTGCACACAAGAATTCAACACTTCGGCATAATCAATTGGGTTGAAATATGTTCAAAGTGTCACCTGCTCTTGGGCCAGAATGCCGCCTGTGAACGAAGGAGTCCTCCCTCCCACGGACCTCAACGAGCCGACATTGCTCGGACTCGATTTCTACCGCAGTGCCGTTGCACTGCAAGGCCACCACGGCAAGGGTCGCTCAATCAGCAACAGGCTTCCAGACCAACGGTCTGCTGATCGACGAGAACTGGTGCGAGTTCTGTGCGGAGCACGATTTCCTGATTGGCCTTTCGCTCGACGGGCCGGCGGACATTCACGATCTCTCCGCAGCCTGCGCTTGTCTACGAGGTACCAGCCAGAGCTTGAGGAGTGCGGACCAGCTATCGAACAGCCGGCAGTCGGCCCGTGGATTGGCTGCCCGCAGACCGATCAATCCCACTTCGGCGCAAAGTCCGGGTTCGCTAGCCGCTCACCGCGATCGAGCGTCGCAATCTCCGCCATATCTGCGTCACTGAGCTTCAGGCCACGCGCCGCCAGATTGCTCTCCAGGTTCGCCCGCTTCGTCGAAGACGGAATCACCGCGTGACCCTGCTGCAGCAACCACGCGAGCGCCACCTGCGCCGGCGTCGCGCCATGCGCTGCCGCGATCCGCTTGAGCACGGCGTCCTGCATCACCTTGCCGTACGCCAGTGGCATATACGCAGTGAGATGAATGCCCTGAGCCTTCATGAAGGCCGCGAGCTTGCGGTTCTGCAGGAACGGATGCAGCTCGACCTGGTTGGTCGCAATCTCGCCCGCACCAACGGCCGCAATCGCCTGCTCGACATGTCCGATCGTGAAGTTGGAAACGCCGATCAGCTTCGTCAGGCCCTGCCGCTTCGCTTCGAGCAACTCGGGCAGATACTCGGCCACGGCGGGCTTGTCGCGCGGCGCGGGCCAGTGGATCAGCGCTAGGTCGAGCTGTTCGAGCTGCAGGCGGCGGAGGCTTTCCTTGAGGCTTGGAATCAGCTTGCCGCCGGGCAATTCGTCGATCCACACCTTGGTCGTCACGAACAGCTCGCTGCGTGGCACGCCACCGGCGGCGATTGCGGCGCCGACTTCGGTTTCGTTGCGGTAGATCTGCGCCGTGTCGATATGGCGATAGCCGAGTTCGAGGCCCATGCGGACCGAATCGGTGACCTGCTGGCCCTGCAGCCGGAAGGTGCCGAGGCCGAAGGAAGGAATGTTGCTCATCTGTGACTCCACTGCGTTGGGGGAAAACATCGGTTCAGACTTCCGCGGCGCACGCGACGTTCGCCGGTGCAGCCGGACGATCGAGGCGGCCGCTCCATGCGGTCAGCAGCCAGGCGCCGAGCACGACCGCACCGCCAACCCAGGGCGTACTCATCAGCCCGAAGTGCTCGACGAGCAGCCCGCCGCCCCACGCACCGCCCGCAATCCCGAGATTGAAGGCCGCAATGTTGAGACCCGAGGCCACGTCGACCGCCTTCGGTGAGTGCCGTTCCGCCTGCTGCACGACGTAAACCTGCAGCCCCGGCACGTTGCCGAAAGCGAAGGCGCCCCATGCGAGCACGGTCAGCACGGCGAGCCAGGTATTCCCGGCCGTCAGCCCGAACACGAAGAGCACGAGCGCGAGCCCGATGAAGATCCGCTTGAGCGCCGCCACCGGCCCGACGCGGTCGGCGAGCCTGCCGCCCCAGAGGTTGCCGACGGCCACAGACACACCATAGACCAGCAAGACCAGACTGACCGCCCCGGCAGTGATCCCGGTGATCTGCTGCAGGATCGGCGCGAGGAAGGTGAAGGTGACGAAGGTGCCGCCGTAGCCGACCGCCGTCATCGCATAGACGAGCAGCAGGCGCGGTTCGCGCAGCACGCGCAGCTGGGCGGCGAGCGGCGCCGGCTCGTTCGAGCGGATCGCGGCGGGCACCCAGACCAGGCTGGCGACGAAGGCGACGGCGCCGAGCGAGGACACGGCGAGGAAGGTTTCGCGCCAGCCGAAGTGCTGGCCGATGAAGGTGCCGAGCGGCACGCCGGTGACGAGCGCGACCGTCAGGCCCGAGAACATCGTGGCGATCGCGCTCGCCGCCTTGTCGCGGCCGACGAGGTTGGCGGCGATCGTCGAACCAATGGAGAAGAACACGCCGTGCGCGAGGCCGGTAAGCACGCGGGCGACGACGAGCGAGCCGTAGCCGGGGGCGAGCCATGCGAGCAGGTTGCCGGCGGTGAAGAGCAGCATCAGCGCGAGCAGGAGCAGCTTGCGCGGCATGCGGCCGGTGAGCGCGGTGAGCAGCGGCGCGCCGACGGCGACGCCGAGCGCGTAGAGGCTGACCAGCAGGCCGGCGGACGGCACGCTGACGCCGAGGTCCGCGGCGATGGTCGGGATCAGCCCGACGATGACGAATTCGGTGGTTCCGATCGCGAAGGCGCTGATCGTCAGCGCGAGCAAGGCTATCGGCATGGGATTTCTCCTGCGGGTTGGGGAGGCCGCAGTGTGGCCAAGTCATCCTTGCCGAAAAAGCGCTGGACGCGCAGAAGATATTTGACTGCAATTCAAGAATGAAGACGACACTCGACGAATTGCAGGTGTTCTCGACCGTGGTCGGCAGCGGTTCGATCACGGCCGCTGCCGAACAGCTCGGGCAGACGGTATCCGGTATCAGCCGCTCGCTCGCGCGGCTCGAAGCCAAGCTGGAAGTGACGCTGCTGCGGCGGACGACGCGGCGGCTGGCGCTGACTGAGGAAGGCGCGCAGTTCCTTCAGCAGGCACGCCGGATCCTCGATGCGGTGGAGGATGCCGAGGAGCAGATCGCGATCCGCCGCGCCAAGCCGGCCGGACGGCTGCGGGTCAACGCCGCCTCGCCCTTCATGCTGCATGTGCTGGTGCCGCTGGTGCCGGGCTTTCAGGCGCGGTTCCCGGAGATCGAACTGGAGCTCAACACGAGCGACCGCATCATCGACCTGCTCGAAGAACGCACCGACATCGCGATCCGCATCGGCACGCTGGCGGATTCGAGCCTGCATGCGCGGCCGCTCGGCTCGAACCGGCTGCGGGTGCTCGCGAGCCCGGCTTATCTCGCCTCACGCGGTGCGCCGCAACGCGTCGAGGACCTTGCGCAGCACACCCTGCTCGGCTTCACCCAGCCGGACAGCCTCAACGACTGGCCGCTGCGCAATCCGCAGGGCGAGCGCTACACGATTACCCCCGCGCTGCGCGCATCGAGCGGCGAGACGCTGCGAGCGCTCGTGCTCGCGGGCGCCGGTATCGCCTGCCTCGCCGACTTCATGACGCGCGAGGACCGCACACGCGGCGATCTGGTCCAGATCCTCGCGGCAGAGACGGTCGAAGTGCGGCAGCCGGTCAACGCGGTCTATTACCGCAACACGGCGCTAGCCTCCCGCATCGCCTGCTTCCTCGACCATGTGAGCGAACAGCTCGCTGACTGTGTTTTGGAAGAATGAAGTCCGTCGCACCCACGCGGTACGAAGGCGCTTGCGACGGTCTGTTGGCGACCTTGGGCAGAAGTTCGATCGAACCGCATGACCGACCGCTGAGCAGCGGTTGCAGCCGGGCGCAACCGATCTCGGCGCGCACGGTCTCGGTCGCTTTTCAGTCGTTCGGCCTGGTGGCTTTCTCTGGCCGGAGCGACCGGAATCGGAGTCACTGCCGACCTTAGGCGTTGCTGCGGCCGATCACGGCATGTGAGCGACCGCTTGGCGCGCCTTCGCACTGGAACTCTCGACCCATCGCTCTCGCGAAATTGCCGCCGCTGGGCGCTTGTGAGCAGACGCTGACCCGCTGCATCCGGCCCGCCAGCTCGTGAGCTTCGCTGCCTTTAGTTGAAGGACTCCGCTTTGCACATCGACATGATGAAGAAAATCCCGAAGCAGGCATACACAGCGGAGTTCAAGGGGGCGTTGGTCAAGCGCGCAACAGAGGTCGGCGCAGCGGCAGGAAATCTGCGGACCCAGGTGTGGTGGCGCTTTGTGCGACCCCGATGCTACCCGCTGAGCCGGATGTGCGTGGTGCACAGCGTGAGCCGCTATCGAGCTTGGAAGGACAGCGGTACATCAGAATCGGCTCATCTGACGGACGCCCAGGCCGTGACGCTGATTCTTACGATTCACGCGAGGTGAGTGGTGCGTACGGCTCGCGGCGGATGCATTGCGAACTGCGCGCCCGAGGGTATCGGACGGACTGACGCGCGTCGAGCGTCTGATGTCTGAGCATGGAATCGGGCACGCCACAAGCGCCGCTACAAGGCGACGAGGCTCGGCGCATAGGTTGCCGTTCGCGGAGCATCTGGTCGGATCGCCAGTTCGCGGCACGGGCGCCCAACCGGATCTGGACCGGCGACATCACCTACAACCGACGGCGTCGGCATTCGACACTTGGGTATCGGTCGCCACAGCAGTTCATGAACGCCTGCCTCAGACGGCAAACGCCTCACTCCGAGGCGGCTCGAGAACGGCTCGTTGGAAAACGAAAAACTAGGGCACCTCAGTTCTGTAGCAAATCTGTACCAACTCCCAGCAATAACAATTTGTCACATTGTTTTACACTTAGGCTTGCGATGTTGCCGGGAGATTGCTGCAAGTCACTGATTTATCTCAGCCCACCATGTCTAGCATGCGTTTTGCTTAAAGCCGCCAGAAGAGAGTTGCATCGCGGCAGGAGGAGGTGGTCCAGCCGGGAATCCACGAAAGCAAAGGAGATAACGTGGTCAATTTCGCGCAGCTTAGATCTCGTCAGTTCAGACTCTTCCGTCAATTAATCGCTGCTGGACTGACTTTGCTTCTTGGTGCGGCAGCGCATGCCGGAATCGTGCAATACACGACGACGGCTTTGGGGGGCGATCTCTGGCGCTATGAGTTCACACTTCAGGGGCAGGCACCGTCGGGTGGATTTGACGGCCTAACTATCTATTTCGCCCCAACCTCATTTGGACTACTCACCAGCTTGGTCGCCCCTCCTGATTGGGACCCGTTGGTAATTCAGCCCGATACGGCTCTGCCGGCCGATGGCTTTGTCGATCTACTGCACGTGTCCGGCTTGCTCAATGGCACCGTCGACCCAGTCGGACTGTCGGTCGACGTCAGATACTTAGGTACCGGATCGCCTAGCTCCCAGCGTTTTGAATTGTACGTCTCGGACCCATTTTCAGTTGTTCTATCCGGCGAGACACAACAAGCAAATGAAGTTCCCGAACCGGGCACCATCTTCCTAGTTGCGGTTGCGCTAGGGTTCGGCCTTTCGGGGCGCGTCTGGACGAAGGGCTAAAAGGCCCGAGATTTAATTACGCCGTGCCTCTATGATATTGGGGACACTGCCTTTCGCGAGAGGAGTGCAATGGACAAACTACGAAAGGCTACGTCTCGCGCGGCGGCTTCGCCGCGGCTGACGGGAATTCTGGTTCTGTCGAGCTTTCTCGTGGCGTGCGGCGGAGGCTCCGAGGGGAGCACCCAACGAGCCGCTAGCGGAGACCGCGCGCAGGCATCGTCGATCCTCGCTACCGCGGCACAGACTAATGCGGCAAATGAACTCAGGGTCGTTGAACTAGCGAAACTGTCCGAAGTGCGGGTGTCGCGCACAGTTTTTGACTACACGTTTCAAGTGCGGGTGCGCAATACGGGAAGTGCATCCTACGAGAACGTTCACCTGACGCTGACGAGCGTAGGCCCTGGAAGCAGCATCGTGGACGGCGTGGCCACGCTAAACCGCATCGCCGGCAATGCAGAGGCTATCACGAACGATAGCGTTACCATCCGCCAAGATCGTATTCAGGCATTCGATCTATCAAATATAAAGTGGCAGATAGAAGCCACAGCGGCTTCCTCTCCACAGGAGCAATTGGCGGCACTCGAGTCGTCAGGTGCCATTCCGACCCTTGAACGGGGAACCACTCTCGCAGGCTCCGACACAGACGGAAACGGAGTGCGCGACGACATTGAAGCGTACATCAGCGCACAATATAGCGGTATCTCGCAACGCGCTGCCGCAATGCAGGCAGCCAAGGCGTTGCAAGCGGCGCTTCTTGTTAACGTCCAAGATGCGATCGCTACCAAGGATGTTTCACGCAAGATTACCTACGCAGCTAACTGCATATTCGACCGCTTTTTGGGTGCGTCTGCCTCCAGGAATCCGGCCCGTGTAATGCGAGAACTAGAAGGCATCACTGCTAACACGAAGCCCCGCCTTTTGGCCTACCTCGCGTACAACAAAGCGCTTGACGGCACCTCATCCGCATTACCAGAGGGAGATACTTGTGAATAGTTTGCTTCGCAAGACCGTCGCCTTCGTTACCGCGTTGACGGTTGCATGGGCAGGCGCAGCGCCGGCATACGCTCAGACGAATGTGTGCGCCCCCGGCGGAATCGTGTTCGGATTCTTTAACGGGGTACAAACCACTGACGCTCAGGCAACTATCGCGTTGCTGTCGTTGAAGCTGGAGTACGGCAGGACATCGCCAACCACCGGGGAGTCGATCCGCTACGAGAAGTTCTATAACGCCACGAACGGATTCGAGGACTTCGTCGAGACCTTTGAACAGAGGCTGCAAGAGCAGAATGGGATACTTGCCGGGCGCTTCGAGCTATTTATGGAGGTTATTAGCGGCTCGGGCCCGTGGTGGTCCTCCATAGTGAATACGATCGCGACAACAGCGTCGATCCTCGAGGGAATATGGCAGGACGACCAAGCGCAAATGGCGCGCAACTTGACAGGCCTCTTAGCAAACCCGCCGACTGCCGTCACCTACTCCGAACACCGCCTCCGCATCGACAGCTACGCCCTCGAAGGCAAGAAGATGGTGTTTTTCGCACATTCTCAGGGTAACCTGTTCGTCAATCCTGCGGCAGACTACGCAAGGGCACGCTCAAGCATTGATGCTGTCAAGGTCGTTCATGTGGCGCCTGCATCGCCAACCCTCAGGGGGCAGCATGTGCTGGCGGACAAGGATTTGGTGATCAATGCGCTGCGCGCAGTTGGAAGCGTGCCTCCGATCACGGATTCCATTCCTGGCTACTTACTACGTCCGGAGGGACTGAACCTTCAAACAGACATTCTCGGTCACGGGTTGTTAGAGATCTATATCAATCCAGCACTGGCTATATCTCAACACGTGCGCGACCTTGTAAGTAGCGCGCTGGCCACAGTAGTTTCCCCTCCACAGCAAGCTGTCGCTGGGTTCTTCACGGCCACACTCACGTGGAACGGCAGTGGAGACGTGGACTTGCACACGTATGAACCATTGGGTGCACACGTATACTATGCATCGCCTGTGGGTGGCGCCGGATATCTTGACTTCGACAATGTGGTCGCTAATGGTCCTGAGCACTATTACGCTTCTTGCGACGCTTCTAAACTACAGTTGGGCACTTATCAGATTCGGGTCGCCAACTACTCCCGGGCTGATGGACGGACGGCCACGGTTCAGATTGCATCGTCAAAGGATGGCGTATTGGCTACGCGATCAGTAGTGCTGGGCAGTGCAACCGGCAGCAGTCCGGCTTATTCTCTATTCAATGTGACAGTGAGCCGCAATGATCTTACTGGGGATTATGTAACGAACGTGCAATGAATATATGCCAAATGGTTTCTGGAGTTTGCGCAGCCTAGATTCTTGTCCAGCGGACTGGGCAGTTTGACGACGTGGTTTCTCGAAAAGCATGAACTTATCATACGGACTCGTACTGAAGGATATGCAGCGCGCGGCCCCCGACGACCTTTCGTTTGTCGTCGCCCCATACTTGGCCGACCCCGCGCGGCAGGCGCTATTCCTGAAGAACAATAATCGGCAGTCCGGCATCGTCGCTAGGTGTTTAGTCCCACGGTGTGCTGGTGTAGGTTATGGCCAGCTGCGGAGGGGCGATTTATGGGACAAATACTGCACGGAAGCGCCCGGACGACAGAGGCAGTCCGTCGAGCGATACAACATAGTCAAGCGAGCCTGAACACCCTTGCAGCCTTAAATGGCGTCAATCCGAAGACGATCGCGAAATGGCGCAAGCGATCATTCGCGCACGACGCGCCGCCTCTTTGTCGCCATCGATCGGACGTCAATGTTCGCCTACGCCGAATTGCACCCGAAAGCGACGCGCATGGTTGTCCGGGACTTTCTGTGCAGCCTTACCAAAGCCGTCCCCTACACAATCCATACCGTCCTGACGGACAAGGCATCCAGTTCGCCAAGCGGCAAGGAACTGAAGCCTATCGGACGATCCCGTTTGACCGCATCTGCCTACTACTCATCCTAAGGTCAAACCGGTAAACAGCTTCCAGCTGTCATTGTCGTAGCGGGAGGCCAATCTGGAGAGCCGCGCGATGAAGCAGACGACCTTTCAGACTGTGTGAAAACCTAGCTATCTGAGGCAGCGTCCACCGATAATGCCCGTATCGCGAGATACGGGCATTGTCATTGATGGGTTATATCCGGGGTGAATCGCGCACGCAGGGCAGTCTGTTTCCAGTGAGCCTGGA
>JAVBUM010000087.1:0-45588 GCA_031555325.1 Niveibacterium sp. | reverse complement strand
GTGGCAAAGCGGCGGCCACAGTGTGGACCTGCGATTTTTCGTACGATTACGTCAAGATCAATGCCGACTACCGTAGCTAGTGCAGCGCGCCGGGTTCTGCCAGCAGGAATTCCGGAATCTCGGTGTCGAACAGCGTGCCATCCGCAGTGCGCATGCGATAGCTTCCTTGCATTGTGCCTATCGGTGTGGCGAGCGCACAGCCGCTCGTGTATTCGAAGCTCTCACCTGGAGCGATCTCGGGCTGTTCTCCGATGACGCCGACGCCGCGCACTTCCTGAACCTGCCCATCCGAATCGGTGATGATCCAGTGGCGCGTCAAGAGTTGTGCGGGCTGAGGACCTTCATTGCGGATGGTGATGTGATAGGCGAAAACATATCGGCCGGCTTTGGGCTCGGACTGCTCGGGGAGGTACTGAGCGACGGCGTGCACGCGGATGTCTTGTGGTCTTGATGCGTTCATTTCGGTTTGGTAGGCGGCCTGTGGGAAAATTTCGGACTTCTTTTTCCGGCCGCACGATTGTGGGCCGTCCAGCAGGCTGCGCAATACAGTACGGTCTGACTGGGATTTTGTCACACGGGAGATGGCGTGACCTATCGAATTGCACCGAGCATCCTCTCGGCAAACTTCGCGAAACTCGGCGAGGAAGTGCTCAACGTCCTGACATCAGGCGCTGATTGGATTCACTTCGATGTGATGGACAACCATTACGTCCCCAATCTTACGATTGGCCCACTCGTATGCGAGGCGTTGCGTCCGATCACCAACGCGCACATCGACGTGCATCTCATGGTCGAGCCCGTCGATGCGCTCGTGCCGATGTTCGCCAAGGCCGGCGCCAACAGCATCACCTTTCATCCGGAAGCCTCGCGTCATGTCGACCGCACACTGGCTCTGATTCGTGATCACGGTTGCCAGGCAGGTCTTGTTTTCAACCCCGCGACGCCGCTGTCGTGGCTTGACCACGTGATGGACAAGATCGACCTCATCATGCTGATGTCGGTGAATCCCGGCTTCGGTGGGCAGAGCTTCATTCCGCACACCTACCAGAAGTTGCGCGAAGCGCGCGCCCGGCTTGATACATGGGAAAGGGAGACCGGCAAGCGAGTGTTGCTTGAAGTCGACGGTGGCGTGAAGATCGATAACATTGCCGACATCGCGCGCGCAGGTGCCTGTACCTTCGTGGCGGGGTCCGCGGTTTTTGGTGCTGGCAGGGTGGAAGATCCGAACCGCTACGACAGTGTGATTGCCACAATGCGCGCGGAACTTGCGAAAGCCTGATGCATGCACGCTTTCTCATGAAGCCGGGTTTGCGCTTCTTCTTCTTTTCCGAATGAAGCCTTTCATGAAATTCGATGTCGATGCCGTCTTGTTCGACCTCGACGGTACTTTGCTCGATACGCTGCCCGACCTCTTCGTTGCGGCCAATGCGATGCTCGTCGAACTCGGTCATGCGCCACGCACACTCGAGGAAATTCGCCGCTTCGTTGGCAAGGGCATCCCGAATCTCGTGCTGCGCTGCTTGACCGATGATCGAGAGGTTGAGCCAGCGCTGGCCGAGACCGCATTGCCGGTTTATCGGCGCCACTATGGTGCTGTCAATGGCGATGCAACGCGGATCTACGATGGTGTCGAGCCGACCCTGGAAAAATTCAAGTCCCAAGGTCTTCGGTTGGGATGCGTGACGAACAAGGCTCATGCCTTCACTCTTCCGCTGCTTGAGCGCGTCGGTCTGGCGCATTATTTCGATGTCATTGTAAGTGGTGATACGCTGCCCCAGAAGAAGCCCGATCCTGCGCCATTAGTTCATGCAAGCGAAACGATCGGTGTCCCGCCTGAGCGCGTCATCATGATCGGAGATTCCGCCAATGATGCGCAGGCTGCACAAGCTGCGGGCATGCCGGTGCTGCTGCTGACCTATGGTTACAGTGAAGGCCGGCCGGTGGACACTATCGAATGCGACGGGGTAGTATCGACGTTCCCCGAATTGCTGCGCTACATCGGCCGCGCTGCGGGACCGACCTGACCCAACATGGCTTGCGAGATCAAGAACATCGAAAAGGAGCTGTTTCCGACTCGCGCCGCCGAACGATGGCAGCGCATCGGATGCTCATGGCGCGTCGGCTGACGTGCCGGAACCGCCCGGTTCCACAGGCTTCGCACGCGGGCCGCGCAAAATCCCGCATGCATCGATGATCAGGTCGTATCACACAGAGATCCCCGCTCGGCGGGGCGCCCCGAAGGTCTGTGTGCCAAAAAATCCGGAGTCATGATGACCGAATCGGAATTCCTCGCACTGGCCGAGCAAGGCTACAACCGCATTCCCCTTACGCTCGAGACCTTTGCGGACCTCGATACACCGTTGTCCATTTACCTCAAGCTCGCCAACGAACCCAATACCTACTTGCTCGAATCCGTGCAGGGCGGCGAGCGCTTCGGGCGTTACTCGATCATCGGCCTGCGTGCGAATACGCGGATCGAGGTCTATGGCCGCTCGGCGATGCTGCTTACCAATGATCGCCTCGTTGAGCGTAGGGACTACGGGGATCCGCTGAACTACGTCGGTGAGTTCCTGCAACGCATCAAGGTGCCGCCCAGGAAGGGGCTGCCACGCTACTGCGGTGGGTTGGTCGGTTGCTTTGGCTACGATACTGTGCGCTACATTGAGCCACGTTTGGCCAAGAACGAGCTGAAGGACGAGCTGGGTACGCCGGACATCATCCTGCTGCTGTCCGAAGAGATCGCGATCGTCGACAACCTTTCGGGGAAACTGACCCTTGTCGTCTATGCCGAACCGGAGGTACCCGGCGCCTATCGCCGTGCGCAGCGCCGCCTGAAGGAGCTGCTGACGCGCCTGCGCGCGCCAGCTCAGATTCCGGCCGATGTATGTGTGAAGTCAGAGCCTGCTGTCTCGCGTTCCGGCGAAGAGGAATTCAAGACTGCTGTCGAGCGCGCCAAGGAATACATCGTCGAGGGCGACATCATGCAGGTCGTACTCTCGCAGCGCATGAGCAAGCCCTTCGCAGCGAGCCCGATGGCGCTGTATCGCAGCCTGCGCACGCTGAATCCGAGCCCCTACATGTTCTATTTCAACTTTGAGGACTTCCAGGTTGTCGGCGCTTCGCCCGAGCTGCTGGTCAAGCTCGAAGAAGGCACTGTCACCACGCGCCCCCTCGCTGGCACGCGCAAACGCGGTGCCACTCCGGAAGAGGACCTCGCGCTCGAACAGGAACTGCTCGCCGACGAGAAGGAACTCGCCGAGCATCTGCAGTTGCTTGATCTCGGCCGCAACGACGTGGGTCGTGTCGCTGCGATTGGTTCGGTCAAGGTGACCGAGAAATTCGCCGTCGAGCGTTACTCGCATGTTATGCACATCGTGTCGAACGTCGAAGGCAAGCTGCGCGAGGTGGATGACAAGCGTGCCGCGCCGGTTGCTGTGCTGCGTGCAGCATTCCCGGCGGGAACGCTGTCGGGTGCGCCAAAAGTGCGCGCGATGGAAATCATTGACGAGCTCGAACCCGTCAAGCGAGGCATCTACGGGGGCGCCGTCGGTTACGTCGGCTTCGATGGCGAGCTCGACGTCGCAATCGCGATCCGCACCGCCGTCATTAAAGATGGCCAGCTTCATGTGCAGGCCGGCGCTGGCATCGTCGCCGACTCCGATCCAGCAACCGAGTGGCAGGAAACGCAAAGCAAGGCGAGAGCCGTATTGCGCGCTGCCGAGATGGCCGAAAACGGCCTCGATACCAAGGTTGAGTGAACGACCCCCAAAGGGGGCGCAAGGAAACTCGGGGCGGCCCGTCGTTTCCTAAGGAGCGAATGTCATGCTGCTGATGATCGATAACTACGACAGCTTTACCTACAACTTGGTCCAGTACTTCGGCGAGCTAGGTGCGGACGTGCGAGTTTTTCGTAACGATCAGATCACGATCGAGCAGATCGAGGGTCTGAAACCCGAGCGCATCGTCATATCGCCGGGACCATGCTCACCCGCCGAGGCCGGTATCTCGGTTGCTGCGATCAAGCATTTCGCCGGCGAGTTCCCAATCCTCGGTGTCTGCCTCGGCCATCAGTCGATCGGTGCAGCGTTCGGCGGCAGGATTGTTCATGCCAAGCGCTTGATGCATGGGAAAACCTCGCCGATCCAGCACAAGGACATTGGCGTGTTCCGTGGGCTGCCGATGCCCTTCACTGCCACACGCTACCACTCGCTCGCGATTGAACGCGACAGTTGCCCTCCGTGCCTTGAAGTCACCGCGTGGACCGACGATGGCGAAATCATGGGCGTACGCCATCGCGATATGCAGATCGAGGGTGTGCAATTTCACCCGGAGTCGGTCGCAACCGAGGGTGGACACGCGCTGCTGAAGAACTTTCTTGACCTTTGAGGCCACTCTATATGACCCCGCAAGATGCACTCCAGCGCGTCATTGAGCACCGCGAGATTTTCCATGAGGAAATGACCGACCTGATGCGTCAGATTATGTCGGGCGAGGTGTCGCCCGCATTGACTGCCGCGATCCTCATCGGACTGCGCGTCAAAAAGGAAACGGTCGGCGAGATAGCTGCTGCGGCGCGGGTGATGCGCGACTTCTCCAGTAAAGTCGAGGTCGACGAAGCGGTTCGGGAG
Source organism: Niveibacterium sp. (assembly GCA_031555325.1). Lineage (GTDB taxonomy): Bacteria > Pseudomonadota > Gammaproteobacteria > Burkholderiales > Rhodocyclaceae > Niveibacterium. The sequence goes on along the minus strand of JAVBUM010000087.1, from coordinate 40,960 downwards.
AACTTTGTCGATATCGTTGGAACCGGTGGTGACGGTGCTCACACCTTCAATATCTCGACTGCCGCGACCTTCGTCGTTGCGGCGGCGGGTGGGCGCGTTGCCAAACATGGCAACCGCAGCGTCAGCTCGAAGTCGGGCAGCGCCGACGTGCTTGAGGCGCTCGGTGCCAATATCATGCTGATGCCGCAACAAGTGGCTGAATGCATCGAGGAGGTCGGTATCGGCTTCATGTTTGCGCCCACACATCACCCTGCGATGAAGAATGTTGCTGCTGTGCGCCGCGAGATGGGGGTACGTACGATCTTCAACATTCTTGGGCCGCTGACGAATCCCGCGGGTGCGCCCAACATCCTGATGGGTGTGTTCCACCAGGATCTCGTTGGCATTCAGGTGCGGGTGATGCAGCGTCTCGGTGCTAAGCATGCGCTGGTGGTCTATGGGCTTGACGGGCTCGACGAAGTTTCGCTTGGCGCCGGTACGCTGGTCGGTGAACTCAAGGATGGCGAGGTGTGTGAGTACGAGATCCATCCCGAGGATTTCGGCATCAATATGGCCTCCACGCGCCAGATCAAAGTTGCCAATGCGGAAGCCTCCAGGTTGATGCTGCTCGATGCGCTTGCCAATGCGCCGGGCACCGCGCGCGAAATTGTTGCGCTCAATGCGGGAGCGGCTCTTTACGCGGCCAATGTCGCCGAATCGATTGAGGCTGGCATCGAGCTTGCGCGTGAAGTGATCGCCTCGGGTGCGGCACGTGCGAAACTCGACCAATTCGTTACAAAGACGCAATCGTTCGCGAAATGAAAGCCGCGACAATCAGGTGACGCCGAATCGTCGTTGGACGGTGTTCCGGCGATATTGCGTGACCTGACGGGAACAGACATGTCCGATACTCTCCAAAAGATACTCGCCACAAAGCGCGAGGAGATCGAAGCTGCTGAGCGTGAGATCTCGCGCGAAGGCATCGTCAAGCGAGCTCGCAGCGGCGCCGAGCCTCGAAACTTTGCGGCGGCCGTCCGTGCGCGGATCGAGAACGGTCGTCCGGCAGTAATTGCTGAAATCAAGAAGGCCAGCCCGTCGAAGGGCGTGCTGCGTGAAGACTTCCAGCCAGCGGAAATTGCGTGCTCTTACGAGGCCGCGAGTGCGACCTGCCTTTCTGTATTGACTGACCGCCAGTATTTCCAGGGCAGCGCTGAATACCTGCGCGAGGCGCGTGCCGCCTGCGCGCTGCCGGTATTGCGCAAGGATTTCATCGTTGATGCCTATCAGGTGTTCGAGGCTCGCGCGATGGGCGCTGATTGCGTCCTGTTGATCGTCGCTGCCTTCCTGCCGCCCGAGGGGGTGATTTCGACCTCCGCCGCGCGCGCAGCGTTCACTTCGCTGGTCGAACTGGAAACACTGGCGCAGGAACTCGGCATGTCGGTACTTGTCGAGGTGCACGACGCGGCGGAACTGGATATCGCACTGCAACTTGCAACTCCGCTTGTTGGCATCAACAACCGGAGTCTACGAACCTTCGAAGTCAATCTCGGTACAACTTTTTCATTGCTGCCAAAGATTCCCAAGGACCGTATCGTCGTTACTGAAAGTGGCATTCGCGCGCCGGAGGACGTGTCAAAGATGCGTGCCAATGGAGTCGACGCCTTTCTCGTCGGTGAGGCATTCATGCGGGTACCAGAACCTGGCCGTGAGCTGGTGAGGTTATTCGGCTGAGCGTAGGTACGTATGGCCAAGCTTCCTGAGGAAGATAAGGCCGCGACATCACCGACCGAGGCGCCGTCTGGCGAAGCTGCGCTCCAGCGACCGCAGGGGCGCAAGAAGGTGGGTCCGCGACGATCACTTTGGCGCCGCGTCGTTGCCCATCCATTTTCGATCACGGTTGGAATCGCGGCAGTGGTGTTCCCGTGGTTTCTGCTGTCGTGGGTGATTGGTACCCCGGAAGGGTTCCGCACGACAGCGATGGCGCTCGATACCCTGACGCGTGGACAGATTGCACTTCGGGGTGTCGAAGGGCGGCTGTCAGACAAATTTTCGGTGGAAAACCTGCATGTCGACGTCGCCGGAACACGAATCGATGCAAGCAGTTTTGTGCTCGACTGGGACCCCGCAGCGCTTTTTGAAGGCCGATTGCATGTGCGTTCGCTTATTGCGCGTACGTTGGCCGTAACATTTCGGAGCACGCCGACGCCGGCCCACGTACCCAGTTCCTTTCCGCTCCCATTTGAGCTGAAACTGGATGACATGCGTCTTGCGCGGTTTGATTTGAACGCGCAGGAAGTCGGACGCGATCCGCAGCGGATCTTCGGGCTGCGCGACGCCTCGGCCTCTGGTGTGCTCAAGTATGCGGACTGGCAGATCGACAAATTGGCTGCCGAGACCGACTGGGGTCATGCGGAGCTTGCCGGTCACCTGTCACCGATCGCACCGTTTCCGATAGCGGCCAAGGGGCGATTCAGAGCCCGCTATGGTGACAAGGATCTTGATCTTTCGGTTGCTGCAAGCGGCTCGCTCGTGGCGATGGAGGTTGCGGCGCAGGGGGCGGCAGCCGGGCTTGATACGAAGGCGACACTCGCTCTGCGCAGTTTTGACGCGCAGCCGATCAGCAGTCTCGATATGACGGCCGGCGTGATTGATCCACACCGCTTTCACATTGATGCGCCGCGCGCAGCACTGACTGTTCACACCCGGCTTGTGCCTTTGGTGCCCGATAGACGTGCTCCCGAAGCCGCGCGTCGCGTCGCGCTGCAGGTTGAGGGTCCGGTTGAGATCGTCAACGCGGAACCCGGAAGGCTGGATGCGGGGCGGCTGCCCGTTACGCGCCTTGCAGGGCGGCTGAGACTGGCTGCAGGTCGTGTGATGCTCGAACAGCTGGATATGGCATTGCCGGGTGGAGGAGCGATGCGGGGCGATGTTGCGTGGACGATGTCCAAGGAGGGGGCGGACGATCGCCTTGGCCTCGTAGAAGGGGCCTTGCAGTTTGCTGCGGTCGATCCGTCTGCGCTCCATGCTTCGTTGCCGCGGGCGCGGCTTGCTGGGTTGTTGCGTACGGAAGCCGAGGGGCACAGGCAGCATGTCGTGGCCAAGCTGGCAGACGCCAGACTTGTGCTGCAGGTGGATGCCAGCCACGAAGATGGGCAGATTCAGATTGCATCGATCAGTGCTGATGCCGGGACAATGCACGCTCACGGAAAGGGGCGTATGGACCTCGGCTCGATGCGCAGCTTTTCGGCTGAGGTTTCCACAGACAAATTCGATCCGCAGTTCTTTTGGGCGGCCGCGCCTGCCGGACAGATCAGTGGCGATCTCAAAGCAACCGGAAAGCTGCTTCCACAATGGGTGTTCGATGGCATGCTGGAGCTGCGTGACAGCAGGCTTGCGAACCTGCCGCTTGCGGGCAAAGCCACGGCATCGATAGCCGGGCCACGAATTGCAAAACTCGATCTGGCACTCGATGCGCTTGGAAACCGTGTTTCCGCAGTAGGGGCATTGGGGGGGCGGGGGGATCGGCTTGATTTCCGGATTTCCGCCAATGAGCTCGATAAGATTGGCCACGGTTTTGGCGGTCGCTTGCGTGCGCGGGGTTCCATCGAGGGGACATGGACGGAGCCTTCAGGAGACGTTGAGGTCGTTGCCGACAGGTTGCTGACTCCGGTTGGATACCGGATTGATGCATTGAATTTCCGCGCCAGGCTTTCTGCGGGGGTAAATGGGCTGATCGACGCGCGTATGGCGGTTGCTGGCGTGCGCGCAGCGGACAGCACTGAGCAGGTGCTCCACCGTGCATCGCTTGTTGCGACTGGGCTGCGCGGCGAACACTCCATCAAGTTTGATGGCGACTTCAATCGCGGGCGCGGCCTTTCATTCAGTGCTCACGGTGGCTTGTCCGACAAACTCGATTGGAAGGGTACGCTCGACAAGCTTTCGATTGTCCTGGCCGACGAAGTGGTTCTGGCTGAACCGGCGTCGCTCGAATTCGGCCCAGGACACATGAGCCTGAGTACTGCCCGCCTGAAAGGGACAACTGCGGACATCAGGCTCGAGACCACGACTTGGCGGCCAGGCGATCTTGTGGCGGTGGGGAAGATGACAGGCCTCAAGCTTGGATTTGCCCTCAACGAAGAGCAGCAGGTGGTTGCCCGTGGTGAGACGCTGGCCCTTGGTGCGGAATGGAACCTGCGATCCGGTACGAGTGTGAACGGGATCGTCCGCGTGTTCCGTGAGAGTGGCGACATCGTCCTCGAAGGCGAGGCGCCGGTCGCGTTGGGTCTTTCCGAACTCGAAGCGGTGCTTGCCGCCAACGACAGTCGTCTCGCATTCTCGTTCTCGGCAGCCGGAAAGACTGTCGGCGTCATTTCGGCTTCAGCCACGGCAGAGGCCGAACTCAATGGCGGTAGATGGGGACTGGCGCGCGATCGAGCGGTTTTGGGGAGCGCGAAGATCGAGATGCCTGCAATCGATTGGGCGGGCCCGCTGGTCGATCAGAACCTGCGCACCCGCGGTGCACTCTCCGGCGACTTCTCTCTTTCGGGCACGCCTGCCGACCCCGTAGCCCGTGGAGCGATTACCGGCGACAAGCTTGCGCTGCTGATGATTGAGCAAGGTGTTCGGCTTGAAGGCGGGAAGTTGCGCGTACGTTTTGACCGAAATAGCGTCTTTCTTGATGAACTCTCCTTCGTCTCGCCAAGCCGCATTCGGCCCGACGAGAAGCGGATCGACTATGCGACGTTGACTGCACAGCCAGGGCGTGCGGGGATGAGCGGACAAATCGATCTTTCTTCTTTGGTTGGCAGTTTCAGGATTGAGGCCGATCGTCTGCCGATCCTGCAGTTGCCCGATCGCTGGATCGTGCTCTCAGGGGACGGCCAGATCGATACGGATGGTACGCAGGCAACAATCCGCGGCAAGGTTGCAGTGCCGGCGGGTTTTATCGGATTCGCCCGCGCTGGCGCGCCACGCCTGGACAGTGATGTCATCGTGCGGGGGCGCAATATCCCGCGGGAGAAGGCCTATAAGACGAGGGTCGACGTAGAGGCCGACCTTGGGCGTGCCTTGTATCTCAAGGCGTTCGGCGTTGACACACGCCTTGCTGGAAAGCTGCAGATCCAGACACGACCCGGCGAACCGCTGCGCGTCACCGGACAGGTCGAAACGCGTGATGGGCGCTACGACGCGTACGGCCAGCAACTTGCGATTGATCAGGGCCTCATTACGTTCCAGGGACCGTCGGATAATCCGACACTTGCAATTACTGCGATCCGCAAGGGGTTGCCGGTGGAGGCCGGAATCCAGATCAGCGGTTCGGCACAGCGTCCAAAGATCAAACTTGTCTCCACTCCGAATGTTCCCGATGCAGAAAAGCTGTCGTGGATCGTACTCGGTCGCGCGCCCAGTTCCAGCAACGGCTCACAGGCGGACGCGGGCCTGCTTGTGACAGCAGCATCGGTATTGATGGGGGATACCGCTGGAGGTTTGTCAAATGACATTGCGCGCACTTTCGGTATCGACCAGATCACCCTAGCCCAAGGCGAGACGCGGGGGCTGGGAACCGCGGCAACGAGTCAGGTTGCTGGCTCGGCAACAGGTTTCTCGCCAAGTAGCGCATCGGTCAGTTCAGACACGGTAAGCGGTCAGGTCGTGCGGCTTGCCAAGCGGCTGTCGGATACGCTCGACCTGTCGTTCGAGCAAAGCCTCAACGGAACGGGCAGCCTGGTAAAGCTGACCTACATCCTGACGCGCCGGATCTCCGTGGTCTTGCGTGGTGGGACGGACAACGCAGTCGATATCGGTTACACGATCAGTTTTGGCAAGTGACAGGTGCCTGCACGAGCAGGCCTCTAGGACAGTGAAAACAAAAAATGGCTCGGACGCTTGTTGGGGGGCGTCCGGGGCGGAAGTCTTGTTGGATTGTTTGTCGTTGCGCCTGCAGCAGACTGTTGCAGGCGTGCTTGCACTCAGTACCATTCGCGACCGCTGTGGGAGTCGGCCGACATTCGAGCGGTCCGCCCGTACCTTATCTGTGCTTTGGTAGCAGTCGTTCGGCGCGCCAAAGATTTCTCGTCCTTGGCGCGCCGACAACCACGCAAGCCGCTGTCCTGTTTTTCTTGCTTCCTGGTTGCGGCTAATGACACCGTTGGGGTTGGGTGTGCAATGCGTATTATTCCTAAATTCGAAAAACTTTTCCTGTGTTTGACAAAAGTTAACTAATTGCAATGTATGTTGTGGTAGCTGGCCGATCCATTCTGGAGTGTGCACGCTTGGCGTCGCCTCCTCCCGCCCCCTGCACGATCAGGAAAATCCCAACCCAAGGAAACCAAGATGTTCGAGCACAAGGAGGAGGTTGCGATTCTCGCCGGTGGTTGCTTCTGGTGTCTGGAGGCTGTGTACGAACGTGTGCGCGGGGTGTTATCGGTGGAGTCGGGATACATTGGCGGATCGACTTCGGCACCAGCGTACGAGGCGGTATGCAACGGCGATACCGGTCACGCCGAGGCCGTACGGATCCGGTTTGATCCGGATCGGATTGGCTTTCGTGATCTCCTGGAGATTTTCTTTGTGATCCATGATCCGACCACCTTGAACCGGCAAGGTAACGATGTCGGCACGCAATACCGCAGCGCAATCTTCTGGACTTCGTCGGTCCAGTGTGACGTCGCAGATGCATTCATCGCCGAACTTGCAGCCGCCGAAATTTTTTCTGCCCCGATCGTCACTGAACTGACCGCGGCGACCATCTTTCATGTGGCTGAGGCGTACCACCAAGGCTATTTCCGGGCTCATCCGAGTCAGCCGTATTGCACGGTTGTCGTGGCGCCGAAACTCGCCAGGTTCCGTGCAAAACTGGGCAAGCGCTTCGCCACCTGAAGTCTGGCGGGCGCGGCTTGGCGTAACCGGAGAAACCGTCGGTCAAGTTTGACTCGCGGCAAGATAGTGAGAGTGCGCGTCCTATGACGCCCTGCAAACTTTCGGTGGGAGCAGGGTCTTTCCTCTAAAATTGCACTTTTATTTCTTCACCGGACGATCCTGATGTTTTCGCGCCTGATGCCCCGAGAGGGGCGGTTCTTCGAGTATTTCGATGCCGTAGCAGCCAAAGTCGTGGAGGGCGCTCGCGAATTGGCCGCTCTCATGGGCGACATCGACCAGCTGCAGTCCCGCGTGCGGCGGATCGATACCCTCGAAAAGGAAGCAGACGTCATCACTCACAAGACGCTCGAGCTTCTACACAAGACCTTCATCACGCCCATCGACCGGGACGATATTCACGCACTTTCCTCACGTCTGGACGACGTGCTCGACATGGCGCACTCGTGTGCCGCCACGATCTACGAGTTTGATATCCAGAAGCTGACTCCGGAAACCAAACAGCTTGCTGATTTGTGCCTGCAGGCGGCGATCCTCGTGAAGGACGGCGTCGGGCTCATTTCCGACATGAAGAACGCACCACGCATCCTTGAGATCTGTAAGGAGATTGGCCGCATCGAGGATGAGTCGGATCATGTCATGCGGGGCGCAATGGCGCGTATTTTCCGCGAAGAACCCGAAGTGCGACAGGTGATGAAGCTGCGTACGGTCTACGAAAGGCTCGAGGACATGGTCGACCGTTGCTACATCGTTAGCACGATTCTCGAGGGCATCGTGTTCGAAAACGCCTGATCCGGGCGACTTCGAACCTTTACACGTTTTTCGAGAACCTCGATGAGCTTCGAAATCCTGCTGCTGCTAATCCTGCTCGCGTTCGCCTTCGACTTTATGAACGGCTTCCACGATGCCGCGAATTCGATCGCAACCGTTGTATCGACAGGTGTGCTGCGACCCCAATGGGCAGTCCTGTGGGCCGCCTTCTTTAATTTCGTCGCCTATTTCCTGTTTCCGCTCAACGTGGCGGCAACCATCGGAAAGGGCACCATCGATCCGAGTATCGTTGATCATTACGTCATTTTCGGTGCGCTGATGGGCGCGGTGGTATGGAACATCGTGACCTGGTTGGCCGGTATTCCCTCGAGTTCCTCGCATGCGCTCATCGGGGGGCTGGCGGGTGCTGCCGTAGCCAAGGCGGGTACTGATTCGCTCGTTGCATCCGGCTTGCTCAAGACCATCGCCTTCATTGTCGTATCGCCGATGCTTGGAATGCTGCTCGGCTCGCTGTTGATGCTCGCCGTGGCATGGATCTGCCGCCGCGCGACGCCCCGTCGCATCGACAAATGGTTCCGCCGGTTGCAGTTGCTTTCTGCAGCATCCTACAGTCTCGGCCACGGTGGTAACGACGCCCAGAAAACGGCAGGCATTATCTGGATGCTGCTGATTGCGGCGACCGCCTCAAACCCCGAGGTCATGCCGCACTGGATGCAGGCTCACGGCGAACATCTGCCTGCCTGGGTCGTTGTCTGTTGCTACGTCATGATCGGCTTGGGAACGATGTTTGGTGGCTGGCGGATCGTAAAGACCATGGGTCAGAAGCTCACCAAACTCAAGCCCGTGGGCGGCTTTTGCGCGGAAACGGGTGGGGCGGCCACGTTGTTCCTGGCGACTGCACTGGGTATCCCGGTTTCGACGACCCACACGATTACTGGTGCGATCGTTGGTGTCGGTTCTTGCACTGGCGCCAAGGCTGTGCGCTGGGGGGTGGCGGGCAACATTGTCTGGGCGTGGATCCTCACGATTCCATGCTCGGCTTTTGTGGCGGCGCTCGCCTGGGAGATCGGACGCCGGGTATTCTGAGCCTGTTGTGCAGCGCTGGGCCTGTCACTTTGCGACAGGTTCGAATGAAAAATGGTGGATCGGCAGATCCACCATTTTTTTCGTGCGATTATCAAGCGTTGGAACCGGCCCCTACTAAAAGGAGTCTCTCCTGAGTTTGATCCCTGTATCTGTCAAGGAGTGAAGCACCATGAAAAAACCAGAGCTCGCCCTGCGTAATCCGGGCGTGGCGCTTGCGTTGATGCGGCGCGCAGGAGCCCATGGCAAATCGACGAAGGCGTTACGCCGACTTGATGCAGTCGCGCTGATGAAGGAATGGAAGCGTGGCGGCTGTGCCGATGGTGGCAGTTTTTCCCGCCAAGGCCATGTACGTGCCTGCGTGGTCTTTGCGGGCTGAACTGCCTGTTTGCCGAATAAAGTGTGAGTGCCGGCCAGATTTAGGCCGCATGTTTGTCGATAGGCGATCGGGAGTCCCATGCGCAATCCCCCCATTCCTTCGCGGATCGCTGCGTTGCGCGATGCGATGACGCGCCACGGCGTCTCTGCCCTGATTGTCCCGTCCGCGGATCCGCATCTGTCCGAATACTTGCCCGGCCGTTGGCAGGGGCGAGAGTGGTTCTCGGGCTTCACGGGGTCGATGGGCACCCTCGTCGTCACCGTGGATTTTGCTGGACTTTGGGCTGATAGCCGCTATTGGGTTCAAGCCGAGGTGGAACTCGCTGGCTCTGGCATCGAATTGGTCAAGATCGCAACCGGTGTTGCCACACATCACTTTGACTGGCTTGCGGAGAGGCTACCGGCGGGGGCTGTGGCAGCCGTGGACGGCGCTTGCCTCGGGCTGGGTAACGCACAACTGTTGCGTGAGAAGCTCAATGCCAGTGGCAAGCGGTTGCGGACCGATCTCGACATTGTTGGTGAGGCGTGGCCGGAACGTCCGGCACTGCCGGCCGGGCCGGTATATGAGCACCTCCCGCCGTATGCGGCCGTCAGTAGGGCCACAAAGCTTGCCGCCGTGCGGAATGCCATGGCTATGCATGGTGCGCAATGGCACCTCCTATCAACCGTTGACGATATTGGCTGGCTTCTGAATCTTCGTGGTTCGGATGTGAGCTACAACCCGGTTTTTCTTGCCCATCTATTGGTCGGCGAGCAAAGCGCCAAGCTGTTCGTAGCCGATGGAAAGATCCCGAACGCGCTTGTCGAAATGCTTGCATGCGATGGTGTTGAAGTCGTGCCGTATGAGCAGGCGGCCGCTGCGCTGGGTGCGCTGCCCGGGAACGCAACCCTATTGGTTGATCCGGCTCGTGTGACGCAGGGGCTGCGTGAGGCGGTGGCGATGGGTACGAAGGTCGTGGAAGCGATTAATCCTTCCACGCTTGCCAAGTCGCGCAAGACCTCCGAAGAAACCGCTTTTGTACGCGAAGCCATGGCGCGTGATGGTGCTGCGATGTGCCGCTTCTACGCTTGGTTCGAAGCCGCTCTTGGCAAGGAGAGTCTGACAGAGCTCACGGTTGATGAGCGCCTGACGGCTGAACGCATGCAGGAGCCCGGTTTCGTCTCGCTCTCATTTCCGACGATTGCTGGTTTTAACGCCAATGGCGCGATGCCTCACTATCATGCGACGGCCGCGTCGCACGCTGTCATCGAAGGCGATGGTCTCCTCTTGATCGATTCGGGCGCCCAATACCGGGGTGGCACGACGGATATCACTCGGGTCTGGGCAATCGGGCGCGTTACCGCTGAACAGAAGCGTGACTTCACATTGGTGCTCAAGGGGATGATCGCATTGTCACGTATGCGCTTCCCGCGCGGCACATTGGGGCCGATGCTCGATGCCATTGCCCGCGCCCCAATCTGGGCTGAATCGCTTGAATATGGTCACGGTACCGGACATGGTGTTGGCTATTTCATGAACGTGCACGAAGGTCCGCAGACGATCTCCAAGGCCGTACCGAACCAGAATATGGCGATGGAGCTGGGCATGATCACCTCCAATGAGCCCGGCCTCTACCGTCCTGGGTTGTGGGGTATACGGATCGAGAACCTCATTCTCAATGTTCCTGCGCCCGAAGCTGGTTTCGGTGAGTTTCTCGAATTCGAGACGCTCACGCTTTGCCCTATCGATACGCGTTGCGTTGAGCGATCGCTGCTTCGTGATGATGAGATTATGTGGCTCAACACGTACCACGCAACGGTTCGTGAACGCCTTGCGCCACTTGTCTCGGGCCATGCTGCGGCATGGCTCGAATTGCGTACGCAAGCAATCTGATATTGCTGGGTGCAGCGGGTTGGAGCACCGCTATGGTGGCCCAGTGCAGTGTATCGCCGCCCTGCATCAGGGCTTCCTTTGGCCGTGAACCGAAGCGCACACTGTCAGTTCCCGCCGCAGGCCTTCTCTGGATCATGACCGATGAAGCGCTCTTTGCTCGTGTCCGCGCTCCTGTTGCCGCTGCTTGCGGCCTGCGCGGTTTCCCCCTCGTACTACTGGCAGGCCGCTGGCGGGCAATTCGAGTTGTGGCACGAGTCGCGTCCGATCAGTGAGCTCCTCGCCGATCCCGAGACAGCACCGGATCTGCGTGACAAGCTTCAACTGGCGGCCGCGATCCGTCATTTTGCGAGCCGGGAACTTGGGCTGCCCGACAACGCCAGTTTCCGGAGCTACGCAGGGCTTTCGCGCAACTACGTGGTTTGGAATGTGTTTGCGGCCTCGCCGCTATCAATGAGGGCCCAGGAGTGGTGCGTACCGATCGCGGGCTGCGTTTCCTACTTAGGCTTCTTCAGCGAGGCTGAGGCCCGAAGTCATGCTGAGAAATTGCGTGCGGAAGGCTATGACGTGCATGTGGGGGGCGTGCCCGCTTACTCGACGCTTGGTTGGTTTTCCGATCCGATGCTTTCCACCTTCATACAGTGGCCCGAAACCGAACTTGCGCGGCTGATTTTCCACGAACTCGCGCATCAAATCGTGTATGTGAAGGACGATTCCGAATTCAACGAAAGCTTTGCCACCGCCGTCGAGGAGGCTGGTGTTCGCCGCTGGCTGGCTCAGCCGGGCAAGGCATCGCTGGTCGCGGGCTTCGAAGCGATGCAGGCCGTTCGTGCCGACTTCTCCGAACTGGTACTGCGCTATCGCAACGAACTCGAGGTGATCTACGCAAACCAGGCTAGCGATCCCGAAAAACTTGCCGCCAAACGTGAAGCCATTGCGCGGCTTCGGCGGGACTATGCTCGTCTGAAGGCAGAGCGCTGGAATGGCTTCGCCGGGTATGACCGCTGGTTTAGCCAAGACATCAACAATGCAACCCTCGCCTCGGTCGGTCTCTATAAGCGCTGGGTGCCGGCGTTTTCTGAGTTGCTCGCCCGTGATGGTGGCGATCTGTCGCGCTTCTTTGCCGATGTTCGCAATCTTGCAGGTCAGGCGCCCGACGAGCGTCGGCGCCTGCTTGCCGCGTTGAGCGGAGAGACCGTGCGCGTGACGTTACGCTGAGGGACGGCGCGTGGACGGCCCCGTCCCTTCTGGCTTTTACCCGGCCACTAGCTTTGGCGTGGGCGGATTGCTTCGATCTCGCAAGCGTCCAGACAGGCTCCGCAGTCCGTGCACGCGGCGGTCTCGATGCGCACGAAGGTTTTTTCGCCTTCCGGTAATTGCTCGCGCCGCGTCACGATGATTGCCGGGCATTCGACTCGGAGACAGGTACCGCAGCCGATGCAGGCAGTCTCATCCACCTCCATGGCGATCAGTTTCGGCGCCGCTTGCAGTGCGAGCGCGCATGCGCGCGCACTAATGATGACTGATGGGCCTGGTGTGGCGGTTTCGTGCCGCAAGATCGCGAAAAGTGCAGGCAGGTTGTTCGGGTTAATAGTGTGGATGCGTTCTGCGGGAATGCCCAATGCTTCGACCAAGCGAGGAAGGTCCGCTCTGGCAGGGTCGAACACTTCGCAGCCAGCGTCTGAACGGTTGTCGAGCAGTACGACCGTTACATTTCCCTGATTGCGCACGATGTCGAGCAAGCCCTGCATGCCGGCACGCAAGAAACTTGTGTCATCAATGACGGCAACTACTTTGCGCCGCTCGTCGGGCAGCCCGCGCCCCTTGTCTAGGCCGAGGGCCATCCCCATCGAAGCGCCAGAAGCAAGGCAGGTATCGAGCGAATTCCACGGCTGCCCGGCACCGAGCGTATGGCACGAGATGTCGCCAGAAATTACGGCATCTGGCACGTGAGACAGCGCAAAATGGACGGCGCCCAAGTGCGGGCAGGCCGCGCATTGGGTGGGCACGTGCGCGACGGCTTCTACCGTGGGGGGCGTGGCGGTGGGCTCTTCGCCGAGCAAGGGTGAAAGGGCGTGGTACAGGATCGCAGGTGACAACTCGCCGGATGAGGGCAAGAGATCCTTTCCGCGCACTGCGATACCTTGGGCCTTGATTTCGGTTTCGAGGATCGGCTCCGTTTCTTCAACAACCACAACGGTGCCGACCTGTGCGGCCAGTTCGCGTACCCGGCCGAACGGAACGGGATATGAGAACCCGAGCTTGAGTATCGGGGCCTCGGGGAAGGCCTGTCGCACGTGCGCGTAAGTCGGACCAGAGGTGACGAAACCCAAGCGTGGGTCACTGCCAGCGTCTATACGGTTGAACGTACTGGCGAGTGACGCAGTGGCCAACCGCTTATCGCGTGCATGCATTCGCCGTACTTGGCGGCGGGCGTTGGCCGGCACCATGACCCAGCGGCCCGGGTCGCGCGCGAAGTGGTCGCTGGCTCGACGGTCCATGCGCTCACCGACGGTGAATGTTCCTTCGGATTCACATACGCGAAGGGTTACGCGCAACAGCACTGGGGTGTCGTGCGTTTCGGAGAACGCGAACGCCGACTTCACCATTCCGTATGCTTCAAGCGGATCCGTCGGCTCAAAAATTGGAAGATGTGCCAAGCGTCCCCAGAAGCGGGAATCCTGCTCGGTTTGCGACGCAACAAACCCGACGTCGTCGGCGATGGCAATGACTAACCCGCCCACCACGCCGGTGAGCGTTAGTGACATGAGTACGTCGGAGGCGATGTTTACCCCGACATGCTGCATGGTGCAGAACGCCCGCGCTCCAGCGAGCGAAGCGCCGATTGCCACTTCCAATGCGACACGCTCATTGACGGCATCGTCGACGTGCATATCGGGAAGGCGTGCGAGGTTTGCCAGGATCTTGGTCGAGGAGGGGCCGGGGCTTGCCGCCGCGACGCATGCGCCAGCCTCCCATACGCCGCGGGCGACGGCGGCATTGCCCGACATGGTCTGGCGGGTGCCAGCGTCTTCTGGATGCTGCGGATTCACGGTTACGTCCCCCAATAGAGGCGCGTCCGCAGGGGCTCCAAGGCGCCGCGGACAGTGGTGGAAGGTTTTTTCGTGAGTTATTCCAAGGGCTTGGGTGATTATCGGGGCTTCGGGTGTGCAGATCCTTGAGCCAGCGCCGAAGGTTTGCTTCTGGCGATCGACGTTGGCCGGGTCTGGAGAAAAGCGTCACAATCGCGCGCTCGCCTCATCGGATTCAGGTTTCACCCATGAACACACCCACGCTCCCAGCCGATCCACTTTCTTTGCTCGCTCCACGTGATATGCAGTTGCAGGCCGCACGGCTTTCGCAGGAAGCCTTTGCTGCGGCGTTCAGATTCGGAGCCGAAGGTGGGCCGGATGAGCCACGGCGGGCCGCATTGGGCAGGCTTGTGGCAGGTCTTTCGGAATGGGCGGCGATGGCGACGACCGAGGCGCAACTGGTGCGTCGCGTACTTCTGCTCACCGGTATCGATCAGTGGGGTCTGGCCTACAGCCAAATCTTTGGAGGCGCTGCACTCGGTGGCGTCACGGCATTGATAGGCGCGCTGCGGGAGCCTATCCGTGTTGAGGACGAAGCCCGGGCTCAAGATCTGTTTGAAACGATTCGCAGCGACGAGGCGGCTGCCTTCGAATTCAAGGTTGAATTGCGCCGTGGGCTGCATCTGGCGCTGTGGCATTCGATGATTGCGTGTGAGGATCGTGAGGAGGCCTTCAGCATTCTCCAGGCGCTCGGTGGCATGATGGCGGCGCTTGTTCGTGAGATGCCGACGCTTGGCTGGCGGCTTATTGCGGATGCACTGGCACTGATCCAGATCCGTTGTCTTTCGCAGTCGTTGGCAGCCCAAGGGCTTGCGCGTGAGACGACGACCGAACTCTTTGGCGCGCTTTCGCGCGACCTGCCAGAGGAGGTCCGCCAACCGACGATGCAGGCGGCGGCAGAGTCTGTTCTGGCCTGGCAGCAAGCGCAACGTGGCATGCAGCATTGACCTTGGGGTGGAAGGGGTCATGCTGGTGGGTTAATTTGTCTGCGACGCCTCGGCATCATCGATTGGGTTGATCGAACAAGAGGGCTTGCTCAAGCGTGCTTTTCCGGTGGGTGGTGACGGTTGGCGGAGATTACCGTTTGCACATGACATCTGAACCGTTACGTAGCTTTTGCTAAGCTTGCGGCCCTTTACATCGGCGGCACGCATGGCACTCAAGTCCACCATTTTCAAAGCGACGGTTCAGGTTTCCGACCTCGATCGGCATTACTACGCTGAACACGCGCTGACCATCGCGCGCCATCCCTCGGAAACCGACGAGCGAATGATGATCCGTCTAGTCGCCTTCCTGCTCAATGCGGACGAGAGGCTCGAATTTGGCAAGGGTCTTTCCTCGGATGACGAACCCGATCTTTGGCTGCATGACCTGACTGGTGCGGTGCAGGAATGGATCGAAGTGGGACTGCCTGATGAGCGACGGCTGCGCCGTGCGAGTGGTCGGGCGGAATCGGTCAAGCTTTATGCGTACGGAGGTCGTGCGGCGGAGGTCTGGTGGGACAACAACGCGCGCGAACTGAACAAACTGGAAAAGCTGGCGGTTTGGTGTCTTGACGAGGAAACCTCGATGGCGCTTGCTGCACTTGCCGAGCGCACAATGCAACTACAGGCAACAATCCAGGACGGCGAAACGTGGCTCTCTGTCGCCGATGGGCGTTCGCTTCGCATCGCCCCTGTTCGCTGGAAGGCGGGAGCCTGACTGGAACCCCGTCGGTCGATAGTGCTTACCTGACGGTGTAGCCACGGCCGTCCATGCAGGCGCCAAAGGCGCGGTTGTAGTCAGAGCGGCGCGCGTCGACCCCGTGGTTGCTGCCGGACTGCGGCTGCATCGGATCGAAACCGCTCTGTCCCATCGCCCATTCGTGACAGTCGAAGCGGTCGCGATCCTGCCGATCAGTGCTCTGTCCATCGCGGGGATAGACAAAGATCCGTTCCCCGGCCGGGACTGCGCCTTGCGAGGCATAGGTCTCGCCTTCTGGCGGTGCTGCGACGATATAGCCAGAACCTGCTGGGTTGGCTGTGTAGTAGACATCGTTGGAAAGGTAGTACGTTGTCGCGCCGATTGAGCGCACGACGTAGGCGGGTGGTAAGACCGGTACGACGACACCCATTGGCGGTGTAACGACCATGAAGCCTGGACCCCATGGCCGATACCAAACGCCACCACCCCAGTGGTAATTCACGCCACCCCAGACAACAACACGCGAACGTGGTACTGCTGGCACCATGCGGCCCGGCGCCGGATAGTGCTTTGGTACGCCATAGCGCGGCCCCCAGTAGCCCTGCCATCCGGGGCCGCCCCGTGGCCCGCCTCGATGGCCACTGCTCCATGAGGGCGGCTCGGCTAGCAGGGGCATTGAGGTGCCGAGTATGCAGGCCAGCAGCGTGCATCCGACGAATTTTTTCAGCGAGGCTGACATTTCTCGTGGCTCCTGTTTACCGGACGGTGTAGCCCCGCCCTTCCAGACAGGCAGCCATTGCGCGCCGGTAGCGGTCTGCACGCTCGTAGAGCTGATGTTGCCGCGCGTCGTAGCGCATGTTGGCTGCCTCTTCGATGTGTTGAGCGGATGCGGCGCGTGCGGAGTCGGAGGCTGCGCCGAAGAGGCTGCCGAGCAGCAGGCCTACGATAGCGCCACCACCGGCGTTTCTCGGATTGGCTACGGTTGCGCCAATCAGCGCGCCGGTAACGCCAAGCGCAACCGTATCCGTACCGGCCGGAGGGTTAGGCTCGACGTGCACGGGCGGCGGCGCTGGGACCTGACGGGTGTTCAGACGGCCCGGATCGAAGCCGCTTTGGGCGACAGCCCAGTTGTAGCACTCGTAGCGGTCGCGACGTTGTTGATAGTCGGACTGGCCGTTGCGTGGATAGGCCGCAACATCGACGCGCGGCGGGGGCTGCGTCTGGATTGCCTGGGATGGCGGAGATTGAGTTGTCGTACAGCCCACGACAAGCAGTGCGGCAGCGACGCTTGTGAAGAATCCGAAGACCTTGATGCGCAGCGAACGCGAATTCATTTTGTTTGGAACAGGCCGGCCCCGGTGAGCTGCCGGACGGACACTGATTTTGCGATAGAGCCGATCGACACTATGAACCCGCGCAACGTCGCGGGCTGTAAGAGTGGGTATCCATTTGTGTCCCGCATCAAACGCCGCGGAAGAGCTGACTTGCGGGCTGCATCCGGGGACGCTCTGCCGGTGCCAAATTTGTGATCGAACTCGCAGACTGAATCAAACCCACCTCAAAACAAAGGGCGCAAGCGGGGCCCTTTGTTTTGTCCAGCAGCGCTTCTCGCCTCGGCTCCAGGAGGCGGCTCCCGGTTTTCGACTGCGAGGCGTGCGAAAGGTCCGTACAGGGGAGGGCTCACTTATGCCGGAAGTTGATCCGTCCCTTGGTCAGATCGTAGGGTGACATTTCCAGCGTTACGCGGTCTCCGGCAAGGATACGGATGCGGTGCTTTCGCATCTTGCCCGAGGCGTAGGCCTGGATTTCCATTCCGTTGTCGAGTGTTACTTTGAAGCGTGTGTCGGGCATGACTTCCCGGACCACTCCTTCCATCTCGATTACGTCTTCCTTGGCCATGGTGGATTCTCCTCTGAAGGTTGTCTGCGGTCAGTCGAGATGCCAGATCGCCGTTGCCTTACGGTAGCGGCGGCGAAGGCGATGGCACCTGACGCCGTGCATGTTTCGTTCATTCCCGGATACGGGAGGGCTCAGTCCTGCTCGCGCGGCTTGCTGCCAAGCAGTGCCGCAACCGGGCGTTTTGGGCTGCGCTGCAATGGCCGGCCCGGATCCTGCTGGTTGTGGGATTCATTCTGGTTGTCGTGCCCGGTCCGGGTGTTTGCGTTGTGGCGTCGAGTCTCGGCACTGTCGCGACGTGGTGGACGCGAGTCTGCGCCTTCGCGCTTCGGTTGTTGAGGGCGCGGACCACCCTTGGATTGGTTGCCGTTAGTACGATTTTCGGTACGTGGAGTCGGGCGAGCTCCACCAGTATGGGTAGCGGCAGGGCGATGACCCGTCGTTACTTGTCGGCGAGGCTGGCGCGGTGGCCGGCGGTCTTCTTCTTCGATCGCAACTGGTGCAGTACCTGGCTCGAAGCCGGGTACCACCTCGCGCGGGAGCTTTCGCTTGATTAGTTTCTCGATATCGGCAAGGAAGGCGTGCTCGTCGGGTGAAACAAGCGAAATGGCTTCGCCGGTTGCGCCTGCACGGCCAGTACGGCCAATGCGATGTACATAATCGGCGGGCACGTTTGGCAGTTCGTAGTTCACCACATGTGGCAACTGTTCGATGTCGAGACCTCGTGCGGCGATGTCCGTGGCCACAAGTACGCGAATCTCGCCTGTCTTGAAACCAGAGAGCGCACGTGTGCGTGCGTTTTGGCTCTTGTTGCCGTGGATTGCAGCGGATTCGATGCCATCGCGGCTGAGTTGGTCCGCCAACCGGTTTGCGCCATGCTTGGTGCGGGTGAACACGAGGACCTGTTGCCAGTCACCGCGCTGGACGAGATGCGACAACAATGCGCGTTTTCCGGTCTTGTCGACAGGATGGATGCGTTGCGTAACTTGTTCCGAATCCGCATTGCGGCGAGCTACTTCGACCAAAGCCGGGTTGTCGAGCAAACCGTTCGCCAGCCTGCGGATCTCGTCGGAGAAGGTGGCTGAGAAAAGCAGGTTCTGGCGCTTGCCCGGTAGTAGGGCGAGCACCCTACGGATGTCGTGGATGAAGCCCATGTCGAGCATCCGATCGGCCTCATCGAGTACGAGGATCTCTACCTGCGACAGGTCAACCGCGCGCTGCCCCACCAGATCGAGCAGCCGACCTGGGGTCGCCACAAGGATGTCGACCCCTTTACGCAACGCGTCGATCTGGGGGTTGATGCCGACCCCACCGAAGACGAGGGCAGTGCGAATCTTCATGTGGCGGCCATATGTGCGCACGCTTTCCTCGACCTGCGCGGCAAGTTCGCGTGTAGGTGTCAGCACTAGCGCACGGACGCCGCCGCGGTGCAGCTGCCCTGGGCGCGAAGCAAGGCGATGCAGCATCGGCAGCGTGAAGCCGGCCGTTTTGCCGGTACCGGTCTGCGCGGCGGCAAGCACGTCCCGACCTTCGAGTACGACGGGGATAGCCTGCAACTGGATTGGTGTGGGTTGGTCGTAGCCTTCCTCGGCAACGGCGCGAACGATTTCGGCGCGAAGGCCGAGCGAATCAAAGCTTTGAATCAAACGAAGTTCTCCTGAACGATCGGCCTGCTGCGGCAAGAGGGCCGCACATACCGGTTCAGGCAGATGGCAACGTGGTGGTAGCGAATTTCTGTAGGGTCTGGAGGCTTGGGATGCGCCTAGGAAACCATCGCGACTAGCGTGCGCGAACAACCGGAAGATGCGCGCCTGCAGAACTCGCGATTGTGCCCTATTTGATGGGTTGAACGCTACCCCTGACGCTACGCTTGTCTGCCGAGCGTGCATGTGAATCGCGTCATATTTGCGCGAGGACTCGAAATTCCGCAGGTGTCGATTTTCTCCTGGCGCATGTTTCGATTCACGCGTGAATACACGATGTGATGTTGCCGCTGTCGCGATACCTCAGCGGCGTGGTCTGCGATCCGATTCGCTGCTCGGTCCGGCGGTGCCCAGGGTGGTCGTTACCGACCACCCTGGGTGTTGGGTTAGTTCAGATCCTTGTCCTTCCAATACTTGCGCCCGCCGATTGATCCGCCAGCGGAAAGCCCGGTTTCGGTCATCGGATAGATCATGATGTTCTCACTCCAGCTTTGTCCTGCGCCAGCGGTGCCACCTTTTCCGCCCGCAGCAGCTGAGGCTTCGCCGCTTGCCGTCGCTTCCCACCCTGTATCAATGAATTTGCGCAGGGTTTTCGTATCCTTGAACACCAGAACCTCGCGATAGTTCTTGATGCCGATCTCGATGCCGCCCGAAACCTGCCCGAAGTTCATGTAGGTGTCCTTGCCGGTCTTGTTGTCATGCACAAGGCCTTGGCCACCTGCTCCACCGACCAGGAATGTGATCCCGAAGTTTGAGAAGCAGCCGTATCCAGGTGCGCGGGTGATCTCGCGCCGGGCCTCTGGCTTGGCTTTGTAGAGCGTGGCAAGTGTTTCGTTGCACTGCGTACGGATTGCGGCGCGCTGCTTGACAGCATCACTGGCCGCCTGCGCCTGAAGCGTGAAGCCTGCGGCAACCAACGTGGCGAACAGTGGAATCCCGAAGAGGTGTTTCATCACGTTCTCCTTCTTCCTGTGGCGGTGAGGTATGCAATCGGAGTCGATCGCATCGAGTCGCCAGCCATGTGGCGCCTTTCGTACTGGGTTTCCCCGCGGAAGGTGGCGTCAACCTGCCTTGCGACACTCTTATCGTGATGGCATCGGGATGGGCGTATGTAGATCAGGATCAGGTTGTGTAGATACTGATCGTTGTGGGCAGTGCAGGCGCCAAAGCACGCTGCCCGCGATGCGGGCAGCGTGAAATGGAGGCTTTCTGATGAGGTGCGATTAGTTGAGGTCGTTATCCTTCCAGTATTTTCGACCACCAACTGAAACACCTGCGGACAGGCCTGTCTTGGTCATCGGATAGATTGAGATCTTTTCTGATAAGCTCGTGCCGCCTTCGGCGGTACCGCCCTTGTTGTCGGCCGCCGCAGAGGCGCCGCCACCGGCGGTGGCTTCCCAGCCCGATTCAACGAATTTGTTGAGGGTTTCGGCATCCTTGAATACCAGAACCTCGCGATAGTCCTTGATGCCGAGTTCGAGGCCCGCGCTGGCTTGCCCCATGTTCATATAGGTGTCCTGCCCGGTCGCATTGTTGTGCACCAGCCCGCGACCGCCTGCTCCACCTACGAGGACGGTCAGGCCGAAACTTGAGAAGCAGCCATAGCCGGAGGCTTTTGAGATAGCGGACTTGAGCGCTGGCTTGGCTTTGTACAGCGTCGAAAGCGCGGTTTGGCACATCTTCTTGATCTCGGCACGTTGCTGGTCTGGCGTTTCTGCTGCCAAGGCCAACGATGACGAACCGGCGGCGACGAGTGCGGCGAGCATAGGGATTGCGATCGTGCGGCTCATGGGCTAACTCCTTCTTGCGGTGGGACGGATTGCCTGGATGCGAAACGATCTGACTGAACGCAGGCCGCGGGATGGGGAGCCTGGCCTGCCTTGCCGTCGCACAGAGAAGCGACGCGCAGATTCAGCTTAGTCCATGGCTTCGTGCGGGAGGTTCCTCTGCTCAGGCCGGGACAGGCCCGGGCGGACGACTGCTGGTGGATGCTTGGGCGCAAGCTGGTTGCGAGTAGTAAAATCCTTCCTTTTGCCTAGCGGACCGGCGCTTGCCGCCGCCCACCGACTCCATGACCAAACCTTCATTTCAGGAAGTGATCCTGCGGCTCCAGAAATTCTGGAGCGAGCAGGGCTGCGCGCTCTTGCAACCGATCGACATGGAAGTCGGCGCAGGTACGAGCCACACGGCGACCTTCCTGCGCGCGATTGGCCCCGAACCCTGGAATGCCGCCTATGTACAGCCCTCGCGTCGGCCCAAGGACGGCCGCTACGCGGAAAACCCTAACCGCCTGCAGCACTACTACCAGTATCAGGTCGTGCTCAAGCCCAGCCCGGATGCGATCCAGGAACTCTACCTCGATTCGCTGCGTGCGCTTGGCATCAACACCAATGAACACGACATCCGTTTCGTTGAGGACGACTGGGAGAATCCGACCCTCGGCGCCTGGGGGCTTGGCTGGGAAGTATGGCTCGATGGCATGGAAGTCACACAGTTCACCTACTTCCAGCAGGTTGGCGGCATTGAATGCAAGCCGGTTCTCGGCGAAATCACCTACGGCCTCGAGCGGCTGGCGATGTACCTGCAAGGGGTGGAAAACGTCTATGACCTCGTGTGGACGCCGGGCCTATCGTATGGGGATGTCTATCACCAGAACGAAGTCGAGCAGTCGACCTACAACTTCGAGTACTCGGATGCTGCATGGCTACTGCGCCTCTTCGGCGACTATGAGGGCCATGCAAAGCGTCTGATGGATGCGAAGCTGGCACTCCCGGCCTACGAGATGGTCCTGAAGGCGGCACACACCTTCAACCTTCTCGACGCACGTGGTGCAATCTCGGTGACGGAGCGCGCTGCTTATATCGGTCGCATCCGTAATCTCGCACGTGCGGTGGCCCAGGCGTATCACGCGTCGCGCGAGGCACTGGGCTTCCCGATGGCTGATACGAACAACGCGCAATTGCGCACACTGCTTGGTGACGAGGCCATAGCCAGGATTGAGGCGATCCGCGCTGAGCGCTTGGGCCGCTAACCCCTGTGAAGTTTTCTGTTGCGCAAACCGATTTCGAAGCCGCGATGCTCGCCGTGCCGTTTGTGCGAGAGTGCTTTTCGCTTTGATTTTGGGCTGCTTGCAACGAAATTCTTACAAGCTCAATTTGAGTGAGCGGGCTGCCAGTGACGGCCCGAAAACGAATTCTGGAGGGGCGCCTGCGGCGTCCGCACAACGATGCAAGAAACCCTGCTTGTAGAACTGCTGACCGAAGAACTACCCCCGAAGGCGCTTGCCAAGCTCGGCGCGGCTTTCGCTGAAGGTGTCGTCCGTGGCCTCGTGGAACGCAAGCTTGTTGCTGAGGCGCCGAACTACCATGTCTTCGCAACGCCACGTCGCCTCGCGGTAACGGTGGACAATGTGCTTGCCCAAGCGCTCGAAGCCTCGGTGCGCGAAAAGATCATGCCGGTATCGGTTGCGCTTGGTGCCGACGGCAAGCCTAGTCCCGCACTTATCAAAAAACTCTCCGCCCGTGGCATCTCGCTTGACGCAGTGGAGGGCTTCGAGCGTGCGATGGATGGCAAAAGCGAGACCTTCTTCTACACGGCGCAGGTCCCGGGGGCGGCACTGGATGCGGTGCTCTCGGGCATCGTCGCCGATGCGCTCAAGCGGCTACCGATTCCGAAGGTGATGCGCTGGGGCGATGCGACACACCAATTTGTGCGTCCGGTGCACGGCCTCGTTCAGTTGCACGGTGAGCGTGTCATACCGGGTGAGGTGCTTGGTCTTGTAGCTGGCAATGTCACGCGCGGTCACCGCTTCATGGGCAAGCCGCAATTTGCGATTCCGTCGGCATCGGCCTACGCCCGCACATTGTTCGAGGAGGGTTCCGTCGTTGCATCGTTCGATGCCCGTCGCAGCCTTATTCAACGTGAACTCGCGAAGGCAGCATCGTCCGTCGGGGGGGCGCAGCCGGTTGAGGATGCCGCGCTGCTTGATGAAGTGACGGCGCTCGTCGAACACCCGACGGTTTATGTTGGCGAGTTTGAATCGGAGTTCCTCGCTGTGCCGCAGGAATGCCTGATCCTGACGATGAAGCAGAATCAGAAGTACTTTCCGCTGCTCGATGCGAGAGGCACGCTGCTCAACAAGTTCCTGATTGTTGCGAACATCCGGGCCGACATTGCCGACAACATCACTGGCGGCAACGCACGCGTCGTGCGCGCCCGCCTGTCGGACGCGAAGTTTTTCTTCGATACCGACCGCAAGCAGAAGCTCGATTCGCGCCTCGAAAAGCTTGCCAGTGTCGTCTATCACAACAAGCTCGGCTCGCAGCTGCAGCGCGTGACGCGTCTCGAGACGCTTGCTGGCCGCATTGCTGGACGCTTGGGTAGCGATGCCGCGGCGGCTATGCGTGCTGCGCGGCTCGCCAAGGCAGACCTCGTCACCGAGATGGTCGGTGAATTCCCCGAGCTGCAGGGCATCATGGGCGAGTACTATGCAGCCCACGACGGCGAAACTGCCGAGGTCGCCAATGCGATCGAGCAGCACTACCACCCGCGTTTTGCGGGCGACAGCCTGCCTCAAGGCAATGTGGCCGCGTCAGTTGCGCTGGCCGACAAGCTCGATGCAATCGTTGGTTTTTTCGGTATCAACGAGAAGCCGACCGGCGATAAGGATCCATTTGGCCTGCGGCGTGCCGCACTGGGTGTCCTGCGTATCCTGATGGAGACGCCGCTGCCGCTGGATCTGGCCGCGCTGATTGCCGATGTGGCTGCGGGCTTTACGCCTGGGGTGCTCACACTGGGTTTCGAGGCTGACCTCATCGCCTTCTTCCACGACCGCCTGCGTGGTGTCTTGCGTGAGACGGGCGCCTCGGCCGAACAGGTTGAAGCGGTACTCGCACTGGGTCCGACGCGTGTCGACCTCGTGCAGGCCAAGCTTGCCGCCGTGCGTGAGTTCGTCACGATGCCGGAAGCCGAAGCGCTGGCCTCGGCCAACAAGCGCATCGTCAATATCCTGAGGAAGGCTGAGGAAGCGATTGGTACCCCCGACGTTGCGCTGCTTGCCGAGCCGGCCGAGAAAACGCTATTCCACGCGGTCATCGAACTGGCACCAATCGTACGTTCGCTCGTCGACAACGAAGATTACACGGCTGCGCTCAAGGCGCTCGCCGGGTTGCGTGCAGCCGTCGACACCTTCTTCGATCAGGTCATGGTCAACGCCGATGAACCGTTGATCCGCGCCAACCGCCTTGCGCTGCTGTCGGAACTGGCCAAGATGACCAACGCGGTGGCTGATATTTCGCGTCTTTCAGTATGAAGCTGATCATTCTCGATCGCGATGGCGTGATCAACCATGACTCGGTTCAGTTCATCAAATCCCCTGAGGAGTGGCGGCCGATCGAAGGTAGCCTTGCGGCGATCGCTCGGCTGAGCCAAGCGGGCTATCGCGTCGTCGTGGCGACGAACCAGAGCGGGGTGGGGCGGGGCTTGTTTGATATGGATACGCTCAATGCGATCCACGAGAAGATGGTCAAGGCGGTTACCCAGGCGGGCGGTCGCATCGACGGGATCTTCTACTGCCCGCATGCGGCCGATTCAACCTGCAATTGCCGCAAACCCAAGTCTGGCATGTTCGAGGAGATCGCACGCAGATTCAACGTCGATCTGCGCGGGATGCCCACGGTGGGTGACAGCCTGCGCGACATGCAGGCCGGGCTTGCAGTGGGTTGCGTGCCGTACCTAGTGCGTACAGGAAAGGGGGAAAAGACGGCGGAGCTGCCGAATCTTCCCCCCGGCTTGGCGATCTTTCCCGATCTGGCCGCCGTGGTGACCCATCTCACCGCGTGACCGCCAGCGATAACAAAACCACAATGATAATCATCCCCCACATGCTCTTCTGCCGTTCCGTACTGTTCCTGCTCTTGCAGGTCTTGGTGACGATTCTCTATGCTCTCCTGTCGATGGCGACCTTTCCGTTGGCGCCGCAGGTGCGGTACTACATCGTCATGGGCTGGTGCCGGGTCAATGCCTGGATGGTCCGCACCGTACTCGGTATCGACTGGAGGTTCGAAGGACTGGACAACCTCCCACGGCGTCCAGCAGTGATCCTTGCCAAGCACCAGTCAGCACTCGAGACAATCCTCTTTCCAACGGTGTTTCCACCGCAGAGCTTCGTGCTCAAGCGCGAACTGCACCTGATTCCATTTTTTGGCTGGGGGCTTGCGATGCTGCCGATGATCGCGATTGATCGAACGCGCGGCGTCGATGCGTTGACGCAAGTGAAGCTCGAAGGCGGTAAGCGGTTGTCAGAAGGCTGGTGGGTGACGGTGTACCCTGAAGGCACACGGATGGCGATCGGCAAGAGAAGGCGGTATAGACTTGGGGGCGCCACGCTCGCCGCGTGGGCAGGTGCGCCAGTCGTACCAATAGCACTCAATACAGGCGAGTTCTGGCGGCGTAATGCGTTCATTAAGCATCCAGGCACGGCAAGGATCATTGTCGGTCCGGCCATCGAGACCTCCGGCCGCGAACCAACTGTTGTGATGGCGGAGGCTGAAGACTGGATCGAGGGCACCATGCGGCGTGAGTTTCCGCATCACTATGTCGGAGCCTGAGGTGGTGACGGCATCTGATCCGCAACGCGCACGCATCACCGTATGACCGAAGGCTCCTCCCGCAGTATCCATATTGGCCCACGAGAGATTCCGTACCTTCTGCGCAGAAGCCGCAGGCGCAGCCTGGGCATGACGGTGGATGCGCGCGGGCTCGTGGTGACGATTCCACTTCAGGTAACCATCCGTGACACTGAGGCTTTTATCCTCAATCATGCAGCCTGGGTGGTCGAGAAACTCGACGGATGGGCGGCAAAGCAGCCTCCCGGAAAGCTTGAGCTGGCGGATGGTGTACAACTACCGATTTTGGGCCAGCCCTGCGCAATCCGTATTGCTGAAGGGTTGTCGCGCGGGCGCTGGGTCGAAGGCCCATTCGAGCGTGTGCTTTCCCTTCCGCGTCGGCCAGGGGCCGACCTGCGCTTATTGTTGCGCCGGGTGATCCAGCAGTACGCGCTGGTCTACTTCGGCGGCCGCCTGGATGAGTACATGCTCAGGCTCAATGCTTTGGCGCCTGATGTGCGGCGGCCGAGACTCTCCCTGACCTCGGCGCGCACCCGTTGGGGAAGTTGTTCGCGGCTCAGTGGGATCCGGCTCAACTGGCGGTTGATCCATCTCGATCATTATCTTGTGGATTACGTTGTGGCCCACGAGGTCGCCCACCTGCTTGAGATGAACCACTCTCCACGATTCTGGGCCGTGGTCGAAGCCCTTTGCCCTGAATGGCACAAAGCGCGCATCGCGCTGAAGCATGCAGGCGATCGGCTTCCCGATTTCTGATTTCCTGTCCCGAAAGGAACTCCATGAGAATGCTCCACACGATGCTGCGCGTCGGCGATCTGGATCGGTCGCTCAAGTTCTACACCGAAGTGCTTGGAATGCGCCTCCTGCGCCGCCACGATTATCCGGATGGCAAATTCACGCTTGCCTTTGTCGGCTACTCCGACGAGAGCGAAGGCGCTGTGATTGAACTGACGCACAATTGGGGTGTTGAGTCATACGAGATGGGCACGGGTTTTGGTCATGTGGCCCTGGAGGTCGAAGACGCCTACAAGGCGTGTGACGAAATCAAGGCGCTCGGTGGCGTGGTCACGCGAGCAGCCGGGCCGATGAAGCATGGCTCTACCGTGATCGCCTTCGTACAGGATCCGGATGGCTACAAAATCGAGCTGATCCAGCGACGGACGTAGTCGCTACCCGGCAATGCTGTAGTGATCGCGGTATCAACCGTTCCGTGCCGGCTCGGGGGAGCCGTGCAGGTGTTCAATCCTGGAACTGGCTGCGGATCTCGAGCACTTCGGCCCAAGCGTCAAAAAAGGCCTCAATGCAGGCAGGATCGAAGTGGGTGCCGCTGCCGCCGAGCAGAAAGCGGCTGGCATCGCTTGTCGACCAGGCTTTCTTGTAGGGGCGTTCCGATGTGAGTGCGTCGAATACGTCGGCAACTGCGACAATGCGACCATTCAGCGGTATGTCTTCTCCACCCAGGCCCTTGGGATAGCCGCAGCCGTCGAAGCGTTCATGATGCGTGAGCGCGATCTCGGCCGCCAGGCGGAGTACTGGTGACGATGAGTCCTTCAGGATCTCATGGCCGATCGACGTGTGCTCTTTCATAACCTCCATCTCGCTTGGTGTTAAGCGGCCGGGCTTGAGCAATATCTGATCGGGCGTTCCCAGTTTGCCGACGTCATGCATGGGGGCTGCAATGAGCAGCATCTCCTGTTCGTCAGTGTCGAGACCAAGGTGTCCCGCGATCGCCTTGGCATAGTGTGCCATCCGCTGGATATGCGAACCCGTTTCCGGGTCGCGGAACTCGGCCGCTCGCGCTAAACGCGTGACGGTCTCGATTTCGCGCTGATGGATTTCAGCCGTGGCGTGACGTACTGCGGCAGCGAGTTCGGCTGCGCGGTTGGCAAGCATCACAGCGTGCCGCCGCAGGCCGAGCATATTGCGCACACGCGGCACGAATTCGTTCTTGTCGATTGGTTTCGAGAGGAAGTCTGTCGCGCCACAATCGAGCGCTTCATAGCGCACTTCTTTTTCGTGGGCCGCGGTGACCATAAGGATCGGTGTGTCGTGGCCTTCCACGGAATTCCGGAAGCGACGGATGAATTCGAGGCCGTCGAGCCCGGGCATCATGTAATCCACGATGACCAAGTCTGGAGGGGTAAGCAAACAGGCCTCGAGTGCCACCTGGGGATCGAGGAACGTCTCCGGCAGGCACCCTTCGACCCGGTTAACGAGCGTTTGCATCAGGGCCAGATTGATTGGTGTGTCGTCGATGATTGCGACCTTCATTGGGACGCTTCTCTTGGGCTCAGCACGCACGCACTATACCTCGGCTCATGACATCTTCACCCGCGTCTGCGCCCGTGTGACGGGCGGTTTCTCGCCAGCAAACGGTCGATATGTGGCACAAAGTGATGACTGAAATGCTGGCCGAGAAGCACCCTGCACTTGCCATCGGAATGCAACAAAAAAACGTCATAGCCAAGTTACGGCGCCACGCATGAATCATTTAGCGTGTACCTCTACCGGCCGGTGGGGCTGTAACTACAGGAAAGAAAAGGGTTTTTTGTCTTTTGTTCTGGCAGGCAGGGCCGCTGCCAAGACCCGCCAAAGCACGGTGTAACAGGCTTTGGGGGGATTCCGGCAGCAATCGTGCAACAGTACGCAGTCGTGTGCCGGAAGGCCTGGTGCGGGCAGGCTGCCGGGACGCCGCGCTTTGGTAGCAGCCGTATGCGTTCAGCGACGGGCCTCGGCGGCCATCACTTGCTGTACCAGTTCTGCTAGTGAGGAGACGTTCATTTTCTCCATCACGCGGGCACGATGGACCTCGACGGTCTTGATGCTGATGCCGAGGTCGTCGGCGATCTGTTTGTTCAATCGCCCCTGCACGATCAGTTCGAGTACTTCGCGCTCCCGGCTCGTCAGTTGTTCCAGCCGGCGTGCGGTCTCGGCATCCTGGCGGCGCTGGATATGCTGTTCGCGGTCGCTGGTCAGGCACTGCTCGATGAGCTTGAGCATGTCGCGGTCGTTGAAGGGCTTTTCGATGAAATCGACCGCACCTTTCTTGAGTGCCCCAACTGCCATCGGAACGTCGCCGTGGCCGGTGATGAACGCAACCGGCAGCGTGTTGTGCTGGGTAACCAGTTTGTCGAACAGTTCGAGACCGCTCATGCCGGGCATTCGGACGTCGAGCAGGATGCAACCGCGCATCTCCGGCGTCCATGCGGCGAGGAAATCCTCGGCGGAAGCGTAGGTAGCAGCTTGGTAGCCTTCCGATTCGAGTAGCCAGATCAGCGAATCGCGCAGGGCTTCATCGTCGTCGACGATGTGGATGGTTTGATCAGGCTGGTTCGGGGTTGTGTTCAAGAGCGGACTCCAAAGGCAATGTAAACCGGAAGATACAGCCTCCACCGGGATTGTCTTCGACCCAGAGGCGACCGTTGTGGAATTCGATAATCGAGCGGCAGATATTCAAGCCCATGCCCATGCCATCGGCCTTGGTTGTGAAAAACGCGGAGAAGAGTTTTTCGCGGTTCTCCTCAGTCAGGCCGTGGCCGCGATCGGACACTGAGATTTCCAGCATCTGCTCCTTGATTGATGCATAGACCCTCAGGATTCGCTCTGCTTCTGGCGTGTCATGCATCGCTTCGGCCGCGTTCCGCACGAGGTTGAGTAATACCTGCTCGACCATGATCCGGTCGGCCAGAACGGCCGGCAGATCGGATGGAATAGTGTTGTCGATTCGCACGCCGTGTTTGCGCGCATCGATTTCGGCGAAGCCTAGGGCGTCGTCGACGACGTCGGTGATCTGTAGCGGCGCCACACGCGGTTCGCTCTTGCGGACGAAGTCGCGGATGCGACGCAGAATCTTGCCGGCGCGGTCGGCTTGGAGGCTCGTCTTCTGCATGGCGACGAGTAGGTCCTCAGGCTTGTAGCGGCCGCTCTGTAGGCGGTTGACGCAACCCGAGCTGTAGTTGGCGATCGCGGATAGCGGCTGGTTTAGTTCGTGTGCAAGGGTCGAAGCCATTTCTCCCATCGTGATCAGCCGTGAAGTCTGCTGCAGCCGCTCTTCCTGCTGACGATTGAGTTCTTCGACGAGCTTGCGATCAGTGATGTCCGTGGCCACGGCCATGCGGACGATGCGGCCGTCGACCCAACGTGTCGCGCGTTCGCGCACGTGATACCAGCGTCCGGTCACGGGGTGTTGGAGTTCTCCGTCGAACAGTTCGCGAGGCAGCGCATCATGTTCGATGTGGCGTGGATCGACTGGATAGTCTCCGCGCTCGGGCTGCGGCAACGAAAGCGAATGGGTGTTGCGGCCGAGTGCGTGATAACCGAACGAGGCGAGAAAGGCGCGATTGGCATAGAGAATGTGGTCGGTGCGCGCATCGGCTACGTAAACTGCGGTGTCGAGGCCATCGAGCACCGCCGCGAAGCGCTCGTGCGCCGCTTCCAGTTCGGCGCGGATCCGTTTCGATTCGGTGATATCGCTCATCGCCGCCATCCAACCGGTTTGGTGCCCGGAACTGTCGATCAACGGAGAGAGCATCAGGCGAACGTCAATGATGCGTCCGTCTTTGCGCTGCAGTCGCACCTCTTGCCCGTCTGCCCGTGAATCACCGGCAATCGAGAGTTCCAGCTGACGCATGTTCTCGCTCGATCCATCCTCTGGCCAGTACGGGAACGGCGCCGTTAGCCCGATCAATTCGTCGCGTGTGAAGCCGATCATGGAGCAGAACGCCGGATTGGCGTAAATGATCCGGCCATTCATGTCAGTTGCGCGCAGGCCGGTGCGCACGGACTCCTCCATCGCTTTGCGGAACGCGGATTCGGCGCGCCAGGCTTCTTCGGTTGCCTTGCGGTCCGTGATGTCGTGTGCCACTGCGTAGATGACTTGGTCGCTCGGTATCGGGTTGGCACTCCAGACCAGCCATTTGTAGCGACCATCAGCACAACGCAGCCGGGCTTCGAAGGTGCAGGGTTCGCCTGCTCTGAGCCGTGCGAGTGCGCGTCGGGTGTCGGACTCGTCATCGGGATGGACGAGATCGAGCACGGAGCTTTCGGCCAAGCGTTGGCGCGCATGGCCGAGAACACGTTCGAAGGCGGGATTCATGCGGCGATAGCTACCGCTCATCGACAGCGTGCACAGCATGTCGAGGGATACATTGAAGAGCAGATCTCGCTCGCGCTCGACGCGCGCCCGTTTTGCCATGTGAGAACGCAGTACCCAGAGGCTCCAGAGAACGAGGATTGAGAGCCCTACAATCAGAATCACCGGCAGCGCGCTCGGCAAGTCACTATCGCTGGTCAGCGCGGTGGCGCGCAAGGCCAGTCCGTTGCCTGGCGGATCGAAGACGATCAGTGACGAGAGCTGCTGCTTCATCGCGTGCCGGGTTGCATTTGCGGAAAGCACTTCTCCCGTGCCGTCAAGGAGTGTCAGGTGGTATTTCTCCGAGAACCAGCTGGGAACCAGATGGTGGAGCAGTCCGTCGACCGAATACACCGCGATAACTAGGCCATAGGGAAACCTGCCGCGCTGGACTGGGATGAACACTTCCATCTGCGCTGAGCCGCGTGTCGCACGATAGGGCTGGCCATACGTGGCGCGTCCGAGCTCGCGTGCGTGACGGGCGATCTGCCCCTGGCGTGGCGACAATACATCTCCAGGCAACCAGTCGGTGGTATCGAAGGGGGCCGACCAGTGGACCATGCCCGACGGGTCGATCCAGACGATGTTCAACAGTTCCGGATTGTTGGTGAGGTACTGATTGGTACGAACTTGGAAAGTGGCAGCATCTATTTCGTCTGTTGCGATATCGCGTGCGATTTGCAGCAGGAATTCCTCGTTCGCGATGAAGTGAGTGCGCATCGTGCGGTCGGCCCACTGAACGTCACGGGCCAGTGCAGTTTGTTCGACTTCTGACTCCCGCTTCTGCAGGATCCAGACGATCGCGAGCATGGCGATCGCGAACAGCACGACCGCCACGTGTGGAGCGATCCAGTAGAGGCGGCCGGCAAATCCTCCGCGCTCACTATTTCGGGGAAGTAAGCTCATGAACTCGACGCCACTGGCGCGGGGGCTCCGCGCCGCATCGGTGAAGGATAGCGAAATTGTCGAGCAACGGAATGTGTAGGTCCTTGTGGGCACTGTTGTTCGCTGGTGTTCTGGCGGTGGCGTATGCACATGCAGCGGAGCCGATTCGAGTCGGCGTTTCCGGACCATTCACCGGGGAGGCCAGCCAGATCGGCATCGCCATGCGTGAGGGCATCCGTATTGCTACGGACCGGGTGAACGCCGAAGGGGGTGTGCTCGGTCGTCAGATCGAGCTTGTCGAACGTGACGATAAGGCACGCAGCGAGGTTGGTGTCGCAGTTGCGCAGGCGCTGATTCGCGACAAGGTGGCTGCTACGGTGGGGATGGTCAATACGGGAGTCGCGCTTGCCAGCCAGCGCTACTACCAGCAGGCGCGGATCCCGCTTATCACGGCCGCAGCGACCGGGACGCTGCTGACACGCCAGTTCATGCTACCTGTGTATGGTGAGAACTACGTGTTTCGTGTGGCATGCTCGGACTCGCTTCAGGCCGCGATGATCGTGGATGAGGCCGTGACTCGCCGCCGTTTCCGCAAACTTGCGATCTTCCATGACACGACCAACTACGGGCAGTTTGGACGTGAGGATCTTGAACTCGCGCTGGCTCGTCGGGGTATGAAACCGGTTGCCGTGGAGCGCTTTGGCCCAGGCGCGCTCGATCTCAGGCGGCAGATTGAGCAGGCGCGTGCGGCTGGCGCAGAGGCGCTTTTGACCTATGGGCTGGGTGAGGAGCTTGCGCGAGTTGCGAATACGGCAGCTCAGCTCGGCTGGCGGGTCCCATTGATCGGTAGCTGGACCCTCGCGATGGCTGGCTTCATCGAAGGTGCAGGACCCAACGCGGAGGGTGCGCGAATGCCTCAGACATGGCTGCAGGAGGATGAAAGCCCGCGCAGCGTTCGCTTTCGGAGGTCACTCTCGACCCGTATGGGGGCGCAACCGCTCGGATCCCACTCTGCTTCGGCGCAAGGGTATGACGGCTTGCTGTTGCTTGCGGCCGCGATTCGCCAGGCCGGCAGCACTGATGGACGGCGGATTCAAATGGCGTTGGAGGACCTGCGCGAACCCGTCGAGGGTGTACTGATGCGGTACCAGACACCGTTTTCAACGTCCGACCACGAGTCGATCAAGTCCAGCCGGGTGGTCTATATCGGAGAAATCCGGAGAGGCGTGATTCGTTATGCCTACGAGGCCGATCGACATCGTTCTGCGGAGCGTTGACGACCGTTTCTACGGCTTTCGTCCAACCCGTTTCAGTTGTCATTTTTTTGCAGCGCAAAATACGGTATCTGCCTTGCCGTTCTGTGCTAAGGCAACAAATTCCGCGTTGCATCAAATACTTGCGAGTGGCAATCCGACATCTTTCTGCCGTTTTTCTTTGCGCTATACGGAAGGCTGTTTTATATTCCGGAAAAACTTGCCTGTAAATATGGTTGGTCCCTACCGCCAAGCGTAATCTAGGCAGCTGATTTCTGTTACGCCGCCCTGTTCAGAGCGGCGCTTTTTCGATTGCTACCGACCAAACGCGAGGAGTAAGCACTGATGGCCGCTTTGCCCAATGTGCTGTTGCAGTCCGACGCGGACGCGCAGGAAACCCAGGAATGGCTCGAGGCTCTGTCTGCCGTCGTGGCCACAGAAGGCCCGGAACGGGCGCATTACCTGATTGAGCGCTTGATCGAGGAGGCGCGTCAGCAGGGCGCGGATATTCCTTACAGCGCTAATACCGGCTACATCAACACGATTCCTGCGGATGCGCAGCCGAAGTACCCGGGCGATACCACGATCGAGACGCGCATCCAGGCCTTCCTGCGCTGGAACGCGATGGCAATGGTGGTGCGGGCGAACAAGCACACCAACGTAGGGGGGCATATTGCTTCCTATGCCTCGGCAGCGACGCTATATGACGTTGGTTTCAACTGGTTTTGGAAGTCACCTGCAAACCCGGATGGCGGGGACCTGATTTTCTTTCAGGGCCATTCGATTCCTGGCGTCTATGCACGTGCGCACCTGCTCGGACGCCTGACGGATGAACAACTGGATAGCTTCCGCCAGGAGGCTGATGGCAAGGGCATTTCGTCCTATCCGCATCCATGGCTGATGCCGGATTTCTGGCAGTTCCCGACCGTGTCGATGGGCCTGGGACCGCTGCAGGCGATCTACCAGGCCCGCTTCATGAAGTACCTCGGTAACCGAGGCCTGGCCACTGCGTCCGACCGTAAAGTGTGGGCGTTCCTTGGCGATGGTGAGATGGACGAAGTCGAATCGCTGGGTGCGATCGGCGTGGCGGGTCGCGAGCAGCTTGATAACCTCGTGTTTGTTATCAACTGCAATCTGCAGCGCCTCGACGGGCCGGTGCGCGGCAACGGCAAGATCATCCAGGAGCTCGAGGCCGAATTCCGTGGTGCGGGCTGGAACGTCATCAAGCTCATCTGGGGTACCCATTGGGATGCGCTGCTTGCGCGCGACAAGTCCGGCATTTTGAAGAAGCGAATGCTTGAATGCGTCGATGGTGAATACCAGACGTTCAAGTCGAAGGACGGCGCGTATGTGCGCGAGTACTTCTTCAATACGCCGGAGCTCAAGGCGATGGTTGCCGATTTGACCGACGAGGATATCTGGCGCCTGAATCGCGGTGGCCATGACATTTTCAAGGTGTTTACGGCCTATAAGGCAGCGACCCAGCATAAGGGTCAGCCTACGCTTATCCTTGCCAAGACCATCAAGGGTTTCGGCATGGGCAGTTCGGGCGAAGCGCAGAACATCAGCCACCAGCAGAAGAAGATGACGCGCGATGCGCTGGTGCGCTTCCGCGATCGCTTTGACATTCCGGTCAGCGACGAACAACTTGACGAGATGCCGCTGATCAAGTTCGAAGAGGGATCACCGGAACTGAACTACATGCGGCAGCGACGCATGGATCTCGGCGGTTATCTACCGAGCCGGCGGATGAAGGGCGACCAGCTGATCGTGCCGGGACTGGAGGCGTTCGACGCACAATTGAAGGCCTCGGGCGAGGGTCGCGAGTTTTCGACCACGATGGCTTTTGTGCGCATCCTTTCGTCGCTTCTCAAGGACAAGCAGATCGGCCGCCACGTCGTGCCGATCATTCCGGACGAGTCGCGCACTTTTGGCATGGAAGGCATGTTCCGCCAGTTCGGTATCTGGAATCAGTTTGGCCAGAACTACGTGCCGCAGGACCATGACCAGCTCATGTTCTACAAGGAGAGCCGCAGCGGACAGATCCTGCAGGAGGGCATCAACGAAGCGGGCGCGATGAGTTCGTGGATTGCGGCCGCGACGTCTTACTCGGTGCACAACGTGCCGATGATCCCTTTCTACATCTACTACTCGATGTTTGGACACCAGCGCGTGATGGATCTGTGCTGGGCGGCGGGTGACTCGCGTGCACGCGGGTTCCTGCTGGGTGGTACGGCGGGGCGTACCACCCTCAATGGCGAAGGCTTGCAGCACGAGGATGGTCACTCGCATATCCTCGCCAATCTGGTGCCGAACTGCGTCTCGTACGATCCGACGTTTGCCTATGAACTTGCCGTGATCATCCAGGACGGCCTGCGCCGTATGTATGTCGAGCAGGAAGACGTGTATTACTACGTCACCGTCATGAATGAGAACTACGAGCATCCGGCAATGCCTGACGGCGCTGCACCTGACATCCTCAAGGGCATGTACAGGTTCCGTTCGGGCGAAGCGACGAAAGGCAAGGCTCCGCGCGTGCAGCTCCTGGGTTCGGGCACGATCTTCCGCGAGGTGATTGCCGCAGCCGAACTGCTCAAGGCCGACTGGGGTGTGGAGGCTGATATCTGGAGTTGCCCGAGCTTCAACCTGCTTGCGCGTGACGGCCAGGACGTAGCGCGCTGGAATCTGCTGCATCCGCTCGACACGCCGCGTGCCTCGCACGTTGAGAAATGCCTTAAGGACGCAACGGGTCCGGTGATTGCCGCGACTGACTACGTAAAGCTCTTTGCGGAACAGATTCGCCCGTTTGTTCCGGGTCGTTTCTTGACGCTTGGTACTGACGGCTACGGTCGCTCGGACACCCGTGAGGCACTGCGCCACCACTTCGAGGTCGACCGCCGCTGGGTCGCCGTGGCCGCACTCAAGGCGCTTGCCGACGAAGGTACGATTGACCGCGAGAAGGTGCGGGATGCGATCACGAAGTACGGCATTGATGTCGACAAACCGAATCCGCTGACCGTCTGAGGGCGAAAGGAAAATGGGCCAACTCATCGAAGTGAAGGTTCCGGACATTGGTGACTTCAAGGATGTGCCGGTGATCGAGATTGCAGTAAAGCCGGGAGACAGTGTCAGGGCGGAGGAGACACTGCTCACGCTTGAATCGGATAAAGCAACGCTGGATGTGCCGAGTCCGGCTGCAGGTGTCGTGAAGGAAGTGAAGGTTGCCGTGGGCGACAAAGTGGGTGAGGGTAGTCTCGTGGTAGTGCTGGAGGCGGCGGGTGTCGTTGCGGCTCCGACACCATCTTCCCCTTCCTCCGTAAGCGCTGGCGGAGGGGGGGCGATCGAGTCGTCGCCTGCTAGGACGGGAGGCGCGTCTCAAGCGGCCATCGGGGGGGGGGCGTGTGGAGGTAAAGGTCCCTGATATCGGTGATTTCAAGGATGTCCCTGTCATTGAAGTGCTGGTCAAGACGGGGGACACCGTGACGGCCGAACAGACCGTCGTGACGCTCGAATCGGAGAAGGCCACGATGGATGTGCCGAGCCCCGTGGTGGGGGTGGTCAAGGAGGTCCGCGTTGATGTAGGGGACCGCGTCAGCGAAGGTCTGGTCATCCTGGTGGTTGAGGCGGGTGGTGCAGGGATCGCTAGCGCAGCTCCCACCCCCGCACAGGCCACCGAGCATTCGGCAGCTCGCCCCGAAAACGGGGGGAATCCGGTCGAAGGGCTGGTTGCAGCCCCCCCGGCTGCCCCTGCTCCGACTTCCTTCAAGGGAGGGGAGCCTGCTCCGATGCCTGAGATTACCGCGCTGGCTGGCAAGGCGCACGCGAGCCCCTCGGTACGCAAATTCGCCCGTGAACTTGGCATCGATATCGCCAAGGTGCCCGGCACGGGGCCGAAGGGCCGCATCCTGCAACAGGACATCACAAGCTTCGTGAAGGGCGTTTTCACTCAACTCGCGACGGGCAAGCTTACTGGAGTCGTGCCGGCAGCAGGGGGAGTGACTGGCGGTGGTGAGCTCAATCTCCTGCCATGGCCAAAGGTAGATTTCGCCAAGTTTGGTGCGGTGGATGTGCGGCCGCTCTCGCGGATCAAGAAAATCTCAGGAGCGAACCTCGCGCGTAATTGGGTGATGATCCCGCATGTCACGCAGTTCGACAAAGCAGACATCACGGAGCTGGAAGCCTTCCGAAAATCAATCGGCCCCGACGCTGAGAAGGTGGGTGTGAAAGTCACGATGCTTGCCTTCCTGGTGAAGGCTTGTGTCGCAGCGCTCAGGCAGTTTCCAGACTTCAATACTTCGCTCGACGGCGACAGCCTTGTCTACAAGCGGTACTTCCATATTGGTTTTGCGGCCGATACGCCCAATGGGTTGGTGGTGCCAGTGATTCGTGACTGCGACAAGAAGTCGGTCTACGAGATTGCGCGCGATATGGCTACGCTCGCCAAGAAGGCGCGTGATGGCAAGCTGGGGCCCGCTGACATGACGGGGGGCTGTTTCTCTATTTCGAGCCTGGGGGGCATCGGCGGCACGGCCTTTACGCCGATCGTCAATGCGCCGGAAGTGGCGATCCTTGGTGTGTCGAAATCTGCGCTCGAGCCAGTGTGGGATGGGGAGGCTTTTGTGCCCAGACTGATGCTGCCGCTCTCGCTTTCGTACGACCACCGCGTGATCGATGGAGCGGCGGCTGCGCGCTTCACGAGCTACCTCGCGCAGGTACTCGCCGATATGCGCCGTGTGCTGCTCTGAGGGGGATGGCACGATGAGTCAGTTCGTGGAAGTGAAGGTTCCCGATATCGGCGATTTCAAGGATGTGCCGGTCATTGAGGTCGCGGTGAAGGCGGGCGACAGGGTGGCGGTGGATGATGTGCTGCTGACGCTTGAGTCAGACAAGGCGACGATGGACGTGCCGTCGAGTGCTGCAGGTATCGTGAAGGAAGTGCGTGTAGCGGTCGGTGACCGTATCGGTGAAGGCGTGGTTGCGGTGGTACTGGAAGCGAGTGATGCTGTTGCGGCTCCTGTCCAAGCAACCGCACCGGATCGGCCTTCTCTTCCGCCCGTGAGCGGAGAGAGGTTGGGGGTGGGGCGCGAGGGGGCGGTCGCAACGGCCCCCAGCCCCTCTCCGATGGACAGGGCCGGGGCGCCGGTTGGCCCAGTGCCAGCGAGCTATGCGGGCCCGATCGATATCGAATGCGAGATGCTCGTGCTTGGCGCAGGACCTGGTGGCTACTCTGCGGCTTTCCGCTCGGCTGACCTCGGTCTCAAGACGGTGATGGTCGAGCGCTATACAACGCTCGGAGGCGTGTGCCTGAATGTGGGATGTATTCCCTCCAAGGCGCTGTTGCATGTCGCTAACATCATCGAGCAGGCGGCGCACTTTGCCGATATCGGAGTGGCGTTTGCGCAGCCTGCCGTCGATCTCGCACGGCTGCGCGCCCACAAAGAAAAGGTTGTGGGTAAGCTTACCAGCGGGCTCGCCGGCATGGCAAAGGCGAGAAAGGTCGATGTCGTTCGCGGCTACGGGCTGTTCCTTGATCCACACCATCTTGAAGTGGCGCTGACTTCTGGTGACGGTGCCGAGCAGACCGGCGAAAAGAAGGTTATTCGCTTCGAGCAGGCGATCATTGCCGCTGGTTCCCAAGCGGTGAAGTTGCCGTTCCTGCCGGACGACCCCCGTATTGTGGATTCGACGGGGGCGCTCGAACTCCGTCAGGTACCAAAACGGATGCTCGTGATCGGAGGCGGCATCATCGGCCTCGAGATGGCCACGGTGTACTCGGCGCTAGGGGCTCGCATCGACGTGGTCGAAATGCTCGATGGGCTCATGACAGGTGCTGACCGGGACGCGGTGAAGGTCTGGGAGAAGCAGAATCTGCACCGATTTGACAAGGTGATGCTGAGGACCAAGACCGTAGGTGTCACGGTGAGGCCCGATGGGCTGCTGGTGAAGTTCGAGGGCGAAGGTGCGCCTGCCGATGAGCAGCGGTATGACCTCATTCTTTCGGCGGTGGGCCGTGTCCCCAACGGCAAGAGATTGGCGGCCGAGAGAGCGGGTGTCGTGGTGACGGATCGTGGTTTCATTCCGGTCGACCAGCAACAACGCACGAATGTGCCGCACGTGTTTGCGATCGGCGATATCGTGGGGCAGCCGATGCTTGCCCACAAGGGCGTGCATGAGGCGCACGTCGCAGCAGAAGTTGCCGCTGGCCAGAAGAGCTACTTTGATGCGGCTGTGATTCCGTCAGTGGCCTATACCGAACCGGAAGTTGCTTGGGTTGGGGTGACAGAACTAGAAGCCCAAGCTTCCGGGCGCAAAGTTGGGGTGGCCAAGTTCCCTTGGGCAGCCTCGGGCCGGGCAATCGCTAACGGCTGCGACTTTGGCTTCACCAAGCTTATCTTTGATGAGGAAACGCATCGCGTGGTTGGTGGTTGCATCGTGGGGCCGAATGCGGGCGACATGATTGGCGAAGTTGCGCTTGCTATCGAGATGGGGTGCGATGCAGTCGACATCGGCAAGACGATCCACCCGCATCCAACGCTGGGTGAATCCATCGGTATGACTGCCGAGGTCTTTCATGGCAGCTGCACAGATCTGCCGCCGATGAAAAAGCGCTGATCGTTGCAAATCCGGAATTGTTGACGAAGATTGGAAAAAGGCGATCTCGGGGCCGTCTTTTTCTTCTTTTTCACTTGCACACAAAGATTGAATCGAATAGGGTAAACCCCAGGTTTCGCGCTTCGCACCGCACGCCGCTTCTCCCCTCCCTACCGGCTGGCTAAAGGACTCCCCCTCCTTCAGCCCACTGCGAAGCGCGGGCCTCCCTTCCTGGGTTGGCATGTCGACAAAGCCCGACCTTGGGGCCCTCATTTCCTTGTAGGTGAGTCATCGTCGAGCAACCGGCGGACTCTTGCGCGCTATCGCAGAATCGTTTTGGTGCTTGGCGCCAGTCACTAGTCTCAAGGCCGCGTTGCCTCCAGGCGACCAGTTCCTTAATTGAGATGCCCTCTGTTTTTCGCCTTCCAACGGGCCCGTCTTTCAAGCCGCTTTCTGGCCTGTCTCTTGAACTGAATCGCCCCTGTTTTTGCGGAGGCCATTTGGTTTGAGTCAGGCCGCAACCGGCTGCTGACTCTGACTGCGATAGTAAGCGGCTTCGGCCTCGGCTGGCGGGACGTAGCCGATGGGCTCGAGCAGGCGGTGGTGATTGAACCATGCCACCCATTCAAGCGTAGCCAGTTCGACGGCCTCTTTGGTCCTCCAGGGGGCGCGGCGGTGAATCACTTCAGCTTTGTACAGACCGTTGATGGTTTCAGCCAACGCGTTGTCATAACTGTCACCTTTACTGCCTACGGAGGGCTCGATGCTGGCCTCCGCTAGACGCTCGCTGTAGCGAAGCGAGACGTATTGCGCGCCACGGTCCGAATGATGAATGAGTGCGTCCCGATCGGGCTGCCGGGGATACAGGGCTTGCTCGAGCGCGTCGAGAACAAAGTCCGTGAGAGGTGGTCCGGGTCGCTTAGACAGAAAAAGTGCGGCGATAAGTGGACGCCTTGCTGCTCAGGGTTATCCACGGCCGGGCGCCAGCGCGCCTCTTACGCTGGCGCCCGGCGGTGGGTAACCCGGCCGCTCACGCGGCACGCTCGGCCGGCGCAAGGTTTTTCCAGTACATCTGATCGGGTGTGGCGCCGTCAAGCGCCTGATGCGGTCGCTGCTGGTTGTAGAACGTGAGGTAGGCAGCCA
>JAVBUM010000009.1:0-61395 GCA_031555325.1 Niveibacterium sp. | reverse complement strand
TGTTCGGTGGCGCCGGTGTCGGCAAGACCGTGAACATGCTCGAGCTGATCAACAACATCGCGAAGCAGCACTCCGGTCTGTCGGTGTTCGCCGGTGTCGGTGAGCGTACCCGCGAAGGCAACGACTTCTACCACGAGATGGCAGAAGCCGGCGTCATCAAGCTCGATGACATGAAGGAATCGAAGGTTGCGATGGTGTTCGGTCAGATGAACGAACCCCCGGGCAACCGTCTGCGCGTGGCGCTGACCGGCCTGACCATGGCCGAGAAGTTCCGCGACGAAGGCCGCGACATCCTGTTCTTCGTGGACAACATCTACCGCTACACGCTGGCCGGTACCGAAGTGTCCGCGCTGCTGGGCCGTATGCCTTCCGCTGTGGGCTACCAGCCGACGCTGGCCGAAGAAATGGGCAAGCTGCAGGAACGCATTACCTCGACCAAGGTTGGCTCGATCACCTCGATCCAGGCCGTGTACGTCCCTGCGGACGACTTGACCGACCCGTCGCCTGCCACGACCTTCCTTCACCTTGACTCGACCGTCGTGTTGTCGCGTGACATCGCCTCGCTGGGTATCTACCCCGCCGTCGATCCGCTTGACTCCACCAGCCGCCAGCTCGATCCGCTGGTCGTCGGTGACGAGCACTACACGGTGGCGCGCCAGGTTCAGGCCACGCTGCAGAAGTACAAGGAACTGCGCGACATCATCGCGATTCTCGGCATGGACGAACTGTCTCCGGAAGACAAGCTCGCCGTGGCGCGTGCGCGGAAGATCCAGCGTTTCCTGTCGCAGCCGTTCCACGTTGCGGAAGTGTTTACCGGTTCGCCGGGCAAGTACGTGCCGCTCAAGGAAACGATCAAGGGCTTCAAGATGATCGTTGCTGGCGAGTGCGACGAGCTGCCGGAACAGGCCTTCTACATGGTCGGCGGCATCGAGGAAGCGATCGAGAAGGCCAAGACGCTTCAGTAAGCCGGGTTGAGGGAAAGCGCCGGAAGCCTCGTGTTTCCGGCATTCCCCGGCCATACCACCAGAGGTATCAACTATGGCAATGACGGTTCATGTCGACGTCGTCAGCACGGAAGAGTCGATCTTCTCGGGCCTGTGCGAATTTGTCGCTCTGCCTGGCGAGACCGGCGAGCTCGGCATCCTGCCGGGCCACACGCCGCTGCTGACACGCATCCGTCCCGGGGCGGTGCGTCTGAAGCTGCCGAATCGCAACGAAGAGGAGCTTGTCTTTGTTGCAGGTGGCCTGCTTGAAGTCCAGCCCGGCCTTGTGACCGTGCTGGCCGACACAGCGATCCGCGGCAAGGACCTTGATGAGGCCAAGTCGATGGAAGCGAAGCGTCTCGCTGAAGAGGCGATGAGTAATCGCACCGCTAAGCTCGACTATGCGCGCGCCCAGGCCGAATTGGCTGAAGCGACCGCGCAGCTGGCGATGATCTCGCGGATGAAGCAGCGCGGTCACTAAGCCTGCGTTATCTGTATTGATCCAGAGCGGGGCAGCGAAAGCTGCCCCGCTCTGTTTTTATTTGGTTGCGCGACACCCATCGGCATATTGTTCGTTTGGCTGATCGCCAGTGCGAGTCCTGCTGTT
Source organism: Niveibacterium sp. (assembly GCA_031555325.1). Taxonomy (GTDB): domain Bacteria; phylum Pseudomonadota; class Gammaproteobacteria; order Burkholderiales; family Rhodocyclaceae; genus Niveibacterium. Next base: position 59,805 of record JAVBUM010000009.1, on the reverse strand, counting down.
GGTCGTGTACAGGCGCTCCTGTCTGCCCCAGTGATCTGAACTGACGCAGAAGTCTTGCCCACGCTGCTCAAACTGCCGCAAGCACTTGAGCCTACAACCATGTGGCCTCTCTACGGTTCCCTAGGGCAATCGGAGCTGGTCATCACCTCGCTACGTATCGGTCTGCAGCTTATCTAGGGCTGATGGGGTGGCTTGGTTGGGATCGGCTTTGGCTTCTTCGTCTTAGCCGTGCTTGCGGAAGTATTCACCCATCGTAAAGCCCGCGCCTCTCAAATCGAGTTGGGTGACGATATGGCACAAGGCTCTTAGGAACGTTAGTCCTAGAGACTCCGTATGTGCGTAAGCACCAATCGTCGGTACCTACGGATAATAGCCATTGATGTTTCGGTCTGGAGGCGTTTACGGAGTGTTGCTGACTTGCGAAAAGCTCCAGCTTGCCGGACTTGGCAATACATCGCTGTAGCGCATAATGCGCACGCAGTCGGTAGGAGTCTTGCGGTTTGGTTGTGCGTCGGGGGAAGTCGGGACCCATAACCCGAATCCCCGGCCGCCAAAGGTGTGGCCGTCAATATGGCGGTTGGTTCGCCGGTTCGGCGGATCGCGTGTGCGAATGTTTTTTCGCGCCCGCCAACTGGCGTCGTGGCATTCCCAACAGGAGATACCGTAAATGAAAAAGACTGTGCTTGTGCTCGCGATGCTCGGCCTGGGCGCCAGCCCGATGGCCTGGGCTCAGGAAGTCGTCAAGATTGGCCATGTTGGGCCGCTCACTGGCAACATCGCCCACCTCGGCAAGGACAACGAGAACGGCGCTCGGATGGCAATCGAGGAAGAGAACGTCAAGGGGCCGAAGATCGCCGGAAAGCCTGTCAAGTTTGAACTTGTCGGCGAGGACGACCAAGCTGATCCAAAAACGGGGACTACTGTAGCGCAACGTCTGGTCGACGCTGGCGTAAAGGGCATCGTAGGCCACCTCAATTCAGGCACAACCATTCCCGCCTCGCGCATCTATGATCAGGCCGGCCTTCCGATGATCACGCCCTCAGCGACGAACCCAAGACTCACCCAGCAAGGCTTTGGTGGCGTGTTCCGTACGATTGCCAACGACGTGCAGCAGGGCTCGGTGATGGGAAAGTTCTCGGCATCGAAGCTCGGCAAAAAGGTGGCGATCATTGATGACCGCACCGCCTACGGGCAGGGGCTTGCGGATGAAGTCGAAAAAGGCGTAAAGGCCGGTGGTGGCAGTGTCGTCGCTCGCGAATTCACCACCAACCAAGCCACTGATTTCATGGCCATTCTTACCAAGATCAAGGCAGCGAATCCTGATGTGATCGTTTATGGCGGGATGGATGCCCAGGGTGGTCCGATGCTCAAGCAGATCAAACAATTGGGCATCAATGCCAAGTGGATCACGGGTGACGGTGGCTGCACGCCAGAGCTCATCAAGCTTGCCGGTGATGCGGTCAGCGACAGGACTTACTGTACCCAGGCCGGTCTGCCGCTTGAGGAGATGGCCGACAAGACCTTCAAGGAACGCTACAAGAAGCGATTCGGCGTGGACGTCCAGATCTACGCACCGTACGCCTACGATGCGGCAAAGGCGCTGATGCTCGCGATGGAGAAGGCGGGTTCTACCGAGCCCGCCAAGTATCTGCCGGTACTCAAGAAACTCGAATTCAAGGGTGTGACGGGTAATGTCGCGTTCGACGCCAACGGAGATGTAAAGAATGGCTCGATCACGGTCTACGAATTCGAAAGTGGAGACTGGAAAGCGCTGAAAAATTGAGTTGCAGGCACCTTGCCAGTGCAGCATATGTGTAACAGTCCGGCCCCGGGGCGAGTCGTTCAGGAGACGACTCATTTCTGGGCCGGTTTTCATTTTGTATGCTAAGGACACACAGTGATCCAGACGCTCATTCAGCAGATCGTCAACGGACTTGTCGTCGGCAGTGTTTATGCCGTCGTCGCGCTCGGCTACACCATGGTGTATGGCATTCTCGGGCTGATCAATTTTGCCCATGGCGATGTTGTGATGGTTGGTGCGCTCACCGCGCTATCGTCCATCTTGTTCTTCCAGCAGATCAGTCCTGGCCTGCCGCCGCTCGTGTATCTCATCTTTGGGATGGCTGTTGCGATGCTCGCTTGCATGGCGATTGGGTACACGATTGAGCGCGCGGCATACCGCCGGCTACGCAACGCACCGCGGCTTGCACCGCTGATTACGGCAATTGGTGTGTCATTCCTGCTTCAGACGTTGGCGATGATCATCTGGGGGCGCTCATATCACAGCTATCCGCAGTTGATTCCCACCACGCCGATACAGGTCGTCGAGGGGGTCTTCATCACGCCAGTACAACTCGCGACAGTCGGGTTATCGGCTGCGATGATGGTTGGACTTGTCTTGCTGGTCACGCGAACCCGATTGGGTCGAGCAATGCGGGCCACCGCAGAGAACCACCGCGTGGCGAGCCTCATGGGCGTCGACACCAATGCGATCATCGCGATTGCCTTCATCATCGGCTCCGCACTGGCCGCAGTAGCCGGAGTGATGATCGCCTCGAACTACGGTGTTGCCCACTATTCGATGGGATTCACTCCCGGCATCAAGGCGTTCACCGCAGCAGTGCTCGGTGGCATCGGCAACCTTGCGGGTGCAATGGTGGGTGGGATCGTCCTGGGGCTCATCGAAGCGATCGGCGCGGGCTATATCGAGACTTGGACCGGCGGTTGGCTCAACTCAAGCTACCAGGACATCTTTGCTTTCATCATCCTTGGCATCGTACTGGTCTTCAGACCGACGGGTCTCCTTGGAGAACGCGTCGCTGATCGTGCTTGAGCCAGTGTTGAATCCAGTCCACGCTTCAATTCTGACTTCGTACCGCTTGCTTCGACTTTGGGGCGCTTGCGATGGATTTTTCGCAAGCTTGAAGGAATAAAGACAATGAATGACATCTCCTTCGTCATCCCGTTTTTCGGCAAGCGCCATCCAAAGGTGGCACTTGCTGTCCTCATCATTCTTGCTCTCGTGGCGCCGCTTGTGGCGGCACTGTTTGGGCGCACTTGGGTGCGTATCCTCGACTTCGCGATGCTCTACATCCTGCTCGCGATTGGGCTCAACCTGGTCGTCGGTTTCGCGGGGTTGCTCGACCTTGGCTACATAGCCTTCTATGCCGTAGGTGCCTACACTTGGGCCTTCTTGGCTTCGCCGCAATTTGGGCTGCATCTGCCGTTCTGGATCGTGTTGCCGCTTGGTGCCGTCTTTGCGGCCGTAGCGGGCATCGTGCTCGGGTTCCCGACGCTGCGACTACGAGGTGACTACCTGGCGATCGTCACGCTTGGCTTCGGCGAGATCGTACGCATCTTCATGAACAATCTCACGCACCCGGTGAACATCACCAATGGCCCGCAGGGCATCGGGCAGCTCGATCCACTCTCGATCTTTGGCTTCTCGATCAATCGCAACCTGCAGGTGACGGACGACGTCTCGGTCAACTCGCTCTATCTTTTCTACTACGTCTTCCTTCTTGCTGTGTGGTTTGCTGTGCTAATGATCAAGCGGTTGCAGGTTTCGCGCGTCGGGCGCGCGTGGGCTGCGATTCGCGATGATGAACTTGCCGCGAAAGCTATAGGCATCAATACGCGCAATCTCAAGCTCCTTGCCTTCTCGATGGGGGCCACCTTTGGTGGCGTGGCGGGCGGCCTGTTCGCCGCGTTCCAAAGCTTCGTCAGTCCGGAAAGCTTCACGCTAATGGAGTCGATTGCAGTGCTCACCATGATCGTGTTCGGTGGTATGGGAAATCTTGCCGGTGTCATTATCGGCGCCGTTGCACTCTCATGCCTGCCGGAAGTGTTGCGGCAGATTGCGCTGCCAATCCAGCAGGCGCTGTTCGGACATGTCTATCTCGATCCGGAAATCTTGCGCATGCTGCTTCTCTCGCTCGCAATGATTCTGATGATGCTGCTCAAGCCGACGGGACTCCTGCCAGCACAGTCGCGCTATTCGCGTATCGAGCATGTGCCGGGCGCGAAGGAGGCGGCGCAATGATTTCGCTGCTTGAATCTCATGGCATTGGTAAGCGGTTTGGTGGCTTGCAGGCGCTGACGGACGTTTCGCTATCGATCAACAAGGGAGAAATCTACGGACTCATAGGTCCTAATGGCGCAGGGAAGACGACGTTCTTCAACGTGCTTACCGGCGCCTATGTACCTGAACAAGGCGAGTTCGTCTTCAATGGCAGCGAATTACCGTTGGGCAAACCCGACCGTATCGTCAGTCGTGGCATCGCGCGTACCTTCCAAAACATCCGACTATTCCGCGAGATGACGGCAATCGAAAACGTCATGGCCGGCCGTCATATCCGGACCAAGACCGGATTGTTTGGGGTGCTGTTCCAGACTGCGCACACGCGAGAAGAAGAGCGATTGACTACCGAGCGTGCATACGAGCTACTCAAGTACGTAGGCATTGAACGGTTTGCGCAGACGCTGTCGCGCAATCTTTCGTACGGTGACCAGCGCCGACTTGAGATCGCACGCGCTCTGGCGACGGAGCCGCGCCTGCTGGCGCTCGATGAACCGGCTGCCGGAATGAACGCCACCGAGACGGGACAGCTACGTCATCTGATCGAAACGATCCGGGCCGACGGCGTGACCGTACTACTGATTGAGCATGACGTGAAGCTTGTGATGGACCTATGCGACCGTGTGGCAGTGCTGGACTTCGGCAAAAAGATTGCCGAAGACACACCGTCTGAAGTGCAGCGTAACGATACGGTCATCAAGGCGTACCTTGGCGGAGCGCACCATGCCCACTGACAGGATTCCGCTATTGCAATTGAAGGGCGTGAAGGTCGCGTATGGGCAAATTCAGGCGGTAAAGGGGATTGATCTTGAACTGCACGAAGGGGAGCTCGTTTCGCTGATCGGCGCCAACGGTGCGGGCAAGACGACAACGCTCAACATGATTGCAGGCACGTTGAAACTCACTGGCGGGGAACTGTGCTATCGCGGTGAAAGCATCGCCTCCGTTCCTGCGCACAAGCGTCTGCGCGCAGGTATTGCGCTGGTACCCGAAGGACGGGGTGTGTTCACTCGTCTCACCGTCGAAGAGAACCTGCGCATGGGCGCCTATTCGCGCAACGATCGCGCCGGGATCGAGGCTGACCTTGAGAATGTTTACGCGATGCTTCCGCGCATCCGCGAACGTGTTGCGCAAGTTGCCGGCACATTGTCCGGCGGTGAACAACAGATGCTCGCAATCGGGCGCGCACTGCTCTCAAGACCCAAGCTGCTGCTGCTTGATGAACCATCGATGGGGCTAGCGCCTCTGATCGTCGAAAAAATCTTTGAGGTTGTTCAGACGGTGCTCAAGCAGGGCATGACCGTGCTGCTTGTCGAGCAAAATGCGAACCTCGCACTTGAGTTCTCCAACCGCGCATATGTGATGGAAAACGGGCGGATCACACTGTCGGGAACTGGTCAGCAACTCTTGACTGATCCGAAGGTGCGGGCGGCATATCTGGGCGAAGAGGTGTGACGGCTGCTTGCCGTTGAAAAGCCCTGCCAGGAAATGCCTCGGGCATTTCCTGACAGCGTTTGGTATGCAGCAGGGGATGGGATTTCGTGATCAGGTGTCGCCGCGACGTCCAAGCGGGATGCCGAGCTGCTTGAGCTTGCGATAGAGGTGGGTGCGTTCGAGACCGGTTTTCTCTGCCAGTCGAGTGATGTTGCCGCTTTCAAGCTGCAGGTGATATTCGAAATAGATGCGCTCGAAGCTTTCGCGCGCCTCGCGCAGTGGCATATCGAGCGGCAGCGAGTGATTGACCGAGGCCTGTGCGCGACCGAGCAGGCGCTGTACGTCTTCCGCGCTGATTTCATCTTCCAGCGTCCCGAGTGAGAGGGAGCGCACCGCTGCTCGTAGTTCTCCAAAGCCGCTGGGCCATGGTTTGGTGCGCAGCGCATTGAGTGCAGCGGTCGACAACTGACGTGGAGGAACCTCGCCTGCCTCGACGAGATGGATGAGTACCTGCGCAGCCATCTCGGGTATGTCGTCCTTGAGCTCAGCGAGCGAGGGCGGGGCCAAGGTGACTTCGAATAGCCGCTTGAGCAGCGGAGCATCCCAGCTTTCCGCCGCGAGTTCGTCGGTGCTTCGGCTTGTCGCGCAGACCGCACGCAATTCATAGCGGTCCAGCCGTTCGAGGGAGAACGCCAGGTTTTTTTGCTGGGCGCGCGAGAGCGCCGCAAGATCTTCCACAAACAGTACACCGCTGCGCGCGGCTTCCAGAGCCGGGAGGTCGATCGGCTGAGAATGTGTTGCGAGGTCGAACCACGGTGAACCCGCCTTCTGCAGGGTGCGGCCACAGAGTTCGGCGATACTGCCCACGCCAGTGCGCAGCGTCAGCACTCGCGATTTGTCAGCGATCTGCTCAAGCCGGCGGCGCAGTTCCTTCAGTTGAGTCGAGCGCGGAAAGGATGCGAGCGTCAATGCGCTGCGTGGCCGCGTCGAGGGTTGCCGCTGGAGGCCGCGGCGCACCGCGGCGAGCAACTTCTGCAGGGCGATCGGCTTTTCGAGGAAATCCATCGCGCCGAGCTTGACCGCCTCCACGGCTGTATCGATCGTGCCGTGGCCGGACATCATGATGACCGGCATCGACAGGAGGTCGTTGGCTGCCCATTCCTTCAGTAAGGTGACACCGTCGGTATCCGGCATCCAGATGTCCAGCAGTACCACATCGGGCCGTGTGGCCATGCGTGCGGCGCGGGCTGCCGCCGCGTTTTCAGCGAGCGTGACGTCATAGCCCTCGTCGCTCAGGATTTCGGACAGCAGTTCTCGGATGCCAATTTCGTCGTCGACGACCAGGATCTTCGCCATAGTGTTTTAAACGGTATCAGAGGCCAGTTGCAAGGGGAAGCCGGATGCGGAGCTCTGCACCATGTGGTTCCGCATTCAGAATAGTTATTTCGCCGCGATGCTCGTCTACGATCTTCTTCACGATTGCGAGTCCGAGTCCTGAACCACGCGGCTTGGTTGTGACATACGGTTCGAACGCACGGGCGAGCATCGCAGGCGGGAAGCCCGTTCCGTTATCACGGATCACGAGTTCGACGCGGCGGCCATCGCGCCGCGTCAGCACATCGATCTGCGGATCTTCGTGCTCGGCGAGCGCATCTTCCGCGTTGGCCAGCACGTTGTGGATCACTTGGCGCAATTGGGTTGCATCGCCATTGACCGCAGGCAGGGACTCACCTAGTTGCGTGCGAATCGCGACACGTGAGCTTTCGTAGAGGACCATCACCTCGCGGATGAGTGCATTGAGATCCACCGGCGCCAGGCTCGGTAGCGGCATGCGCGCATAGTCGCGGAAGTCGTTGACCATGCTCTTCATCGCCTCGACTTGATTGACGATGGTCTGTGTCGAGCGGGCCAGCATCGATTGTGAGGCCTCGTCAAGCTTAGACGAAAGCTTGTGCTGGAGCCGTTCGGCGGAGAGCTGGATGGGTGTGAGCGGGTTCTTGATCTCGTGCGCGAGGCGCCGTGCGACTTCCGCCCAGGCGGCGTTACGTTGCGCGGAGATCAGCTCGGAAACATCGTCAAAGACGATGACATAGCCGCCGCCCGAGTTCTGCGGCAATCGTGAACCGTGGATCAGCAAGAACTGCGTGCTGCCATCATTGCCGGTGATCTCGACCTGATGGTTCCAGTCGCCATCGTGCTCGTCGAAGCCCTGGAGCACCGCATCGCGGAAGGCGTGGTGGCGTGGCCAGTCGTGGGGTTGCATCTGTTCGAAGCTGGCAAGCGTGTCGCCGAGGATCTGCTGTGCGCCGCGATTTGCCGCACGCAATCGCCACTCGGGTGAAAAGGCGAGTACGCCGGCCGAGAGATTGCCGAGCACACTTTCGAGATAAACACGGGCGGCTTCGACTTCGGCGCGGTTCTGTTCGGCAATCGCCCGCGCTTCTTTCAATTGGCGCGTCATGCGGTTGAATGATTGGGTCAGCACGCCAAGTTCGTCGCGGCCGGGAAGTGCCTGCCGAGGCGAGAAATCGCCCGCGGCTACCGCTTGCGTGCCTTCAGCCAAGATCGAAAGCGGTGCCGACAGGCTGCGGGCAAACTCCACCGCGATCGCGACTGCGGCGAACATCGCCAGCAGAACCGTCAGTGTCAGTGTAAGTGAATAGATGCGGATGAGTCCTGAGCGGCTGAGCAGCAGCTCCTGATAGTCACGTTGACCCGCCTGGATCGAGTCGAGTGAACTTGCAATGCTGCCTGGTACGCGTTTGGTCACCTGGAGGTACTGGGCGTCCGCAACTAGCGATCGGGAGGGGATCGGCACGATGACGCGCAAGGTCAGTTGCCCCGTGCCTTCCCCTTCGACCACACGCAGGCCCCGCACCAAACGTGCTTGGCGGAGTGAGGCATTGGTGTTCGGATCGGCCAGCAGACTGGTTCCCGAACCGACCGAAGAGACCAGTGTATTCCCGTTGTTGGCGAGTACGGTGGCGGTGTCGGCGCCTGCGCTCTCGCGCAAGCGATCAAGCCGGCTTGCAGTGGGTATTTCTGAAGTCTCGCCGATTTCCTCGGCAACGCCATTGGCCTTCGATGCAAGTTGCTCCAGCAAGTAGTCGAGCGCGTTGCGTCCGAGTTGCAGGCTTGAATCGAGTGCTGAGTCGACGCGTACGTCGAACCATGATTCGATTGAGCGGGTGGCGAACTGCAGCGACACACCGTAGATCAGCGCGCCAGGTAGCACGGCCATCAGTGTGAGCAGCGCCAGCAGTTTGAGCTTGAGACGCGAGCCGAACTGGTGCTCGCGATATTCGCGCCAGAGGCGGTAGAGCTGGAACAGGACCAGGAGCAGCAGGAGCGCCGCGATTGCGCTGTTCAAGCCGAGCAGAAGCGGATAGTTCTTGGCGAAGACCGAGGTCTTCGAGCTCGCCGAGGCGAGCAGAAACAACAATAGACCGGCAATTGCCGAAGCTGAAACGACGAGGGCTCTCATCGGGAGGCCAGGAAGGTCCAATTCGACCAGTTCGTCGTCACGTCCCACTCGCGTGAGCCGAACGCGGTGACCTGGAACGGTTTGGGCAACTGGTTGGTGTCGAGGCGAAAGCGCAAGGCGACGTTGTATGACTCGCCCGGCGTCAGTCTGGCACGCTCAATGATGCCCCAGTTGCGTAGCCGCTTCATGGCGCCGACCGCCTCGGCAAGCTGGGTGAAGTTCTGCCCTAGCGAACCGACCGACAGACGGTAGGTCTGCGTCAGAGGCTGGTAACTGATACGAAAGGCCAGCCGCCTTTCAACGATCTTTTCGTCCCACCAGTACCAGCGGCTGCGTGTGATTACGCATTCGGCGACGAAGTGCAGGGGGATGCCGTGCACCAGCACTTCTTCGAGCCGGGAGCTGAGTTCCAGCGTGATGTCGGCGTTGATGACGTACTGGTCTTCGGAGGGAACGAGCTCTGAATAGCGGATCTCCGGGTCGTTGGCGATAGCGGGGAATGGCAGGACGAAGCTCGCCATAAGGAGGATGCGGCAGAGCAGCAAACGCAGAATCGAAAATAGCGATCCGGTCGCGTCAGGCGACCCGTTTTTCCAGCAGGGCGAAGAAGAAACCGTCATGGTCCGCATCGGGCAGCAGGTTGCGCTCGAGGGCGCCATCAATCGGAAGTCGCTGACAATCGGGTCGGCGCGCGGCAAAACGGGCGATCTGGAGGCTATTCTCCTCCGCAAAGATCGAACACGTTACATACAGCATTTTGCCGCCCGGTTTCAGGAGCGGCCACAGCGCGTCCAGAATCGTAGCCTGCGCTGTTGCGAATTTGCCGATATCGTCGGGTCTTCGCAACCATTTGATGTCTGGATGGCGCCGAGCGACGCCTGAGGCGCTGCACGGTACGTCAGCCAGAATGCGGTCGAACGGTTGGCCATTCCACCAGCCCGATGGGTGGCTGGCGTCGCCCGTCCTGACCTTTGCCTTGAGACTGAGGCGATCAAGGTTAGTGCTGATGCGGCCGGTACGGGCGGGATCACTATCCAGTGCAAGTAGTTCGCAGTCCACGAGCTCCAGTAGATGTGCCGTCTTGCCGCCCGGTGCGGCGCAGGCGTCGAGCACGTACATGCCGGGGGTGACGTCGAGCAGCGGCGCAGCCTGCTGTGCGCCCCAATCCTGGACCGAGTACAACCCTTCAGCAAACCCGGGCAGATCGGCGATTGGTGCAGGGCGCTCCAGTCGCAAACCATGATCACCTAGTGCTACCGTTGGATGCCCGGCGGATGCCAGCATGGCTGCTACTTCTTCTTGTCTAGCGCGCCGCCGGTTGATGCGTAGACTCATAGGGGGATGCTGATTGCCGGCTTCGAGCACGGCAGCCCAATTGCGGGGCCAAGTCTTGCGCAGGCGGTCGATCCACCAGCGTGGGTGGCGGAAGCCGGCTTCTGTATCAGATTTCATGGCCAGCTCAAGGCTTTCCCTCTGACGCAGCGCGTTGCGGAGTACGCCGTTCACCAATCCTTTGAGACCACCGCGTGCGATGCGTGCCGCAGCTTCGACAGCCTGATCGACGACCGTGTGTGCTTGGTCGGGCCTGGCTTCGAGTCGATGCAAGGCAACGCGCAGGAGTCCGTCGGTATGGGGTTCTGTCAGCGGTTGCTGGAGCAGGCGGCGGAGCTGACATTCGGCACGGCCGAAGTCACGCAGCGTCCCGTAGGTGAGATCCATGACCGCACCGCGCTGGCTCGCGGTGAGTTCCGGATGCGCACGCCAGACTGCGCCAAGCCCGTCGTTGAGACTGCGTCCTCCGGTGACCCCGGCGATGATCTCCCCGGCGATGCTGAGCGCGAGGGCAAGCGAATCGGCAGGGAGTGGCGGAAGTGGTGCTTCCTGTTGGCGACGGGGGCGGGACTGGCTGGAATTCATGGAGAAACTCACGAAAGGGAGCGGGAGTGTAGCGCGTACGGGTAGTGGAGGCCGTGTTCAGCCTAGCCAGTGCAGGCGTGGTGTTGCGTCAATACTGATCAGGAGCAGCGCGTTCTGGCCGTGTTTGCGTGCCAGCGCGCAGGCGCGGCCCGTGTCGATCCCAGGAACGAGCAGGCTTGGCTCGTCAGGCCACAGTCCCTCCAGGTCGATGGCGACGCCCTTGATGAATGTGAGGTAGGCGATACGAAGCTCATCGCGCAGCGCTGCCATTCTGCAGGCGTTTTCGGCCTCGAGCAGTTGGCGGCTACCTGGGTTGCAGGCGGTCAACCAAGCGCCGCCGCCTGCCATCAGCGCTGAAAGCCGTGGCTCACGATGATCGACGTGTAGCACGAGCGGTGGGTCGGTGAAGACCCGGTATTCCGTTGCCCGATAAGCGGCATCCAGTGCAAGGTTGGGCATTCCGCTTTGTATCCCGATGTCGAGCCACTCGTGGCGTTCAGACACCCATCGCACGCAGGCGGCGGATACGCTCTTCCGTCGGTGGGTGGGTGGAAAAGAGGCCCGCCATACCACGGCCCGACAGCGGATTCATGATCATCATCTGGCCGGTTTCGGGATGCGCTTCGGCGGTTGGCATCGGGATGCCGCGCGCGTAGTAGTCGATTTTCTGCAGCGCGTCGGCGAGCGCATTCGGATCGCCGCAGAATTCAGCGCCGCCGCGGTCGGCTTCGTATTCGCGGGCACGTGAGATCGCCATCTGGATCAGGCTTGCGGCCAGCGGTGCGAGGATTGCTACGGCGATGGAGGCGATGGGATTGGCCGGTCGTCCGTTTTCGTCGCGGCCGCCGAAGAACATTGCGAAGTTGGCGAGTGCGGAGATCGCACCAGCGAGCGTTGCGGAGATCGTCGAGGTGAGGATGTCGCGATGCTTGACGTGTGCAAGCTCGTGCGCCATCACGCCGCGCAGTTCGCGTTCGGTAAGCATCTGCAGGATGCCTGTGGTTGCAGCGACCGCAGCGTGCTCCGGATTCCGGCCGGTTGCGAAGGCGTTCGGCTGCTGCTCGTCGATGATGTAGACGCGTGGCATTGGCAGGCCGGCGCGGCGCGCAAGATCCTCCACCATGTTGTAGAGGTACGGCGAGTTGGTCGCATCCACTTCGTGCGCGTTATACATGCGCAGGACCATCTTGTCGGAGGACCAGTACGAGAACAGGTTCATGCCGCCGCCAAAGAGCAGTGCGAGCAGCATCCCGTTCTTGCCGCCGATCATTCCACCAACAATGCCGAAGAGGGCGATGATGCCAGCCATCAGAATCGAGGTCTTGAGCCAGTTGCCCAGCATGGTGGTCACTCCATCGAAAACAGTCGTTGTTTCAGGGACATGGCGTCTAACACACGCAAATCAAGCGGTGGGAAGGTCGAAGGCTGTGCCAGCTGCAATCGGGCTACCGCGTAAGAAATCCGCTGCGGGCAGGCGCTTGCCACCAGCTTTTTGCAATACTGAAACGCGTAGGGCAGCCTCGCCGCAGGCCACCACGACGCCCTGTTCATCCGCTGCCAGCACGTTGCCCGGGGTGCCCATCTCTTCAATGACTTCAGCTTTCCAGAACTTGATCGGGTTTCCTGCCAATGGCGCGCTGCAGCCCGGAAAGGGGTCGAAGGCCCGGATCTTCCGTTCCAGTACGGCGGCAGACAGGCGGAAGTCGAGCGCCGATTCGGTCTTGGCGACCTTTGCTGCGTAGGTCACACCTTCGGATGGCTGTTCGGCGGGTGACAGTTCCATCAGTGCGATCCGGTGTAGTGCTTCGACAATCATTTGCGCGCCCAGTGCGGCGAGTTTGTCGTGCAAGCTTCCACTGGTGTCGGTGGCTTCGATTGGAAGTGCGCGGCGGATCAGCATCGGGCCGGTATCGAGGCCGGCATCCATCTGCATGATGGTAATTCCGGTTTCGGTGTCTCCGGCTTCGATGGCCCGATGGATCGGTGCCGCGCCTCGCCATCGTGGCAATAGCGAAGCATGAATGTTTATGCATCCGAATCGCGGCAGGTCGAGTACTGCCTGCGGCAAAAGTAAACCGTATGCCGCAACGACTAGAACGTCCGGTTTGACAGCGGCGAGGGCCGCCTGCTGTTCGGGCGTGCGCAGCTTCTCGGGTTGGTCCACCGGGATCCCGTGTGCTAGCGCGATTTTCTTGACCGGACTTGGTTGTAATTGCATTCCACGTCCGGCTGGACGGTCGGGCTGGCTGAGGACGATTGGGACATCAAAACCGGCTGTGATGATCGCGCCAAGTGCAGTGGCGGCGAACTCGGGCGTTCCGGCGAAGGCAACTTTCATGCGTGGAATCTGCGGGAAGGTTGGAACAGACCGCCCTGCCGGGGAGGGCGGCGCGGTGAAGATCAGGCGGAGATCCTGGCTCGCTTGGCAAGCTTGCTCTTGATGCGGTTCTGCTTGAGTTGCGAGAGGTATTCCACGAATACCTTGCCGTCCAGGTGATCGATTTCGTGCTGGATGCAGACGGCCAACAGGCCTTCTGCATCTAGGTTGAACATTTCCCCCTTGGCATTGAGCGCTCGAACTTTCACCTTGGCCGCACGCGCGACTTTTTCATAGATCCCGGGGACCGAAAGGCAGCCTTCTTCACATACCTGTTCGCCAGATTTTTCGACGATCTCGGGGTTTATCAAGGCTAGCAGCCCGGATTTGTCCTCGCTGACATCAATTACGATGATCCGTTGGTGGACATTTACCTGAGTTGCTGCAAGGCCGACGCCCGGGGCAGCGTACATGGTTTCCGCCATGTCCGAGACGAGCTGGCGGATTTCACTGGTAACCTCGGCGACAGGTTTTGCGACCGTATGAAGTCTCGGGTCCGGAAAATGGAGAATAGGCAAAAGAGCCATAATTGCTTGCCGGGTAAAGGGACGATGTGCAGAATCCGAACGGAATTCTCAAATGCTCTTGTGCTAAGAGCCAAGAGCCAGAAATAACAAGAGCACTCCAGTTATATCGAGACGGACCGTAAAAAGAACAACGACCGTCACATAACGTCGAGGCATTGCATGCTCCGCATTATATCCGCCCTGATACTGCTCGTTTCCAGTCTGACCGCTGCTGCTGATACCGTGAAGCTGGCTGAGAACGCACCCGATTCATATACGGTGGTGAAGGGCGACACGCTTTGGGATATTTCTGGTCGTTTTCTCAAGCAGCCTTGGCGCTGGCCAGAAGTTTGGCGCCTGAATCGCCAGCAAATCCGCGATCCGCACTGGATCTATCCGGGTCAGGTGGTCTATCTCGATCGAAACGGTCCGTACCTGTCCTTTGGCAAACCGGGTGAGGCTGCTGGCACCGAAAGACTTCGCCCGAAGATCCACGAATCGGACATCAATCCAATTCCGTCGGTCCAGATGAGCGCGATCATGCCGTTCCTGACCCAGCCGCTGGTTGTCGAGCCGCGCGAGCAAGCCGATCAGGCAACTGTTGTCGCGACCGAGGAAGGCCGCATCAATTCTGCGACTGGCGATACGATCTTCGCCAAGAATGTTCAGGCGGGCATCGACAAGTGGCAGATCTATCGCCGCGCTGATCCGATCCGCGATCCAGTCACGAACGACGTGCTCGGCTACGAAGCGCTCTATCTCGGCACCGCGCGCGTGCTTCAGGACGGTCATCCAGCAGAGCTGCAAATCACCTCTTCGGAGCGCGAAGTCGGCGTTGGCGACCGACTCTTGCCAGCAGCCCAGCCAGAGACCATCGCTTACGTGCCGCATGCCCCGCAGGGTCAGATCGAAGGACGCATCGTCCGGATGGTCAACGACCTTGCACATGGCGGAAAGTATTCGATCATTGCCGTGAGCGCTGGTCGCAACGCGGGCCTGGAGCCGGGGCATGTGCTAGCGGTCTACCGCACGCGGGCGGACGCAAGGTACGACCTCGATGGGCACAAGGAGGCTTACAAACTGCCTGAAGAACGCACTGGGCTTGTTTTTATCTTCCGTGTCTTTGATCACATTTCGTACGGGCTGATCGTCGAAAGCAACGGTCCAGTGAAACTTGCCGATATGGTTCGCCAGCCTTGACCGCGGCAGATGCAGGGCTTGGCGCCTGGCTGAGACTTTCACTGGTACCCGATCTCGGGCCAGCAAGCCAGCGCGCCCTCCTAACGGCCTTCGGACTTCCGGAGGCCGTTTTCGCTTCCGGCCGGCGTGCCGTTGCGGGTGTGGTGGGCGAGCAGCTCGCAGTTGCATTGTTCGAGACTGACAATCAATCTGCAGTCGAGAGTGCGCTTGCTTGGACCGAGGCCGCTGGCAATGCCATCGTTACGCTCGCCGATCCCGAGTATCCCGCAGCGCTGCTGCAAATGGCTGATCCCCCTTGTCTGTTGTACGTAAAGGGGCGGGTCGGACTGCTTTCGCGACCGTCGATTGCCATGGTGGGTAGCCGCAACGCAACCGCCCAGGGCCTCGCCAATGCCGAGTCCTTCGCGAAAGCGTTATCGACAGGCGGGCTGACGATTGTCAGTGGCTTGGCGCTGGGAATTGATGCCGCAGCCCATCGGGGGGGACTTGCTGGCGAAGGCAGCACCGTGGCTTTCATTGGAACTGGGGCGGATCGCATTTACCCCGCCCGCAATGCTGCCTTGGCCCGACAGATCGCCGAGAAGGGGGCAATCGTCAGCGAGTTTCCCCTCGGCATGCCACCGCTGCAGTACAACTTCCCTAAACGCAACCGGCTGATTGCCGGTTTGGCGCGTGGCGTGCTCGTGGTGGAGGCGGCACAAAAAAGTGGTTCGCTGATTACTGCGCGGTTGGCGGGTGAAATCGGCCGCGAAGTCTTCGCGATACCAGGTTCGATCCATTCGCCACTGTCAAAGGGCTGCCATGAACTGATTAAACAGGGTGCCAAACTCGTTGATGACGCACGCGACATCCTTGATGAACTCGCCTGGGGCCACGCACCCGTGGCACGGATACCAACCGTGCAGATCGCCGTGCCACTGCCAGAGGGCGGTGCGTCAATACTTGAGATCATGGGCTTTGATCCGATTGATGCCGATACATTGTGCACTCGCAGCAACTTGACGCCCGATGTGCTCTTCGACATTCTGTTGTCGCTGGAACTCGAAGGCCGCGTTGCAAGGTTGCCGGGTGGCCGCTTCCAGCGCCTGTCCTGAGACCACATATCCATGATCGACATCCTCGTCTACGTATTTGAAAGCTACGGCTATCCGGAAGCCTGTCCGGAGCCGGAGCAGCTTGCGCGCAAGCTGACGGCGGCGGGCTTCGACCCCGAAGAAATCGACAGTGCCATTGAATGGCTGTCGGGCCTGCGCAGTGTGGCGGGCTCGGGATCGCCGTCGATCGCACGGGACAGCCGATCGTTCAGGATCTATGCCGACGTTGAACTGGCCCGGCTTGGCGTCGAATGCCGCGGTTTCCTAGCACTGCTTGAAAACGCTGGCGTGCTTGATTCTCTGAGCCGAGAGCGGATTCTCGAACGTGCGATGGCTTTGCCCGAAGGCGGTATCTCGCTTTCGAAACTCAAGGTCATCGTGCTGATGGTGCTTTGGCAGCAACAGGATTCCGTCGATTCGCTCGTGCTCGACGAGCTGTTGGCCGACGAGGACACGGACGAGTCCGGATTCGACCCGAGCGAACTTCACTGACGAGAATTCCATCCGACCACATTGTGGCGTCGGCGCTTGAATTCGCCGGAGCCGCTTGCCTATGATGCCCTGCAGGCGCGCCCGACCCGGTCCGCCTGAACAGGGCCAGAACCTCTTCTCATGAGCAAACAACTGATCATTGCCGAAAAGCCTTCCGTTGCGCAGGACATTGCCCGCGCGCTCGGCGGTTTTACTCGCGAAGGCGATTTTTTCGAGAGCGAGGAGTATGTGTTGTCCTCGGCCATCGGCCACCTGCTTGAACTGGCGGTGCCTGAGGAGTACGAAGTCAAGCGTGGAAAATGGAGCTTCCAGCACCTGCCGATGATTCCCCCGCGCTTCGCCCTCAATCCGATCGATAAGACTGCCGATCGACTGAAGTTGCTGACCAAGCTTATCAAGCGCAAGGACGTGACGGGCCTCGTGAACGCCTGCGACGCGGGGCGGGAAGGCGAGCTGATCTTCAACTACATCGCCCAGCATGCGAAGACCGATAAGCCGGTCAATCGCCTGTGGTTGCAGTCGATGACTCCAGCTGCGATTCGGGACGGTTTTGCCAAGCTGCGCGCCGCGCGCGAGCTGTCTGGCCTTGCCGATGCCGCGGTCAGTCGCGCCGAGAGTGACTGGCTGATCGGTATCAACGGCACACGTGCGATGACGGCCTTCAACTCCAAGAGTGGTGGCTTCCATCTGACTACCGTCGGTCGCGTGCAAACGCCGACACTCGCACTGGTCATTGAACGCGAGGAGCGGATCCGCAAGTTCATTTCGCGCGATTACTGGGAGTTGGAGGGCCACTTTGGTGCCGCCGCTGGCGAGTATGTCGGCCGCTGGTTCGACGAGAAGTTCAGAAAGAACGAGAACGACGAGCACGCGACGGCCACGCGCTTGTGGGATAGGGCCAAGGCCGAGGCCATCCGCGCCAAGTGCGAAGGCAAGCCGGGCAAGGTCGAAGAAGAGAGCAAGCCTTCCACCCAGCTCTCGCCGTTGCTCTTCGACCTGACGAGTCTGCAGCGCGAAGCCAACGGTCGTTTTGGATTTTCCGCCCGCACGACGCTTCAGCTTGCCCAGGCGCTGTACGAAAAGCACAAGGCGCTGACCTATCCGCGTACCGATTCACGGGCACTGCCCGAGGACTATCTGCCGACGGTGAAGACTGTACTCGGGGGGCTCCCCGACCGTTACACGCCGTTTGCCAACGAGATCATCAAGCAGGGCTGGGTGCGTCCGAACAAGCGCATATTCAACAACGCCAAAATCTCGGACCACTTTGCGATCATCCCGACCGGTACGGTTCCGAAGAGCTTGTCGGAGGCGGAGGCCAAGCTCTACGACCTCGTTGTTAAGCGTTTTTTGTCGGTGTTCTATCCGGCTGCCGAGTACCTTGTGACCACGCGCATCACGCGTGTTGAGAACGAAGCTTTCAAAACCGAGGGCAAGGTGCTCGTCAACTCAGGCTGGCTTGCGATCTATGGCAAGGAAGGTGTCGGCGGTGACGATAAGGAAGATGTCGCGCCTGCGCTTGTTCCGGTCAAACCCGGCGAAATCGTTTCGACCGACGAAGTGCTGGTCAAGGCGAATGTGACCAAGCCGCCAGCGCGCTACAACGAAGCGACGCTGCTCTCCGCGATGGAAGGTGCGGGCAAGCTCGTCGACGACGAAGAACTGCGCGAAGCGATGGGCGATCGCGGTCTCGGCACCCCGGCGACGCGCGCACAGATCATCGAGAACCTGATCTCCGAGCAGTACATGCTGCGTGAAGGCAGGGAGCTGATCCCGACCGCCAAGGCGTTCTCGTTGATTACCTTGCTTAAGGGGCTCGGTGTTGAGGAACTGACCTCGCCCGAACTCACGGGTGAGTGGGAACACAAGCTCGGTCAAATCGAGCGTGGGGCGCTGTCACGTGCCGAGTTCATGCGTGAGATTGCGACGATGACGAAGCACATCGTTGAGCGCGCGAAGAGCTACGACTCTGACACGGTCCCCGGTGATTTTAGTGTGCTCAAGTCCCCTTGCCCCAAATGCGGTGGCGTCATTCGCGAGACCTACAAGAAATTCCAATGCAGCGGCTGCGAGTATTCACTGTGGAAGATCGTTGCGGGTCGTCAGTTCGAGCTTGAAGAGATCGAAACCCTGCTTACCGACGGTGTAGTAGGTCCGTTGACGGGCTTCCGCAACAAGATGGGGCGGCCTTTCAACGCGATCATCAAGCTCAATGATGAAAAGCAGCCAGAGTTCGATTTCGGCCAGCCGAAAGAGGACGAAGCCGCCGAGCCGGTTGATTTCTCTGGGCAAGAGTCGCTTGGTGCGTGTCCAAAGTGCCATTCGCGTGTCTATGATTATGGCATGGCCTATGTGTGTGAGAAGTCCGTTGGTCCTGAGAAGTCCTGCGATTTCCGTTCAGGCAAAGTGATTCTTCAGCAGGAAATCGCGCCTGAGCAGATGAAGAAGCTGCTGCAGGATGGCCGTACCGATCTACTCAAGGACTTCGTCTCCTCGCGCACACGGCGCAAGTTTTCCGCCTTCCTCGTACGCGGTGGGGACGGTAAGGTTGGCTTTGAATTCGAGAAGAAAGCGCCGCGCGCACCCGCGAAAAAGAAGGCGGACGAAACCGCTATCGCTGTGGAGACCAAGCCACCGACCCGCGCCCGCCGCAAGACAGCCTGAGCTTGCCGAAACCCCGGCCCAGCGCCGGGGCTTTCATGTTTGCAGTCCACTTGCATGGAGGTTGCGATGTCCAATGCGATGCAGATCCGCGCAGGCGGCTGTCTTCGTGGTGCGGCGGTCGAGACTGCTACTGTCGCATCGTGCCAGCGCTCCTTCGGGAACGTCTTTACAGCCGCATGGCTGAACGTGGAGCGTGCGATGCTGGAATGGGCGGAGATACTGCCATGTCTTACCGGCAAGCAGGCAGTCCATGGCATAGACACTGCCACCGGCTTCGACCCGATTCGCAGCGAGCGCCACGCATGACAGACGAGCAGTGCGCTGTCCTGGATTTCTGGTTTCTACCATTCGGCGCGTCAGGACATGGTGAGCCGCGTGCAGAGTGGTTCCGGAAGGATCCGGCCTTTGACGATGCTATTCGTGCCCGCTTCGGAGGACTTGTAGAGCGTGCTCTTGGTGGTGATCTGAAGGCATGGAGCCATGGCGAGGCCGCGCTTGCACAAATCCTCCTACTCGACCAGTTCCCCCGCAATCTGTATCGCAATCAGGCACGTGCCTTCGCCGGTGATGTGTTGGCCCTGGCCGCTGCTGAGTCGTTGCTTCAGGCGCGGGAGGATCTGGCCCTGCCACCAGTCATGCGAGTTTTTGCCTATCTACCCTTCGAGCATGCCGAGTCGCTTGCGGACCAAGCACAGTCTGTCGCTTGTTTTGAAGCGCTTGCGCACGAATGGCCGCACGGCGAGGGATTTCTCGATTATGCGCAGCGACACCAGGCTGTCATTGAGCGGTTTGGAAGATTCCCGCATCGCAATGCCATCCTCGGTCGGCTGAGCACGACAGAAGAACTGCAATTCCTGAGTGAGCCCGGATCGCGTTTCTAGGGCCTGTTGTCACACTGAGCACTTGGGAATGGGGCCTTTTCTGCTGAGGGCAAATCGGCGCGAGCGCAATGGGCGGGGTAGAGGTTCTGAGCTTTGGCTACCGGTGCCGCGAGGCATGCTCGCGCCACCGGTGAGTTACGCTATCAATCAACCGCCAAAGCGCCTTTTCGCTTCCTCCTTGCAAGCGACCTTGGCGTCGCTAGCGAGACTCTCGCACTTTTGCAGCGCGACCTTGTAATCCGCTTTCCGTCGGTCTTGTACGGCCTTGGCATCGGCCTCCTGATGTGCTGCGTCGGCTTTCAGGTCAGCCTGTGCCTTGTCCCGTTGCGCACGCGCCTCTTTTTGGCAAACACTCTTTCGATTGCCGCCAAGGTCATCGCATTTCTCATCGGCGAGCGCGTACTCGGCGTTGATCCGGTCGCGTGTTGCGGCTTCTCGTGACTCGGCAGTTCCACGGTCATGGGCCTCAAGGTTTCCGACGGCCGCGGTGCGATCCAACTCAGCCTTCTTGATGCAAACGTCCTTGGCGTTCCCCGCGCGCTGGGCGCAGACATCGCGTGCGGCGTCATAGTGCTGCGTGATCGCATCCTTCTCAGCTTGATATTCGCTGCGTGGTATTTCCGCATTGACTGCGAGGGGCATTCCCATCAGGCCGACTAGAAGGGCCAAGCGGATGGAGTGGTGTATCGGGGGCTTCATGTCTGCGCTCCTTTTCCGTGCGTTTCTGGTTCAGGAACTGTGCCTTTCGGACCGTGGTCACGGCTGTAGTCGATCGATCTCATGCCACATCGGTGCATACCTTGATGCGATGCAGGACGGACCCTACGAGAGAAGACATGTAGGACGCCGCCGACATGATCTGTGTCGCCATTCCGACAGCGGTCCGCGGCGCTTGCCGACTTCGGGTCAGGAGAGGGGGGCTATAGTCAGATTGACATTTGCATGCCCGCTGGGCGCACCAACCCGTGTGAGAGACGCCGTGACCACACAAACCGCAAAGGTCTGCAACAGGAATTGCCTGGGTGTGGCCATGTTGACCAGCGTTGTGCTTGCCGCCTGCGGTCAGCTTCAGGCTGCGCTCGACTTTGGGCCTAACCATGCCCGACAAGGTGCGAAGGCGATTGCCGAGCTTGTCGTCTTGCCGAGGCATGACAATACCAACACTCCAGCACGCGCTCTGAGTGCCGAAATGCTCGACACGTTGGCTGATCTCGAAGAGCTTGCCCCCAGTTTTACCGATGGCTGCACGATTTCACGCCGTGTGTACACCCGCATCGTGAGTGAGCGCGAATTCAGTCACTTGGTAATCTTCATAAGGACCACAAATGGCATTGTCACCCTTAGTGGAATTGTCGATTCGGATACTGTTCGCATGACAGTTGTCGAACTGGCACGTCATGTGGCGGGCGTGCGGCAAGTCGACGACCAACTTGTGGTCGATGGCAAGCTGAGCTGAATCTGAACTCGCGGGAAAGATCTTCCCGCGGCCGATTTCAGGTGTTCTCGGCTGCTGGTTTGCTTGGGCGAGGGCCTATTTCGTTGAAACGATGGCGAAATGCCGCAGACTCGGATTGGCCTGAATCAGGGCGCTGTCCGGTGAGGGAAGCGCCGCTTCGCTTTCTCGCAAGGGTATGCCGAACAGGTGATGCAGATCGCACTCGTTCAGTGCCTGGGTGATCCAGACCCCGTGATCAGGTGACTGGAGGAGCGACTCAACGACCGATTCACAGTAGGCGAATGCTGCTACCAATCCGCTGATGTAAAGCGTGGCCGTCGCAAATGCACGCACCTGGAGTTTTGGCAGATTCTGATGGAGGTGTGCAGGCATTGGCAGTCTCCTGCGAATGGGTTGTCAAAGGATGGCAGGTAGCCCGAGCATAGGCCGACTTGGAGATTCTGATCCGTCGGCAGCACCTGAAAGCCTCATCGGAGGATGCGATATGCCGGTGTAGGCCAAGTCCTACAGTACGGACGCACGATCGGAATCCGGGATCCTGCTATCCGATGGCATGGATATCGTCAGTCTTGAACGGACCGACGTTGCCAAGTACTACGAGGTGTGATCCGAGGGAGGGCCCGCAGGACAAGGCTCACGGCGTTGTCTGCCATGAGGCGCAACGCTCTGACCTCTCCGGGACCGCGGGGGTCCCGGAGGGGAAAGTGGTCACTCCTGGAAGCGGTAGACCTGCTCCAGAAAATCTTCAGGACTTATGATCTCAGTCCGGTGTGGGCTGCGATCCTGAGCAGTTTCGTGCAGACCAAGCTGCTCAAGCAGTGTTTGCGGCAATCCGCCCGCATTCAGTACTTCTTCGGCAAACGCGCCGAATTCGTCCAAAGGTTCTCCCGTCCCCATATCCATGATCTTCACCCTCTTCGCTCCCCCGATGCCGAGGTGCCCTCTCAGCAACTGTCCTTTTGGACAACCGTTAGCGCCCTGTATCGCCATGATGCAGCGCCTACAGATATGAACGCACCAAGTGCAAGAAAGTTGAGGTCACCTGTTGCGTCGACGCGAATTGTTTCACGAAGTTCCGTTGTGAGATGTCGTGCAGGTCAATGAATACGGGCTCCTCCTCGAATCGAAGCGAGTGTTGCGAAAATGTGACACCTGAGCTGGGCCGTTCAACCGAAGTTGTGGTCCAACCACTTTGCGATTTCCATGGCGACGCTGTCCCAGCCTGATTCCAGCATGAAGCCGTGACCGATATCGGTGACGAATACCGGCTCGACCTTCCACGCTGCCGCAGTCTGGCGGATTGCGGATTGCGGGATCAACGTGTCCTCTTCGGTACCGAGCACCAGCATGCGTGGACAGTTCTCGCGCCGGATGTGCGGGAGATTGAATCCGAGCATGTCCCAAAGCGCGCGCTGCGATTCGCCTTGCATGCGCGAGAAATAGCGAAGCACGGTCGCCTCGTCCATGGGTTTGTGAAACATCGCTTGGATCAAATTGCTTGAGCCGATATGGGAGCCACCGGCGAGGCGTCCGAGGCCGACGAGCAAGCCCGGTCGCTGCATGGCGAGCATCAACGCAGAACCCCCGAGTCCGCTCGGCGGTACTGAGCAAAGCAACGCGGCGCCTGGCAGGCGTGCGCGTTCGAGGTACTTTTGTAGGACAAAGCCGCCCATCGAATGGGCAAGGACGACTGGCGTGCGCGGTAGTGTTGCCACGGCCTCGTGCAGATCGTCCACATAATTGTCGATCGACAACGCATCGAGATGGCCTCCACCGGGGCTGCTTCCGTGGCCCGAAAGCGAAACGGCATGGGCATCCCAGCCGCGCTCTGCGAACCAAGGCAGGAAGTGCTCAGCCCAACACCACGCTCCTGCGTGTGCGCCGTGGACGAAGAGCAGTGGCGTGCCATGTTTCCGATCCACGGCTGGAACTGATATCAGCTCCAATCCATCACTAGCGCGCATGTTCATGATGGAATCTTCAGCCCGAGCTGGACTGCGGGTCGTGCTTCGATGGTTTCGAACCATCGCTTGATGTTGGGGAAATCATCCAGATCGATTCCCTGATAGTCGTGGCTGCGGATCCAGGGCCAGATGGCGATGTCGGCAATGCTATAGTCTCCAGCCACGTATTCGTGCTTGCTAAGCTGACCCTCAAGCACCTCATAGATGCGGCGGGTTTCGTCGCTGTAGCGCTTGATCGCATACGGCACCTTCTCGGGTGCGAAACGCAGGAAATGGTGGGCTTGGCCGAGCATGGGGCCGACCGAGGCCATCTGGAACATCAACCATTGGAGCACGTCATACTTGGCCGTGACGTCCTCTGGCAGGAAGCGGCCGGTCTTGCCTGCGAGATAGACCAGAATCGCGCCCGACTCGAACAGTGATATCGGTTTGCCGTCGGGTCCGTCCGAATCGATGATCGCCGGAATCTTGTTGTTCGGACTGAAGGCCAGGAATTCCTGTTTGAACTGCTCGCCGGCTCCGATATTGACTGTATGGACACGGTATTCCAGGCCACACTCTTCAAGCATGATCGAAATCTTGTGCCCATTCGGCGTGCCCCATGTGTACAGATCTATCATCCGTGTCTCCGTTGTTGCTGGTGCAGTTTATGAATGATTCCACCGTTTGTGCGCCGAACCAAATCACGGAAACTCAACTGTGATCAAGTGGCTGCTTGTCATCATCGTGATCGCCGTCTTGGCGGGTGTTTTCGATCCCTGGCTGCGCCAACGCTTTCCGCGCGGACTTCCCGGTGATCTGCGTCTTCGGCTGGGCGGCCGTGAGATACGGATTGCCCTTGGAATGACCGTCCTGCTCTCGCTACTGGCGACGTTGCTGTTGCGGCGTCTCTAGGGTCGGTATCGCCGTGTCTTGACTGTATGTGGTTTCGCAGGGGGCAAGAAATGGCTTCGTGCCGACAGCGAAAGGTGGCACAAGGTAAAATGCGCGTTTTTGACCTTGCGAGCTGCCATGCCCCGCCCGAGAAACGACAGTTTTCTGCGCGCCCTCTTGCGCCAGCCGACCGAACACACGCCGGTCTGGTTGATGCGTCAGGCAGGCCGTTATCTGCCCGAATACTGCGAAACGCGAAAGCGCGCAGGCAGCTTTCTCGCGCTGTGCAAGAGCCCCGCGTTTGCTACCGAGGTTACGCTGCAGCCGCTGACACGCTTTCCGCTTGACGCGGCGATCCTGTTTTCGGACATCCTCACCGTACCTGATGCGATGGGACTCGGCCTCTACTTCTCCGAGGGCGAGGGGCCACGCTTCGAACGTCCCTTGCGCGAAGAATGGGCAATCCGGGATCTCTCGGTGCCGGATCCGCATGACCACCTGCGGTATGTGATCGATGCTGTCGCCGAAATTCGGCGGGCGCTGGACAACTCGGTGCCTTTGATCGGTTTCTCCGGTAGCCCATTTACCCTCGCCTGCTACATGGTCGAAGGGGCGGGTTCGTCCGATTTCCGGCACCTGAAGCAGATGCTGTATGCGCGGCCCGATCTGCTCCACCACATCCTGACCGTGACCACAGAAGCCGTGACGCGCTATCTGAACGCCCAGATCGAAGCGGGCGCCCAAGCGGTCCAGATCTTTGATACTTGGGGCGGCACGTTAACCCCACACGCCTACCGTGAGTTCTCGCTGGCCTACATGAATCGCGTGATTGCGGGGCTCAAGCGCGAGCATGATGGTGAACGTGTACCGGTCATCGTCTTCACCAAGGGTGGCGGCCAGTGGCTGGAATCGATCGCGGCTTCCGGCTGCGATGCGGTGGGGTTGGACTGGACCACGGATATTGCGCTGGCACGTGCGCGTGTTGGGCACCAGGTTGCACTGCAGGGCAACCTTGATCCGGCGGCGCTGTTCGGCACGCCTGAATCAGTTGCCGCGGAGGCCAAGCGGGTACTCAATGGCTTTGGCCCGCATTCGGGCCATGTGTTCAATCTTGGGCATGGCATCTCGCAATTCACACCACCAGAGAACGTCGCTGCGCTGGTAGAAGCCGTGCACGACCACAGCCGCCAGATCCGGGCATCGGCTGGAGCCACCGAATAGCCGAGGGGCCCGAAGCACATTTTTGGCCGCTCTTGCGACCAAAACGGAACAGGCCGCGAAAGCGGCCTGTTCCGTATATGAAGGCAGGACCTTCAGCGTTCGAGTATTTCGAAACTCACGGCCTCGTTCTGGTTGTCCTCGCTCAGCGAAAAACCGCAGCCGATCTGCCCAAGTCCAGGCAGCGCGCACTCCTCACGCTTAAGACCGACTTCTGGATCGACGGCCGCCGGTTGCATGAAGGTGCCGTTCGTGCTCTGGTCGATCAGGTAGAACTCGCCGCGCCGCCATTCGATCCGCGCATGGTGCCTTGATGCGCGACGGTCAAGGACCATGATGTCGTTGCCTTCCTCGCGCCCCATCAGCAGGATCGGCCGTGCCTCGGTCACGATGTGCGCCACACCACGGTGCCGCAGTATCAACCGCAGCTTTGGCTCTACCTGTTCGAGGGCGTTTTCTGCCATGGCCGATTCTGGGCCGTCATGGCTGAACAGTTCGAACAGGGGGATTTCGACGCCGTCGTGGCGGAAACTGTGGTCAAGCACTGCGGCCGCGAGCGAGCGCACCCCGTCGGTCAGATGGAGTGCCAGCTCGCCAGTAAGCAACGCCTGCCCCGGCTGCGCGACTTCGGCGAGTCTTCCGGCCAGTTCCACGGCAGAGCCTCCGGGTTCGCCGTTGCCCGTACGCAGTTCGCCGCAATGCAGACCGATCTTGAGGCCGAGATTGATGCCGGACACTGGTGGCAGCCGGCGTACTTTGTCATGCATGTCGGCGGCGGCCTGCACGGCTTCATCAGCACGCTTGAACACTGCAATCAGTCGATGCGCGCGGTCGAGCAGCGGGCGTCCGCGATGCGCCTCTACCGACCGCATGATCCGGTTTCGGGCCCGATCAAGCGCGCGCTGAGCCTCGGCTTTCCCAAGCTTGTCGGAAAGCCGCTGGTTGCCGAGCATTTCGGCGAATAGCACGCAATTCAGGTCGGGCAGCGTGGACATCATGGTTTCCGCGGAGCTCGTCAGCATGAATCGAGGTCGAGTTAGTTTGTCCAGGGTAGCCGGGAGGCTTGTTTACTTGCAGCCGAAACTACCGCGTTCCGGTTTGTGCATCAGGTCTGCAACCGGAACGATCCGGGCGGCAGGTGCCAGTTCAGGAGCGTCGAATGCGATATCCCCTTCGGCAATTTGAGTGCCACTCTTTAGACCCTTGAAGTCAAAAAGTGTGGTGTCCTGCATGTGTGATGGAACTATGTTGCCGAGCGACGTAGCGAGCGAATCGATCCGTCCGGGATATTTCTGCTCCCACTCGCGCAGCATCGCCTTGATCTGCTTGCGCTGCGCGTTTTCTTGCGAACCGCAGAGGTTGCAAGGGATGATCGGAAAATCCATCGTTCGCGCATAGCGTTCGATGTCACGTTCGTTGCAGTAGGCAAGCGGCCGGATGACCATATTCTGGCCATCGTCCGAGCACAGCTTCGGTGGCATCGACTTGATGCGCCCGCCGAAGAACATGTTGAGGAACAACGTTTCCAGCATGTCGTCCCGGTGATGTCCGAGGGCGATCTTGGTCGCGCCGATTTCGCGCGCGACCCGGTAAATGATGCCGCGGCGCAAACGCGAGCAGAGCGAGCACGTCGTCTTGCCCTCCGGAATTTTCGATTTGACGATCGAATAGGTGTCCTCGGCGACGATCCGGTATTCGACACCGACCTTCTCAAAGTAAGACGGCAGCACATGATCCGGGAAGCCGGGCTGCTTCTGGTCGAGGTTCATTGCAACGATGCGGAAGTCGATCGGTGCGCGCTCGCGTAAGGCCATCAAGATCGAAAGCAGCGCATAGGAATCCTTGCCGCCCGAGCAGCAAACCATGACGACGTCGCCATCCTCGATCATGTTGAAGTCGCCAATGGCCTTGCCCACCTGCCGTTCAAGGAATTTCTTCAGGCGCAGGAAGGTGTTCGAGAATTCCGGGTCCGCGTCAGTGCGCGCGAGTTGTCCATCCACAGCATGGATTCCTTTTGAATAACAATGGATTATAACGGCAGCGCCCGGACAATCGTGACACCGTCCAAGTCATGGTGAGAATGGTCTGTCGTTCTGGAAGCAAGATTCCTGCGAGATCGCTTGGGTGGCAATATACCTACAGGTGGGCACTGCGTCCGCCGTCGACAGCAAGGATTTGTCCGGTTACATAGGGTGCGTCGAGCAGCAGGAAGGCTGTTGCGCCTGCCACGTCTGCCGGTGAGCCCATGCGGCCCAGCAGGGTGTGGCGGACGATTGCCTCGCGCTCGGTGGGTGTGATCTGGTTATCTTCGGGCCAGGCGATCGCGCCAGGTGCAATGCCATTAACGCGCACTTCCGGCGCCAGTTCGATCGCCAGGGCACGGGTCAAGCCGGCCAGCCCGGCCTTGGCCGCAGAATAGACGGGATAGTGGGCAAGCGGCCGCTCTGCGTGGATGTCCACAATGTTCACGATCGCTCCCCTGGCGGCCTTCAAGTGCGGGGCGCTCGCCTGGGCGAGAAAGAGTGGCGCCTTCAGGTTGGATCCGGCGAGGTCATCCCAGTCGGACTCCTGGATGTCCCCAAGAGGAGTGGCGAAGAAACTCGACGCGTTGTTTACAACGAAATCGAGGCGGCCGAAGTGGCTGACTACCTGTTCGACCAAGCTGGGCAGGCTCGATGTGTCGAGCAGGTCAGCGCAAACCGCGAGCGCGGAATCTGGGCGATGTGCTTCGAGCCTGGAGGCGATGGCTGTGGCATCGGTGCGCGAATACCGATAGTGCAACGCAATGCGACAGCCGCGTGCATGCAGCGTATGGGCGATGACGGCGCCGACGCGTCGGGCTGCACCGGTAATCAGGGCGACAGGGGGCTCCTGCATCGGGTGGCCTTCTCTTGGGCTTGCGGGAAAGCCGGATGATAAGGCCTGCGCCTTTCCGCTGAGTCTTCGCACGCTGGCTTTCCTCCGGTGGTGGCGAGAGGTCTGGCCCTTTGCGGAACATCGCGCAGTGGACCGCTTGCTAGGATAGCCAGCGTTTGCGCCGCCTGTAGTGCTTCACATCCCTGAAGCTCTTCCGTCCCGAGCCGGACAGCCCGAGGTAAAACTCTTTCACGTCCTCGTTGTCGCGCAGGCTCGCCGCGTCACCATCCATCACCACGCGTCCGTTTTCAAGAATGTAGCCATAGTCGGCATAGCGGAGCGCCATGCTGGTGTTCTGTTCGGCGAGCAGGAAGGTGACGCGTTCCCGTGTGTTCAGATCCTTCACGATCGAGAAGACTTCGTCGACGATCTGCGGTGCAAGCCCCATGGACGGTTCATCGAGCAGCACCATGCTTGGGTTGGCCATCAAGGCGCGTCCAATCGCGCACATTTGCTGTTCTCCACCGGAGGTGTAGGCAGCCTGGGATGTGCGCCGTGTCTTCAGGCGCGGGAAATACGTGTAGACCTTCTCAAGCGTTGTGGCGACGGCAGCCTTACCGTCGGTCCGTGTGTAGGCACCCGTGAGCAGGTTTTCCTCAATCGTTAGATGTGCGAAGCAGTGACGGCCTTCCATCACCTGCACGAGGCCACGTTGGACGAGATCGGCGGGTGAAAGCGCTTCGATTCGTTCGCCGTGCAGTTCGATGCCGCCTTTCGTGACCGCTCCGCGCTCGCCCGCAAGCAGATTGCTCACTGCGCGCAGTGTTGTCGTCTTGCCAGCCCCATTGCCACCGAGTAGCGCGACGATGCCACCTTCGGGCACCGAGAGCGAAACGCCTTTGAGGACGAGGATGACGTGGTTATAGATAACCTCGATGCCATTCACATCGAGCAGCGGCTTCGAGAGACTGAGGGCAGGTTCGGGAGCGTTCATCAATGGAGTCCGGTCAGATGCCCACGACCGCGCTGGCGGTCGTGGGCATGAAGCAACTCAGCTGCACTTGCGCGGCGTGACGTTCTTGTCCTTCGCAAACTTTGCCGCGTACTCCTTCACCAGGCCGTCGATGTGCTTTTTGTCGGACTGGTACCAATCAGAAACGATGTTCCACTTGGCGCCGTCCCACTGCACGATGCGCGCCCAGTCGGTGCCCATATGATTGGAACAACTCGTCTGAACTGGTCGCATGATTTCCCCGAAGCCGAGTGCCTTGAGCCGGTCCGCTGTGAGGTTCAGGTTCTCGAAGCCCCAGCGCACTTGCTCCGATGTCATCACCTTGCCCTTGCCGAATTTTTCCTGTGCGGCGCGGATTGCCTCGACCTGCAGCATCGAGATCATCATGCCGCGCGTATGGGCGAGTGTGGCGACCTCGTCGGCTGCGCCTGTGCCCTGACCCTTGTCGTAGACAAGCTTCTTCAGATCGTCATGTACCTTGTCGCGGGCGGCGCTGTTGTGGATCGTGATCGCGTTGTAGCCCTTTGCTGCAGCGCCCAGATCCTTCACGTCGTGGTCGGAACCGGCCCACCAGACTGCATAGATCTTCTCGCGCGGATAGCCCGTGGCCTGCGCTTCGCGCACTGCAGCCGGCGTCATCACTCCGGCGGACCACAGCAGGACATAGTCAGGCCGCTTCTGACGCACCTGTAGCCAGGTCGATTTCTGCTCGACGCCGGGCGGCGTCACTGGATAGAGCTGCACCTCGAAGCCTTCTGCCGCTGCACGCTTTTCGAGCAGCGCGATCGGTTCCTTGCCATACGGACTGTCGTGATAGACCAGCGCGATTTTCTTGCCCTTGAGGCTGCCTTTCTCTTTCTTCGCGATGTCCTGCAACATTACGTCGGTAGCGGTCCAGTACGTGCCGAGAAGGGGGAAATTCCATTCGAATACCGTACCGTCGACCGACTGCGAGAGGCCATAGCCCATCGTTTCAATTGTCACCTTGTCGCTGAAAGCCTTATCGGTGACCGCGAAGGTGATGCCGGTTGACTGCGGATCGAAGCCTGCCGCGCCGCCGCCCTTGCCCTTGAGCCGTTCGTAGCATTCGACGCCCTTGGCGGCGTCATAGGCCGTCTCGCATTCCTCGTAGGCGATTTTCACGCCATTGACGCCACCATCGCGTGCATTGACGAGCTTAAGGTAATCCTGCTTGCCGTTCGCCCATGGAATGCCGAGCGGCGCGAACTGACCAGTCCGATAGACGAGCAGCGGGACGAATTGCTCCCCCGACTGTGCCTGTGCGAGGCTCGAAGTTGCGAGCAGCGAGAAGCCCGCAGTCGCGACTGCTACGGCATGTACGATCGTTTTCCTAGTCATCCTTGTCTCCTCCTTGTCGTCGTGGTATTGCCGTTTCGAGTTGTTATCAATGGGGGAATGGCCAGATGCGCAGTTTCTGCCGTCCGGTCGCCCACAGCCTGGCCAGTCCGTGTGGTTCGACAATCAGGAAGAGCACGATCAGCGCACCAAAGATCATGTGTTCCAGATGTGATGCCGTCGCAGTGGACAGCGGCAGACCAAGCCAATGCGGGACGTAATTGAGGAAAAGCGGCAGCAGCACGATGAATGCCGCGCCAAAGAAGCTTCCGGCAATCGAACCGAGGCCGCCGATGATGATCATGAAAAGCAGCTGGAAAGATTTTTCCAGCCCAAATGCGGCCGGCTCCCATGAGCCCAGATGTACAAAGCCCCACAGCGCGCCCGCAACCCCGACGATGAAACTCGACACTGCGAACGCTGAAAGCTTCGCATACATGGGCCGAATGCCGATCACGGCAGCGGCGACGTCCATGTCGCGAATCGCCATCCAGTTGCGGCCGATCGTGCTGCGCGTGAGGTTGCGCGCGAACAATGCGAACACGATGACGAGTGTGAGGCAGAGCAGGTACTTGCGCATCGGCGTATCGAGTGTCAAGCCGAATACGTCGAGTGAGGCCACGCTTACCGAACCCGATGATGAATTGTTCGTCACCCACTGGACGCGATTTGTGAACCAGTCAACGAAAAACTGTGCCGCGAGCGTTGCCACCGCCAGATACAGTCCGCGGATGCGCAGGCTCGGAATTCCGAATAGCACGCCGAACACCGTGGCGAACGCCCCACCGCCGATGAGTGCCACGATGAGCGGCATGCCGTCGATGCGCGCCTGCAGATTGAACGCCGCATAGGCGCCGACTGCCATGAATGCGCCCGTGCCCATCGAGATCTGTCCGCAGTAGCCGACCAGCACGTTGAGTCCGATTGCGGCGAGCGAGAGGATGAGGAACGGAATCAACACTGCCCGGAAGACATAGTCGCTGGCCAAGGCAGGCAGCACGATAAAGGCGATGAGTGCGATGCAGAGAATCGCCCAGCGGTCCTGTGTTACCGGAAACAGCGCGAGATCCGCCGCGTAGGTTGATTTGAACTGTCCGTTTTCGCGATAGAACATGAGTCGCTACCTCAGACGCGGTCGATGATCTTGTCGCCAAAGAGCCCCTGCGGCCGTGCCAGCAGGAACATGAGGGCGAGTACGTAGGCAAACCAGTTTTCTATGCCGCCGCCGACAAAGGGGCCGAGGTAGATTTCGGAAAGTTTCTCGCCGACGCCAATCAGTAGACCTCCGACGATCGCGCCCGGGACCGAAGTCAGTCCACCAAGAATCACGACCGGCAACGCTTTGAGCGCGACGAGCGAGATCGAAAACTGAACCCCGAGCTTGCTACCCCAGATGATTCCCGCGACGAGCGCGACGAAGCCGGCGATCGACCAGACGATGATCCAGATGCGTGAAAGCGGAATGCCGATCGACTGTGCGGCCTGATGGTCGTCCGCCACTGCGCGGAGCGCACGGCCGACGCGCGTCTTTTGAAAGAAGATCGTCAGCGCGGTGACGAGTGCGGCGGCGATGACTGCGGCATATATGTCCTCGCGTGAGAGCAGCAGGCCACCCTCGAAGGTGTTCTCCAGCACGATCATCGGGTCCTTCGGCATGCCGACGTCGATCTTGTACGTCGAGCTGCCGAACAACAGTTGCCCCGCGCCATCGAGGAAGTAGCTGATGCCAAGTGTCGCCATCAGTAGCGTGATGCCTTCCTGATTCACGAGTTTTCCGAGCGCAAACTTTTCGACGAGATATGCCACGACAATCATTGCAACGACTGCGACGATGAAGGCGCCGACGTTGGCAAGCAGGGTCGATTCGAATCCGAACCAGGCGGGCAGCCATTCGGCGAAACGCGCCATTGCAAGTGCGGCGAACAACACCATTGCGCCCTGCGCAAAGTTGAAGACGCCAGAGGCCTTGTAAATCAGCACGAAGCCGAGCGCGATCAGTGAATACAACATGCCGACCATCAGGCCGCCGAAGAGCGTTTCGAGAAAGAAACCCATGGGTCTGCCTTCCTATGCGGTTTCGAGGCTACGCAATGTCATGTCGTAGCTCCGGCGGAGTCTCCTTCGAATCCAAACCTCGTCGTGCCCGTGGAGGCGGGAGTCCGGTCGGTTGAAAGAGAGACTGTGGTCGACTGAATCCCTACCTTCGTGGGGATGACGGAAGCGGAGGCTGTATGACGCTCAAATCTTGGCATCAGTGTTCCGTCCCGAGATATGCGCGAATGACGTCCTCATTCCCACGCACTTCGTCCGGCGTGCCATCGCCGATCTTCTTACCGTAGTCGAGCACCACGACGCGATCCGAGATGTCCATCACCACGCCCATGTCATGCTCGATCAATACGATCGTGGTGCCGAACTGGTCATTCACGTCGAGAATGAAGCGGCACATGTCCTCTTTCTCTTCGAGATTCATGCCGGCCATCGGTTCGTCGAGGAGTAGGATCTTCGGTTCCATTGCAAGTGCACGGCCGAGGTCGACACGCTTTTGCAGGCCGTAGGGCAAACGACTCACTGGCGTCTTGCGCCATGCCTGGATCTCTAGGAAATCGATGATTTCCTCTACGCGCTGACGATGCTCGATCTCCTCGCGCATCGCGCGGCCCCACCAGAGCGCCTGAGAAAGGATGCCCGCCTTCATGTGCGTGGCGCGGCCTGTCATGAGGTTGTCGAGTACGCTCATGCCCTTGAATAGCGCGATGTTCTGGAAGGTGCGCGCGATGCCGTGTGAGGCGGCGTCGTGCGGTTGCATCGCACGGCGTTCCTCGCCACGAAAGATGATGCGACCTTCCTGCGGACGGTATACGCCGTTGATGACATTGAGCATCGAGCTCTTGCCGGCGCCGTTTGGGCCGATGATCGAGCGGACTTCGCCCTCGCGCACATCGAAGGAGATGTCGGTGAGAGCCTTCACCCCGCCGAATGACAACGATATATGTTCGAGCGAGAGGATCACTGGACCGATGCGGTGATCGTGATGCGTTGTGCCAACGGGCAAATCGAGCGGTTTCATCATGCTCACCTCAGGCAGCACGGCGTGCCGCGGGGAAGCGGCGTGCGTCCTGGATCTTGAGGTCCGCCGAGATGACGCCACTGCGACCGTCTTCGTACTTGACCTGCGTTTCAATGAAGCAACTCGTCCTGCCGTTGTAGAGCGCATCGACGAGCACACCGTATTTGTCCTGGATGAAGCGGCGGCGCACCTTGCGCGTGCGAGTGAGTTCGCCGTCGTCAGGGTCGAGTTCCTTGTGCAACACGAGGAAGCGGTGGATCTGCGAGCCGCACATTTTCGAGTCGCTTGCGAGATCCGCATTCACCTTTTCGACACAGTCGCGGATCAGGTCGTACACCTCCGGCTTGCCGGCAAGATCCGTGTAGCCCGCATAAGGTAGGTTGCGCCGCTCGGCCCAGCTGCCGACCGCCTGCATGTCGATGTTGATGAACACACAGACCGATTCGCAATCGTCGCCAAATGCCACGACCTCCTTGATCTGCGGGAAGAACTTGAGCTTGTTCTCGATGTACTTCGGCGCAAATAGTGAGCCGTCCGCGAGCTTTCCGACATCCCTTGCGCGATCGATGATCTTCAGGTGTCCGCGCTCGTCGAAATAGCCGGCGTCTCCGGTGTGCACCCAGCCCTCCACGGTCTTTGTCTCGGCCGTTGCCTTCGGGTTCTTGAAGTAGGCCTGGAACACACCGGGGCCGCGGTAGAGCACTTCTCCGTTGTCGGCGATGCGAATCTCCACGCCGGGCGCGGCCGGCCCCACCGTGTCGGCGAAGACCTCGTTGTGCGGCTGCATGCAGATGAACACGCAGCCTTCGGTCTGGCCGTAGAGCTGTTTCAGGTTGATGCCGATCGAGCGATAGAAGCTGAAGATCTCCGGCCCGATCGCTTCGCCTGCCGTGTATCCCACTCGCATGCGCGAGAAACCGAGTGCGTTGCGCAGTGGGCCGTAGATGATTGCGTTGCCGAGTGCGTAATGCAGTCGTGAAAAGAGGCCGACTGGACGGCCATCGAGGATGTCCGGGCCGATGCGGCGTGCTACGTCCATGAAGTGCGAAAAGAGCGCACGCTTGATGGTGCCCGCGTCTTCCATGCGGATCATCACCTGCGTGAGCAGGTTTTCGAATATGCGCGGCGGTGCGAAGTAGTAGCTCGGGCCGATTTCTCGCAGATCGTTCGTCACCGTGTCCGAGGATTCGGGGCAGTTGATGCAGAAGCCGGTCACATAGGCCTGCGCGCAGGAAAAGATGTTGTCGCCGACCCATGCCATGGGGAGGTACGAGAGCACTTCATCGCGTTCGGTGAGGCCGTCGAACCCAGCAGCATTCTTCGCGGTGGCGAGCAGGTTGTCGTGCGAGAGCATGACGCCTTTGGGCGTGCCGGTCGTGCCCGACGTATAGAGCATGATCGCCACGTCGGCGGGTGACCCCATCGCAACCTGGCTCTCAAAAAAGGTGGTGTCGCGCAGATGGCGCTCGCGTCCGGATTGTTGGATCACGTCCAGCGGGATCAGGCCGGGCTGAGCGTAGTGGCGCATGCCGCGTGGATCGTCGTAGAGGATGTGGCTGAGATCTGGGCACTGTTCGCGCGCTTCGAGCAGTTTGTCGACCTGTTCCTGATCCTCGCCGATGGCGAAGCGGATCTCAGCATCGCGCAACACGAAGGCCATTTCCTGTGCGATCGCATCCTGGTACATCGGGACTGGGATTCCGCCGAGTGCTTGTGCGGCGCACATGGACCAATAAAGGCGCGGCCGGTTGTCGCCGACGATCGCCAGCCGCTCACCACGGCGGAAGCCCTGCTCGGCAAGCCCGCAGGCAATCGCGCGTACCTCGTCTGCCGCTTCGGCCCAGGTCCAGGTCTGCCAGATGCCGAGATCCTTCTCGCGCACGGCGGGTCGCTTGGGACGGACGCGGGCGTGATGCTGCAGCCAGCGCGGAAACGTGTTGGGCCCTGCCGTCGAATCGGCCATGCCTGTCTCCTCCAACCTGCCACCCGCATGTTGCGGGCCGTTTCCCGGCCAGCCCGGGCGGTCACCGGTTCTGTGCCAGAATTCTTCTTTGGTCAGCCGCACGCCGATTCCTTGCCGGCGTGCAGTGATACGGGTGCCCGCCGCGACGGGGGAAGCGGACTGCACCCGCCGTCGGCGTGGCGCGCCAAGCGTGCCCGTGCCATTCAACCCGTTGCAGCAAGGCGCTCGTGGGGGCGCCCTGGTGAGCTGGGTGTGCTTACGTAAATTCACCTTAGCGAAGCGTGCTTACAGCTTGCTGTCACCATACGGACAAATATCGAGATGACGACTTTGGCCGATCTGCTCCGTGAGAGCATTTGGACCCAGGGGCTGACCGACGCACAGCGTTTGCGCGTCGAAAAGGAAGTGCAGATGCGCTTCTTTGCGGCCGGTAGCTCCGTCGCACGCAAGGGGGATGTGGTCGATCACTGGATAGGCGTGGTCGATGGGCTGGTGAAGATCAACACGCTGTCTGCCGACGGCCGGTCCACCACGTTTACCGGCGTGCCGAGCGGTGGTTGGCTGGGTGAGGGATCTCTGCTCAAGAACGAGATTCGAAAGTACGATGTGATCGCGCTTCGCGACTCCCATGTCGCGCTGATGCCGAAGGGCACGTTCATGTGGCTTCTCGACAACTCGATCCCGTTCAACCGGTTCTTGCTCACGCAGTTGAACGAGCGGCTCGGTCAGTTCGTTGGCATGGTCGAGAACGACCGCCTCCTCGATCCGGAGGGGCGTGTCGCACGCTGCCTGGCAGCGCTGTTCAACCCTGTGCTCTACCCGGGGATCGGCGCACAGATCCAGATTTCCCAGGAAGAGATTGGCTATCTCGCAGGCGTGTCGCGCCAACGGGTTAACCAGGCGCTCAAGGTGCTGGAGCAGAGCGGCATGCTCAAAGTCGAGTACGGCGGATTAACGGTGCTGGATCTGGATGGTTTGCGTTCTTTCGGCGCCTGAAACAAAAAACGCTTGAACTTTCGAGGATAAATCCTATCTACTTTACGTTTCTTTACTTAACGGAGCCCGACCCGAATGAAACGTATCGCCCTTAGCCTCTTTGCAATCCTGCTCGGCTTTTCGCTCATGCTGAGCGAAGCTGAGGCCAAGCGTCTGGGAGGCGGGCGGTCGCTTGGCATGCAGCGCACACCGATTACGCAGCCGGCCAAGCAGAATGCGACGCCACAGGCGCCAGCGCCGCAGCAGGCTCAGCCAGGCCAGGCCGCGCGCCCTGCTGCTGGTGCGCCGCAACAGCAGCCCTCTGGCTGGCGTAAGTGGGCAGGCCCGCTCGCGGGTCTCGCCGCCGGTATTGGCCTTGCGGCACTGTTGTCGCACCTTGGCGTTGGCGCGGAGTTTGCAGGCATCCTGTTGGCGGTTCTGGCTGTGGTCGCCGTTTTCATGCTGATTCGCCGCTTCACCCGCAGCTCTGCTCAGCAGCAGCGGGGTGGAATGCAGTACGCAGGCGCCGGGGCTCCGTATTCGAGCCAGGCTGGCAACAACAGCAATGAGGTGCTGACCGGGGCAGGCGCAATTGGCGGCAGTTCGCTCGCCAGTGGCGGTGCAGTGCCGGCGGGTTTCGACGCCGAAGGCTTCATGCGCACCGCCAAGGTTCAGTTCATCCGCATGCAGGCTGCGCACGACGAAGGCAATCTTGATGACATTCGCGAGTTCACATCGCCCGAAGTGTTTGCCGAGTTGAAGCTTGACGTCGAAGCACGCGGCGATCGTCGCGACAAGACCGACGTTGTGTCGCTCAACGCCGATCTGCTCGACGTGAGCCAGGAGGGCAGCCGCTACGTTGCCAGCGTGCGCTTCCATGGGATGCTTCGCGAAGACCCGTCTGTAGCACCGACCCCGT
Source organism: Niveibacterium sp. (assembly GCA_031555325.1). GTDB lineage: Bacteria > Pseudomonadota > Gammaproteobacteria > Burkholderiales > Rhodocyclaceae > Niveibacterium. The sequence continues at coordinate 22,016 of JAVBUM010000009.1, read as the reverse complement.
TCGATGAGGTCTGGCACCTTGCCAAGCCCACCGATGGGAGTCGCGGCTGGACGCTTGCTGGTATCGAGCAGATGCAGTAAGAGTCTGAGAGAATCACGCCTGCGCGCGGCCCGATCCGGAGCTGCGATGCGCCCGATGGGTGCATCCAGTTTCGAGGTCGGGCCGTTCGCTATTTCTCTTCCAAACCCTGCAGGCGTCCTTTTCGGTTGATGGTGTCGATATGAGTGTCGGTCTTGGTGAGCGTTCGCTGGCGTTGCCGTCGCGTGCTTTTGCGCAAATCCTCGAGGCGTTGGTGTGCCGTAACGACTGGGCGCCCGCGCGGCTCGTCCTCTACGTCGGGCGGACGGCCCGAATCGGGATCGGCACCTTGTCTTTCGGACTCGTGGTTGGCGAAGGCGGCCATCTCGCAGCCAGTCAGAGCGTCGAAGAGCCCGACGTACGCCTCGACTTGCCGGGCAATGTCTGGACCCGTCTCCCCTCGGGTCCGCAAGCGGTTTTCGGTGAGGTGCGGATCACCGGCGATGCAGCCTTCGCCGAAGCACTGGGCTTCGTGCTGCGGAACCTCCGTTGGGATGTCGAAGAAGATCTCGCACGTGTGGTGGGGGATCCCGTTGCGCACCGTATCCACGGTGGCGCACTGGCTACGGTCTCGTGGTTGCGTGAGGCGGCGGGCAATGCCGTCGCCAATATGCGCGAATACGTTGCGGAGGAATCCGGCGCCATACCCTCACGCCAGGAACTAGAGTTGTTCGGTAGTGAACTTGCGGAATTGCGCGACGGTATCGCACGTCTTTCCAAGCGGATCGAGCGAATCTGACGTCTTGCCCGATTGCCAGCGGAACGATGCTCCGTGGCAACCTACTCATCCCTGCAATGAATACGGTTTGATCTATTCCGTAAGAATATTCAGAAAGGTTTGCGTGCTAGCGGGTTTTGCCCTTAGCATCTAGCCCCACGAAAATCGTGCAGGGACTTGACTTCCGTCTCGTCTTGCGGCTCGAAAATGCAAGACGTCGTGGTTTGTGGATGGCGGCGTCAAAAGAATGGAGGAGGAAACGATGGCATTCGTCATGGTTTCCAGAGGGGCGCTCGCCAATTCGGGAGTTCGTACCCTGTCATTGAGAGGCTTGGTACTCGGTACGGGCGTGATCGCCGTGGTGCTCCTGTGCGTGGGAGTAGCAATCGGTTTCTGGTTTGCCCGTGGTGACGCGCCAGCTAAGCCAGCCGTAGCCGTGCCCAAGGGACCGCCGGTCCAGGCGTCATATACGATCGAGCAGCTTGGGGCGCTGGCCGGGCGTCTGTTCCGGCTCGAGAACGAAGCGGCGCTCCTCGGCCGCCGCCTTGGCGTCAGCCAAGAGGGCCAACCTCACGAAACAACAGGTCATGATGGTGCTGCGCGGCCGGCACGCACCGCCAGCAAGCAGATAGCCAGTGGCGGGCCGATGTTGCCGCCGCGTTCGCCGACCGGCGATCCGATTGCCGCGCTTGATGATGGCATCCGCAAGGTTGAAGCCCAGCTCGCCCGGATCGGTAGTCTGAGCACGCAGCGAGCCCTTCCCCAAATGTTCATCCCCAGCCGGATGCCGATTGACGGTGTTGAGCTCGGCTCGCCGTTCGGCAACCGCATGGATCCGATCACCCACCGGTTGGCGTTTCATGGGGGCCTCGATTTTGCCGCAAATCGCGGCACGGAAATCCGCGCTGCCGCTGGCGGCATGGTGGTTTTTGCCGGTTGGAGCAACGACTTCGGATGGCTTGTCGAAATCGATCATGGCAATGGCTTGCTGACCCGCTATGCGCATGCGTCGAAGCTGGCGGTCAAGATCGGCATGGTGGTTGCGCCCGGCGACGTCGTTTCTTATGTGGGTTCCTCCGGCCGCTCGACAGGTCCGCATCTGCACTTTGAGGTGCTGCGCAACGGGCAGTACGTCGACCCGCAAGACTACCTCGCAGGCCTTTGAGCGAACGATCTGGCGATGGGCTTTGGCTTCAATCGCGCAAGCACGCGCCAACTGACAAGCGCCAGCTTCGTGCCTACACGCAGCCAGCGCAGGCAGCAGATCTTGCTTGGCGCACTCTCGGGGATCGTCTTTGCCGGATTGGGGATCGCTGTCTTCTACCTGTTCGCTCCGGATGCCGAGAGCGTGCGCCAGTTATCGTCGGCGCGCACCGAACTGTCCCGGCTTGCGAAACGGTATGACGAACGTGAACTCGAACTCCGTATGACTGGCGCGAAGACCCTTGAGCTTGAGCGCCAGATCGAGATTCTCAACCAGCGCATCCGTGAGCAGCAGGACGAAATCGCCTTCTACCGCAAGGCGAAGGAAACCAGGAAGCAAAAGGAGTAGTGATCGATGTTTTCCCGCAAGCCCAAGAAACCCGCGCTAATCGAGATCAGCAAACTATCGAGCCTGTTCGCGGAAGACGTCGAGATCACGGGTGACCTGACCTTTGCCAGCGGCCTGCGGATAGACGGAACGCTCAAGGGAAATGTGGTTGGGAAACCCGGTGATGGCAAGCGCCAGAGCCTGCTGGTGCTATCGGACAAGGGGCGGATAGAGGGCAGCATTCGCTGTTATGACGCGGTGATCAACGGCGCAGTGGTTGGCGACCTTTTCGTCGAGCATTTTCTCGAGCTGCAACAGAATGCTCATGTCACCGGAACGATCCACTACCGGAAACTGCAGATGGATGTCGGTGCGGTCGTCGAAGGGCAGTTGAGCAAGCTTGGCGAGGAGTCAGGTGCGACGGTGGTCGAGTTCGAGGCAGCACGCCAGACAGGCTCCTGACAGCGGTTCTTCCGCGCCCCATGCACAGACACAGAAGCCCGTGCCATGATGGTGCGGGCTTTTTCGTCTTGGCCTCGGCAGCGTTTGATGGCTGCGTGAAGTTGCTCAGGCCTTTTCGGCGAGTAATTGCTCAATGCGAACGTGCAATGCATTCCAGTCTGGTTCGCCCAAGTATTGCTGCACGATGCGGCCCTTCCTGTCGATCAGGAAGCTGGTCGGTGTGAGGCGGATATCGCCAAAGGCGCGCGCAGCCTCGCCCCTCGTGTCGATCGCCACGGTGAAGGGGAGCCCTGCCTTGCGCGTGTAGTCGCGGACCCAGTCTGGGTTGTCATAGTCCATCGCCACCGCCACGGTTTCGAAGCCCTGCGGCGCGAACTTGTTATACGTCGCAATGACCTTGGGCATTTCGCCCACGCAGGTTGTGCAGGTCGTGGCCCAGAAATTGACAAAGATGACCTTGCCACGCAGTGCGCCAGTGTTTAGCGTCTGACCGTCGAGGCGCGTGACGCTGACCTCAGGTGCCGATTTTTGTTGGCCGAAGGCCAGCCAGCCTCCAACCGCAACAGCGGCGAAAAGAACAAGGATGCTGATTTGTTTGACCAGTGGCTTCATGAGGGCTGAAAGATGATCCAAGGATTCAAGCGTGCAATTGTCGTCGGTCTGACCGGCTTTGTCATGGCAGGTTCCGCACTCGCGGCGGGCCTGTCGTCATTCTCTGGCGGTGAACTTTCGAGTGGCCTCAAGGAGGTCCTCACCCAGGGTGCATCCGCTGCGGTGGGGCAACTCGGTGCCGCGGATGGTTTCCTTGGCAATGCACAATTGCGCATTCCACTCCCTGATCGGATCAAGCAGGTCGAGAGCGTGCTGCGGATGGCCGGGCAAGGCAAACAGATCGATGCGCTGGAAACCGCCATGAACCGCGCTGCCGAACAGGCAGTCAGCCAAGCTAAGCCACTGCTGATCGATGCAGTGAAAAAGATGACGGTGGAGGATGCCCGGGACATCATTTCCGGCGGCGACGATTCGGTTACACAGTACTTCCGCAAGAGCACCGCGGACGCTCTGGCCCGCCAGTTCATGCCGATCGTCCATCAGACCACGGAGAAGATCGGGTTGGTCCAGCAATACAACGCGCTTGCGGGCAAGGCCGCCACCTTCGGTCTGGTGAAGTCCGAAGACGCGGACGTCGACAGCTACGTGACACGCAAGGCGCTCGACGGGCTGTATACCGTGATTGGCGAGCAGGAGCGCCAGATCCGCCAGGATCCAGCGGCGGCGGTCGGCTCGCTCGCGAAGAAAGTGTTTGGTGCGCTGTAAGTAACGCGCCCGGATGAGGGCGCATTGCGGATAGGTATTGCGGCCGCCTGAGCCCCGCCTTGCGGGAGTGATGAGCTGGGTAACTTCCACTTCGTCATGCCCGCGCAGGCGGACATCCAGTTGGTCGCAGTGCTGCTTCCGTTGCAACGAGCATTGCCGCGCACATGCTGAGACTGGACTTGCCAAGGGCTTGCGGCCCATCACTTCCGCGCTGGCACTCCGCGCCCGAGGTACCAGCCGAGTGCACTCCACACCACTGCACAGAGCGCTCCCGCAAAAGCTACCAGCACGACGCCGGCACCCAGCGTATCCAGCAAAGTCTTCACCCATGCACTCGCCGCGTCGCCGGCGCGGTAAACCACGGTGTCGATGAAGTTCTTCGCCTTGTACTTGGTTTGCGCGTCGAGCGGTGCGAACAGCATTTCGCGCCCGGGACGCACGAACGCATATTCACCGACGCGGCGTACCACCATCACGACCGCCAGTACCGCAAAGGTCGGTGAAAGGGCTAGGGCGAGGAAGCCAATGCAGACGAGTGCCGGCACTGCGGCGAGCAACGCCGCTACACCAAAGCGCTGTGCGATTCGGCCAGCAATGAGGATCTGCGCGAGGAGCGACAGTGCTTGTACGGTGAAGTCGAGCGCGCTGAAAACGCGGATCTGCTCCGTGCGGTCGTGGAAGCGCTCGGCTACTAAGCGCGCTTGTTCGAAATAGAGAAACGTGCTTGCAGTGGCCAGCAGCACGATGAAGGCAGAGACGGCGAGCAGCCAGGGTGAGTGCAGCACCAGTGTGATGCCGGAAAATGGATTGCCTTCGACGGGGCGGCGGGGGCTTTCTGCGGGTGGTGCGTCTGGCCGGCCTGCTCCGCTGGTTTCACGCCAGTACATCAGATAGCGCTTGCATGGCAGCGTGGCAGCCAGCAGGAGTGCCGACAGCAGCGTTAGGCCGCTCTGCCCGAAGATGCCGACCAGTGCAATGCCCAGCGCTGGGCCGGCGAGTCCGCCGCAACTGGCTCCGGCCGCGATGAATGCGAACAGTCGCCTGGCCTGTGGTCCGTCGAAGACGTCAGCCATCAGGCTCCAGGCGACTGAGATGACGAACAGGTTATAGACCGAGATCCAGACATAGAAGATGCGACCAGTCCATATGACGTCCCCATGTCCGAACGCTGCTGCGAAAGCGGTGAGGTGGGTGATGAAGAAGCCATAGACCCAATCGACATAGTGCCGCCGCGGCACGACTGAATTGAGCCAAGCAAATAGCGGCACCGCGACCAGCATCGCGACAAAAGTCGCGGTAAACAGCCACTGCAGGTTTCCCACACCGCCGAGGATGCCCATTGCCTCGCGGATCGGACGCAGCATGAAGTAACCCGCAAAGAGGCAGAAGAACAGCGCGAAGCCGCATAGCGCGGCAGGTAGTTCGCCTTCGTGCGCGTTGATTGTGGCGGCAAGTTTCGCGCTGGTAGGCACGGCTTCAGACAAAGGCCTGGATGATCTTTTTGCGCTGTGCTGCGTCCGGCAGCGACCCGCGTCCGGCTGCCAGATTGTCGGTCATGTACTTCGCCTTCGAGGTCGCTGGGATTACCACTGTTACAGCTGGTTCGGCGAGGATGAACTTGAGCGCAAGCTGCGCCCAGGACGTCGCCAGCAACTCGGTTGCGAAACCTGGCAACGGGCGATCCTTCACTCGCGAGAGCAGGCTTGCGCGCTGGAACGGCCGATTGATCAATGTTGCCAGCCCGTGATCGCGGCAATAGGGCAGGAGGCGTTTTTCCGCGCCGCGCTCACCGACCGAATAGTTGAACTGTACGAAATCGATGCCTTTCTCGCGTTCGAGCGTTGTGACCAGCTCGTCGTGGGCGCCTTCGACGTAATGTGTGATGCCGATATAGCGGATCACACCCTGTTGCTGGAGCTCGCGCAGCAGACTGAGCTGGGTGGCGGTGTCGCGCAGGTTGTGCACCTGCACAAGGTCGATCTTCTCTCGCCGTAGCACCTTCTGGCTTTCCCTGAACTGCGCAAGTCCGCGATCACGGCCGCTTACTGAAACCTTGGTCGCGATAAAGGCCCTGGCCTGCGAGCCATCGCGCTTGAGCAGTTCGCCGGTGACTTCCTCGGCCGGTCCGTAGGACGGTGCAGTATCGATGACTTTGGCGCCACCCTCGAACAGTGTCTTCACTACTTCGGCTAGCGGTGCGAGTTCGGCGTCCGTGAGACTGACCTCAAAGACCTGCGAGGTGCCAAGGCCGATTGCCGGTAGCATCTCGCCAGATGATGGAATCCGGCGTTGTAGTAACGGCGCCTCGGCGGCGAGTGCGTCAAGGGGGCCAAGAGCACTCAACGTGGCAAGGTTGGCGGCGCCGAGGATGAAGTCGCGACGGTCTGGCATTGCGTCCTCCTTTTTGAAGCATCCAAACCATGATAGACACAGACTGGCCCAGGAAGTGCTTGCCGAAAATCGAAAAAGAATCGGCATTACTGCACTGAGGGCGTGAAGCGCGAAAAATAAAATCATCATATTTTTCGATTTTCGAGATCTGGAGTTGTTTGATGTGGCGCACCCTCGTTTCCTCGGTTCTACTTGCCCTTGGCGTTCTTGCCGCAACTGCTTCGATGGCGTCTGAGCCGGGGCAGGATCACCCGTTGGTGAACCGCTATCCAGGTTCGGTCATCCTGCACTACGACCACCGTGAATTCGAAGAAGCGCAAATCTTCCTCAGCAAGCCTTACAGGCAGCGTGACGGCAGCCCTACTGTTGATCGCCTGCTACCGCTTGAAGGTGAAGTGACCTACCTGCATTACCGAACGCCAGATTCTTCTTCATCACTCCAGGTGTTTCGCAACTACCAGTCGGTGCTCAAGCGCTCAGGGTTTCGCGAGCTCTTCGTCTGTGAGCGGCCGTGCTCCGACATCAATGTCGGAAATTTGAAGCACCTGATGAAGGCACGCGACCTGTATTTCAACGGCAGTACCGAAAATCAATATATTGCGGCACAGCAAGGCAATACCTATGTTGCGCTATGGGTGAACCGGATCTCCGATGCAGGTGCCGATGTCTGGATGCTCGTGGTCGACAAGCAGGGCCTGGACGACGGCAAGATAGGTGTCAGCGGTACGGGAGCGATTGCCAAGGCGCTCAATGAGCGCGGCCGGGCCGATGTCTATGGCTTCCACTTCGATACAGGCAAGGCGCTGCTGCGCGGTGATTCGCAAGGCACCCTGCGTGAGCTAGCAACCGTATTGCAGGACAACCCGACGCTAAAGATTGACGTGATCGGCCATACCGATGACGTTGGCGCTGCCGATGCCAATCAGACGCTCTCCGAAGCGCGTGCGAATGCGGTTGCGGGAGCGCTCACTGGCCAATATGGCATTGCCGCAGACCGGCTGACCGCTTCGGGCAGTGGGAGCAGCCAGCCGCTGGCCTCGAATTCGAACGAAGCGGGACGTGCGAAGAACCGGCGCGTCGAGATCGTCGCTCACAACGAAGTGCCCGCTGCGGCCCCGGTCTCACGACGGACGTCGTCAACGCAGGGCGGCACGGCCAGCACAGGCCAGAGCGGTGGGCAGGGATCCGGAGAGGGTGGCGGCCTGACCCTCGAAACTGCCAAGCAGGCGATCGAGACGGTCAAGCAACTCAAGAGCCTGTTTGGGCGTTAAGGGTTTTCATGAACTGCACGACAATGCGGAGCAGCCTGGCCGTTGCCGCGCCCATTCCGGGCGGCGCGTGAAAAGGTCGGCTTGCTCCGGTTGTTCGTCATACGGATGCTGAAGCACGTTGAGCAGCCGCTCAATCCGGCGGGTGTCACCGCGGGTGGTATCGTCGATTGCAAGTTGTGCGATCCAGTTGCGTAGCACGAACTTTGGATTTGCGGCGAGCATCCGTGCGCGCCGGGCTGTCGGCGGCTCTGCCTCGGCACGGATGCGCGAGGCGTGGCGTTCAAGCCATTGCACGAGTGCTCTTCCGTGCTCGCCATCGAGCGTCGAAGGGTCATAAAGCGCTTCGCGCAAGGGTGCTAGGCGTGCAGCTGGATCGGCATCCACGGATACGTCGGCAAGCCGGCGGAAGAAGATCGTCATATCGATCTCGGCCTGCTGAAACAGCACGAATAGATCGACGATCAGCATGTCTTCAGCATGCGCATCCACGGGATCGAGCTGAATGCCCAGCTTGTCGGAGAGCATGGCGGACCAGTGCTGCGAAAAGCTTGTTCGGTATGCTTCCAGTCCAGCCCGCAGCGCTTCTTCGTCGCCCACTAGATCGAAGATCGCGCTCGCCAGACGCATGAGATTCCAGTACGCGACCTGCGGCTGCTGGCCGTAACAGTAGCGGCGGCTCTGGGCATCGGTGGTATTCGGTGTCCATGCAAGATCGAAGCCTTCGAGCCAGCCATAGGGGCCGTAGTCGATCGTCAGGCCGAGGATCGACATGTTGTCGGTGTTCATCACACCATGCACGAAGCCTACGCGCATCCAGTGCGCGACCATCAGCGCCGTACGGCGGCAGATCTCTGCAAACCAGTCCGCATATGCGCGTGGGCCTGGTTCGCCAAGTTCTGGATAATGGTGGCGGAGCACCCAGTCAGCGAGTGTGCGCAGATTGGTTGCTTCGTTCTCGGCGGCGAAGATCTCGAAGCTGCCGAAGCGGACGAAGCTTGGCGCCACGCGACACACGACCGCGCCGGGCTCCACCTCGGGGCGGCCGTCGTAGAACATGTCTCGCACCACGCCTTCACCCGTGGTCACCAGCGAGAGGGCGCGCGTGGTCGGAATGCCGAGGTGGTGCATGGCCTCGCTACAGAGGAATTCGCGCACCGAAGAGCGCAGGACTGCGCGACCGTCGGCGTGGCGTGAATACGGCGTCCGCCCTGCGCCCTTGAGCTGCAGTTCCTGGCGCTTGCCATATGTGTCGATGATCTCGCCAAGTGTGATCGCGCGCCCGTCACCAAGCTGGCCCGCCCACTGGCCAAACTGGTGACCGCCATAGCGGGCTGCGTAGGTTTTCATGCTTGGCAGTACGCGCGAGCCGCCCAACACCTCGGCCGCGATTCCGGTGGGCACAGGTCGTGCGATACCGAGTTGGGCGCCGAGTCCATTCGACCACGCGATCAGGCGCGGCGCCTCGACCGGCGTTGGCGCAACGAAGCTGTAGGCGGCGTTTGGGACCTGCCGTGACACGATGCGGTCAGACGGATCGGCCGGCAGGGAGCGGACGAAGAGATCATCGAATTCGAGCGATTCGAAGGGGCGGAGGATGTTCTGTGGGGCGTTCATGGGGGCTACGGTAGCTGCGCTTGGTGGTCAGATTGCTTTGGCGCTCATAGGTTCGCGAATGTGACGATGCCGCTACGCCTTGCGGATGGGGCGGGATGTAGGCTGTTTGCCGGCGGCTGACAGGGCATCCTCCTGTCCCAGTGCTTCGAGTGCGGTAGTTATATCGCCAACCACGATTTGGCAGGGCACGGCAAGCATCAGGTTGAGCGGTAGTCCGAAGTCCTCGATCAGCATGCCATTGCAATCGTATTCGCCAGCGCCGCCCAGGTCTCGCAGCACTCGCTCACGCAGGGTGTCGCTGTTGGCGACATAGGCGACCACGCGTTTGCCGAGCGCAACCGCGGCACCCACTTCGAAGCAGGTGCCGGAATCGGGTTCGCAGCCTCGGAATGGTTCGAGATTGGCGATTACGGCGTCGGCTTCGTGGATCATCGCTAGGTTCGCCGCGTAGATGCTGATTGCATCGTCCGCTGCGCTGTCGAAGGGCGTTAGCGCCACATGTCCGCGTGCTGCGGCGAGGCGATGTAACGATTCGGCGTGTGTGCTTGCATCGGGGCGAAAGACGTCGGGGCCGGCAAAATAGATTTTCATTGGAATGTCTGACAGGGAAAGGCCCGAGAGCTTAGAAGGTCTGGTGCATGATTCAAAGCTGCGGGGTATTGCGCCGCCTTGCTGTATCGTCTCGGCCTGGTTCCGACTCAGGACGCACAGATGTGCGTCCGTCCGATAGCAAGTCTATGTCTCGCAAGCTCTTTACGGCGATCGACTCGCAGCGTTTCCTCGAATTGCCCGCTTCCGTGCTGCAGGAGAAGGGCTGGCTCTATCTGCATGAAGGGCCAGACGCCGATTCCGATGCAATCGTGCGGCAGCTGCGTGACGGCCTTTATCCGCGCCCTTTCGTGCTCGACGATGGCCGGCTTCGCAAACTGCATTTCTCGCTCGCGCTGGTACAGAGCGAAATGCTTGTCACCGAGCCGTTCGCGCTGCAGGCGGCCTACACGCGCGAGATGATGGGATTCCTGATGTTTGCACCCCGGCCCAAGCATATCGTTCAGGTTGGACTGGGCGGTGGTTCGCTGGCCAAGTTCTGCTATCGCCATCTGATGCGTAGCCGCATCACGGTTGTCGAGATAGACCCGGATGTCATTGCGTTCCGGGATTTGTTCGAAGTCCCGTCCGATGACGAGCGGTTACAGGTGGTCTGCATGGACGCCGTGGAGTGGTTCGCGACCAGTGATGATCGCGCGGATGTCGTGCTGCTCGACGGGTATGACGAGCATGGCATCGTTCCGGCGTTCTGTGATGAGGCGTTCTACCTGCGGTTGCGTGCGAACCTGCGTGGCGGTGGTGTGCTTGTGTGCAACCTTGCGATGCGAGATGAGGAGGGCAGCGCACATCTCGACCTACTGCGGGATGTGTTCGGCGGGCGCGTGTTGCTCGCCGACGTGCCGGGCGATGGCAATCGTATCGCTTTCGCCTTCAATGATCCGCCATTTCCGCCCGATGCGGGCGCGATGACGCGCGAGGCGAGGCTTGCGGCGCTGCGGACGGGTATCGACTTTGAATCATCCGCACGCAGGCTCGAGAAGAACCTGCGGCGACAGAAGCGACGCACCTGAGCATATGTTGATCTAATGAAAAACGCTCCGACGAAAATCGGAGCGTTCTTACAAAATCGGGCTTTGCAGCGCTTGTCCTAAGTCTGTGTGGGGGCGGGAAAATGACATTGCAGTCTGAGATGACACCCATAAAGACGGCCAAAAAACAATACTTCTTGTATTCATTCTTGAATTCAATTCAATTCAATGTAATGGCTGCGGCCAATAGGCGGTCCGACAGATTTTTCTTCTGTTTGAATGCGGTGTGTGTTTGTGTGCCAAATGGGCTTACGGATGGTTTCCGGAAACGGAATGGCTGCTTGCCGCAGACCAAGGTGAAGCGTTTTCGAATCCACAGAGTGGCCAACGACCGGGAGTGCTCTGCAGAACCGTTTGTGTCGGGGGCCGCCTTAATCGTTGATCGTCGCCCTCTCTATGCGGAGCGACGATCAAGCCCTGTGAGCTGCGGTGTTTTCTACCGATGCACCAGCAGGAGCGTGGCGGCTGTGAGACCACAAACTAATACACCGACGGCACAAACATCTTGCGTGGTACGGGATGTCGCAGGTAGTCCGGGTTATGCTCCCGCTCCGGCAGCGTCACTGCTTCACGATCGATTTCGGCGTAGGGAATTTGTTGCAGCAAGTGGTGGATGCAGTTGAGCCGCGTGCGTTTCTTATCGACCGCCTCAATGATCCACCATGGGGCCTCGGCAATGTGCGTGCGTTCAAGCATCGTTTCCTTGGCTTTGGTGTAGTCCTCCCACCGGCGGCGTGATTCCATGTCCATCGGGCTCAGCTTCCACTGCTTGAGTGGGTCATGGATGCGCATCATGAAGCGGAAGTGCTGCTCGTTGTCGGTGATCGAGAACCAGTACTTGATCAGGATGATTCCCGAGCGAGTCAGCATCTTTTCGAACTCGGGCACGCTGCGGAAGAACTCTTCGTACTCCTCGTCCGTGCAGAAGCCCATGACGCGCTCGACGCCCGCGCGGTTGTACCAGCTGCGATCGAACAGCACGATTTCCCCCCCGGCCGGGAGGTGTGCGATATAGCGCTGAAAGTACCACTGGCTGCGCTCGCGTTCGCTCGGTGCGGGGAGCGCCGCGACACGGCAGACACGCGGGTTGAGGCGCTGCGTGATGCGCTTGATCACACCGCCCTTGCCAGCGGCGTCACGCCCCTCGAACAGCACGACGACCTTGAGCTTTGCCTGCACCACCCAGTCCTGCAATTTCACGAGTTCACCTTGCAGGCGGAATAGTTCCTTGAAGTAGAATCGGCGATCCATACCGCTACCACCGTCTGCCGGCTGGCCTGCTTCGTCAAGCAACGTGTCGAGGCGGCCGTCGTCGATTTCCATCTCGAGTTCTTCGTCCATGCTGTCGAGCAGCTCATCTTCGGCACGCTCGGTGAAGCTTGCTTGCTGTGATTTGTTCTTGGTCTTCATCGTGTCTCCGGCGACAGGCTGGGGAATGTGGAGAGAGCTTTCTACTCTATCCGCCACAGGCGACGGGTGTTTGGCATCCGATCAAATGGGATGAGGGCGCGTCTTGTCGGAAGCTTTGAATCATGACCTGCAGTGAGCGTGAGGATATTTCGATATCGCCTCCTCGGTGAAAGTGCAGAGATCAATGGCCATTGCACGCAGCAGTGCCGCCCAAGTGGGTGCTGTGGTGAGAGAAGTGCTCTGGGGAAACGAGATTGCAGTGGTTGCTACGATTCAGAGGATGCGCCGTACGAGGGGCACTTCAATGCGAGCACATAGAACCGAAGGAGGAGTACGTCACGGCATGTGTGAGCCGGATGCGCTTTCAGAAGGTAGCAGCGGATGACGGCGACAGCCGGCCCCATCCGCTGCTGCCCGGCTGGCATGTCAGCGGGAGGCGTTACTGCGCAGCCTCGATCCGGCTGTGGCGCTTGCCGTCCGGGCTGGCCGAACGAACCAGGACGTCGCCGTTGACGGCCGGTTGCTCGGTTGCTGCGTACTTGTGCCATGTGCTGCCGCCGTCGGTCGAATACTCGATCGTGATACCGGGCAGTGCAGTGTTTGCCTCAAGCAGTCCATTGCTGATCCGTGCTCCTGGCTGTGGGAGGCGGTAGCCGATGCCTGCACGGTCGAGCTTGGCCAGTTCGCGCTGGCCAAGCAAATTGGCGAAGCGTTGCCAGTCGGCGGTTCGCGCCTTCTGATCGACATAGGCGGTTTCACCATGCTTGAACTCGCGGCCGGCAACATAGGGTAGCTCCCAAGCCGCGCGGTGCCAGGCGCGTTCGGCCACTGCGATGAGGCGTGGGAAGATCATGTATTCGCGCTGTGCATCCGTGCGGATCGACTCTCCCCACGACTGTGCCGAGAGGCCGAGCGCGCCGGGCCACGGCTTGTCGCTCTTGGCTGCAAACGTCTTGCCGTCGCGATCGAGCGATGTTTCGGCGTTCTGAGGCAGGTTGTCCGGTGCGAAGCCGAACATCTTGCGCTCGTCGTTGAAACGGCTGGCCCAATAGTAGCCACGCTCAGCCGGATTTACCTCATAGGGGAAATCCATGTAGACGTAGTCGGGATTCGATACGACCACCCTGTAGCCCTTGCCAGCCCAGTCTGCTGCGGCGTCGGAGCCGCCCCAGTAGAGGGTGTCCCAGAAGTTGACCGCCACCTGTCTTGTCGCGAATGTACTGGCGTCCTTCGCGTCCTTGAGGCCGTCCTGCCAAGCCTGCATGGTGCCGATGCCCTGTGCTGCGACGAGCTTCGAGATCTCTACCGCGAAATGGCTGGGCAAGTGTTCGAGGTCGGCAACGGCGCCGTTGGCAATCATTTTCTGGCAGGTGAGCGACTTCGCCCAAGGCTTGTCCTCGCGTGTCTGATCGATCGTGCCTTTCCAACTTTCGAACTTTTCGGCGTGGCGGTCCTGGAACCCGCCGCCCAGACGAATGTTCTTCGCCTCGTCGCCTCCGAAGTGCCAGGCGGCGAGTGGTTGCCCCGCTTCGACGTGCATTTTCGCGACCTCGAAGATCACTTTCCTGGCAAAGCGCTTCGACGATTCAAGGCATGGATTCAGGTAGCTGCGGCGGTCGTAGAACTGCACCGAGGTCGTGTTCGAGGTGTCGGTCGGATCAAGCAATCGGTATTCGTTCGCTCCCGCTTCGTTGCCGGCAGCCCTCAAACGCTGGTGGCGCGCTTCCATGGCCACGACCGCTGCACGCGCGTGCGCGGGCATGTCGAACTCGGGGATGACTTCGATTCCGCGTGCTTTGGCATATTGCACGATCTCGATGTAGTCGGTGCGCGTGTAGTGGCCGCTACCGGCGTTGTTGCTGTCCGGTCCTGACCCCAGTTGCGGTAGTAGGCACTGCGTCTCGGAAGGATCATGGCAGCGTTTCGAGCCAATCTGCGTCAGTTCTGGCAGGCCCGGGATCTCGACGCGCCACCCCTCGTCGTCGCTCATGTGAAAGTGGAACTTGTTGAGCTTGTAGGCCGCCATCTGATCGAGCAGACGCAGTACGACAGGTTTTGAGACGAAATTGCGGCTGACGTCGAGTTCGACACCGCGGTAGGCAAAGCGTGGTGCGTCGGTCGCGTCGAGCGTGGCGATCTTTGGGGCGCCGTCGGATGGGATGAGGGAGAGCACCGACTGCAGGCCATGGAAGGCGCCGGTTCTGTCGTGGCTGGCGATGCTTGCCCCCGCTGTCGTGATGCTCAACGTATAGCCACCCTGTGCTCCTTTGCCGGTAGCGGGGTCGATCGTCACGCGGATTGGATAGCCATGGTTTACGAGCTTCACGCCGAGTTGCGTGAAGCGATGCTCCACTGCGTCGGCCATGTCGCGGTCGAGTGCTGAAAGCTCAAGCGCTACGCCGTGTGAGAGATCTACGTCGGCGGCATGTAGGGTGACCTCGAGTGGCGTCGGGATGATCTGCCCCCGCAAGGCGGCTGTGGGCAGCATGGCGATATCAGCATTGCGTTGGAAGCGTGATTCGGGCGTCATGAGTATGTTGGCGTCGTCTTTCGTGCGCTTCCACAGCTCGCCTGCGATTGGTGCAACGAAGCGCTCCAGATCCTCGGTGTCAGTCATCGCGATGACTTTCGGCCTGGCGTCGGACGATGTCGCGTACCAGCGCGGCATCACGTCGGTCTGGAAGAGCTGCCAGTACTCGCTGATGATCGGGATGCTTACCGGCTCGCCTCTGGGAAAACCCTTGAAATGGTCGGTCGGTTCGAGCTTGTGAAGGTCACCGGTGACGTGCGTGATCTTGAACTGGTCGCTTTCGACGGTGAGAACTCGGCGGATGCTGTGGAACCAGATTGTCCAGTCCTTGGAACTCAGGTTGCCACCCGGGTTAGTGAGTGTAATGACGGCACGATTGCAAGCACCCCAGTCGGCGCCGAGTGAGGAGCAATCGAATCCGCTCTCGGGAGCGCGGTTGTCGACGATGGCGTAGCTGACGTTGAAGCGTGTGAGCTGGTCCACGACATCCTGACTGGCGAAGGCTGTCAGCGGGAGGCAGGCGAGGGTGATTGCCGACATGCGGCCAGTGAGTGGCGTGAAGGTGGGTCGGGTCATTTCGGATACTCGTACGTTGAGGGGGACGTCGGGGGATTTCCTGGAGGGACGGTGATGGGGGCATCCATCCCTTACGCGTCGGATTTGCATAAGGTGGGGATAGATGTCATGGCATGTCAGAACACGGATAAGGGCGCGATGACGTAGAACTTCACATCGCGTTCGTCCTGGAACATGTTTGCGTAACCATTGCTCCAGCTGGGATTGTTGGAGTGGTTGTCATAGCGCGTGTAGTGGAGCTTTAGGACCGTCCCCTTGGCGCGTCCGTCTGGGACCGTGTAGACCGCGTCGAGGCTCCATGCGCTCTCGCTCAGCCGTTGGCTCTGGTCATAGGTCGGATTGGTAGAGGGCTTGGCGTTCCAGCCCTGTGCGGCCGAGGCGCCCACTGACAGACCAGGTAACTTCAATTTGCTAAGGTCATACATGACGCTGGCAAACAGTGTGCGTTCACCGTTGGCATTGAAGTCGGAGCGGTTGTCCCACCAGATGTCCAGGCGTCCGTTGGAGGACGCATAGGTTGGCGTCATGCGCTGCAGGAAGAAGCCTTGGTTGCCGGTAGCCTTGACTATCGTGCCTTCGAACCGGAAGTCCAACTGGCCGTACTTATAGCCGAGCGTCGCAGCCTGCAGCCACGCGAGACCGTCGTAGATGTCATTCACACCGTGATCGCCGATGCGATCCTGTGTCCCGTAGAACTGATAGCTCATTGAAAGCGGGCTACCCGCCACATCAAGCGCGTAACGGCTCTTGGCGAAATACTGGTTCGTGTAGCGGTGGGCCTGGCCGACCGCTGCTTCGAGCACGAGGCGATTCTTGAAGTCGTATCTCGCTCCAATGGAGTGGAGGTAATTCACGCCGGTGATACGGTCATTGCGACGGAAGCCATCCATTTCGGTATGCCAGGGTGCCTTGTACTGGTCGGCCCACATATAAGAGAAGGCCAGTGCGCCGCTGTCGCCGAAGTCGAAATTTGCGCCCGCTTCTGCGCCGCGGTAGGTGCCCGGCAGAAAGCTCCAATGGGGTGCGAGAAGCGTCTGGCCCGTTGGCTGGATGTAGCCTGCGCGTGCCCACGCAGGGCCGCGCTTGAACTTGAGGGCGGCCTTGTAAAAGGAAAGGCCGCTCTTGTCGCCGGACCAGTTTTCGTCGTAAGTGCGGTCGCTCTTCGAGAAGGCGATTTCGTTCGGGTGCGCGCTGTCCTGTGATTCTGCAAGCTCGATCGCTCCATAGATGCCAAGGTCAAGTCCTAACATGTCCTCGACATACCCCGATGCATAGTCGAGGTTCAGGTTCATGGTTGAGTGCGAGAGATTGGTTGTGTAGGTGTCGTAGTGCGGGCTAGTGGGGTCTGTATTCCGGCGTTCGCGTTCGCGCTGCCAGTAATAGATGCCGCCTGCGAGCGTGGAGTCTTCGATGAATCCGGCGGCTTCTGCCTCCGGGGCCGTAACGAAACTGCCGCCGATCGCTGTGAGCGAGAGGGAGACGGCAGAGGCAATGGCGTTCTTCTTAAGCATGAGTCTGGACCTGTGTTTCTATAGCGCTGTTGTTGAAAACCGTGTTGGGGTCTTCATGCGGGCGGACGCTTTTTTTGCGCGCAAGAGGTCGTGTCGTCGGCGCTGTAGGGAGCCGATCGCGGGAGTTGCTACTCGACGCGGGAGATGACCTGTTGCGCCGCCGCCTTCAGTTCTGGTCGGCTGGCGGCTGACCTGGTCAGGGGGTGTCCTGGATGCGGGCGCCGGTCAGGGGCAATGGCGATGGGCGCAAGAGCGATGAAGCGGGGGAGTGCTGTGACGTGTGTCGATCTGGGTAAGACATGGCTAGGACCTGACGTGGGTGTCGTCTCTCTGCGGGGTCCGGGTTCTTCTTGTCTTGTCCTTACCGTGCGCCGGCATTCTTGGGGGGCGGCGCACGGTTTGGATGCCTTGAGGCCAGGTTTACAAGGTGCTGGTCACCTTGTTGAGGTGGGGCGGCCGGTCAGGATCGCGACCGCGGGTGCGCGCAACGGCCTCGACCAACAAGTAGAAGCTCTGCACGGCGGCAATCGGATCGAGATCTTCGCTATCGGTTGTGGTGAGCGTGAGCTGACGTTCCGGGACCTCCTGCGTTGCGGCAAGTAATACTGCGGCGCCCCGGCCGCGCATTTCGTTTGCCAGCGTGATCAGCCCTGCTTGGGCCGGCCCGCGGGGTGCGAACACGAGCATTGGGTAGCCCGAATCGACGAGTGCCATCGGGCCGTGCTTGACCTCCGCGCTTGAAAACACCTCAGCCTGGATCGAGCAGGTTTCCTTGAACTTGAGTGCCGCTTCCTGAGCAATCGCCAGGCCGGTTCCGCGTCCGATCACCATCATGCGATCGGCATTCGCGAGCAGTTCGATCCCGCCCGACCAATCCTGCGCGCATGCCCGTCGTAGTGCGTCTGGCAGGCTTGCGAGGGCGTGGCGCAGCTCCAGATCGTTCTGCCAACGGGCTGCCATCCGGGCGCCTGCAACCAATGCGCAGATGAAGCTCTTGGTGGCGGCGACGCTCTTTTCGGGCCCCGCGTGTAGTGGCATGACCCATTCGGATGCCTGGGCAAGTGGTGAGGTCACTTCGTTGACCAGTGCGACTGTTGTGCCGCCACCCTTGCGAAAGACTTCGATCGGCTCGATCAGGTCTGGACTGCGCCCGGACTGAGAAATCGCTACCGCGAGCGAGCCCTGCGTGGTCAGCGGCGCGCGGTAGAGCGTAACCAGCGACATCGGCAGTGATGTCACCAGCTGGCCGTAGCGTGCCATCAAGAGGTAGGCGAGGTAACTCGCCGCATGGTCGGAGCTGCCGCGCGCGATCGTTACCGCAGCCGTTGGCGGATGGTTGCGCAGCCGGCCGCCCAGTTCCTCGTAACGGGACTCATCGGCGCCAAGCAGTGCGGTGACGCAATCGGGCGCCGAGCGGGCTTCGTCAAGCATGAGCGAGTTCAATGGATTCTCCTTCAACGAAAACGTTCTTGAGTTGGAGGTCTGGGGCCATGACCACGATGTCGGCATGCGCGCCCAGTTGCAGCCGCCCGCGTTCGCGTTCGCCGAGGTAGTCGGCTGCATGGGTCGAGACGTGGTGCGCCGCTTCGTGCGGCAGAACGCCGATCGAGACGAGGTTGCGGAATGCCTGGTCCATGGTCAGCACACTGCCAGCAAGGGTGCCGTCAGCCAGCCGCACGCCGCCCAGGCACTTGGTGACCGTATGTGAACCAAGGTGGTACTCGCCGTCGGGCATACCGGCGCCAGCCGTGGAGTCGGTGACGCAGAAGAGCTTGGGAATCGAACGGCGCGCCGCTCGAATCGCGCCCGGGTGGACGTGCAGAAGGTCGGGAATCAGTTCCGAGTATTCAGCGTGCGCCAGCGCGGCGCCGACCATTCCGGGTTGCCGGTGGTGCAGTGCGCTCATCGCATTGAACAGATGCGTAAAGCCAGACGCGCCGGCCTCGAGGGCGGCTACGCCGTGCTCATAGCTACCGGTCGTGTGGCCGATCTGCGGCAGGATCCCGGCGATCTTGAGATGGCGGATGAACTCAAGGTGCGTTCCAACTTCTGGTGCCAGCGTCAGGACGCGAATCCGTGCCAGGGCGTGCAGCGTCGCTAGTTCTTCAATGCTACCCGTGCGAGCAAAGCTTGGCTGTGCGCCGAGCTTTCCTGGGTTGATGAACGGCCCTTCAAGATGCACACCCAGGACCCTGGCTGCGCCTGCCGGCCGCTTGCGCATGGCGCGGCCGACATCGGTGAGCGCATGAGCGATCTCTTCGTGCGGTGCGGTCATTGTGGTGGCGAGCAGGCTTGTCGTGCCGTGCCGTGCGTGGAGCCGCGCAACGGTATCGATTGCGCCATCGCCGTCCATAACGTCCGCCCCGCCGCCCCCATGCACGTGGATGTCAATGAAGCCGGGAAGGATCAGGTCGTCGTCTTCGCCAGGCGCATGGATCGGGTTGCCTTCCAGCGTGGTAATGCGATCGCCGAATACGAGCTTGCCGCGTACCCATCCCTGGGGCGAGAGGATGCAGCCGGTAGTGCTAGTGCTCATAGAGGAATTCCTTATCGCATTCGATATAGAACCACTTTAGTTCCACTTTGGTGTTCAGGCAAGTCCACTTTTGCTTGTGAACGATACTAGTGTTTTCAAAGAATTAATTTAATTATCAGTTTTGTTGGGTATTTTCCGTGTTTTCTGTTTCTGTATTTTGGTGTTGACACATATTGTATTGGTACTAGACTGGTACTTTCATGCGAGCGTTGCATGGTTGTTCTGGGATTGGTCTGGAGTGAGGGGTGCGTAGGAACGAAGATGGATTGCGAGCAACTGATACCCCCGGTCCGGATGTGCACCAGTGGGTCTGCGGCACTCAGCCTGATGCGGTGCAGGCAAGGGCGAGCCAGCAATCGGGTTGCGGATCTGATGGCCGGACCGGAAGGCGAGGGCTTGCGCCACGCAATGCCGTTGTCCTCAACGGATTTCGTGAATCGCGGCCCATGGGCCCGTGATTCGTTGCTTCACCGTCGATGGGTTTCCCGGTCTTCAAATCTGCACGATTGCCGCTGCCAGCCGCCCCCAAGCGCAGGCGCTGGTAGTAGCCGGAAGTACCCCCAATCCGGTTCAGGCAATTAGCAATGTGGTCACCTACAACAGTTAGACGCAGACAAAGGAAAAATCCATGTCAAGCAATCGTTTTGCCGCGATCCAGCAACTTGGTCGCACGCTGATGCTGCCGATCGCTGTCCTCCCCATCGCTGGTCTGCTGCTGCGCCTTGGCCAGCCGGACCTCCTCAACATCGCCTTTGTTGCCGAGGCTGGTAACGCGGTCTTCGCCAATCTCGCACTACTGTTCGCGGTTGGAGTGGCCTTTGGCTTTGCGAAGGAGTCCAACGGAGTGGCCGCGCTGGCCGGTGCCGTCGGCTACTTTGTGATGACTGCAGCGATGAAGACGATCGATGCATCGATCAACATGGGTGTTCTGGCGGGCCTGATCATTGGCGTGGTCGCGGGCTTGCTCTATAACCGCTACAAGGACATCAAGCTGCCAGAGTGGCTTGCGTTTTTCGGTGGCAAGCGCTTTGTCCCGATCATTACGGGCCTTGCGGCGCTGGTGCTCGCCGTGGTGTTTGGCTACCTCTGGCCGCCGGTCCAGAAAGGTATTGATCTTGTTGGGCACTGGCTGATCGGCTCAGGCGAGATCGGGCTTTTCCTCTATGGCTTGCTCAACCGCCTGCTCTTGGTCACCGGTCTGCACCACATCCTGAACAACTTGGTCTGGTTCGTGTTCGGCGACTTTACGAGCGCGGCCGGCGCGGTAGTTCATGGTGATCTGAACCGATTTTTCGCCAGTGATCCCACCGCAGGCAGTTTCATGGCCGGCTTCTTCCCGGTGATGATGTTTGGCCTGCCCGCTGCCTGTTTTGCGATCTACCGAAACGCCCGCCCTGAAAACCGTCACATCGTTGGAGGCATGCTGCTGTCGATGGCACTGACCTCGTTCCTCACCGGGGTGACCGAGCCGATCGAGTTTTCCTTCATGTTTCTTGCTCCAGTTCTCTATGGCATCCACGCGGTGCTGACCGGTATTTCGCTGGCGCTGATGAATGTGTTCCATGTAAAGGCAGGCTTCACCTTTTCTGCCGGAGCCTTCGATTACGTACTCTCGTACGGAATCTCGACAAACGGCTGGATCATCATCCCGATCGGCCTGACATACGCCGTTGTTTATTACGGGCTGTTCAGCTTCTTCATCCGTCGCTTCAACCTCATGACAATGGGGCGCGAAGAGGTCGTGGCTGCACCAGTGCAGGTGGATAGTGCCGCGGCGGGCGTCGGCAAGGCTGGAGGCTATGTCATGGCGCTTGGGGGGGGCGCAAACATTGTCGACGTCGAGGCCTGCACCACGCGACTGCGTTTGCGGCTCAATGACGCATCGCTGGTTCGCGATGACGCGCTCAAGGCGCTGGGTGCCAAGGGTGTGATCCGTGCGAGTGGTGGCGCAATGCAGGTCGTGGTCGGAACCACGGCTGAGATGCTGGCGGATGAGATCCATGCTGCGATTCGGCAGGGGGCACCCGCAAGAACCCCGTCGCGCAGTGATTCCCGTGGCAGTAAATTCGTCGCGGCATTGGGTGGCGCGGCCAACGTCAAGAACGTCGATGCATGCACGACCCGGCTGCGGCTGGAGGTGGCGGATAACGCGCTGGTCCGTGACGCTGAACTCAAAGCGCTTGGCGCACGTGGCCTGATTCGGCCAAGCACTGGCAATGTTCAGGTCGTACTGGGACCGATTGCCGATTCCGTTGCAGATGAGATTCGCAACGTGCTAAGAACTGGCCCCTGATCAGACCGTGTGAAAACTCTGTGAAGCGGTCTTGAGAGGAAAACGCCCCGATCGAATCGGGGCGTTTTTCATTGGCTCGACGCAACAAGCCGGCCGCGCCGGTCAAGCCATCAAGGTGATCAGTGAGGCGGCGCCAAGCAC
>JAVBUM010000072.1:0-19770 GCA_031555325.1 Niveibacterium sp. | reverse complement strand
GAACCCAGCACCAACGGATTATGAGTCCGCTGCTCTAACCAAGCATGAGCTAGAGGCCCGGATGTCCGAATACGCTCGGTTGGATGGGCTTCTGGCCGTGTTGGCTGGCTTGTTGCACGTAGGTGCAGTTTCGCCTATTGCCCTTGCCAGAGGTCCTTGTCCAACGCATTTGGGCAGTTAAAACGTTAGCCCTCGCCGTCCAGGAAGCTGCGTAGCTTGTCGGAGCGCGACGGGTGGCGCAGCTTGCGCAGCGCCTTGGCTTCGATTTGGCGGATCCGCTCGCGTGTGACGTCGAACTGCTTGCCGACTTCTTCCAGCGTGTGGTCGGTGTTCATTTCGATGCCGAAACGCATGCGCAGCACCTTAGCTTCACGCGGAGTCAGGCTGTCGAGGACTTCTGACGTGGCGTCGCGCAGGCCCGAGTATTCCGCCGCATCGGCCGGGGCCACGGTGGCGGTGTCCTCGATGAAGTCGCCGAGGTGCGAGTCGTCGTCGTCGCCGATCGGCGTCTCCATCGAGATCGGCTCCTTCGAGATCTTCATGATCTTGCGGATCTTGTCCTCGGGCATTTCCATCTTGATCGCCAGCGTCGCGGGATCCGGCTCGACACCGGTTTCCTGCAGGATCTGGCGCGAGATGCGGTTCATCTTGTTGATTGTCTCGATCATGTGAACCGGGATGCGGATCGTGCGTGCCTGGTCGGCGATCGAGCGCGTGATGGCCTGGCGGATCCACCACGTGGCGTACGTGGAGAACTTGTAGCCACGACGGTATTCGAACTTGTCCACCGCCTTCATCAGGCCGATGTTGCCTTCCTGGATCAGGTCGAGGAACTGCAGGCCGCGGTTGGTGTACTTCTTGGCGATCGAGATCACGAGACGCAGGTTCGCCTCCGTCATCTCGCGCTTGGCGCGGCGCATCTTGGCTTCGCCGGTGGACATCTGCTTGTTGATGTCCTTGAGCTCCTTGAGCGAGATCGCGATGCGTTCCTGCAGTTCGATGAGCTTTTGTTGCTCTTCAAGAATGGCAGGTTGCATGCGGATCAATGCAGCAGCGTAGCTTTCGTTCGAGGCGATCTCGGTCTTGAGCCAATCGAGATTCGTTTCGTTGCCAGGAAAGACCTTGATGAAGTGCAGGCGCTGCATGCCGGCGCGCTCTACGCAAAGATCAAGAATCTTGCGCTCGTGCTTACGAACGTTTTCCACCATGTGACGGACCGAGTCGCAAAGGCGTTCGATTGACCGCGCGGTAAAGCGGATATTCATCAGCTCGCCACTGATCTGGCCTTGGATCTTGAGATAGGTCTTGTCTGTCGACCCTTTCTTAGTCAGTGCCGGCATCATTTTCTGGTACAGGCCGCGGATAGTCTCAAAGCGTTCGAGCGCGTCGGACTTGAGTTGCAGCAGCGAGGCGCTGATTTTGTTGTTGCCGCCTTCGTCTTCGTCGTCAGAATCGTCGTCTTCGAGCTCGATATCGTCGGTATCGGAAGTCGCCGCGGCGATTGGTTCCTCCTCGGGTGCGTTCGGGTCGATGAGACCATCGACGAGCTCATCGATACGCATTTCGTCGCGCGAAACCTTGTCGGCGATTTCGAGGATGTCGACAATCGTGGTCGGGCAGGCGGAAATCGCTTGGACCATGTGCTTGAGACCGTCTTCGATCCGCTTGGCGATTTCGATTTCGCCTTCGCGGGTGAGCAGTTCGACCGTACCCATTTCGCGCATGTACATGCGGACCGGGTCTGTCGTGCGGCCGAATTCGGAGTCGGCGGTCGAAAGTGCTTGCTCGGCTTCTTCCTGTGCTGCTTCGTCGTCAACGACCTGCGGCACGTTGTCGGAAATCAGGAGCTCTTCGGCGGCTGGCGCTTCGTCGTAGACCTGAATCCCCATGTCACCGAAAGTCGAGATAATCGACTCGATCTGTTCCGCATCGACCATGTCGTCCGGCAGATGGTCGTTGATTTCGGCGTAGGTGAGATAGCCACGCTCTTTTCCGAGCGCGATCAGGTTCTTCAAACGGGTGCGACGCGCTTCGGCGTCCGCCGGCTGCTCCAGAGCCTGGGCGAGCGCAGCTTCCTTTTCCTTCGCCTTGGCGGATTTGCTCTTGGGCAAATCCTTACGGGCGTCTTTGGCATCTTTCTTGGCGGCCATGGAGTCCTCAGAGGAAAGGTCGCGAAAACCTAAAATGATAACTTTGTTCTAGACACTCTGTCCAGACCTAAGTTTCTGTTTTTTCTCAAGAAGCACGCGCTTTTCAAACAGCTCTCGCAGTTTTTCCTTTGCGGCTTCACTCAGCAAATCCTTTGGATTTGCGTATAGGCGACGGATCTCAGCGGCTGTCTGGCCCAATTCGAGATCGGTCAGTGTGTCCTCGAAGATCTGATCGACCTGTTCTTCGTCGACAAATCGTTGCTCAAGCGAACTAAGCGCGAGGGCTATTGCCCCTTCATGTGGACTGCCCCGAAAGTGTTCGAGCCAGGCGCCAAGCGGTGCGCCGAGCAGGGCGCCATCTTCGCCGGCGTCGACAACGGCGATGAGTGCGGCGCGGTCCAGGTTGTCTGGGAGTTCGCTAACCAGTCCAAGCGGCAGGCGGATGCCTAGATCGGGTTTGGCAAGCAGAACACGCAGAAGCTTGCGTTCGAGCGGCACCACCGCGGCACGTGGCGAGGAGGGGCGTTTCTCACTGAAAAAATGGCGGCGGCCATCATGCCGTCGATTAAAACCGCCAAAGCTGTGGTGCTCGTCCGGCGGACGTTGCTCTCGGCCGCTGGATCGGCTTGGCAAAGACGGGGATTGCGCTAACAGTCCCAGGCCCTGCATTGCCTCTTCCGGGCTAATGTGGGCAAGTTGCGCTAGTTCACGGATAAGTTGAATGCGTAGGTTCGGCGCGCCCACTTTCGGAAGGAATTCCTTGGCGAGATACACAAGTCGAGCGCGGCCTTCGGCACTTGCCAGGTCGCCCGCATCCTCCAGTAGGTTGTCGAGCAGAAAGCGGCCAAGTGGCGTAGCACCCTGGGTTGCGGTCTGGAAGGCTTCCGATCCTCGCTGGCGGACAAAGCTGTCTGGATCGTGTTCCTCGGGTAGGAATAGGAAGCTGAGGGTCTTGTTGTCGGCAAGATGGGGCAGCGCAGCCTCGAGGGCGCGTCGTGCGGCTTTACGGCCGGCTTTGTCGCCATCAAAGCAAAAGACGAGGCGCTCAGCCTGACGTAGTAGTTTCTGGACGTGGGTTGGCGTGGTTGAGGTGCCGAGGGTTGCAACTGCGTTCGTGACACCGAATTGCGCCAGCGCAACCACGTCCATGTAGCCTTCGACCACGACCACTGTGTCGGTTTCTCGGATGCCGATTCGTGCCTGAGGAAGGCCGTAGAGCTCCCTGCCTTTTTCGAATAGCGGTGTTTCAGGAGAGTTGAGGTATTTCGGCTCGCCCTTGTCGAGGATGCGCCCACCAAACGCAATGACGTTGCCGCGTTGATCGAGGATCGGAAACATGATCCGGTCGCGGAATCGGTCGTAGCGGCGTCCGGTTTCGTTGGTTACGACGAGGCCGGCTTCGACGAGCGCAGGCTCGTCGTAATTCGAAAAGGCGTGGCCAAGGCTCTGCCAAGCGTCGGGTGCATAGCCGATGCCGAAACGTGCTGCGACCTCGCCGGAGAGTCCTCGGTGCTTCAGATAGTCGATTGCGCGGGGGGTCTGCTTGAGCTGATCGCGATAGAACCGGGCTGCGGTTGTCATCAGCTCTATCAGGGAGCGCTGCTGTGTTCGTGCGGGCGAGTCGAAGGCAGGCCGCTCTTGAGGAACCTGCAGGCCGAGTTGCTGGGAGAGATCCTTGATGGCATCGACGAAACCCACGCCTGTGTAGTCCATCAGGAAGCTGATAGCCGTGCCGTGCACTCCGCAGCCGAAGCAGTGATAGAACTGCTTGCTTGGGCTGACAGTGAAGGAGGGCGTCTTCTCGTTGTGGAATGGACAGCAGGCTGAGTAGTTGGTCCCAGCCTTTTTTAACGGCACATAGCGCTGGATCAGTTCGACAATGTCGACCCGCGCAACGAGATCCTGGATAAAGGGCTGGGGAATCATGAATGGATGGCCGCCGTGGCGGAGCTCCTTCGTCGGCCAGACTGAATTATAGAAACAGCCACCGGACTCGCTTCAGATCTGTCGATTTGTGACGAATTAGTTCTCAGGACCTTTGCGCAGAATCAGCCAGCGAGTTTTGCTTTGAGGTGGGCCGATACCTGGGACATGTCCGCGCGACCGGCAAGTCGCTGTTTGAGCAAACCCATCGCTTTGCCCATGGCGGCGGGGCCTGTGGCTCCAATTTCGGCAATTGTGGTTTCGACCGCCTCATTGATCTCAGCTTCTGAAAGCTGGGTGGGCATATAGGCTGACAGTACTTCAATCTCAAAGCGCTCGGCTGCGGCGAGGTCTTCGCGATGGGCGCTCACATATTGAGTGACAGAGTCTCGACGCTGCTTGATCTGCTTCTCGATTACTGCGACGACGGCTGTGTCGTCGAGTTCGATACGCTCATCAACCTCACGCTGCTTGATTGCTGCAAGCAGCAGGCGCAGTGCTCCGAGGCGCGCACTGTCCCTGGCGCGCATGGCGGCTTTCATGTCCTCGTTGATCCGGAACTTGAGCGTCATGTTCGTTTCCTGCGGCTACTGGCGAGAGCCGGCTCTAAATTGAGGCTAGACAAAAGCGCCACGGAACGCGTCCCGTCTTGGGGGCGTTCCGTGGCGTCCAATCCTTGCTGAGCGCCGGACCAGCCGGCAGGGCTCAGTAGAGCTTTGGCGGCAGCTGCTGGCTGCGCAGGCGCTTGTGCAGGCGCTTGACTGCGGCGGCCTTCTTGCGCTTACGCTCGGCGGTTGGTTTTTCGTAGAACTCGCGCGAACGGAGCTCGGTGATCACACCGGCCTTTTCGATGGTTCGCTTGAAACGGCGAATTGCAACTTCAAACGGTTCGTTTTCCTTGACGCGGATACCCGGCATTAGAAACCTCAGAATTCTAGTCTGGTTGACTCTTCAGCGAAGCCCTACATCATAGCTGGTGCTCGGGAAAAATCCAAGCGCTTTGTCAAGCCTGTTCCTTGGTAGTCGCAACTGCAGCCAAGGGAGCTGGCGCGTGTAGGGTTAAACTTCTCCAATGCTAGTTCTTGGTATTGAATCATCCTGTGACGAAACCGGTGTTGGTCTGTATGACACGGATCACGGGCTCGTCGCTCATCGTGTTCATTCACAGATTGCATTGCATGCCGAATATGGGGGGGTGGTGCCGGAATTGGCTTCGCGCGACCATATTCAGCGCATTGTCCCGCTGGTGCGCAATACACTGGCGATTGCCGGGCGGCGGCCGGAAGAGCTTCGTGGTGTTGGCTATACGGCTGGGCCGGGGCTCGCCGGTGCACTGCTCGTTGGTGCGGCATTTGCAGAGGCCTATGCGTGTGGATTGGGGATTCCCGCGTTGCCAATCCATCACCTTGAAGGTCATCTACTGTCACCTCTCCTTTCGGTGGATTCGCCTGAGTTCCCATTTGTTGCCCTCTTGGTGTCGGGGGGGCATACGCAATTGATGCTAGTGCGAGGTGTAGGCCGCTATGCGTTGCTTGGCGAGACTGTTGACGATGCTGCGGGTGAGGCCTTCGATAAGACGGCCAAGTTGCTTGGACTGAGCTACCCGGGAGGCCCAGCACTTGCTGCATTGGCTGAGCGGGGGCGGCCAGGGCAATTCAAATTGCCGCGCCCGATGCTGCATTCGGGGGATCTTCAGTTCTCGTTTAGTGGCTTGAAGACCGCTGTGCTTACGGCGACGAGGGGGCCAGATTGGCGGTTGGACAATTGTGCGGATCTCGCGGCGGAGTTTCAGGAAGCGGTTGCTGAGGTTCTAGTGGCAAAGTCTGTGGCGGCCCTCGCTGAAACCAAAATGAAAACCCTGGTGGTAGCAGGTGGTGTGGGTGCCAACCAGCGTCTGCGGGAACGGCTGAACGAGGCTGCGAGGCGGAGGGGTTTTCGCGTTCATTATCCGGAGCTTGCTTTTTGCTCCGACAATGGGGCGATGATCGCTTTGGCGGCTGGGCTGCGATTTGCTGCGGGCGATTCGGGTTCTCGCGATGGGCGCTTCAGTGTTCGGCCGCGATGGTCGCTTGCCGATCTTGCGCCTCCGTGTGTCAATTAGGCAGCCCGTTTCAGTTCTTTTTTCCGATCCGGCTTTCCTCTCCTCTAAGGAGGCGCGCGATATTGTCCTTGTGTCGCCATAGCAGGATTGCCGACATTGCACAGGTTGCGCCGGTCCAGTTCGAATCAGCGATAAGCCACGCTGTGAAAATAGGCGCCGCAATCGCAGCCGTTATGGCGGAGGCGCTCGAATAGCGAGTGATCAATGCAGTCAGAAGCCAAGTGCCGAGAGTGAGTGCGCCAACCCCCGCATCCATGCCAAAGAGCACTCCGGCTGCAGTGGCAACTCCTTTGCCGCCCCGGAATCGGAGGAAGACCGAAAAAACGTGGCCGAGAAATGCAAAGAGTCCGGCGATCGCAATGTCGCGCGGAGGAAGGTTGAAACTGTCGGCAAGCGCTTGTGCAATAAGAACTGCCGCGGTGCCCTTGAAGGCGTCGCCAAGTAAGGTCAGTATCGCCGCCTTTTTGCTGCCACTGCGCAGCACGTTGGTCGCGCCAGGATTGCCCGAACCATATGTGCGCGGGTCGTCGAGACCGAGTGCACGGCTGACAATGACAGCGAAGGGCAAGGAGCCGATAAGGTAGCCGAGGGCTGCGATAATCGCGGTTTGCATGCAAGTTGTTGCGCAATGCGCTGGGAGTCAGGGAGTGGATTTTATCTTCATCGAAGGTCTGCAGATCGAAGCCTCGGTTGGAATATATGAACGCGAAAAGCGGGCGACGCAGCCCATCGAGATCAACCTGACATTCGGTGTGCCAGACGCCGCAGCCCAACAAGATGACATTGCCGACACCATTGATTACGACCGGGTCGTTGAGCGCATCCGCAGCGTGCTATCGGACAGGCACTTCAATCTGCTTGAGACCCTTGGCGAATTCATCGTCGAACTTCTGTTCTCCGAATTTGGTGCGCCATGGGTTCGTGTATCGATTACGAAGATAGGCGTGTTGCGTGGAGTGCGCCGAGTCGGCGTATTCATCGAACGGGGCCGGGATGATCCGACCCCGTCGCGAGCGGGTTTTCACCCTTGAGTCTGCGGCGGGTTTTCACCTGATTTCCAGGTCCGCGAGTTGCTTGCCTGCATCAACCCAGGCTTGTGCCCATTGCGGCTTGCGGCCTTTGCCAGTCCAGGTTTGCGTTGTATTGTCCGGGTTGCGATATCTGGCGACGCCAACCGATTTGCGTTCGGCTGGTTTGCGGCCCTGCTTGGTGCCGGCAGGACGGCCGCGTTTCGCGGGCTTGGCCGACTTGTTCTCAGTGCCAAGTAGTTCATCTAGGCTGAGTCCTGCTTCAGCCGCCATCTTCTGGACTCGTTTCAGTACGTCTTTGCGCGTTACGTTTGCACGGCGTTCGATTTCAGTTGCCACGCGTTTCTGTAGGCGGTGGAGTGCGGTCAGATTTAGTTTCGTTAGTTCCATAATCCCCCCAGTGTGTATTGAACGATTCCGGAGTCGGTGAATCGAGGGCTAGACGGCTTGGGCCGAATTGTGTCCCAAATGAAGCGAAGGATACAGTGCAATTATCCTGATGTGATATTGGCTCATCAAGTTTGCGGTGTATTCCGAGCCGCAATTCACGCGAGGTTCAATCAAGGGGATGGATTGCTGGTCTGGCTAAAATAATTGTGGCAGACGCTAGATCAGCAATCCTTCATGCCATAGCAGCCAGCGTTTGGTTTGTATGAGCCAGCCGATGGTGTTATTGGCGAAACCCCCAAGGCCATTTGCCGCAACGACACGATGACATGGGATTACTATCGGAAGCGGGTTGGCGCCACATGCCTGACCGATAGCGCGTGGAGCGCTGTGGAGCGCGGCCGCAAGATCTCGGTATTCGCGTGCCTGGCCGGATGGAATTGTGGAAATCTCCGCCCAGACTCGTTTCTGGAAGGGCGTTCCGCTGGCTTGAATCGGGAGATCGAAGCCGATGGTCGGATCGTGTAGATAGGTTGTGAGTTGCCCTGTCAGGCGTTGAGCAAGTGCAGAGATGGGTGGTTGAAGTGGGTAATCGGGCGGAAGAAATGTGAGGCCGGTTATCACGTCAGCCGTCTCGATCATCCCGAAACGGCAGGGAGGAAGCTCAAGGACCGCGTCGAATTGCTTGGCGTGCATCGTCAGATTGTCCCTATCCCGCCCTTGTAGTACAAGGTCTTGCAGGGTGCGGAATACAAAAGAAAAGCCGGCGTGCTTTTGCACCCGGCTTAGGCTCTCTACCCCAAGAGCGGTGAAACTTGCTGTTTCTTGTACTATATCAGCAAATTTGCGCCTTAGGTTGGGTTGGTTGTTGAAAATGCAATTGCAAATCGGCTTTCTCTACTTTCTGCTGCCGATCAGGGCTTCCTTTAGATCGGCCTGAGCGGGCCGATCACCGAACCAGATCTTAAGCAATGCAAGGTAGAAGTCTTCGCCCGGAATATCTTTACCTTTCTGGGCGCCATTGAACATTACACGTGTTGTGGCGCCATTCCACTCAATCCGGATGTCACTCTTTTCCGGAACGCTTTGTATAGCAAGCAGATAGCCGCGAAACTCGTCCAATCGCGCCTTAATCTTTGCTAGGTCGGCGGGGGAACTGTTGTCCTCCACGCCCTTCTGCAGCGCCTCGGCAAGCTCTTCGGCAGAAAGGTTGCGCAAGGTTACGAGCTGGATGAGCTTATGACCACGTGAATTGAGCACCGCAGCGGCTGAGTCTGTCTTGGCGGGCAAATACAGTCCTATCGCATAGACTTTGAACACCAGTTTTTTTCGAAGTCCTGCACCGTTTAGGACCAGTTCCGTTCCGTTGGCGCTGATCCTGTCCTCGAACTTGACGTCGGACACGACAGCCGCAAAGGCAGGTACGGCGAGTGCGGCCATGAGCGTTGCCATGGCCAGCTTACGTTTGAACATGGGGTGCCTCCTCCTGTTGATGTTGGGCAGGTCAGAAACGTAAGGCATGCGGCCAAATGAAAACAAGCCCTCACTAGGGAGGGCTTGTGTCACATTCGGTTCTGTCCAGGCGTTAGTTACGAACTTCTCCATCACCGAAGACAACCCATTTCTGGCTCGTCAATCCTTCAAGACCGACTGGGCCGCGCGCATGGATCTTGTCTGTCGAAATGCCGATTTCGGCACCGAGACCGTATTCGAAACCGTCGGCGAAACGTGTGGATGCGTTAATCATAACCGAGCTTGAATCGACTTCCCGGAGAAAGCGCATCCCGTTTGAATAGTTTTCGGTCACGATCGCTTCGGTGTGTTGCGATGAGTAAACGTTGATATGTGTGATTGCTTCGCAGATCCCCGGTACCACGCCGATTGCGATGATCGGAGCCAGGAATTCTGTGGAGAAGTCTTCATCTGTTACGTCAGTGAGACCCTTGATTCCCGCCGCTTCAAGGACTTTGCGTGCGGCGGTATCGCAACGCATTTCAACGCCCTTTGCCGCGTAGATCTTGCCGATTCGAGGGAGAAAATCAGCCGCAACCGGTTGTGCGACAAGAAGCGTTTCGGCTGTATTGCAGGTCCCATAGCGCTGCGTTTTTGCGTTGTCGGCAATGCGAACCGCTTTTTCGAGATCGGCCGTTGCATCTACGAAGACGTGACAGTTGCCATCCAGGTGCTTGATTACGGGCACTTTGGCTTCACGTGAAATTCGCTCTATCAATCCCTTTCCGCCACGCGGAACGATGACATCGACGAATTCCGGCATCGTGATTAGTTCGCCCACCGCTGCACGATCGGTTGTTTCAATGATTTGTACCGCGGTTTCCGGCAGGCCGGCTTCGGCAAGTCCCTTGCGCACACACTGAGCAATTGCTTGGTTGCACTGCAGAGCTTCCTTGCCGCCTCGCAGGATTGCTGCGTTGCCGCTCTTGAGGCACAAGCCTGCGGCATCGGCAGTCACGTTCGGACGCGCCTCGTAGATGATGCCTACGACACCCAGCGGCACACGCATCTTCCCGACCTGAATACCTGTCGGACGCCGTTTTACGTCGGTGATCTCTCCGATTGGGTCTGGCAAGGCTGCAATCTGTTCGAGGCCTGCTGCCATCGCCTCGACCCCTTTTGCCGTGAGCGTCAGGCGGTCGACCATTGCCGCATCGAGACCGTCCGCGCGGGCTTGTTCGAGATCCTGTCTGTTTGCGGCAAGAAGGCCTTCGCTGCGTTCTCGGATCAGGCGCGCCATGGCAAGCAGCGCTTGGTTCTTGGCGGCGGTGGAAGCAGAGGCCATTGCGCGGGACGCGTTACGCGCCTTCTGGCCTACGGCCTGCATGTAGCTGTTGATATCCATCGAAATCCTAGATGAAGGCTTGCGGGCTGAACCACTCACATTCTACGCAAGGCGATGCGTTGGTTGTCCCGCGCGCATTGCTCCACACCTCAAAATTCAAGTACGTGGCAGACCACCTCAATGTTGCGACCGTCTGGATCCAGCGCGTAGGCAGCGTAATAGGTTGGATGCTGTTCAGTCCGAAGGCCGGGCCTGCCATTGTCGGGCGCCCCTATGGCTAGTGCTGCTTTGTGAAAGGCCCGAACAGTGGCTCGGTTGTCCGCGATGAAAGCGATATGCGCCGTGCCAGCCGCAGGTCCCCGCTCTCCGATCCAGAAACGTCCTTGGCCTGCACGGCCGAACACTGCCCAATTCGAGCCTTCTTCGATGATGCCTATGCCTAGTGGTTCAAGCGCTGTCGTGTAGAACTTGCGGCTTGCTGCAAAGTTACCGACCGAAAATCCGACGTGATCGAAGATCATGGCCTGCACTCCTTGAAGGTAAATGTCGCTTCGACCGGAGCCTGATGAAAGAATATCCAGTATGGCTTTGCCTCATGGAAATTTTGGCGATGCCAAGAGCGCATCAGGTTGGTTCGTCGTCCCCTGAGCCTGCTGCAGCGCGGCTAAGGCGATCGCGAATTGCGTTCCATGCGCTATCTCCCGGCGGAGCTTCAACAAGAATCAAGTCTGCGCCGCACGCGTCGAGAGCCCGCAGATTTGCGTATAGATCATGCGCGAAAGCCGTCGCGTCGCGGGGTGCCGCGATCCAATGTCGGTGCGAAACAGGTAGTGGCATACTCCGAGCGATGACTGCGGCGTTGCCACCGGAATTGCGCAGGACTGATTCGAGCCGTTCAGGTACGACCAATTGAAGCGGTGTGCGGGGTGCGTAGTGAGCGGTCAGTGAACCCGATACGCGTGGCGCTGGAGATGCCTGCGTGGTCGCTGGTAGTTCGGGTTGGCGGCCAATGACAGCGCCGATTGCCTCCACGGAAATGGCGCCTGGGCGCAGGATCACTACCGTACCGCGCGAGAGATCCACGATGGTCGATTCGATGCCTACCGCGCAAGCGCCGCCGTCGAGAATGATATCCACCGCGTCGCCGAGTTCGTCCGCCACATGCTGAGCTGTAGTGGGGCTGATGCGCCCAAACCGGTTAGCCGAGGGGGCTGCAATCCCGCCTCCGAATGCACGCAACAGTGCCAATGCGACCGGATGGCCGGGTACGCGCAGGCCAACGGTATCCTGCCCGCCCGTCACGACATCCGGGACATCCGATCCCTTCTTCAGGATCAGGGTCAGCGGGCCGGGCCAGAATGCACGTGCGAGTGCGATCGCTTCCTTTGGGATCTCGCGGGCCCAGTCCGTCAATGCTTCGGCGTTAACAACGTGCACGATCAACGGATGATCCGCAGGTCGGCCCTTGGCGGCAAAGATCCGCTCCGACGCCTTGGCGTTTGACGCATCGGCACCCAGTCCGTAGACGGTCTCGGTTGGCAACGCAACAAGGCCTCCAGCGCGTAGCGTTTCAGCTGCGCGCTGGATGTTAGAGGGTGTTGGAGTGTGGATCATGCGTCCTTCAATCGTCCCGGATGCCGATTGCCGCCCGCGCGAGCAAGGCCATCGACAGCGCTTTTTCGGTGCTGGTATCCAGTATCGTGTAATGCCCCATCTTGCGGCCGGGACGAGCGTGATGCTTGCCGTAGAGATGGAGTTTCAGGTTTGGAATTGCAAGCAGTTTTGACCAGTCGGGCTCGCGATAATGCCCGTGCGAATCGGCACCCGGCTTGGCCGGGTCATACCAGATGTCGCCCAGGAGATTCACCATGACCGCTGAGCTGTGCGCATGTGGATCGCCGAGTGGAAGGCCGACGAGCGCTCGTACTTGCTGCTCGAATTGGTTGGTCACGCAGGCGTCGATCGTATAGTGGCCGCTGTTGTGCGGGCGTGGCGCCATTTCGTTCACATACAACTGATCATGCGAGACGAAGAACTCGACCGCAAGTGTGCCGATGTAGCCTAGCTTTTCCGCGATCTGCTCCGCCAATTCCTCGGCCGTGTCGCGCTGGCAGGTGACAGTGCGCGCAGGGGCGATCGAAATGTCGAGAATGCCGCGTGCATGTGCGTTCTCGGCGGTCGGGAAGCATTTGACTCGCCCGGCTTCGTCGCGCGCAAGCACGACTGAAACTTCGTAGTCGAGCTTGAGCATCTGCTCAAGCACGCAAGGCTCGTCATGAAATTCGCGGAAGGCGGCTAGCGCTTCTTCACGACTGGCAACGCAGGCTTGGCCCTTGCCGTCATAGCCAAAACGGGCAACCTTGAGGATGCCAGGGAATAGCATAGCTGGCGCAGCTTCGATGTCGGCTTCGCAGTTGATCGCCGCAAAGCTTGCATGCGGGATGCCGTTGTTAGCCAGGAAGGTCTTTTCCGCGACGCGGTTCTGGCACACTGCGACAGCATCGGCGGATGGACGTACCGGGACGAACTTGGAGAGGTAATCGAGCGTATCGGCAGGGACATTCTCGAATTCCGTCGTTACAGCGGCAATGCCGGCAGCGAATTCGTCGAGCGCTGCGTAATCGTCGTACGCGGCGGTGAGGTGGCGGTCGGCTGCGGCACCAGCCGGGCTGTTCGGATCGGGATCGAGCACCCAGACCTTATAGCCCATTTCATGTGCGGCGATTACAAAGAAGCGGCCGAGCTGGCCACCACCGAGCATGCCGAGGGTAGCGGGCGGAAGAATTGCTGTCATGGAATCGCTTCGGTGGAGGGGTGACGCCGCGCGTTCGCCCTGTTCGGTTTCAGATCTCGTCGAGTTTCATTTCGAGCACGGTTTGCGTCTGCTTGGCGCGGAACGCGTCGAGCATGATGCGTAGGCGGCTGTCCACGCCTGCGAGCATTGCAATCGCAAACAGCCCTGCGTTGGCAGCACCCGCTTCGCCGATCGCAAAAGTTGCGACTGGGATGCCCTTTGGCATCTGTACGATCGAATGCAGTGAGTCGACGCCGGAGAGCGCACGGCTCTGCACAGGTACGCCGAGGACCGGCACAGTGGTTTTGGCTGCTAGCATACCGGGCAGGTGCGCCGCACCGCCTGCACCGGCGATGATGACCTTCAGGCCGCGGTCGCGTGCGGTTTCGGCGTACTCGAACATGAGGTCGGGTGTGCGATGTGCCGAAACCACTCGGGCTTCATAGGGCACCCCGAATTCCTTGAGCATATAGGCGGCAGCCTGCATCGTCGGCCAGTCGGAATTGGAGCCCATGACGACGCCGACGATTGGTTGTTGGTTCATTTCTTGTTCCAGCGAATGATTACTTGGCAAGCGTGCGCTCAGCCGAAAGGAGCGTGTTGGCAAGCAGCATTGTGATGGTCATTGGTCCGACGCCACCGGGCACTGGGGTGATTGCGGATGCGGCTTTGGAGGCTGAATCGAAATCGACGTCGCCACATAGTCTGCCGTCCGATAGGCGGTTGATGCCTACGTCGATGACGACTGCGCCGGGTTTGATCATGTCGCCCGTGACAAAGCGGGGGCGGCCTACGGCAGCCACCACGATGTCGGCGCGGCGCACATGGCCGGCAAGGTCCTTTGTTTTCGAGTGGCAGACCGTCACGGTAGCACCCTTGGACAGAAGCATCACAGCCATCGGCTTGCCGACGATATTGCTGCGGCCGATTACAACCGCTTCGGCGCCTTCGATCTTTACGTTTTCTTCCTGAAGCATGCGCATGACACCCCAAGGCGTGCAGGGGTAAAAACTCTCACGCCCTTGCAAGAGCATGCCGAAATTCTCGGCATGGAAGCCGTCGACGTCCTTTGCAGGGATGATCGCTTCGAGCACAGCCTCTTCATCGAACTGTGGCGGTAACGGCAACTGGACGAGGATGCCATGTACAGCCGTGTCGCCATTGAGTTCGGCGATCTTCTCCAGCACGGTGGCGGGTGCGGTATCAGCCGGATACTCGAATTTCAGCGACCGAAAGCCAGCTTTTTCGCAGGCAGCGACCTTGTTACGCACATAGACGGCCGAGGCCGGATCCGTGCCGACGAGAATCACCGCGAGGCATGGGTGCACGCCTTGCTTCGTCAGTTCGGCGGCCTTCTGCGCGAGTTCTTCGCGTACGCGTTCGGCAATCGCTTTGCCGTCGATGATGCGGGCTGTCATGAGCTAAGTCCCGGAATATTCAGGAAAACTAAACAGTCTACCATCCTGCTCCTGCGTCGTGTATGGGTTCTAACCCGTGGATGAGGCTAGCTACCATACAGTTCTTCAAGCAGTGCATCGAACGCGGAGTCGGTGGCGCTCGCTCGGGGGTGGTTGATCATCCAGACCACCACATGCCAGCGCCCCTTGGCATCAAGCAGATAGCCGGCTGCGGTTCTTACCCCGTCGAGCGTGCCTGTCTTGATGTATGCGCGACCACTGACAGGCGTGCTGACGAGCCGTTTTCTCATTGTTCCATCGATACCAACGATAGGCAGGGCCGAGACAAAGTCGGGCATTCGTGGGCTATTCCACGCCGCCACGAGTAGCATCCCGAGTTGCTCGGCACTGGTGCGCTCTTCGCGTGAAAGGCCCGAACCGTTTTCCAATGTCCACTGTGCCGGATCCAGCTGTTGGAAGGGCATCCAGGCCGTAATCCGGGCGATGCTTGCCTGTGCTGTCGCCGGGACGCCGTTGCCTGCGGATAATGTGAGAAAGACGTTTCGCGCCATCACGTTGTTCGAATACTTGTTCTGCTGGCGAAGAATTTCAGCCAGCGGGGGAGACGTACAACTGGCGATCGATTGAGCCGATGCAGGGGTGTTGCCTACGGAGATTGACCCAACAAGCTCACCGCCGAGTTCCTGCCAGAGAGCACGGAACACTGCGCCAGCATAGCGGGCAGGGTCGGGTACCGCGAGGTTGAGGTGTTTCTCGCCGCAGCGAGTGGGGAAGCCTCCTGACAGGACAACGTGCAGCGTGGCACCTTCTTGTGCGATGCGCGTACCCAGCGAATCCTTCCAGTTTGTACAGGGTACACCTGCCAGCAGTGTCGCGCTGTTGTCGATCGATAGCCCGACGACGGGCAGGCTTGCCGTGACGGCCAAGCCCTGCGCGCCGGGCAGCAGGCGCAATGGCAGGGCGTTGAAGTTCAGCATCAGCGCGTCAGAGCGAGCGTTGTAGGCGCGGACAGGCTTGCCGTCAAAGTCGATCGGGTCAGCCGGAGCGAAGAAGTCGCGATCGATGATGAGCCCGCCTTCGATTCGTTGAAGACCCCGCTCACGCAACTCGCGGACAAAAGTGGCGAAGCGATCCCAAGTCAGGAATGGGTCACCGCTGCCGCGCAGATATAGCGGTCCGGCCAGGGTGCCATCCCGCACGGGTTGCGTTGTCATTGCATCTGTCGACCACGAAAACGTGGGGCCGAGGAGGTCGAGCGCCGCATAGGTGGTCAGCAGTTTCATCACCGAGGCGGTGTTGCGTGGGGTGCCGGCTTGGTGTGACAGCAATTGTCCACCATTGATGGGCCTGGTCCATAGAGATACCGCAGATTCCGGAACGCCCACGACGCGCAATCGTGCCGTAACGGAATCTGGAAGTGCGGGCCACGCAGGTCTTGAGAAAAGAATGGCAAGGAGGGTGGCGGCGACGACTCGCATCCGCCAATTATCGCCTGCTGCTTACAATCGGTTTCAAGCTTTCACCTGACAGAAGCAACTTGGATTGGGCGCAAAGGCACACTGCATCTCAGCAGAGCACAGTAAGCGTCGCCTGTAGTGAAAGGTCGCCAATGCGATATATGCCCTCACTTCTGACTCTTGTACTGGTTGGACTTGCGCATGTTGCCATTGCTGCCGAGGGGTGGGAGCCGCCGCCGCGGCAGGTAGAGGCCGAGCGCGGGGCTGACAGTCTTGTCAGGGGGTACGAGCGAGTAGTGCTTGATCGTGCGCTAGCATTAGAAGACAAGCGCTGCGATCGCGACGAGGGGCGTCGCTTCTGACAGGTTGGGTTCCCTTCTATGCAACAACGGATGCATCCCTTCGCATCCGCCGGATTTCTCTCCATCCTTGTTGCATATTCAGGGCTGAACTGCGTGCCCCCAGTTCAGCCCTTTTTTCCGTCTACGCGCGGATTCCACAAGAACGGGACATAGCGCCACAGGTAGGCCAGGAATGCGACGCTCCAGCAGCACGCAGAGATTTCAAGCAGGATACGAAGCTGCTCAGGGGCGATTATCGGGCCGACAGAGCGCACCACCGCAGCGATCAGCACGAGGGAGTACGCAGTCGTTTCCAGTCTGGATGCCTTGAGTAGGCGACCGGTGTGCCCAAGTGCGGTCCGCGTGATCATGCCAATGATCAGCCCTCCAACCGTACCGACGCCGAGTGCGTGCCAGACCGGGGATACCGGCAACAGACCTAAGGATACGAGTGCGAAGGCGGCCAAGGCGAGTGGAATCCAGGCGTGCGCGAGATGGAGGATCCACAGTATCGGGGTGTGGCGCGTTGCCCACGGATTCCAGCCCCAGCAGCGGACCGCTTGCAGGATTGCGGCACTTCCTGCGATGGGGGTGATCAGGAGCGCTGGCCCCTGCGCGACGACGAGGCCAAGCGCCAATGCGGTGAGGCAAATTGACGCACGGTCAAGACCTACATGCTTGAACTGCCGGGTGCCGCGCAGAGCGTTGACCGTGAAGTTGGGGACGATCCGCCCAGCGATAATCGTGCACAGGAGCACTATCAACGATAGGGCTGCGAAAAGCGGTTGCAGCGGGTCGCTTGCCGAATCGCTCGCCCGGAGATGGAAGACGGTATTTGCCAGAGCAAGAGCCAGAAGCAGCACGACGATAAAATAGTTGCGCTTGCTCTTGGCACGCCACAGTACCCGCCCGAGCGCGATGGCTGCCAGGGGCAAGAAGAGGATATCGATCGTGGCGGCGAGTATCGGCGGCGCGAAGAGCATCGCAAGCCTACCCCCCAGCCAGACCAGCGCAAGCCCGGCAAGTGGGCCGCCAGTGGGTGTGGCGAGGCCCGTCCAGTTTTGTCCGGCGGTGAAGAGGAAGCCGACGATCACTGCTGCGGCAAAACCGTACAGCATCTCGTGTGCATGCCAATACAGCGGCAGCACTGCAGTTGGTACGTTGAGCGCCCAATTGAATTGTGCGATCCACAGCGGCACGGCAAGTGCGGCCCACAAGGCTGCGGCGAGGTAGAACGGACGGAAGCCGAGCGCGAACAGCGCAAAGCCGCGCGGCGGGGTCTTCGGACGGACTGTTGGTTCGTCGAGGCGAATCAGGGCCATAGCAATGCGCACAACTGAAAGGGCAAGGACTCGTGCCGGCTGTGCAAGAAGATGTATGTGGCGTGTATCTTATACTACTTCGTGCAACAGGCGCTCAACTTCCGATGGTTGCTGCCTTCTGGCTGCGTCCGCCTTCGAGCTGCGGCAGCTGGGTATAGCGGTTTGTTTTTAGATCGTCACGAATCTGCCGGATTAACTCGCTACGCTTGATCTGGCCGCCGGCAGCCTTGATCCGCGCCGTTAGGTAGTAGGTAAAGGCGCCATGCCAGCCCTTGCCGATCTGGGCATCAGCGCTGGTCTGGCTGGCCTTGCAGCCCGCCCACAGGATTGCGTGTTCCATACCGCGCTCGCTCAGGCGTGCCTTCAGGCCACGGGCTACTCGACCGGCCATGTTGTCGATGGCGACTGGGGTGGGCGGCGGTAGCCACCGTACTTTTCGGGTTGGCATTAGGTCAAGTGCTTTGAGTCCGGTCCCGCTGTGGCAGGTATCAAGGAAGCATTCGACTGGTACGTTCTTGGGTACCTTGAGGAACAGCGTGTGTAACTCGTCATCAGTGATGATTCGATCCGGATCCCACTCGCCGTTTTTTTCCGCTAGGTCGTACGGGCAGAAAGCCTCATCAGCGTGGTCCGCCTCTTCATCATCGTGGTCAGGGACCTGGGTGCCGTGAGAGGAGAAGCTGAACACGATCCTGCTTGCCTTGCCCGCCGCAGCGGCGTCGATAAGCTTGCCAAGTGCGCCAATAATCTTGGCCTTTGTCGCCTGCGCATCAGTCAGGACGATGATGTCATTAGCAGAGAAGCCGAAGTAACGAACCAGAAGATCGTGCATTGCGTTGGCATCGTTGACGCAGCCTTGCAGGGTCGCGCCTGGATAGTTGCGGAACTGATTGATGCCGACACAAAGTGCACGCTTGTTACCGGGCATGGTTTGCTCCCTTCAAAGAGTGAAAGGGTATGTCTTGCCTATAGCACAGGGCTACGGCGATTCAAGCGGCCTATTCATTGACATAGGGCTTTTCGGGGTCGGCACGGTCCTCGGTATAGGGGAAGCGTACGTGGCCGTAGCGGATGACAAAAACACCGAGCGTGAGCAGGAAGATCGCGGCGGAAATGGCGAGCATGCGCCACTCGGTCAGCTCCTTGAGGTCGAGGATCAAGTATCGAGCCAGCGCGACCATTGCGATATAGAGGGGAAAGCGCACCGGTAGCTGGCCGCTCTTGAAGTACTGGGCGATCATCGCCAGCACCTCGAGAAAAAGGAACATCAGCAATAGATCTGTCAGCGTTACCCGTGACGAAGTCCACATCAGGGCGACTTCGTTCCACATAGCGATAGCGGTAGCAATGCCAATTACGATAAGGCCGAAGAACTCAATCCATTCAAGGCCCAGGTTGAAGGCCTTACGTGCGTGCGTAAGGGGGGAAAGGAGTGCCATCTCAAACTCCGTGTGATGTGGCGATGTGTGGTTTCGAT
Organism: Niveibacterium sp.; assembly: GCA_031555325.1. Taxonomy (GTDB): domain Bacteria; phylum Pseudomonadota; class Gammaproteobacteria; order Burkholderiales; family Rhodocyclaceae; genus Niveibacterium. Next base: position 575 of record JAVBUM010000072.1, on the reverse strand, counting down.
CCGCGGCAGTCGAATGTTGTGGTGCCGATACGACGTACATACTCATCTCAGGTCACGCAGAATCAGAGACGCAGGTGTTCCGCTTGTTCTGTACTTTGACCTGCCTTGGCAGCAATTTGGTGTTGTCATGCAAGGACCGCACCCGATGCAGGATACAAACAAACGCTGCTTCTGCATGGTGTTATGTGGCGGATGTCCCGAAAGGGCTTGCAGCCTCGGATCTGCCTATGCTCTATGCCGCAAACACACACTCGTTCGACGGTTCACCAGCGGGTTTGTCCATGGAAGGGCGCGCAGAGGCGTTGTATCGAACCCAGTCTGCGGTGATTGGATGCCAGAACGAAAAAAAGGCCGGCTCATTCAGACTGTGTGAAAACCTAGCTATCTGAGGCAGCGTCCACCGATAATGCCCGTATCGCGAGATACGGGCATTATCATTGATGGGTTATATCCGGGGTGAATCGCGCACGCAGGGCAGTCTGTTTCCAGTGAGCCTGGATGAGTTGATTCCCTCCGATCACTTGGTGCGGGTGATCGAAGCGTACGTGGCGCGGCTGGATCTGGTGCAACTGGGG
>JAVBUM010000027.1:0-19635 GCA_031555325.1 Niveibacterium sp. | reverse complement strand
GTCGCCGTCGTCGAAGTTCGGATTGCCGATGATCGCGTCCTTCTGGCCTTGCATCCGCAAGCCAACGTTGTAGCGGATGGTGTTGTCGAAGCGGACCGACAGGTCGTCAATGCCCGTTTCGACTTCAAATGCGCTTGCCTGTCCTGCGAATGCGAGCCCCAGAGCAGCTGCTATCACGGTCTGGCGCAGTGTGTAAGTGCCCCTATTCACCACTTCGTCTCCTCATTGTGTGTCCTCACTTCTTCTAAACTGGACTGGCGTCCTGCTCGCTTGGATACCCTCCCCTGCGCACCAGATTGACAACCGCAGCGCCATCTCGACAGCCCGTTCGGACCGACTCGTGTAACAGGCGATGCATCCAGTACTACGGGCACCTCGACGATTCTTGTTGTTCTCTTTCAGCTTCAAATGTATTGGGCAAGATCCAAGCGGGGAATCACCCGGACCCTAGTTTCGCCTCACCCGAATGGATGATTTTTCTAGAAAAGCAAGAAAAACCCCGGGCCAAATCAAATAGCACGAGAGGCTGACGAAGACGCCCCCGTCCTGGATGCCTGTGAGCGTGTGAGGGCAATAGACATTTCATTGATACGACAAATGCATCATGCTTACGGCATTGTCGTCAAGATGACAATTTCAACCGCCACTCAAAAACTTCTGTCGGGCGTGAATAGTGCAGCCTCACTTGGCTCGACAACACCCACCCACCCGATGCGGGTAGGCGTCTCTCCACGACCCCTGTCTATAGGATTGAAACGAAATCGTGGCAATTCACGCTCTCTCGTGTACTAACGTCGTGAATTACGCCTTGCACTCGTCGGGCAAACCAGAATGAGGAACCCAGTGAAGAGACAAACCATTTCCTGCGTCTTATTGATGCTTGGCTGTCTAACCGGTCCCGTGGGGGCGCTTGCAGCAGCGACGATGCCACCGGCCAACCCCTACTTGGCTCAGTCTTACAATAACCAAACCCACTGGGACGACGGCGCATCGGATGCAACGGAAATCGCCGTGGCACGCGGCTCATACAAGGTCACGCCGGATTCGTATCGCGTCGTACCCAATGAATCGACCGCGCTGATGCAATTCCAGGATAAGGTCGGCGACACCGATGTGTACTGGTACTGGGCCGGCTTTTCGCTGCGCAAGCTGAAGATCGAGAAGGATTTTCGCATCACCGAAATCGCACGGCTCGATCTACCGGTGACGCTACCGAATTACTCGCCGATCACACCTGAGAAGCGGCTGGAGCAAGCCTCGGCAACGCGAAAGTTCATTGACGCACGCGATGCAGAGGGGCTCTTTCAGTACATGCAGTCCCAGCCTAATCGGATGGCCTCGGCCACGGCAGATCAAGTCGCCAACGGCGCAATCTATGCATTGCTCACGCGGGAAGATGCCTTTATCGCAACCAGTGGACGGCGCGTTTTCCGGATCGATCAGGTTGACCCAAAGGATCCGAGCTCCGGCATGAAACTCACCCGTTCGGTGCAATTGCCAGATTCGCTGTTCGACAATGAACGCGCCAAACGCAACGCCAATCTATTCGGCGACGCATCCTTCGGCATGAGCATGACGCCGAATGGCTACCTCGTCATCAATACACTTGGCGGTGCAATCCTTACGCTCAACCGCGACACACTGGCGCTTATCGACACATGGCGCGTCGACCGTGATGACGAGCTGTTCCTGAATTCGTTTGCGGTGGGCCCCGAAGCAGGTGGCGGCGCCGTGTATGTCGCGTCGAACCAGAACATGTACCGCCTGGTGGTGGACAAGAATGGCAAGATCCACTCTGATGAGGCCAGCGGCGCGTGGAAGGCTCCATATGACCGCGGAGTGCGATTCTCTGAAATCAAGATCGGCGACGGCACCGGCGCCACGCCGACGCTGATCGGCTTTGGTCCGAATGAGGACAAGCTGGTCGTGTTCACCGACGGTGCAAGAAAAATGCGTCTTGTCGCCATGTGGCGTGACCAGATTCCGACGGGCTGGAAGCAGAAGCCGGGCACGCTATCCGCACGCATTGCTGACCAGCATGAAGTGGACATGGGCCCAAGCGTGAACATCGTTCAGTCGGAGCAATCCGTTTCGTCCTGGGATGGTTATGCCTTCGTGGTGAATAACATTCCGGCTGAGCAACACGGCAGCTCAATGCGTTTCAACTATTACAACGCCATGATCAATGGCATGACTCGTCCCGCGCCGCGTGGTGTTGCCATGCTCAAGTGGAATCACACAAAGCACGAATGGAAGCAATTGTGGTCACGTAACGATGTCGGCTCGATCTCGATCGTGCCGATGATCAGCGGCAACGATAAGAGCCGCATGGCGATCATAAATGGCGTCTATGCGGACCGCATGGGCGAGGGTTATCACCTGGGGTTCGATCTCGACACAGGCAAGACGGTGCTCGAAATTGCTTCCGGCAGCGACCCGGTATTCAATGGCATGTACGCGCCAATCAAGGTCGACAAGGAGGGGCGCATCCTGTACGGGATGGCATTCGGTCTCGTACTGATGGACCCCGCCCGGATGCAGAAAACTGAGAGCCCCACACTGACGAGCCATAGCAAGTAAGCTACGCACTCGGCCCCCGGCAAGCCGGGGGGCTGTCATTTTGGAAAAGTTGAACTACGACGCAGGTCTCAGAACACCAACGTCGCCCACGTCGTATCAGCAGCACGAGCAATGAAACTCCCCGCACCGGCGTAGCCATCGACTTCAGGAATCAGCGCCGCATCCGTTTCGAGAAAAGCACGCTTTGCACTGGTGCAGACAAAAAACTTTGCACCCGCCTGATGGGATTCCCGCATGAAATGCGCGATTGTTTCGCCACCATTTCCCGTCGTACGCAGACTTTCCGCAACGCCCGGCAACAGTAAACGCACGGAACGACTCGCAAAATAGACCTCGACATCGAGGTCCATCGCCGCCGCAGCCGCGGCATGAAAGAAGGGCGTTGCACACCGCGCAGGATCGTCAGGATCAGTTGCCCAAAGAAGGATCGCAAGACCTCGTCGCTCTGCCTCAGCCATCTCGCAGTGCTTTCATCCGCGCCAGCAGTGCTTCATGACGAGCCGCCAGAGCTTCAGTATCGAGCAAGACGTGGTGCTCGTTTTCCCAGTCGAGAGGATGCAGTCGGAACAGCCAGCCTTCGTCATAGGGCATCCGATTGACGAGGCTCGGTGTGCGTTCGATCGCCAGGTTACTTTCCAGTATCCGCGCCGAAACCGGCGTCTTGACCGCACCGACCGTCTTACAGGTTTCAAGCATTCCGATCGAACGACCGGCCTCATATTCCCGCCCTTCCGGCTTTGGCGTGAAAATCACGAAATCGCCGGCAAAATCACAGGAGAGCGCAGTCAGGCCGAGAATCAGCGTGCCATCGGCCACTGGGCGCAACCACACCTCACCCTGGGCATCAAACAGCACATTGTTGGGAAATTCATAGGAACCGATCCGGATCATCGGCATATAAGCGATTGGCGGAAGAGAGTGGGAGTCGAACCCACCCGGGAGCGGCTGACGCCCCCAACCGGGTTTGAAGCCCGGCCGCCCCACCAGGGACGAATCTCTTCCATCAAGGAAGTCAGATTGGAGCACGAGCCTGCAACCCGCACGGCTGACGCAATCGGCTGCGGGAAAGGATTCAACAAGGTTTTACAACACAAGCAGGCCGAGCACATGGTAACCCGGTTACTGCCGTAACAGGCTGTCGCTACGTAAGCGGTGGGCTTCGCGCGCACGACGGGTATACCCGATACGATCGAAGAACTCGAGTACCTGGACCGCCCGCTTTCGCCCTAGCCCAGTGCGATCCCGGAAGTCTGCCGCGCGTACGCCGCCATCATTTCTGGCTAACTCCTGTACGACTCGGGCCAACGCAATGATCGCCTTATGCGAGTAGAACAAGTCGCGCACCACCTGAAACAACTCGCCTCGTCGCGCCAGCCGGATCAACAGGCTTCGCATGACAGATTCATCGGCACCCGATTCGCATGCGAGCTCGCGCATCCAGGGCGGATCGAATGCGCGAGCGGCAATCCGGGGCAACACACACTCCGCAAGCCGCTTTTCTTCATCCGACAGGCGAATGTCATGATCCGGACGATGTAGCCAGGGGCCACTACGATTGACAACCCGCGCTTCGATCAGGCTTTCCACAGCGGCAGAAAACACCGCTGGTGCACAGGCGGGCGAAGTCATGCGGCGCAGCCTTCCAAGATCGGGGCCAAGTTCGTCCGGCGTACGCTCATGAAAACTGTCGAGCGATTCACGGATGCGGGTCTGCAACGCCTCCCAGTGCGCTGGCGAGAGCAGCCAATCCCCCTCATTCGTGGTAATACGCGTACCAAGCGCGGAAAGCGCATCTTCGGCCAGCACACGGTTACGAGCCCGTAGGTAGGCACGCAGCTCGATGCCGTGCGGTGCACAACCAAGCAAGCCTGCGAGCGCCAAGAGAGGATCGTTCGTGTCAAGTGCAGCAAGCTGTGCGAGCCTCACCTCGCTTCGCCGCTGTCGCAGCGGCGGCTCCGGATCAAGCGCCCGCGCGCCGCCGAGCGTCTGGCTCGCGGACGCATCACGCAACACCAGCGTATCGCCCGCACACAGCACGAGCGGCTCATCGAATACCAACTGCGCGAACGCTTCACCGCCCGGGGCGAGATGCTCGACGTCGAGGAGCAATATATGGGCCATTTCACGGCGTGCGCCATGATGCACATGCACACGCCCCCACTGCCGCAGGATGTGGCTGGCGCCCGGTAGCAGGCGCAAGCGCACGTCCACCCTATCGATACGGGCATGGAGTGACGGAGCGAGCAGCCAATCGCCGCGCGCCACCTCATCGCGCGCCACCCCAACCAGCGCAACCGCACACCGCTCTCCCACACGACCGTGGTCGGCAGGCTGGCCTTGTGCATGCAGGCTACGCACACGCACTTCGCGCCCCGTGGGACTGACCATCAGACGATCGCCAATACCGACCATTCCGTCGAAGACCGTGCCGGTGACAACCGTGCCGACACCCGGCAGGGTAAAACAGCGATCCACTGCCAACCGAAACGAAGCGGGTTCGGTGAGGCGATTTACCGACATCGCCTCCCGTGCCAAATGAGCCCTTAATTCCGCAATGCCGCGTCCCTCCGGCGCGGCCACCGGAAACACGGGTGCACTGGCCAGCGGGGTGCCGTCGAGCAAGGCCGCAAGTTCCGCGGTAACAACCTCGCGCCGATCGATACCGACGCGGTCGACTTTCGACAACGCGATTGCACCGCGCGAGATGCCAAGCAATTGCAGGATCGCCAGATGCTCACGCGTCTGAGGCATGACACCATCATCCGCCGCGACAACAAGCAGACCAAAATCGATACCGGCGGCTCCCGCAAGCATGGTGTGAATCAAACGCTCGTGCCCCGGTACATCAACGAAGCCAAGCATTCCGCCATCCGGCAGCGGCTGATAGGCATAACCAAGTTCGATTGAAATGCCGCGAGCTTTCTCTTCCGGGAGGCGGTCGGTATCGACGCCGGTCAGCGCGCGAACCAGCGTGGTCTTCCCATGGTCAATATGTCCCGCGGTTCCAACGAGCATTTCAGCCTCCCGTATTCTTTAATGGAGGTTTCATATGTCTACCTTCAGGTCTCTCAATTGAGACGCGAAACCGACTTCGTCGTCCAGGCATCGTAGGTCGAGCTGGAAAGCGTCATCTGCGACACGTCCCAGGACCGGCACAGGCAGCGAACGCCAACAAGCGGCAAGCCTTGCGAGCGCACCGCCCGAACGACCGTCCGCCCCACGGATTGCGAAACCTGCCGATGGCAGGAGGTCAACCGGAAGTGATCCGCTGCCGATCTGGCTTTTCATGGGTGCGACGAGAACCCGCCACGCCGGCCCGAGCGCCAAGCGCACGCTTGGCAACAGGCGCTCCGCAGCAGCTGCGATCTCGTGCTCGGGCCGGGTGAGCTGACGCAGCGCCGGTAGGCGGTCCGCCAGACGATCCGGATCCAGATACAGGCGGAGCACCGGTTCGAGTGCCGCAAGCGTGAGCTTGCCAACTCGAAGACACCGCTTGAGCGGGTTCTTTTTGATCGCTTCGATCAGATCGCGCCGCCCGACAATCAAGCCCGCTTGCGGGCCACCCAGCAACTTGTCACCGGAAAAGCAGACAAGATCAGCCCCGGCGGCGAGCGCTTCCTGTGGCAGCGGTTCGTGCGGCAAGCCATAGCGCGACAAATCGACCAGCGTCCCGCTCCCGAGATCCACCACGCAAGGCACACCATGCGAATGGGCAATGGCAGCCACGCGTGCTTCAGGGACGCTCGCAGTAAATCCCGTCACTGCGTAATTGCTGGTATGCACCTTGAGCAGCATCGCCGTATCCGGGCCACACGCAGCCTCATAGTCGCGCGGGTGCGTGCGATTGGTGGTGCCAACTTCGATCATCCTGCATCCCGCGCGCGCCATGATGTCGGGAATTCGAAAAGCGCCGCCGATCTCGATGAGCTCACCACGCGAGATCACCGCCTCGCGGCCGATAGCAAGCGTATTGAGGATCAGGAACACCGCTGCGGCATTATTGTTAACGACCGTCGCAGCCTCGGTGCCGGTCAGTCGGCAGAGCACACTTTCGACGAGCGCGTCACGATCGCCACGACCACCTTCTTCAAGCTCGTATTCAACATTGCATGGACCGGCCGCAGCGGTCACCAGCGCTTCGACCGCAGCCTCCGGCAACGGCGCACGCCCGAGGTTCGTGTGCAGCACCGTGCCAGTGAGATTGAAGACGCGTCGCAACGCGGGCTGCATCATGGCATCGAGCCGAGCGGCTATCGCTTGCACAACGGCGTCTTCATCCAGCGCCTGCGTCATCTTTCCCGATAGCAGCTGTCCGCGCATTTCCTCAAGGATTTCGCGCACGGCGCGCGTCGCCTCCGGACGGCCATACCGCTTGACCAGATCCATCACCATCGCATGGTTGAGCAGCCGATCGACGGCCGGCAATTGTTTGAAGCGCGACGCCACCAGAGAATCTGGGCCAGGCACGATGGACGCTCCACAAATTGAACAACGGGATGAAAGTCTAGCTGGAAGACCTCTCGTGCGGCACTGTCATGGCAGCAACGTCTTGGCCGAGCGTTCGCCATCGACCAATCCAAGTGCCGTGCAACCGTCAGCATTAGGCCAGCACCAACCGCAGTGTTATGATGTATGAATACTCAAGCGGCTCGGCAGCCAGTCGATGCCCGGAACCTCTGCGGAAATCTCGGCGTGGGACTATTCGATAAGCTACGGCGAGCTTGTAACAGGCGGGCACGAGCAAACCACACTGTCACGGACGCCAAAGTCAGAATGGCCGCCGATCGCCGGAAACGATCGAGGGTCAATGCACGACGAGGCACTCGCGTCCTGATCATCGCCGACGCTCCAAGCATCGTGGCCATTCTAAGCCGGATGCTGCACTCCGCCGGTTGCCAGATGCTGGAGGCATCCGACGCCGAAACGGGCATCGCTCTGGCTGCGAAGGAACAGCCCGATCTGATCTTCCTCGATATTGTCCTGCCTGGAATAAGCGGGTTTACCGCTCTGCGTACGCTGCGTTATGACGTACGCACACTGCATATTCCGGTCATTCTCATGACGGGCAACAAAAGCGCAGCATCGCAACTGCTCCGCACGCGTCTGGATATCGAAGACCTACTGATCAAGCCATTCTCGCGCCGTGATGTGTTCCTGCGTATCGAGCGCCTGCTCGACGTGCATCTCATCCCGCGACGTAAGCCGCGGAGGGCTTCCGGTCGTCGGAAGAAGCCACGGAAAAACGAACCGCGCAGCTAGAGTCTTCGGAAGGGCTGTGAGAACACGCCCCAAACCTCTAGCTCGGCGCAGCAAAGAGCATCAGGTTGGTCCCACTGCGCGCAAATCCCTGCTCGTCCAGTAACAGATCAAGCGAGAGGCTCGCCAAGTCGTCGGCGACCGGGTCGAGGTCCGGAGCCTTATGCTGGTAGCACTGTTTCAGATAGCTCCCACACTCACTGCAGCACTCCGCCTTGACTACGCCTGGGCCGCCCTCGATTTCCCGATAGTCGATACCCTTGGTGCTCTCGCATGCGCTGCACTTGACACGCACCAAGTGCCACTCGCTGCAGCACAGGGCGCAATGCAGGTAACGAAATCCCGCAACGTCACCACCAATCCGCACCACACCCGCCACCGGATGGCTACCGCAGACAGGACAGAATTCGCGCCCAACGAGCGGCCCGAATGAGCGAGCATCGAGTCCGGACGCTGCAGCGGCCCAGATGACTTGCAGTGCCGCCGCGATCATCGGCGCCGACGCAAGGTCAAGGCCATCCAGGCGGCCAGACAGAATTGCCGCAGCCTGGAGGTCAAGCCAATCGGAGTCCCGCCGCTCAAGCCTGGCGATTTCGACATGTACAGCGTCGGGAAGTTGTGCCTGCGCCAGACGCCCGAGCAACGCGCGCAGGACATCGATCCAGCCATGCGGACGCCGCCCTGATACCGCTGGGAGTGGCACCATTCCAGCCGCCAGCGCTTGCTCCCGGTGATGCGCCTCCGCAACAGCGGGCAGCAGAACCGAATCCGCTACCCATTGCTGCACATCCGCAAGCTCAGCAACAAAGGAAAGGTAGGCGCCAAGCGCGTTGCCCGGCACGAGGGCACGTAACCGGGCAGCGCGTGCTGCAAAAAGCCCGCCGATGCGTGGCAGCACCCGTTCCGGGATGTGGGTCGAGCGCGGTTCGATCTCGCCCGGTTCAAGAATGCGTGTGCTCATCGGCGTCCCGTTCACCTTCTACCCGTCATTTCGCGATACCACGCGCCATGATGCTGCTTCGCCCAGGGCCGCGTCACAGTGCCGTACCACATCGCACGGATCGTACCCTTCACCCAGATCGCGGCATACACATGCACCACGATCAGAGCGATCAGGAAGCTGGCGAACATCGCATGCAGCACCGACGCCAGCCTCACGAGTCCGATCGGTATACCGCTGAAGTACTCGCGCCACATCGCAATCCCGGACAGGAACAGCACGAGGACGCATACGACGATCGCCCAGAACAGGAGCTTCTGGCCGCCGTTGTACTTACCCTGCAACGGCATGTTGTGGTCGTCTCCATCCATCATCTCGCGCACACGGCCTATCCATTCGCGGTCGATTGCGGTCATCACATTCAGGCGCCAGAAACGGATTGCCATGATCGCGAAGAAGATCGCCATGACGACACCGATGAACGGATGCAGGATGCGTGCCCAGACCCCACCGCCAAACAACGTCGCGAGCGGAAAGAACGCCGGATGAAAGAAGGCAAGCCCCGAGAGCGCAAGCAAGATGAAGCACATGCCCACGACCCAGTGGTTCAGTCGCTCGGACGCTGTGTAACGTTGCAGGTCATTCGGATCGCGGATCATTGCCGGTCCTCCTTCTCGAACTCACGCTCGATTTCCTTGGAAACCTCGTTTGGCCCCTTCATGACGTAGTGGAAGAGGCTACCGACAGCAACCGCACCCATTGCCACCATGGCGAGCGGCTTGGCAAAGCCTTTCCACAACCCAACCATCGGACTGATCTGAGGATCCTTCGGCAAACCGTGATAGAGCTCCGGCCGGTCGGCGTGATGCAGCACGTACATCACATGCGTGCCACCCACGCCTTGCGGATCGTAGAGCCCCGCATTCTTGAAGCCGCGCTCCCTGAGGTCGGTAATTCGCCCCTGCGCCGCGTCGATCATGTCCTCCTTGGCACCAAAGGTAATCGCACCAGTTGGACAGACTTTCGCGCACGCGGGAGCCTGTCCGACCGAGACACGATCCGAACAGAGGGTGCACTTGTAGGCCTTGTTGTCCTTCTTCGAGATCCGGGGGACGTTGAATGGACAGCCCGTCACGCAGTAGCCACAACCGATGCAGTTCTCCTCATGGAAATCAACAATGCCGTTGGCGTACTGCACGATCGCACCCGGCGACGGGCAGACCTTGAGACAGCCCGGGTCCGAACAGTGCATGCAGCCGTCCTTGCGAATCAGCCATTCGAGATTGCCTTCCTCGTTCTCGTACTCCGTAAAGCGCATCACTGTCCAGGAAGCCGGCGTGAGATCCATCGGATTGTCATAAACCCCATGGTTTGTGCCGACCTCGTCCCGAATGTCGTTCCATTGCATGCATGCCACCTGGCAAGCCTTGCAACCGATGCACTTCGAGGTGTCGATGAGCTTGGCAATCTCTACCGTTTCCCGGATTCCCGGCGAAGGCGTCGTCGTGGCCGAGCGTGCCTTGATATCGAGTGATTGCAGGGCCATGGCTTACACCTTTTCGATGTCGACAAGGAAGGACTTGAACTCGGGCGTCTGCGAATTGCCATCGCCCACGAAAGGCGTCAGCGTATTCGTCAGATAACCATTCTTCGCCAACCCCTTGAAGCCCCAGTGGATCGGAATCCCGACGGTGTGAACCTTCTTGCCTGCCACGTCGAGCGTCTTGATCCGCTTGGTCACCACGGCAACCGCCTGGATGTAACCCCGGTTGCTTCGCACCTTGACACGATCGCCCGCGCGGATGCCCTTCTCCTTCGCCAGTTCCTCACCGATCTCGACGAACTGTTCCGGCTGCACGATCGCACTGGTCCGCACATGCTTGGTCCAGTAGTGGAAGTGCTCGGTAAGGCGGTAGGTTGTCGCCGCGTACGGGAACTCCTTCGCAGTGCCAAAGGCTTCCATGTCACCCTTGAACACGCGTGCCGCCGGATTCGCCCGCGCCGCCAAGTTCTGCGGATGCAACGGGTTATTGTCGATCGGCGACTCGAATGGCTCGTAGTGCTCAGGGAACGGCCCTTCCGCAAGCCCCGCGCGAGCGAAGAAGCGTGCCACACCTTCCGGGTTCATGATGAACGGACCGACTTCCTGATCCGGCGCAGCATCCGGCCGCATATCGGGCACGTCCGAGCCGGTCCACTTCGCACCATCCCAGAAGATGAGCTTGCGGTTCGGGTCCCAAGGCTTCCCTGCGGGGTCGCAGGAGGCACGGTTATAGAGGATGCGACGATTCGCCGGCCACGCCCAAGCCCAGCCTAGCGTCTGGCCGATGCCGAATGGATCTGCGTTATCCCGCCGTGCCATCTGGTTGCCGGCCTGGGTCCAGGAGCCGGAGAAGATCCAGCAGCCGCATGATGTACTACCGTCGTCACGCAACAGCGCAAAGCCGGGCAGTTGTTCCCCCGCCTTCGCAAGCACCTTGGTTGGATCCTTCGGATCGATGAGATCAGCAAGTGCCGAACCCGAATACTCCTTCGCCAGTTCTTCCGGTGACGGGCTGTGCGGAATCTTGTGCCTCCAGGCGAGCTTGAGCACAGGATCCGGGAAGGCTCCGCCATCCTTCACGTACATCGCCCGCAACCGCATGAAGAGGCCGGCGATGATGTCGGCATCGGGCAGCGCCTCGCCCGGAGGCTCCCCACCCTTCCAGTGCCATTGCAGCCAGCGGCCGGAATTGACAATTGAGCCGTCCTCTTCGGCAAAGCAGGTCGAAGGCAGGCGGAAGACCATCGTCTCGATTTTCGTCGGATCGACGTTGTTGAAGTCGCCGAAGTTCTGCCAGAACTCGGAAGTCTCCGTCGCCAGCGGATCGATGATGACGAGGTACTTGAGCTTGGCCAGCGCGGTGGAAACCTTGGCCTTGTTTGGGAACGAAGCAATCGGGTTGAAGCCCTGGCAGAAATAGCCATTTACCCTTCCCTGCCCCATATCCTCGAACACCTGCAGCACATCGTGCATCTTGTCGAGCTTCGGCAACCAGTCGAAGCAGAAGTTGTTCTCCTTGGTTGCGGCGTCGCCGTACCACGCCTTCATCAGGCTGACGTGGAACTTGCCGTAGTTCTGCCAGTACGACATCTGGTTCGGCCGCAGAGGCTTCGGCGCACGCTTGGCAATGTATTCGTCGTAGTTCTGCTCCTTGTCGCCCGGCAACGTGAGATAGCCTGGCAGCAGGTTCGACAACAAACCCAGGTCCGTCAGCCCCTGAATGTTCGAGTGCCCGCGCAGTGCGTTCATGCCGCCACCCGGGACGCCGATGTTGCCGAGCAGGAGCTGCACCATCGCGCCGGTACGGATCATCTGCGAACCAACCGAATGCTGCGTCCAGCCAAGCGCGTACATGATCGTCATGGTGCGGTTCGGCGTCGAACAGCTCGCAATTGCTTCACACACCTTGAGGAACTTGTCGGTTGGCGTGCCACAGATCGCAGTCACCATCTCCGGCGTGTAGCGCGAGTAGTGCGTCTTCATCAACTGATAGACGCAATGTGGATCCTGGAACGTCGGGTCGGTCCTGACGAAACCGTCTTCGCCGATCTGGTATTCCCAGCTCGACTTGTCATACGTGCGCTTCTCGGCGTTGTAGCCAGAGAAAAAACCATTGTTGAATGCAAACTCCGGCTTCACCAGATACGTGAAATCGGTGTACGCCTTAACGTACTCATGCTGGATCTTGTCGTTCGTGAGCAGGTAGTTGATGACGCCGCCGAGAAAGGCGATGTCGCTACCAGTACGAATCGGCGCATAGAAATCCGCCACCGATGCCGAGCGCGTGAAGCGCGGATCGACGACGATCAGCTTCGCCTTGCGGTGCTCCTTGGCCTCGGTCACCCATTTGAAACCGCAGGGGTGCGCCTCGGCTGCGTTGCCGCCCATGATGAGGACGAGGTCCGCGTTCTTGATATCCTGCCAGTGCTGCGTCATCGCACCACGGCCAAACGTCGGGGCAAGACTTGCCACCGTCGGGCCGTGTCAGACACGTGCTTGGTTATCGAATGCGATCATCCCCAGGGAACGGACAAACTTGTGCGTCACGTACCCGGATTCGTTAGACGAGGCTGACGCGGCAAGAAAACCCGTCGTCAGCCAACGATTGACCGTCAGCCCGTCATCGGTCTTTGCGATGAAGTTTTTGTCGCGGTCTTCCTTCATCAGCGTGGAAATGCGATCGAAGGCCTCGTCCCAACTGATGCGCTTCCATTCCTTCGTGCCCGGCTCTCGTACTTCGGGGAACTTGAGGCGGTTGGGGCTTTGCACGAAATCGAGCAGGCCGGCCCCCTTGGGACACAACGTACCGCGATTGACCGGGTGATCCGGATCGCCTTCGATGTGGATGATGCGCGAGCGCGCATTCTTCGATCTATCGCCCAGGCTATACATAAGCAAGCCGCAACCGACTGAGCAATAAGGACAGGTATTACGCGTCTCGGTCGTACGCGCGAGCTTGAAGTTGCGGGTTTCCGCCAAGACTTCGCTTGGCGAGAATCCCATCAGGGCGAGGCTGCTACCAGCGACACCGCTGGTACAGACCCTGAAGAATTGCCGTCGTGTGACTTGCATGTCTCCCCCATGGTCTATTAGATCCACACGTTGATGGACTCCAGTAACGCTGCGCCTTCTGGCAAACAGAGTCAAGGCCGGTCATTACATGTCAAGGCGCGGCGAGGTCGCCAGCGCAAAATTGTTCTGCACACCGCGACAATCCTTGTTCCGAATGGTGCACTGCACGTATCCGTTCCTGCATCACCAACCACAATGACATCGGCACGAAAACTCGCCGAGCACTCTATAATCCGCGCCGCAGTCTGTGCACTGCTCCAATCCGCCGCGGCAAATCCCAAGGCAAACATGTCGGCCCGCGCGAATCGACTCCCGCGCAGGCGTCTGAAATAACAGGAGCCATGATGGTCACCCTTTCCCGTCGCCGCGCACTGCGTGGCCTGACGTTGTTTACGCTCGCCAGCGCCGCACTCACCGCCCCGCTATCCCACGCAGCAGAGTCGTTACGCGTCTCCGCGATTCCGGACGAATCCCCCACCGAGCTTCAGCGCAAGTTCGCTCCGCTCGGTAGGTACCTTGAGAAGACACTCGGAATGCCGGTGCAGTGGGTGCCCGTAACCGACTATGCCGCCGTCGTTGAAGCCCTCGCTGCGAGGAAGCTCGACATGGCGTGGCTCGGCGGCTTCACCTACGTGCAGACGAAGCTGCGCACCAACGGTGCGGTCGTGCCGCTTGTGCAACGCGCAGAGGATGAGAAATTCACTTCGCGCTTCATTACCGCGGATCCAGCAATCCAGTCGCTCGCCGACCTCAAAGGCAAGACCTTTGCGTTCGGCTCAGCATCGTCGACCTCGGGACACCTGATGCCTCGCTATTTCCTGCTCAAGGCGGGAGTCAATCCAGAAAAGGATTTCAAGACCGTCGCATTCTCGGGTGCACACGACGCCACTGTGGCCTTCGTGGCGGCCGGAAAGGTCGAGGCCGGCGTACTCAATGCATCGGTGTGGGACAAGCTGGTCGAATCAAAAAAGGTCGACATGAGCAAGGTGCGTGTCTTTGCCACCACGCCGCCCTATTACGACTACAACTGGACCGTGCGCGGCGATCTGCCTGCCGAGACGCAAAGGAAGCTTCGCGACGCCTTCCTCAAGCTCGATGCAAGCAAGCCGGAAGACAAGGAAATCATGGATTTGCAGCGTGCCAGCAAGTTCGTGCCGACGAAGCCGGAAAACTATGCCAGCATCGAGGAGGCGGGACGCTCGGCCGGACTGATCAAGTGATTGTGCCAGTTCGTCCCCCATACGACGGGTGGGAGCCAGCCATGCCCGCATCAAGTCGAGTGGCATGTATCCAGGCGCTCACCGCCCCAGTCGCGACACCATGTCCTTCGATCTGACCGACGTCACCCACGCCTATCCCGGGAACACACGCGCGCTGCAAGGCGTGGAGCTCACCGCCGGGCAAGGAGAGCGAATCGCCCTCATCGGTCCTTCCGGCGCGGGCAAAACAACGCTCCTGCGCATCCTTGGCGCCGCCCTGCGACCGTACTCCGGTAAGGTCCGCTTGCTCGGGCAGGCGCCCTGGACTCTGGGTTCACGTGGACTGCGGCACCTGCGAAGAGAGATCGGCACCGTGCATCAAGCGCCTCCCCTACCGCCACGCCAGCGCGTCATCACGGCGGTCCAGGCCGGGCAGCTTGGGTACTGGAGCACATGGAAGGCGCTGGCCGCGCTCGCATACCCGCCCGATGCCGCAGGCGTACGTGCCGAACTCGCACGGCTCGATCTTCCGGAAAAGCTTTACGTGCGTTGCGACGAGCTCTCGGGTGGCCAGCGGCAGCGTGTCGGCATTGCACGCGTGCTCTACCAGCGACCGTCCCTCATCCTTGCCGACGAACCCGTCTCAGCGATGGATCCGGCACTGGCGCAGCGCACGGCGCAACTGCTGGTCGACGAAGCCGGGCGCCGCCGCGCGACGCTCGTCGCAAGCCTGCACGCCGTCGACCTTGCTCTGAACCATTTCCCGCGCGTGATTGGCGTGCGCGACGGCCGGATCCATTTCGACCTGCCCGCCACCAAGGTTTCGGACGCCCTGCTGCGCGAACTCTACGCAAGCGAAGGCACCGTGCTACCCCTGCTGGCCGACGCGGCACGAACCGACGTTGCCATTCTCGCGCCCGAAACAACCGAAATCACTCCACCCTGCGTGTGAATACGACCGAAACCCTGCGCGACCCCGCGGCACGCGGCCGCCTCACTGGTGCAGTGATTGCCCTCGCCCTGCTCTGGCCACTCTTGCGGCTGTCGGACTTCAATCCGCTACGGCTCGCCGATCCAACCAACCTAAGACCGCTCGGCAACTACCTTGCGACTTTCCTACCACCGGCAACCGACGGCTTCTTCCTGCGGCTGCTTACAAGAGCGGTGTTCGAAACCATCGTGATCGCCACCGCTGGGATGGCGCTCGCATTTTTACTTGCAGTCCCCCTCGGGGCACTTGCGACGCGCGCACTCTCGCAAAGCGCCATTGGCCCCTCACCAACGCAATGGCCGGGCCGCATGGCGCGTGCGCTCGTCCGCGTCACACTGCTTTTCCTGCGTGGCATTCCGGAACTCATCTGGGCGCTGCTCTTTGTGCGCTTCTTCGGCCTCGGCCCCGCCGCCGCAGTGCTCGCACTCGGTCTCACTTACGGAGGAATGCTCGGCAAGGTCTATGGTGAAATCCTCGACTCGACCGACCACCGTCCCGCCCGCGCCTTGCTCGAAGCGGGCAGCTCGCGCACCCGTGCCCTGCTCTTTGGTCTGATCCCTAACGCTGCGAGCGAGCTCGTTTCCTACACCGTCTATCGCTGGGAATGTGCGGTACGCGCATCGGTCATCATGGGCTTCGTCGGCGCGGGCGGGCTCGGCCAACTGATGGATCAGGCGATGAAGATGCTTAACGGCTCGGAAGCCGCAAGCATCCTGATCGCCTTCCTTGCGCTCGTCTGGCTCGCCGACGCGGGCTCCAACGCTTTGCGCCGCCTGATTGATCGCCGCCGTCCGGCACGCGATGCCACGCTCGCTCCTGCAAGACCGGCCGCCCTGTGTATGGGCATACTCGCGCTGTTCGCCGCCATCATCACCGCCTTCGCCGCGCTTGGCCTATCGCCGGTCACGCTTGCACGACAAACTTCATGGAACGAGTTCAGCAGATATATCGGCGAGTTCTTCCCTGCAGATCTCTCGACCGACCTGCTCGCAAAGGCCTCGGAGGGCGCCCTTCAAACGCTCGCGATCTCCTTACTCGGCACACTCCTCGCAGCGACAGTCGGAGTACTGCTCGCACTCCCCGCAAGCGGCCGTTTCGGCACCATGGCGCGCCAAGCCACACGCGCGGCACTCAACGTGCTGCGCTCGGTGCCTGAGCTTGTCTGGGCTACACAAACCGTACTCGCAGCCGGCATCGGCCCCTTCGCCGGCACTCTCGCACTCGCACTGCATACGAGTGGCGTACTCGGCCGGCTCTACGCCGAAGCACTCGAAAACGCACCTCCCGAATCGAACCGCGCGCTACGCGAAGCCGGAGCGCCACGCACAATCGCCTTTCTATATGGCACGCTGCCTCACGTCGCACCGCAATGGCTCGCCTACGGTCTGTATCGATGGGAAATCAACATCCGCATGGCTGCAGTGCTTGGCTTCGTCGGGGCTGGCGGACTCGGGCAGATGCTCTACTACGAACTCTCGCTGCTGCACTACCCGCAAGTCGCGACGATCGTCGGCGCCGCGCTGGTGCTTGCACTCATCGTCGATGGCGTCAGTGGCACATTGAGAAAGCGACTGCGCTGAACCCTCACGGAATCCAGCCCCTTTCCGTCGTTTCGTTGCAGCAATAGCCAATCAGTGAAAGTCCGTTCGGAGGGCGCCCTGAAGCAGGAACGGCTGGCTAGATCAACTCACTCGACATACCGAGATCATCACGTGCCCCCTTTGCATAACGCCCTGGCGGTATGCCCACGTGCCGAGTAAAGGCTACGCCAAACGCGCTGATCGCACCGTAGCCGACGCGCTCAGCGATCTCCGTCATTGAGAGTTCCCGTTGCCGCAGTAGTTGTTTCGCGAGTGCCATACGCCATGCCAGCAGATATTCCATAGGTGCAATGCCGACGGCCCGACTGAAGCGTTCGAAGAAAGTCGATCGCGACATCGCGGCCTCACTCGCCAGCTGCGCGACATTCCACTGCACGGCGGGACGCTCGTGCATGAGCCGCAACGCCTGCGCCAACCTGGGATCGGACAACCCACGCACCAAGCCCGGCGATGCCGCAGTGCTGGCGCTTGATCGAAACGCCTCGATCAGCATGACTTCGAGCAGACGGGTCATCACGATCTCTCGCGCAGGCCGATCCGCGCGGGATTCGTCGCTCACCAGCTCGACCAGCGCAGACAGACGACGCTCGCCGCGCACGTGCACCCACTGCGGCAGCAGTGACACGAGCATCGCAGAATCCGGCGACCTGAATATGCAATTACCAACAAGCATGCGCACATCGACCGCACCGTCCGGATCACCGACGCGCGCGCCACCGGGAATAGCCACGATAGGCGTGGCAACGGTTTCCTCTTCGCCCGGAGGTTGTCGATCAAGGCTGGATGTAGCAAAGCGACGCGCTGCGGGGATCAGCACGAAATCGCCTTCTTTCACGGTGATCGTCTCGCTGTGCGTCGGGCCTTCTACCGTGAGATGGCAAGCACCCTCCAGCATGACGAAGTAGAACGGGCGACCCATCTCTGTGCGACGCACCGCCCAAGGCGCCGATGCGACGACAAGCTTCGAGAACGGTGCACCGGGTTGCAGCAACCCGACCACTTCTGCGAGGGGATCAATCATTCCGGACGAACTCAACAAAAAATCGGATTTCCAAGTCTAGTTAATCCGAAGCGTGGATTCTATCGTGTCGATATCGACAACCCGCTGGAGATTCTGATGGCCCCCACGTCTACCGTTCTTATCACGGGCTGCTCATCCGGTTTCGGTCTTGAGACGGCACGGTTTTTCCTCGACAAAGGCTGGCGCGTGATCGCGACGATGCGCACGCCACGTGAGGGCCTGCTGCCGTGCTCGGATCGGCTTCGCGTGCTTCCACTCGACATAACCGACGCGACGAGCATCGGCCGTTGCATCGAGGCGGCGGGATCGATTGACGCATTGGTCAACAACGCTGGCGTGGGATTGCTGGCGCCGCTCGAAGGCGTCACGCTGGCCCACGCTCGCGAAGTCTTCGAAACCAATACGCTCGGTACGATCGCAATGACGCAAGCCGTTCTACCCCAGTTTCGGCAACGGCGTGCTGGCGTCATCGTGAACGTGACGTCGGGCGTGACGTTGAAGCCACTGCCACTGTTGTCGGTGTACACGGGCAGCAAAGCGGCGGTGAATGCCTTCACGGAATCGCTCGCATTGGAATTAGCCCCCTTCGACGTGCGCGTACGACTGGTGCTGCCCGGACATGCACCCACCACAAGTTTGAGCAACAACGCTCGCCACTTGATGGAGGGCACCGAGCACGAAGCCTATGCCGCTTTCAGGGAACGCGTATTTGCAACAATGGGCGATACCGCTGCTCCTGTCACATACGCGCAAGATGTCGCCGAAGCCATATGGCGCGCAGTCACCGATCCCGCTGCGCCAATGCGGATACCCGCAGGCGCGGATGCGGTCGCACTAGCGGCAGATGAAGACAGAGCGAATGATCGATCTCAAGATCGCCACCGGTAAACCGTCACGCTTCGGTGCAGGCAACCAATATCACTGACAGCCTGTCTCCGATCGACGCCCGCGGCAAGAGATCCGGCAACAGCGCTAGACTGCCGCCACCTCTCTCAACGAACTTTCCGTCAGCGCCTCCGCCCTCTTGCGGAAGCGAACAGTTGAATCCGTCCACAAACAAATACAGCCTTATCGAAAGCGCCCATGAGCGACTCACAACTACTCGAAGACCTCCGATCTCGCTTCAACACGGGGGAGGCGTTGAAGTTCGTTTTCTTCTGGGGTCATCAATATGGCAAGCACGGCATCACATCCTCTTGCTTCAGCCAATGGTATGCCGCGCCGTTCGTTCTGGACCGCCAGCTGTATCCAACAGCAGAGCATTTCATGATGGCCGAAAAGGCCTCGCTTTTTGGCGATGAAGAAACCAGAGCCAAGGTCCTTCAAGCCCCAAGTCCAGCTGCAGCCAAAGCACTCGGGCGGCAGATTCGCCGCTTTGACGAAGCCATCTGGCTTCAACACCGGTTCTCAATCGTTGTGCGCGCCAACGAAG
>JAVBUM010000095.1:0-48530 GCA_031555325.1 Niveibacterium sp. | reverse complement strand
AGGTCGTCCATCGTCAGGCCCTGCGTGTCCCGCACCAAACCCTCCTTGCCATACGGCATCTCGCCGTGAGCCAGCGCATCGAAGATTCTTTCGGTGTTCAACCGCAGCATCGGCCAGCGCGGAAACTCCGTTGCCTCCGGTAGAGGCCGCTGTCCCAAGGTCGCCAGGATGCGCCGCTCGAAGCGCAGCAATCCGCTCCAGCGGATTGCCGCCTCGATCGGGCGGTAGTAGGTCTTGGCACCATCGGCCAGGCTGCTCGACTTCGGCATATCGCGCGCCTCCATTCGTCATCGCACCGAGTCCACGCACACGCACCCGCCGTACAGGCGACGTGCGTGGCCGTCCAGAAGTCTCCGGGCGAAACGAGCAAGTGGCGAAGCGGCGAAGACCGTGGCATCGACGATGCCGCCGGTTTCGTTGCGAGATGTGCGTCTTGCCGCGCATGGCGCCATCACTCACAATTCGCAAGCCGCGAAACATGCTGTCACCAGCGTCGTTCGCGGGCACCATGCCTGACCCGGATAACCAGGCCAAAGTCTTTGCAGGGGAAAAGGCCCAGTAAAGCGCGATCAGCTCAACACGCCAGAGCCGATGCGCATACGGCAAGCGCTGTTGCGCCGCGCGTCTTCGCTGTGACGCGACGCGATGGGCATGCAAGTCTCATCGCAGGATGCCAACCGCAAGCGCGAGCAGCCTGAGTGCAGCACGCCCGTGCACCGCGTCAATGGAACCCCGCTATGACAAAACAGGTCTGGCTCCTTGACCAAAATGGCATCGCCCCAACCCGCCTGAAGCAGCCTCATGCGAGCCGTTGCGTATCCAACGGCATATGGCCGACACGCTGAGCACGGTCGATGAAGTGGCGCAGCGGCTCCGACATCGCGCCCTCGGGATGTAGCAGGTAGGTCGTCAACGCCGCCGAGTCCTCATCCAGCGGCCGGACGATCACGTCCGCCTGCCGGCATGCCACCGCGTGCGCCGCGGTGGAAAATCCCACGCCATAGCCGGCCGCCACCAGGGCCAGCATCAACGAATGGGTCGTCACGTACTCGGCCACGACCGGCGGTGTCTCCACCAGGCGCAGCAGGCGCTCGCATTGCCGGCTGCACTCCTGACAAACCTGCGGGTGACACAGCACCAGCGGGTAGCCCACCACCTCGTCCAGCGGTACCCGCTTGTGCGCCAGCAAGGGGTGCCGCGCCGGTATGGCCACCACCAGTGGATCTTGCCACACCGGCTTGGCGACCACCCCGGCCTCCATCTCGCCGGCCATCGCAAAGGCCGCGTCGTACAGGTCGTTGCCCAGGCCGCCCACCACCTGCGACAGCGGCGCCTCGAACAGCCGGATGCCCACTTCCGGCGCCTCCTCCCGGCACAGCGCGAGCAGCGCCGACAGCCGGGTCCGCCCGACGCCGCCGGCCAGGGCGATGCGTAGGGTGCCCCGGTGTCCCACCGCCACCGCCCGCGTCTTGGTCTGGGCTTGCTCAAGGGTCAGCAGCACGCGCCGGGCCTCCTCCAGAAACACCTGCCCGGCCGGGGTCAGGCGCACGCCGCGCGGCGTGCGCTCCAGCAGCGTCACGCCCAGGTCCGCCTCCAGTTGGCGGATCGTGTGCGACAGGGGTGACTGCTCCACATGCAGCCGCCGCGCCGCCCGGCCAAAGTGCAACTCTTCGGCCACGGCGATGAAACAGCGAAGATGGCGTAAGTTCATGTACTTCCCCCCAGAAAGTGGAGTCCATTCCTCTGGCCGCAGGGAACCGCATGAGTGCTTCCCGGTGGCGATGCCGGTCACAGAGGCCTTCCAGTTGCCGCCATCCGGCCTTCAGTCGCCGGCGAGGCGGCGAGTGTCCAGGCAAGGCCGGGTTATTCCATCGGTGTTGCCATATCACACAAAACCACGGACAATCAATAATAATTCTCATTAGCATCTGTGTCTGAATGGAGTGAAGCCGATCAAGCCCGATGTGGCGAACCTGTCCGTCACCACCCACGGCAGCGTGTTCTGGAACGACGAACGCATGGGCGACGAGCAGCTCGCGCAGCGGCTGCAGGCCTCCGCGCCGCGTCAACCGCAGCCCGAGGACTTCATCCGCGGCGACCGCCTGGTGGATCTACGAGCGCGTCGCCCAGGGGATGGCGGCTACGCAGAAGTCCGGGTGTTGGAGCTGGGCTTCGTGACCGACCAGGCGACGACCGGGGTGAGCCGAAAGACACCCCCATGAAACTGCATCGGCACACCCGCCCTGACGCCGGCGTGTCGTCGTCGGCTGCACCGATCGCGAACTCCGACACGCGTGAGCGCCTGCGCGCGGTGCTCGGCACACCGGCTGATTTACCAGCCTTGCGGACGCAGCATCGTCTTCGCGGCCCTGGTTCGCAGGAACGCCTGCGTCATATTGCTTGGCCGCCCGCCCGCCCTGGCATGGCAGCAGCAAGCACTGGCCATCAGCATTCAGTGTGCGGCTGTGTGCGCCGGCCAGCTCCGCGCGTGTCGGCGACGGGCCTGCTCCCGACAGGCATGAGTGCTTCGACGCGATGCAATCGAAGGAGGTGCTGACGGGATGCGGATGTAGATGCTGGCGCCCGAGAGGCCGAACCAGAAGAAGACAAACAGGAGGTGGCCTTGGATTTCAGATTGCTGCGTTACTTCGTCGCAGTTGCGGAAGAACTGCATCTGGCCCGTGCAGCCGAACGTCTGGGCATCGAGCAATCACCTGTGTCGCGTGCGATGCGCGACCTGGAAAGCCAGCTTGGCGTGCAGTTGTTCGACCGCAGCACACGCCTGACGCGGCTGACCTGGGCCGGCCAGGTGTTCCTCGGCGAATGCCGGCGCGTGATGGCCACCGTGGAGCAGGCAGTCAAGAGCGCCAAGGCGGCGGCACAGGGCTACCAAGGCAATCTACGCATCGCCATCTGCGACAGCCTGGCGCAGCCCCGCATCGCCACCCTGCTGGCACGCAGCCGCGAGGATGAGCCCGAGCTGGAGATTCGCGTCTTCGAGCTGCCGTTCGCGCAGCAGCTCAAGATGCTGCACAACGATCTGCTGGACATCGGCTTTGCGTTGTCGAACGCGGTGCATGATGGCCTCGTCGCCGAGCCGGTGTGGACCGATCCGCTGTCGGTGATCGTGCACGCACGCCATCCCTTGCTGGCACACGTGCAGGTGCCGCTGGCCGAAGCCTTGAAGTTCCCGCTGGTTCTGTGCCATCCCGAATCGGGATCGGGCTGCCGCCATCAGATTCAAGCGATGCTGCAGGACGCAGGCACGCCGCTCAAGCTGGTCGATGAAGTGACCAGCCTCGGCGTGATGTTGACCCTGGTCGGCGCCGGCTACGGCATCGGCTTCGCCATCGCCTCGCAGGTGCAGACGTTACAGCGCCCGGACATCTCCATTCGCCCGCTGGCCGGCACCCCGCCGATGCTCTCTACCTACCTGCTACGCCGCCGGGGCGAACCCTCGGAGCCCATGAAGCGGTTCATCGAGCGGGTGAAAGACGGGGCCGTGCCGTTCGATGATGAGCCGGTCCTTTGAGGACGCAGCTCGCCTGTCCGTTGCGGCCTGTGGCGTGGTGTGCCAGTAGACAGATAGACTTCGGAATGAAATCCGATGCTCTGGCTGTTGGTGGATGTGCTTGGCTCGCTTTGGATCACCCGCAACGGCCTGCGTTGACCAGGCCGAAGACTTGAGTCCACAATCGAGTCCATTCCGTGACGCTTGGATCGGAAAAGATGTTCGTAATAAACGAGTTAGCGACCGGGTGCTGTTCCCATCACCCGCTCCATGTTTTCCTGTTTGATCGTGGTACGGGGGCTGTCCAGTTCCCAGCGCAGCTGTCTTCAATCCGCATCAAGCCACCGGTAGCGTCCGCCAAAATAGACCAGCGGATCACCTTCACCTTGGCTGAAACGTTCGACTTCGCCCAGAAACAAGACATGGTCACCGCCGTCGTGGCGGATTGCATTGCGGCATTCGAACCACGCGCAGCATTCGGGCAGTAGCGGCGCGCCACCAAGACCTTCTTCAAAATCCATCTCGGCGAACTTGTCGGTCAACCGGCTTGCGAAATGTCGCGAAAGTGTGACCTGATTTGCTGCCAGCACATTGATAGCGAAATGGCTGCACTGCTCGAATCCTTCAGCCAGTGGTAGCGTTCGCGACAGGCTCCATACGATCAGCGGTGGGGCGAGAGAAACGGAATTGAATGAATTTACGGTCAGTCCGATGGGCTCGCCCGTGTGCGTTCGTGCTGTGACCACGGTAACTCCGGTTGCGAACATACCGAGCGTACGCCGGAAGGAGAGCGTATCGAAGGCCTCGGGCGCATCAGTATCCGTTTCAATCTGGGTTGGCATTTCAGGGGAATATCTGTAGGGCGCCTTAAGGCGGAGCCGGATTATCGCTGCTGGAACCGTGGTTCGTCGACCACGGACTTTCGGGAATAATGGTTGAAATTGCTTCAATTGTTTGGCGAAAAAGCGTCGCTGGTTGTGTCGTAAAGTCAGCCAGGGGTCGAGGCGAGCGTGCCACGGCATTTTGGGGATTGCTGATGATCCGGATTATGCAAGCGGCGCGGCGTGGACATGCGAATCATGGCTGGTTGAACAGCCATGGCACATTTTCCTTCGCGGAATACTACGATCCGCAGGAAATGGGCTCGAGTGTGCTGCGAGGTAATCCACAACGACACCGTGGCGCTTGGAATGGGGTTTGGCACGCATGGCCACCGCGACAGGGAGATCATTTCGTACGTGCTCTCCGGTGCGTTGCAGCATCGCGATAGCATCGGCAGCGGTGCGGGTCGAGGCATCTAGCGCAGCGAATTCAATGCCTCAGCCACTGAACACTAGCTACCGGCCGAGTGTGTGGCCTATCTGCATGTTGCGCGTGGAACGGTGCGGCCGGACGGGCAGGGCCTCGGTCCGGGCGACAGAGCGCCCATAGCTGATGAAGCCTGCCTGCGGATAGCAAAGGGGAAGTGCAGTTGTTCGATCTGCCAAAGTAAAAGCAAGCGGGCCACTCTAGGTGGCCCGCCCTGTCGGTTGTTTTGCTGGCTTACTTGGCGTCGGATGGGGCCGCCACCGGAGGTTCTGTAAAATTGCCGCCGGACTTGTTGGCCATATAAGCGATCGCGCGGGTGATTTCTTCGTCCGTAAGATCCGGGCTGCCGCCGCGCGCTGGCATCTGGTTCAGACCATCGATAGCATGCTTCACCATGGTGTTGAGACCCTGGGCAATGCGTGGTGCCCACTGGCCATTTTCGCCGACTTTTGGTGCGCCGAGCGCCCCGCTGCCGTGGCAGGCCGCACATGTTGCCGTGAAGATCTGTTCGCCAGTGTGGCTACCCTTGGCCGCTGTTTCTGCTGCGCCGAGCGCAACCTTAGCCACTGGCTCGATCAAAGAGGCGGTTTCTTCGGAATCGGAAGTCTGCGGTTTGTTGCAGCCGGCAATCAGCGCGGCGGAGATCAGGGCAAGCGGAAGCGCGGTGCGGAGCGTCATGGTGTTTTCGGGGAAAGGGAGTCGGGCGCGGTACTACTGCACAATTGACGCATTATAGCGCGGCTATTTGGACCCTGTGCCGATTCATATTGGACGGGATGACCCTGATTGCTCTAGAATTATCTGTTCGCGTTCCGCCAATCGGCGAACGATCTTTGGGGCCCGCAGGGCGTCCCACTTAGCAGCGCGACCGTAGCTCAGCTGGATAGAGTACTGGCCTCCGAAGCCAGGGGTCGTGGGTTCGAATCCCGCCGGTCGCGCCATTCTTCTCTTCCAGAAGCCTCACATTTCGAAGCGCTCAGCTTCTTCGATCGCACGTAGGCAGGCGACCGCGGGTGTCAAGTCGGTTGACAGCCATTCGGTGAGCGATTTTTCTCCCATAGGACGGCCGATCAGGTATCCCTGCAGGTAATCGCACCCCGATCCGCGAAGTAGACCAAGCTGGCTGTAGCTCTCGACGCCTTCGGCGACGACGCTGCATCCGAGTGCATGCGAGAGTGCAGCGATGGTTCGTACGATCGTCTGTGCGTTGCCATCGGCGATTGATTGGAGGACAAAGCTTCGGTCGATCTTCACAACGTCGATCGGTAACCGTGACAGATATGCGAGGCTGGAATAACCAGTCCCGAAATCATCGAGTGCGATTGATACGCCGAGCTCCTTGAGGTGCTGCATCTCGCGCAGGCTGGCATTAGCATTGCGCATGATGACGCTCTCCGTCAGCTCTAGTTCAAGCCGGTCAGCGGGAACGCCGTGATGGTCCAGCGCGCGCGCGACAGTGTCACAGAAATCCTGCTGTTCGAACTGCAATGCCGAAATGTTTACCGCAATGCGAGGCATAGGCAGGCCGCTGTCGCGCCAGCGGGCGATAGCGGCGCAAGCTTCGTTCAGAACGAAGTTGCCGATCGGAACGATCAGGCCGGTCTCCTCTGCTACTGGAATAAAGCGCCCGGGCATGATGAGACCCTCGTCCGGTGATTGCCAGCGCAGTAGAGCTTCGGCCGCCACAAGGTCTCCGGAGTCGATGGTGACCTGCGGTTGGAATTCGAGATACAGCTGAGAATCAGACGAGAGCGCGTCACGCAGGCCGTTCTCGATCGTTAGCCGCTCCTTGGCGCGCTGGTTGAGCTCAGGTGTATAGAAGCGATACGTACCACGCCCACTGTCCTTCGTTGCATACATCGCCAGATCGGCGCACCGCAGCAGGCTTTGTGCGTCGGTGCCATCTTCGGGGCACAAGCTGATGCCGATCGAGAAATCGATCTTCAGTGTCTGACCGTCCAGCTCGATCGGCGATGCAAAGGCATTGAGAATGCGGCGCGCTATCGTGGTGATCTGCTCGGTATTCCGTACGTCACGAGCAATCATTACGAACTCATCACCGCCAAGCCGCGCGACCAGATCGCCATCGCGCACGCAACTGCGCAGGGTTTCCGCGATTTGAACCAGCAGCAAGTCGCCTGCGTGGTGGCCAAGCGTGTCGTTGATCCGCTTGAACAAATCCACGTCAAGGAACAGGACCGCGAGGCGCTCTCCGGTGCCGCGGTGTGAGTTGAGTGCGCGTTCGAGCATCTCGCCGAAATAGGCCCGATTCGGGAGATGGGTCAGCAGATCGCGTTGGGCCAGATCGATTGCATGTGCGGTGGCTTGCTCCAGTTCCCGTGTGCGGGCTCTGACGCGGTCCTCAAGCTGGTTCTGATATTGCAGGAGCCGGCTGCGCGATGCGCCGAGCTTGTCGATCATGTGCTGGAAGGCACGTCCGAGATCGGCGAGCTCGTCATTTGAGTGCACGGTCACCGTTTGTCCGAGCTGGCCGTCGGCCACTTCGCGCGCAGCCCGAGCAAGCTCATGTATCGGCTGTACCAGACGCCGGGTGAACAACAAGGTGAGGACAATCGCAATTGCAGCAACAACGATCGTCAGCCGCGTCGTTTCCTTCACGAACGCGAGCACTTCGTCGCGTGCACGTGTGCTGGACAGAATCAGTGCAGCGTGGCCGCGGCGCGGATGCTCAGCCGCGCTGTCTTGCCCAGTGGCTCTAGGAGTTGCGCGTAGATGATTGACGCAGGCGACGAAACTCAGGAGCTTTCCTTCGTCGAGGCTGCGTACAACGATCCTTTCTCCTTCCGTGGGCCATTGGTCAGCCATATCCGGGACTGCATCCAATGGTCCGTGTCGCCGCTCGACAACCGGTTTGCCATGATCATCATAGAAAGCCGCGTAAACGACGTCTGTATTACCCTCAAGGCTGTCGAGGAGGCGATTGAGCATCTCGACCGATTCGCTTTCGGACGATATTGCGCCGGCTTCAGCAAGCATCCATGTGATGGCCGTGCCATGTGTACGCAAAGCGTCCAGCGCTAGAACAGACTGGATGCGGACTACCGCGAGACCGATCGCGCCCGCTGTCAGCAGGATGATCGCGATTGCAAGCAGGTTCAGCTTGGTCGCGATGCCATACCGTTGCGGTAGCAGTGCCTTCGGCAGGCGCCCTTTACGGGCCTCGCTGGCAACGTTGAGCTCTGCGCTGCTTGCCGCTGGTTGGAGCGTGTTTCCTTTTGAAAGCACCATCGAAAGTCTCGTGCCATTTTCGGCCATCATTCGTGAAACGGCTCGGCCCACGCGTTCTTGAAGGTTCTGGAACGGGTTTCTGCTAAGGTTCTGGAGGAGTACAGCGTAAAATTGCACAAAATCCGAACAAAGGAGAAGCGTTTGCAGTACTGCATCATCCCGGTCACCCCGTTCCAGCAGAACTGTACATTGGTATGGTGCCCAGAGACCCGCAAGGCGGCGCTGGTGGATCCTGGTGGCGAAATCGATCGCTTGCTTGGCGTGGTTGCAGAAAAGGGCGTGCAACTAGAGAAAATCCTGCTTACTCATGGCCACATCGATCATGCTGGCGGCACTGCAGAGCTCGCTTGCCGTACCGGCGTTCCGATCGAAGGTCCCCAACGGGAAGAGCGTTTCTTGATTGATGGGCTTCCCGATCAGAGCCGTACGTTCGGCTTTGCGCGGGTCGAGCAATTTATCCCGGATCGCTGGCTTGAGGACGGGGATACCGTTTCGGTGGGCAACGAGACGCTCTTGGTGCTGCACACACCGGGGCACACGCCGGGCCACGTCACCTTCTTCGACAAAAAGGGGCAGCTTGCCCTTGTGGGCGATGTGCTTTTCGCGGGCTCCATCGGACGTACCGATTTTCCGCGTGGAGACTTCAACACACTGGTGGGTTCGATCAGGAACAAGCTTTTCCCTTTGGGTGATGATGTCGCCTTTATTCCGGGACATGGACCAATGTCCACCTTCGGCAAGGAACGGCGTAGCAACCCGTTCGTTGGCGATCCGTACTGAGGAGGGGCGATGCGGTTGGCTCTGCTGGAAGACGACAAGGATCAAAGTGCGACGCTTGCAACCTGGCTGAAGGATGCCGGCCACGACGTCCATGCTTTCGAACACCCGCGCATGTTGCTCAAGATCGCGGGACGCGAAAGCTTCGATCTCTTCCTGATCGATTGGAATTTGCCCGATATGCCGGGCACCGAAGTGCTGCACTGGTTGCGCGATGAGCGTGGCGATGCGACGCCGGTCATTTTCGTTACCGCGCGCGATGCCGAGGAAGATATCGTGGCGGCGCTCGGAGCTGGTGCCGACGACTACATCGTCAAGCCGGTGCGACGTCTCGAACTCCTGTCTCGCATTGAGGCGGTATTGCGTCGCCTACGACCGCGCGAGCCGGAGCGTGAGCTCACGATGTCGCCGTATCGTTTTGATCTTGCGCTCAAGCGCGCCTTCGTCGGAGACGACGTGGTTGAATTGACTGACAAGGAATTCGAGCTTGCCGTCTTCCTCTTCCGCAACGTCGGCAAGCTGTTCTCGCGCGGGCACTTGCTGGAGGCTGTGTGGGGCCGTAATCCGAATGTGGCGACACGGACCATCGACACACATGTATCGCGTCTGCGCACCAAGTTGTCGCTGCGGCCCGAGAACGGCTATCGCCTGACTCCGGCGTACAACTACGGCTATCGGTTGGAGCGGTTTGTCGAAGAATGAGGTCGTCGGCGACCACATTCAGTGGGCGCCGACGATTTCACGCTATGCCTGCTTTTTCAGCGAATCGCGAATCTCGCGCAGCAGCAGAACGTCTTCGGGCGTAGCCGGGGCTTCCTCGGCCGGCGGGGTTTCTGTCGCCGTCGAGCGCTTGAGGCGATTCATTGCCTTGATCGCGACGAAGATTGCCAGCGCGACGATCACGAAATCAACCACGGTGTTGATGAACGAGCCGTACTTGAGCAGCGGCGCACCGGCCTTCTCTGCTGCTTCCAGGCTCTCATAGACCTTGTCGCCGAGGTTGACGTACAAGTATTTGAAGTCGACGCCGCCCAGTAGCCGTCCGACGATCGGCATGACGACATCCTTGACCAGAGATTCTACGATCTTGCCGAAAGCGCCTCCGATGATTACACCGACTGCTAGATCGACGACATTGCCCTTGAGGGCAAATTCTTTGAATTCCTGGATGAAGCTCATATACGGGACTCCTTGTAGATTGGGAGAAGCCAGAACGTGTCCGGTCACGCCCGGGATCAGGGGCGGAGTGTCGCGGATCGTGGGCTTGATATGCAAGGCAGGAGGCCACGGTGGCTGAGCTAGGAACGATATCGATTGAAGACCTGCCCGTCGGCGCAGCGATCTGCAACAAAAAGGGCATCGTCAAGTATTGCAACGCACGTCTGCGTGATGTGCTTGATCCGCAGATTGATGGCCTTGACGTTGCGCTGGATGCGTTGCTCGGACCGGACTGGCTTGTGCGTCTGCCAATCAAGCTTGAAACCGGTACTGGAAGGCATCTGACGTTTTCTGCAGCGCAGATGCCTGATGGTTGGCTACTGACAGTCGAGGATCGCAGTGATGCCGAACTGATCGAGGCGGCGCGCGATCTTGTGGCCAAACGTCTTTCTCACGATCTGCGCTCCCCTCTTGCGGCGATTATTGGTCTGGCACGCAGCGTGGCGGAAGGCGTATTGCCGCCGGACCGGGAAGGGTACGAGCGCATTGCACAACAGGCCGAAACGGCACTTGCGCGCGCCGATACGATGCTCGGCATCTTGCGGGCTACCGCCTTGAAGCGCGAACGATTCGAGGCGGTGGACCTGATACGCGTAGTCCATGAGGCTGGCGACCTTTGCTGGGGTATCGCGCGGCGGCGTGGTGTGGCGTTGTCCGTCGAGGATCCGTCCGGTGGTGAAGGCGAATGCCTCGTGTGGGGCGAACTGGAACTCTTGCGGCGTGGTGCGCAGCAGTGCATCGACCTCGCCCTGCAGCATGCCGACAGTGGCGCGATCGTGCTTCGGCTCTCTGATGCCGGCTCCGAGTGGCAAATTGATGCGCAACGGGTCAATGCGGCACCTACTGCGCTACCGACCGATGCCGAGTTGCTCTTCCTGCGAATCGTTTCTAACAAGCATGGTGGTCGCTTGACCATCGATCTGGATGGTCGGTACCCGCTGCTGCGGTTGCCCAAACTGACGGACTGACGATGACGGCTGAAGCGCTTGCGACACCGCCACCCACAGACGTGATGCCGCCAGAGGCCCAGAGTGCCGCCGTAATCGGCCGAGTATGGCAGCTGCTGGCGTTTACGCTGGGCGGCGTATGTGCAGCCTATGCGGCGAGCGCTATGTTCCTGATCGCTACCTGGGATGGTGTGCGGGTGCGCAACGAATTGACGCTCGAATTGCGCGAACGCTGTGAACGCTCGCTGACCATGGAGGTGTTGCCACGGTTGTCGTTCAAACCATGGCCTGCGCTCATCATTGAAGGCGTGACGCTGAGTGAGCCCGCGGGGGCTGGGGTTGCAGCCCGTATTGGACGCATCGAAGCTGGGCTCGCGCTCGGTCCGCTCATCGCAGGCAGGCTGGCGGTGACACGTCTGGCACTCATTGACCCTGAGATCCGCCTCTCGCGCCGTCCCGATGGTGCGCTTAGCTTTTTCGATCTGGGCAGAAGCAGTGAAGGTCGGAGCTGGCCCGCGAGCTTTGATCTCGCTACGTTGCTTGTCGAACGTGGAAAGGTGGACATGATCGACGCGCATGGCGAAACATGGCTTCGACTTGAACGCCTGAGCTTCACCACGGGTCCCCTCGCATCGGGCGTGCGAGGCAGCCTGAGTGGTGAGGCGTCCCTGATTCATGGGCCGGGCGAAGCCAGCGGTGGAATCGAGTTCGATGTTGGCTACGTGCCGGGACAGATCGGCTATGACCTGCAATCGACACGCCTGAGATTCCGCGGCGATGCCTGGGGCGCAACTGCACTCGATACGGAAGTTTCGATTGGAGAGGGGCGTGGAGATCTTGGTGAGGCGCTGGATCTGGTGGACGTGTCCTTGCGTGGACATGGCCGCTTTGGGATGGACACGCTGAGCGTTAAAGCCAATGCGGATAACGTCACCGGTCGGCACGGCACGTTTTCCATCGCGGATTTCAAGGCGAATTTCCTTGCTGCCAATGCCGACGATCGTTTCGAAGCACAGCTGCTAAGTCCCGCGATCGCTCCGATTGGTGCGGATGCGAAAGGGGCTCCCCTGCAGGTGGTATTTGCGCATCGTTCGAGTAGCCGCAGCAACGAAGGCCAACTGTCTGCTCGGATTGGTTACTTGGCCCAAGCGGGCCGGATCGTCCTCGACGATCTCGCGCTCGAGTGGATGTCGGCACGTGCTCGGGGCAAGACTGGTGCGATGGGCAGCGCCAAGGGGCGCGCCGACTTCTCGCCGACCGGGCAGGCTGCATCATTGTCCGTACGAGCAAGTATGAATGGGCTGCACGGCAAGCTTGCTCTTGACTATGACGCCACGCGTCCGGTGCCAATGCAATTGGAGCTTGATGCGGACAGCCTTGATCCGGCGAGATTTGTCGTGGTTACCCCGTTCGGCTCCTTGTCGCGGCTCTCTAGTGTCCTTGCGGCGCACCCACTTCAAGGGCGCCTGCGTACGGCGAATTTGTCGCTTGGTGGATTACGGGCAAGCCATGTCTCTTCCGCATTTGAAACAGGCGGTGGCGCGCTTCGTTTTGTTGGACTCGATCTCGAAGCGTATGGCGGTTCGATGAGCGGTAATGTCGAATATCAGCCCGTGAGCAGGCGCCTGCTGCTCGATCAACAGCTCAAGGGGGTCAGCCTGGGCCCGCTGCTCGGCGGGATCGCGATGGACATGCCATTGCGTGGAGAAGCATCCGGGGCCTGGAAGCTCACGGGGTTTGGTACAGAGGATGCGTTTGCGCAGGGTTTGGCGGGCAATCTCCAACTGACCGTCCGAAATGCCCAATGGCAGGGGATGGATATTACCGAGTTCCTGCGTGCAGTAAGACCCGCTGTGAAGGATAGACGGGCTATTACACGTACTGGTGCGGCACGAGAACGGCAAGCGTTTGACAGCATGTCCATTGAATGCGATCTGGCTGCCAAGGGGGCCGATTGCAGTGGATTGAGTGCCCGCAACGAGTGGCTGAGTCTATCCGGTACTGGCAGCGTTAGTCAGAATGGCCGCCTGGACTGGCGTGCCCGCATCAGCCTAGACGGACGGGCGATTCCGCGCGATCTCGGCGGGTTGCGTGGCAAAACGATTGCGGCGAGAGTGGTGGGTCCGTTGCGGAGACAGATCTGGAAACTGGATTGGAGCAGCAAGGATCGGGAGTCCGGAGCGTCAATTGTTGCAAGGCCATATGTATCTAGACCCAAACCGGCCGTAGCGCCAGCTAGCCAGCCAAGCGCGTCGGGCTGAGGCCGTCGCCAGGGGCCATCAGCTGCCGCGCCGAGCGTGGGATGCCGCTTCGAGAAACTCCATGACGATCGGCCCTGAATCCAGTGCCTGGCTTTCCGTGGTGTGGAACTCAGGGTGCCACTGGAAGCCAGCGAGATAGCCCTTGCCGCGCCAGCGAATCGCCTCGACGATACCGTCATGCGCCTCAGCCTCAATGTCAAGGTCATGTCCAAGGCGGTCGACCGCTTGGTGGTGAATGCTCGACACGATCAGTTCGCCTTGGTCTGGATAGAGTTTTTCCAGATGCGATCCAGGGCGGAAGCTCACCGCGTGGTGAAGCTTGTCGTAGAGATCCTCATCGCGATGCGCGATCGCGCCCTCATGCAACGTCGGGATATCCTGGATCAGCGATCCCCCCAGCGCGACATTGATCAATTGTGCGCCGCGGCAGATACCAAGTACCGGTTTGCCACGGATGATGAATTCCCACATCAGTTCGATCTCATAGAGATCGCGTATGCGGTCACCTACCCAATCGGGATGCTTCGGTGCCTCACCATAGCTTTCTGGACTTACGTCGGAACCGCCCTGCAGGAGCAATCCATCGAGCGCATCGACGTAATCGCGGACGGACAGGCTGCGTCGCTTAATGTCTGAAGACTTGTAAAGCGTCGGCACCATGAAGGCCAGCGCGCCATGGGCCATTATCCAGTGCGCGGCAGACTGTTCCAAGTATTGCAGCACCTTGTCGCGGAAGCCCAGCACCGGCGGCGGCGAATGCATCAATCGCGCCGAAAGCCCGATCCTTAGCGGTGGCTCGCGGTCCACGTTGCCTCGCTTTCAGGCTCTCCAGCGCAGGCACTGCTGGCGCACCACCTCGGGCAGCAGGCGCTCGGCATCGAAACGCTGACGCAGCCATGCAGTATCGTCGCCCGCATGCGAAACTGATTCGCGCAGCTCCTGCAATGCGCGATCGGCGCGCAACTCGATCGCGTGCTGTTCGATCTTCGCCATCGTAGCAAGGATATCGTCGCCGATGCGCACATGCTCGTTGGTGCGTGGATCGACCATTACGCCGTCGGGACCGAAGCGGCAGGCCTGGAATCGATTGAAGTTGTAGACCAGGTAGTCATCCTCAACTGGCCGCCACGGGCGCTCGATCATGATCCACCGCGCGAGCGACTGGATGTATGCCGCGATCAGCGCTGCGCGTCGCACCGATAGTGGCGTGTCCATCACGCGTACTTCAATCGTGCCGAATTCGGGCTTGGGCCGGATGTCCCAGTAGAAGTCCTTCATGCTCTCGACGACGCCTGTTGCGGTCATCTTGTCGAAGAATACGCCGAAATCGCTCCAGGTCTGGACGAGCGGGGCACGACCGGAAAGCGGGAAGGCAAACACCGAATTGAGGCGTGCCGAATGAAAGCCCGTGTCGATTCCTTGCACGAAGGGTGATGCGCCCGCTAGTGCAATGAAGTGCGGGATGTAGCGTGACAGGCAGTGAAGCAGGACCAGCGCCTCATCGGGTGCCGGGCAACCGATGTGTACATGCTGTCCGAATATCGTGAACTGCTTGGCGAGGTAGCCATACAGCTCGGATAGCTGACGGAAGCGTGGGGTGTCGAAGATTTGCCGTTCGCCCCAATGCTGGAAAGGATGTGTGCCGCCGCCGCAGATACCGATATTGAGCCGGTCACCAGCGGCAACCAGTGCGTCGCGGATCTCAGAGAGTTGTGCGCAGGCATCGTCGAAGGTTTCGCAGATGCCTGTCGCCATCTCGATCATGCTGGCCGTGATTTCTGGCTTCACATCGCCGGGCAACTTGCGCTTCCCGAGTGTGCGCAGGAGGTCGGCTGCGCATGCGACTAGATCGTAGTCGTTGCGATTGACGATCTGCAGTTCGAGTTCGACGCCGAAGGTCAGTGCACGTGAGGATGCAAATGCGGGAAGGCTCATTGCACGCCCTCCCGGGTTTCGCCACAGAGACGCAGCGCGTAAAGCACGATGATCGGGCAGATCAGCTCGGAAATGAGCACCGCCGAAAGCGCGATCGCGAGTACGGGTTGTGCGAGCAGTGGGTCACCGAGTTGCAGGTAATTGGCAAGCACGATGGCGGCAGTCGAGAACGGAGTCAGTGTTAGGACGAGTGCAAGTGATTGCTTGAGGCCGATGCCGGATCGCGGTGCCGTGGCGAGCACGCCGACCAGCTTTCCACCTGCACGCGCAGCGATCAACGCAAGCGCAGCAAGGCCGCCGGCGAAGAGTTCATCCCACTCGATTGAAACGCCGCTGAGTATGAACAGCAGTACGACCAACAGGCCACCCGCGTTGCCAAAGTGGCGCGGCAGCATCAGTGGGCGAGGGTCTGTGTTGCGCAGGACGATGCCTGCCATTAGCGGGGCAAGCAGTGGCGGCAGCTTTGCCACATGCAAAACGGCAAAGAAGGCCAGCAGCAGCGTGAATAGCAGTGCGATGCCATGCTCATCGACCGGCTGGTAGAACCGGCGCAGTCTGGCGAAGGTCCAGGCCATCAGCGCGCCGAAGAACAGCGAACCGAAGAGTAGATAGGCGGCGTGTCCCACCGCATTGATCCATGAGCCTCCTTGCGCCTGCGGTAGTGCGCCAGCGATTAGCTTGACGATCACGACTGAAAGGATCGTGTTTGCCGCAGTCAGGGCGAGCATGCGTTCACTGACTTGGCCCTGGGCGCGCGTTTCTGCGGCCAGCCGCATCACGATTGCCGGGGAGGTGCCGATCGCGAGTGCACCGATCAGCAGTGCGTGCGGTAAGGACTGGTCGAACGCAAGCATGACGATCGTACAACCAGCGAGCGTGAGTCCGCTCTCTAGTACGCTGCATGCCAAAAGCATTCTATTGTTGCGGAACCAGTTCAGATGTACGCGCGTGCCGAGTTCGAATAACAGCAATGCCAGCGCGATGTCGACCAGCGTATTCAGGGTTGGTGTGAGTGCGGACGCGACCCAACCAAAGCCGCTGGGCCCGACGAGTAGGCCGCCCACCGTGTAGCCTGTGATGCGCGGCAGGCGCAGTACGCGCCAAAAGAGTTCGCCGGCTAGGACCGCAAACAGTGCGCCCAGTGCCAGCGCGAGAATGGTTGCGTCTGCCGCATTCGGCAGCGCGAAAACTTTGAGCCTGTCCATGGTGCGTGTGACACTCGTGCCAGGAGTTTCCAGCCTCGTAGTCTAACAGCCGATTCCGTTCGAGCGGATTTCAGGCGGAAAACTGGAGGCGGGCAAGTCGTGCGTAAAGGCCGTCCGCAGCCACGAGATCCAAATGCTTGCCGGATTCGACGATGCGCCCATGCTCCATTACGACAATGCGATCGGCTCGTTGCACAGTGGCGAGCCGGTGTGCGATGACAAGTGTTGTACGGCCGCGCATCAGATGTTCGAGCGCTGCCTGGACCACGCGTTCACTTTCAGCGTCCAAGGCTGAGGTTGCTTCATCAAGCAGCAAGATAGGCCGATCGGCAAGGATTGCGCGCGCGATGGCGATTCGCTGGCGCTGCCCGCCAGAAAGCTTGACGCCGCGTTCGCCAAGGTCTGTGTCGTAACCCTGTGGAAGGCGAGCGATGAATTCGTCGGCGTAGGCTGCCTTACATGCGGTGCGCACTTCGTCGAGCGTCGCATCAGGCCGCGCGTAGCGCACGTTTTCAGTCACGCTGTTGGCAAAGATGACGGCTTCCTGTGAGACGAATGCGAGCCGTGCGCGCAATGCCTGCGGATCAAGCGTGCGCACATCGATGCCATCGACCTGCACGCAGCCCCGCTGCGGATCGTAGAAGCGCAGCAGCAACTGGAAAACGGTGGTCTTGCCGGCGCCTGACGGACCGACCAAGGCGACCGACTCTCCTGGCGCGACGTCGAGCGAGAATCCATCGAGTGCGGGCGTGTCAGGGCGCGCTGGATAGCGAAATTCGACATCGTTGAATGCAATGCGCCCTTGCGGTGGCTCTGGCAGACTCATGGGCCGAAGCGGCGCAGAGATTTCTGGCTGCGTGGCGAGCAGTTCGACCAGGCGCTCGGTGGCGCCGCGTGCACGCTGTAAATCACCCCAGACTTCCGACAGCGCACCAACGCTGCCGGCGACGATTGCGGCATAGAACACGAACGCCGAGAGTTCGCCAGCCGATAAGCGTCCCGAAAGCACGTCGTGGCCGCCGACCCAGAGGATGAATGCGATCGCGCCAAAGACCAGCACCATGACCATGACGATCAGTGCAGATCGTGCAGTGATGCGTCGTTGCGCAGTGTCGAAGCTGCGTTCCACACGCGCCCCGAAATCGAGACGGTCGGCGTCTTCGTGTCCGTAGGCCTGCACGATGCGGATTTCGTGGATGGTTTCGTCGATACGGTTGCCGAGATCGGCGATGCGGTCCTGGCTTTGCCGTGCCAACTGACGCACCCGGCGGCCGAAGAGCACGATTGGCGCAACCACCAGCGGGACGCCTGCCACTACGAGTAATGTGAGCTTGAGGCTTGTCGTGAATAGCATCGCCAGTCCGCCGAGCAGCAGCAATGCGTTGCGCAAGGCGATCGAAACGGTCGATCCGATGACGTTTTCAAGTTGCGTGGTATCGGAGGTCAGGCGCGAGATCACATCGCCGGTGCGGCCGGCCTCGAACCATGAGGGGGGCAGCGATAGCAGATGCGCGAACACGCGGCGGCGCAGATCGGCTGTGACGCGTTCGCCGAGCCACGAGACGTTGTAGAAGCGGAACCATGTCGCCACGGCCAGTAGTGCGATCACGCCGAACATCGCCAGGAGCGTGCGGTTGAGCCATGCGGGATCGCCAGCGGAAAAGCCGCGATCGATGACGGCACGCAGCGCCTGTCCGATGCCGAGCATCGCGCTGGCGGCAATTACGAGTGCGATCGCGGCAACGACGATGCGGTTCCTGTAGGGGCGCAACAGATCGCGCAGAACGGATTGGATCGTGAGTGGTGACATAGGGCGCGAATCGCGGAAGGCGGAGCGCCGTATTCTGCCGCGAAGCGCTGGTGCAAAGCGGTGTTGCGCGGAAGTGTTAGAAGCGCACCCGAGTACCGAGCGTGAGCCAACTTCCACGAGTGATGCTGAGCGGATCGTTCCAGGAGGTCTGATCGAGCATGCGGTAACCTGCAGACAGTGACCATACGGGGCTGAGGTCATAGCCGACGCGCAGGCCTAGATCGAGATTGCGCCGCAGGTGGCTGTCTGTATCCACGTTGCCTGCGACGCTCCACTTGAGGCCCAATCGATACTCACCATACGCATGGAGCAGTGTTGCAGGAGTGATGCTGCCAAAAACGAGGTGTGATCTCTCGTCGTAGCCGCGCGTGGTCATGCCGAGTGCGAACCGACTTTCAGGACGATCGATCAACGCGTAGCTGACAGTCAGGCGCCAGTGCTCATAGGTCGGAGTAGTTGGACTGTAGAGTGGCGACAGTGGTTGCAAAGTGGGTTCGATAAGACCGGCGTCGCGCCAGTGGGTGCCTGTATCGAAACGCAGCCCCGGGCTGGCAGCCTGCGCCGCTGTGCTGGCAAATGTGGCTAGCAAGGTTACGGCTACGGCAAGGGGCGACGCGATGCGATGCCGTGCGCTCCAGAGGAAACCGCTAACCCGAGTGTGTCGCATGGTCGACTCCCTATCAGGCAAAAGGCTGGCTTCCGCAGCGTCGCACGTACCAAAAGCGACGGTTCGAATTGTCAGAATAGTCGGTGTCGGGGAAATTTTCGCGGAAGCTACACTGCCCGGTTTTCACGCTCTGGGCATCATGGCGCTCGCTATTGCCATTAGCCGTGCGATCGACGGTATCCGGGCGCCCGAGGTGGCGGTCGAAGTGCACCTTGGCAATGGACTTCCAGGTTTCTCGCTGGTTGGTTTGCCAGATACCGAGGTCAAGGAAGCACGTGATCGCGTCCGTGCCGCACTGACAACCTGTAATTTCGAGTTCCCACAGCGCAGAATCATTGCGAACCTCGCGCCTGCAGATCTGCCCAAGGAGGGCGGGCGCTTCGATCTGCCGATCGCCCTCGGTATCCTCGCTGCATCCGGCCAGATCAAACCGGCCTCCCTGGCTGGTATCGAGTTTGCGGGCGAGTTGTCACTTGACGGAGGCCTGCGTCCCGTACGCGGCGCGCTGGCCATGGCACTTGCCGCCACACGGGCGGGACGCGCACTCGTGCTGCCGCGCGAAAACGCGTCTGAAGCGGCGCTAGCCAGAGGGGCGACGGTGTTTGAAGCACGTAGCCTGCTTGACGTCGTTGCCCATCTGAGGGGCGTGTCCACACTCGAAACCGCTGCGGCGGACCCGATCGCAGACGCTGTCGCTTACCCCGATCTTGCTGACGTTCGCGGCCAGCCTGCCGCGCGGCGGGCGTTGGAGATCGCCGCGGCGGGTCGCCATAGTTTGCTGATGTTTGGTCCGCCAGGCACCGGAAAGTCGATGCTCGCACAGCGTCTGCCCGGGTTGCTGCCGCCTATGAGCGATGATGAAGCGGTTGAGTCTGCCGCCGTCCTGTCGCTCGATGGCAGCTTTTCGGTGGCAAACTGGAAACAACGCCAAACAAGAGCTCCTCATCACTCAGCTTCAATTGCGGCAATGGTCGGAGGGGGCTCGACACCAAAGCCGGGAGAGATTTCGCTTGCTCATCACGGCATTCTTTTCCTTGATGAACTGCCGGAGTTTGACCGCCGGGTGCTGGAGGCGCTGCGTGAGCCGCTTGAGACCGGCACAATCACGGTTTCTCGGGCCGCGCGTCGGGCCGATTTCCCTGCGCGCTTCCAGCTGGTTGCAGCAATGAACCCTTGTCCTTGCGGGTATCACGGAAGCACCCGCTGCCGCTGTACGCCAGATCGGGTCGAGCGCTATCGCGGCAGGCTCTCGGGACCACTGCTCGATCGTATCGACATGGTTCTTGAAGTTGCTCCGATTCCAGCACAGGACCTGCATGACATGGTCACTGGCGAATCCTCGGCACGCGTGCGGGAACGCGTCGAGCGCGCGTATGCCTGTCAACAGGCGCGGCAAGGTTGCGCTAATTCGGCACTTGATTCGACCGGCGTCCTGCGCTTCTGCATGCCAGCCACCGAGGGGTTGGCGCTGCTCAATCGGGCCATCGAGCAGCTCGCCCTGTCTGCGCGTGGCACACATCGCTTGCTTCGCGTGGCCCGGAGCATTGCTGACCTTGCCGGCGCTTCTGAGGTGCAGCGCGGTCATGTGGCTGAGGCGATACAACTTCGCCGGGAGTTGCTGCGGGGCACATGAGTCCGATCAACTGCTCGGCTACCATCGTGCATGGAGAAGGGGGCAGATATGAATGGACAGGTAAAACCGCAACGCGGGCGGTTCTCTATGCTCAAGTGGGGGCTTGGCCTACCACTGTTGCTGATTGCGCTGGCGGCGCTCTACATGTGGACGGTTGTGTCGTTCAGCTATTCGGACGGCGACCGCACTGGCTACATCCTTAAGTTTTCCCGCAAGGGATGGGTCTGCAAGACGTGGGAGGGCGAGATGCAATTGATCGCCGTGCCCGGAGCGGTCCCGGAACGCTTTCCCTTCACGGTTCGGGATGACGCCGTCGCACACCAGATCAACGCTGTCATGGGGCAACAGGTCTCGGTCTATTACCGGCAGCATGTGGGAATTCCGTCATCTTGCTTTGGCGACACCAGCTACTACGTCGAGCGCGTACGATCGACAGGCAATCCGGTGCCCCACGCTCCGGCATCTCTACCGGCAGCCCAATAATTGGTTGCCAGGGCGGTAAAATGTTCGAATGTCTTCCGAACGCCCCGATCGACTTCCTCCGCCCAGCGCTGATGCGCTGGCTGCCTCCAATGCGCTTAAGACGCGGATAACAGCAGGAATCACCGAAGCGGGTGGCTGGATTCCGTTTTCAAACTACATGGCGCAGGCGCTCTACACGCCGGGCCTCGGCTATTACAGTGGGGGGGCGCGAAAGTTTGGTGCCGAAGGCGACTTCATCACCGCACCTGAACTTACGCCCCTGTTCGGGCAGACACTCGCGGTACAGGTATCTGACCTTTTTGCGCAGTGCGCCCACGAACTGATCGAAGTGGGCGCCGGTACTGGCCTGCTTGCGGCGGATCTTCTCGCAAGGCTTGCCGAGCTTGGCACGCCGCCGGAGCACTACCGTATTCTCGAACTTTCCGGCGAACTGCGAGAGCGACAGCGCGAGACCATCGCTGAGCGCACGCCCGAGATGCTGCCGCGCGTTGAATGGCTGGATGAACTTCCCGAATGTTTCGATGGTGTGGTGGTCGCCAACGAGGTGCTGGACGTCATGCCGCTT
Organism: Niveibacterium sp.; assembly: GCA_031555325.1. Taxonomy (GTDB): domain Bacteria; phylum Pseudomonadota; class Gammaproteobacteria; order Burkholderiales; family Rhodocyclaceae; genus Niveibacterium. The sequence goes on along the minus strand of JAVBUM010000095.1, from coordinate 26,961 downwards.
GAGCTCGTGGCTTGGCGCGATGGGGCCATCTTCGAACGAGGCGTCGTCGTGCGGGACGGCGAATTCACGTGGGCCGACCGCCCTGCCGAAGGCGCATTGCATGACGCCGCGGCGGCGCTGCCTGTGACTGTTCCGCAATCAGGTGAGTACGTCAGTGAGATCAGTCTAGCCGGACGTGCTTGGGTGGCCGAATGGTCACGACGCCTCAGCCGCGGTGCGCTTTTGCTGATCGACTATGGCTACCCGCAACGTGAGTTCTACCTCCCGTCGCGCAGCACGGGTACGCTCATCTGCTACTACCGCCATCGCGCGCATCCCGATCCGTTCCTCTGGCCAGGTTTGACCGACATCACGGGGTTCGTCGACTTCACTGCGATTGCCGAGGCTGCGCACGACGCGGGACTTCAGGTACTTGGCTACGCCGACCAAGGAAGTTTTCTGATCTCCTGCGGATTGCTCGAGCGTGTTGCTGAGCGTGGTCCAACCGAGTCGCCGGACTACATTCGCGCCGCGCGCGCTGCACAACGCTTGATTGCGCCGCACGAGATGGGTGAATTCTTCAAGGTACTCATGGTCGGTCGCGGCGTCGAAGGACCGTTGCGCGGATTTTTGCGAGGAGACCGTCTGCATGCACTATGAAGAGATCGGTGCGATTACTACCCGGAAAGTACGCGTTATGCTAAGCGTTCCCCTCATTGGTTCCCTCGTATCATGCAGTTAATCCTGATTTCCGGGCTTTCCGGTTCTGGCAAGAGTATTGCCCTGGCAGTGTTGGAAGATGCCGGTTACTACTGTGTTGACAACCTGCCCGCAACGTTGCTGCCCCAACTTGTCGAAAACCTAGGGGATGCTGGCTACACGCGCGTCGGTGTTGCGGTCGATGTCCGCGGAGGGGCCAGCCTGCGTGATCTGCCTGGCACGATGGAAACCCTGCGTGGTCTTGTCGCGGATTTGCGTTTCGTATTCCTTGAGGCACGCAATACGACGCTGATCGCTCGGTTTTCGGAGACTCGCCGCCGCCATCCTCTGGCGGAGGATGGCGTCACGCTGCTTGAGGCCATCGAGCAGGAGCGTGAATTGCTTGAGCCGGTTGGCGAGCTGGCACAACGCTTTGACACCAGCGACCTGCATCCGAACACGCTGCGCGGCTGGCTACGCGATCTCATCGAGGCTGCGCCGGGTTCTGGCCTCACGCTTCTATTTGAGTCGTTCGGCTTCAAGCATGGTATTCCGCTCGATGCAGACTTGGTGTTCGATGTACGCTGCCTGCCCAACCCCTTCTATGATCCGCAACTGCGCTTGCTCACCGGCCGCGACCAACCCGTCGTTGACTTCCTCTGCCGGCATGATGAGGTGGGCCAAATGGCATCTGATATCGGTGATTTCATCGAGCGCTGGCTACCCGCCTACATTCGTGACAGCCGTAGTTACCTGACCGTCGCGATTGGCTGCACGGGTGGTCGGCATCGCAGCGTGTACATTGCGGAAATGCTGGCTGTGCGGTTCCGCGATCGCCAGCATGTCCAGCTTCGCCATCGTACCTTGACGCAGTGAGGCTGGCACGGGGCTGGATCGGACTGATTCTGCCGGGTGATTGGCTGTTGCTCGGTGCCGCTACGCTTGCCGTCGCCGCGCTTGGTGTTCATTTCTGGAGTCCGGATAAGCCGGACCGTCTTGAGGTTCGTTCGGCTGGCAGGCTTGTCGTGACCTTGCCGCTTGATCGCGCTGCCTCGCTGACGGTGGACGGCCCGCTCGGTCAGACGAGGATTGAGGTGCTCCCGGGCCGAGCACGCGTCGCCAGTGACCCCGGGCCGCGCCAATACTGCGTGCGCCAAGGTTGGCTTGCGCGTAACGGTGCGGTCGCAATCTGTGCTCCGAATCAGGTCAGCATTACGCTCGCCGGACGGGCGCCAGCCTATGACTCGCTCGGTTATTGAACTTGTTCCGACGGCTGAGGATGCGCGAATCGCACGTTTCGCGACGGCTGCGATCTTGCTTTCGGTGGCTGAAGCCGCGATCCCTTTGCCGCTACCCGGCGTGAAACCGGGGCTTGCGAACATCGTGGTGCTGATTGTTCTATGGCGTTGGGGATGGCGGGAGGCAGCCTGGGTTTCACTCCTGCGCGTGTTTGCAGCAAGCCTGTTGCTAGGGCAGTTCCTCGCTCCTGGATTTTTCTTGAGCCTCGCTGGCTCGCTTGTAAGTCTTGTGGCTCTGGCGCCGGTTTCCCGTTTGCCAAGGCGCTGGTTCGGACCGGTCGGTGCAAGCCTTGTGGCGGCCTTCGCGCATATCGGAGGCCAGCTTGCATTGGCAAGGGCATGGCTGGTTCCACATGACGGAGTCTTTGCACTGAGCCCTGTCTTTGGTGCGGCAGCGCTGGTCTTCGGCTTGGTCAACGGCCTCGTTGCCGCGCGCCTGTTGCGCGAACTCAAGCCAGTAGTGGAGGGCTGAATCCGCCTCCATGCCTGATTCGCGTACACTGCGGAACCCCACAAGTCCACCGCCGTTTGTGTTTGAAAGAAATGCCTGACGTCCCAGAAGCCCATCAGCATAGCGAAGACGTGCAACTGCACCTGAAGGAGGTGCAACAGCTGCTTGCGCGCCAGAAGCTAGTCGAGGGGCTCGTGCATCGCCAGGACATGCCCCGGCACGATCTGGTCGAGAACCTCGTGCACAAGCAGCACCTAGCAGAGCTAGAGAACAAGCTCGAAAAGCTGCACCCGGCGGACATCGCCTACATCCTCGAATCGCTGCCGCTTGATGAGCGTCTGGTTGTGTGGGAGCACGTCGGCGCCGAGCACGATGGCGAGGTGTTGATCGAGCTTTCAGATGCCGTCCGCGAGTCTTTGATCGAGACGATGGACCAAGCCGAGCTTGTTGCGGCAGCCGAACAGCTCGACGCGGACGAACTCGCCGATCTTGCGCCGGATCTGCCACGGCAGGTCATGGAGGATGTCTATCTTGGCATGGACGCCGAGGAGCGCGAGCAGTTGCGGGCGGCGATGTCCTATCCGGAAGACTCGGTGGGCGCGCTGATGGATTTCGACATGGTGACGGTGCGCGAGGACGTTACGCTCGAAGTCGTGCTGCGTTACCTGCGCCGCTTCGACGAATTACCCGATCACACTGACCAGTTGATGGTGGTCGACCGCAAGGATCGGCTGCGCGGCGTGCTTCCGCTCAATCGCATGCTGATCAACGACCCCGAAGTCGAGGTCGGCCACATCATGCTGACCGAACACCTTACGCTGGAACCGGGCGATAGCGCGGATGAGGCGGCCAAGGCATTCGAGCGCTACGACCTTGTCAGTGCGCCGGTTGTCGATGCCCACCACCGCTTGATGGGGCGCCTGACAGTGGCGTCAGTGCTCGATTTCGTGCGTGACAGTTCCGAAGCCGAACTGCTCTCGCAGGCGGGCTTGAAGGAAGAGGAAGATATCTTCGCGCCGATCGTCGACTCGGTGAAGAACCGCTGGCGCTGGCTGGCGACGAACCTCGTCACGGCATTCATCGCCTCACGGGTGATCGGCGCCTTCGAGGATTCGATCTCGAAGCTTGTCGCACTTGCCGCCCTGATGCCGATCGTCGCTGGCATCGGCGGCAATTCTGGAAACCAGACGATCACGATGATCGTGCGTGCGATCGCCATGGGGCAGGTAACGCCAGAGCATGGACGCCGACTGTTCCGCAAGGAGATCGGAGTCTCGCTCTTCAACGGTCTGGTGTGGGGCGGCCTGCTCGGTTTGCTCGCGTGGGCGCTCTACAGCGACTGGAGGCTAGGGATGGTCATGACAGCGGCGATGACGCTCAACCTGCTGCTCGCGGCGTTCATGGGGGTCGCCATCCCGATGGCGATGTTGCGCCTGGGAAAGGATCCGGCACTCGGGTCCTCCGTGCTGATTACCGCCTGTACTGACTCGGGCGGCTTCTTCATCTTTCTCGGGCTCGCGACAATCTTCCTGTTGTGATGTCCTGACGGCTCAGGTAGGCGCGCCCATTTGAAAGATCGGTGCATACATTGCATAAAGCAAGCACACGACGACAAACATATTGAAAAGCGCCAGTGCCTGGAAAGCGCGCCGCCAGTGAGGCCCTTTCGTTGCTGCAGACGCGACTAGCAGCCCGATCTGGGCCGCACCAAGTCCCGCCACGGCGAGCGAGACGAGACTCGCCCCCGATTCCGAAGCGATCGCGATCCGGGTAGCGAGTGGCAGCGCGCCACCGACCATCCCCACGACTGGGCGGAAGGATTCGGCGATCATCGAGAAACAGAAAAAGAACGGGGCTACGATAAAGGTAGATGCTGCCAACCCTATCCAGCCTGCGGTCCCTGCTTGCGGCAGGGGTGCCTCATCGGTGTTCCGTGGCGCGGACAAGGTTAGAGACTCCCGAAGACGCGATCCGCCGCTGCTACGGTCGCTGCGATGTCTGCTTCGCTGTGCGCGGCGGAGACGAAGCCCGCTTCGTACAGTGCCGGTGCAAAGTAGTGTCCAGCATCGAGCATCGCGTGGAAGAAGCGATTGAAGTGATCTTTGTTGCTTGCCATGACTTCGGCATAACTCGTCGGAACCTGCGGCGCGAAGTAGAACCCGAACATACCGCCTACTGCCTGAGCCGAGAAGGCGACATTGTGTTTCACCGCCGTAGCGACGAGACCGTTAACAAGTTGCTGCGTTCGAGCTGCGAGATTTTCGTAGAAACCTGGCTGTGAAACTAGCTGCAGCGTAGCCAGTCCGGCGGCCAGTGCGACCGGGCTGCCCGACAGGGTGCCAGCTTGATATACCGGACCAAGCGGAGCGATTTTTTCCATGATCTCGCGCCGACCTCCGAAAGCGCCCACCGGCATGCCACCGCCGATCACCTTGCCAAGCGTCACGAGATCGGCGTCGATACCAAAAACGCCCTGCGCGCCCTTGGGGCCGACCCTGAAGCCGGTCATCACTTCATCGAAGATCAACAATGCACCGTGCTTCGTGCACAGCGAACGCAAGGTCTGGAGGAAAGCGTCGGACGGTCGCACCAGGTTCATGTTTCCGACCACTGGTTCAATGATTACGCAGGCGATGTCGCGACTGCGTGCCGCAAACAAGGCTTCGAGGGCGGCGACGTCGTTGTAGGGCAGAACCACCGTGTGCTTCGCAAAGTCCGCAGGTACGCCGCCCGAGGATGGATTGCCGAATGTCAGTGCGCCCGAACCCGCCTTCACCAGCAAGCTGTCCGCGTGGCCGTGGTAGCAGCCCTCGAACTTGACGATCGCATCGCGGCCGCTGAAGCCGCGTGCGAGTCGGATGGCACTCATTGTCGCCTCGGTCCCCGAGGATACGAGGCGCACCATTTCGAGATTGGGGACGAGCCTGCATAGCAGTTCGGCCATCTCGACCTCGATTTCGGTCGGTGCGCCGAACGAAAGTCCGAGCGCTGCCTTTTCTTGGACAGCACGAATGACATCCGGGTGCGCGTGACCGAGGATCGCGGGGCCCCACGATCCAACGTAGTCGACGTACTCACGGCCTTCGACGTCCCAGACGCGGCTGCCCTGGGCACGGGCGATGAAGCGCGGTGTGCCACCAACAGCGCGGAAGGCGCGGACCGGCGAATTTACGCCGCCCGGAATGGTTTGCTGGGCGCGGTCGAACAGCGCCTGATTGTGATCGGTCATATCGGAATGCTCAGGAAATGGAATCGAACAGCGCGGCAAAGCAGGCCGCCTGGGCTTCAGGGTCGGGTGCGTCGTAGAGATCGGTAATGACTGCCAGTAGGTCGGCGCCTGCAGCCAACAGCGGGGCAGCATTTCCCGTCGTGATGCCCCCTATACAAGCAATCGGCCTTCCGAGGATGCGCGCCTCGGAGACCTGTTCAAGCGATGCGCGCACCGCTGCAGGCTTGGTATTCGAGGCAAACATGGCGCCGAAGGCGATGTAGTCGGTACCCGCCGCGACCGCTGCCTTCGCGCGGTCGAATTCGTTGTAGCAGGAGGCCCCGAGGATTGCCTTGGTACCGAGTGCCGCACGAGCTTCGGCGATGGCGCCGTCCTCACGGCCCAGATGCACGCCGTCGGCCCCCACTTCGTCGGCAAGCATGACGTCATCGTTGATGATGAAGCGAGCACCGTGGCGTGCGGTGATATCGCGAAGCGCGAGTGCCTGCTCACGTCGTAGTGTGGGTGATGCGAGCTTGTTGCGGTATTGCAGCAGGCGTGCACCGCCAGCGAGGATCCGGTGGCTTACCGACAGAAGTCGCGTGGTGTCCTGCCAGTCGGGCGTAATCGCGTAAAGGCCCCGCAATCCGAGCATGGTTATCCTCTCAGGCCGAAGAAACGGTCGGGAATCCATTGGCCCATACCTGTGACAAACCCGTGGCGCAGCGTATGCCAAGTGTAGTCCTGCGCCTCGCGAACGGCCTGAGAGAGCGGCTGTCCGAACGCGAGTCGTGTTGCGACGGCCGCGGCCAAGGTATCGCCTGCGCCGTGGTAACTGCCTGGCAATCGTTCCCAAGCGTCGGCCCGCAAAACGCCCTCAAGGCCGTAGAGTGTGTTGACGACCTGTGGCGTGCGCTCGTGGACACCCGTGATCAGAACGTTGCCAGCGCCGCAGTCCAAGAGACGGCGTGCGCATTCTGGCAGACCGAGTTGGCCATCGTCGTCGTCCCCTTCCTCAGCCAGGCGTCTGGCCTCGACACTATTTGGCGTGAGGAGGGTGGCAAGCGGCATGAGGAGTTCGCGCAAGGCGTCGACCAGATCGTCGTCGTCGAGGGCGTCATTCGTGCTGACCGCATGAAGTGGGTCGAGAACGACTGGGATGCCAGGATAGTCGGAAATGATCTCGGCAATGACCGCTGCGATTTCAGGATTGCCCACCACGCCGATCTTGAAGGCTGCCACGTGCATGTCTTGAAGCAGGATACGGGCCTGTTCGTCGATGCAATCCGCTTCAAGCGGCCACCAGGACTCGACGCCACGTGTGTCCTGCGCTGTGATCCCGGTAACGACGGAGACCGGATGAGCACCAAGGGCGGCAATGGTCAGCAGATCGGCCTGCGCACCGGCTCCCGCGGTGGGGTCGGAAGCGGCAAAACCGAGGACGATGGGAGGGCCGGCTGGTGCGGCTATGGCGGGCATCTGGGGTTGGCGGGAGGGTGCCGTGAAATGCGGTAACATCAAAAATCTTAAACGATATTTGTCAAGAAATGACCGCTGCCGCCGTTGAAGCTACCCGTACATGGATGTGCCTCATTTGTGGATTCATCTATGACGAAGCTGCCGGACGTCCTGACGAAGGGATCGCTCCGGGAACACGCTGGGAAGAGGTGCCATTGAACTGGGCCTGCCCGGAATGCGGAGCACGCAAGGAAGATTTCGAACTCATTGAAATCTAAACAGCGCTGCCAATATTATGGATTTTGCTGTATTGCTGTGCGGTTTAGATGGTTTTGGTTATATTCGCGAATGCGAAATGATCGTGCTATGCGGAGGAACGGGACTTGGCTGACGCAACGACCCCGAATGCTGTAAAGGTGATGGTCATTGACGACAGCAATACCATCCGCCGTAGTGCTGAAATCTTTCTTGCACAGGCTGGATATCAGGTTCTGCTTGCCGAAGATGGTTTCGATGCACTGGCCAAGATTGCCGACCATCTTCCAGACATCATTTTCGTAGACATCATGATGCCACGGCTGGATGGTTACCAGACTTGCGCGTTGATCAAGAAGAACCCCCGCTTCGCCGCTACCCCCGTGATCATGCTGTCGTCCAAGGACGGCCTCTTCGACCGTGCGCGCGGGCGCATGGTCGGCTCGAACGAATACCTCACCAAACCGTTCACTAAAGACAGCCTCATAAAGGCCGTTGCTGCACATGCAGACGGACGGGTCTGACAAGAAAAAAGATCCAAAGGAGCAGAAGAGCATGCCGATAAAGAAGATTCTCATCGTCGACGATTCACCTACGGACCGCTTTGCGTTGATGGAATTCCTCGCCAAGCAAGGGTTCAACGTTGTGACGGCCGAGGATGGTGCCGACGGCGTGCAGAAATCCAAGTCCGAGCTGCCGGACCTGATCCTGATGGATGTCGTGATGCCGGGAATCAACGGCTATCAGGCGACGCGCACGATTTCGCGCGAGGAAACTACACGTCATATCCCGATCTTTATGTGTACCTCCAAGGATCAGGAGACCGACAAGATCTGGGGCATGCGTCAGGGGGCCAACGATTACCTGACGAAGCCGCTCGACTACGAGCTCTTGCTCGAGAAAATCAAGGCCCTGGGCTGATTCGAGGTCTAGGCAGGAAACGCGCTCGATGGCTAAGCGAATCAGTTTGCGCGAGTTCCAGCAGGACCTCGCAACCCGACTGGCTGGGACCCGGAACACGGAAGCGAAGCCAGCTTTACTTGCGGTGCTGGCGGGTGCCGAGGGGTGGCTGCTCGACTTGTCAGACAGTGGTGAAATTCTTTCGGTTCCACCGATCGCACCAGTGCCGCTGTCGCGCGATTGGTTTCGCGGCCTGACCAATGTTCGGGGCAACCTCTTCAGTGTGGTGGACTTCCCGGCCTTCCTCGGGCTGACTCAAGTGGTGCCGGGGGGGGATTCGCGATTGCTTTTGGTGGGGGCCAAGCATGGTGTCAATACGGCACTGCTGGTAAACCGGGCAATCGGTTTACGCAATCCCGACGACTTCGAAAGTGACCGTCGCTTCAAGGATGACCGGCCCTGGGTCGCAGGCGGACTTCGCGATAGTCAGGATCGCCTGTGGAAGCGCCTTACGGTGCGTACGCTGCTGGTGGATCCTCGTTTCCTGGATGCGGCCCGCAGTGTGCGCTGAGCCTTGGGCTCAGGTCTCCAATTCATAAAAGCAAGAATGTCAAACCTCCAACCAACAAAATGAGCCCGTCTTTCGGAGCATTTGCATGGCTATCAAATTCTTTGGCCGGTCCTTCGGCCAAAAAAGCCCGGGTCCGGATTTGTCCGGTGAAAGCACGATCCTGGACGATTTAGTGCTGGAGCCAGTGGCAACCCGCCCGGCGAGCGCGTTGGCCAAGCTTCCGTTGATCGGTGGGCGTCCGATTGCTGAGCAGTTGCGCGTGTTTGGTTTGCTGCTTGCCGTCTTTGCAGTATTAGCGTCCCTTTGTACCGGGATCCAACTGAATCGGGCCAGCGAAGGGACTGCGTATGTTTCGGCCGCTGGCCAGATGCGTACGCTATCGCAGCGCCTTGCCAAGGCAGCCCAGCTCACCCTCCAGGGCAACGCGAATGCCTTCAAAGAATTGAAGGATAGCCGCCAGGCTTTTGATGATCTGCTCCAGGCAATCACCAAAGGTGGGATGGTGGATGACACCCGGGTGCCGGCGAGCCCGAGCGCAGTGCAGGCTCAAATTCAAACGGTGACCACCCTCTGGAGCAAGACCAACAAAGATGCGCAGCAACTGCTAGAGCAGCAGACGAACCTTTCGTCCCTGGGCGCCGCAGTTGCGACAATCAACTCCGAGAACCCGAAATTGCTCGATCTCTCCGAGCAGGTTGCTGCACTCAAGCTGCAAGGTGGTGCTTCCTCACGTGAAATTGCAACCGCCAACCAGGTTGTGATGCTGACGCAGCGCATAGCAAAAAATGCCAATGCACTGCTCGTTGCAGATGCGATCGACCCTGAGGTTGCTTTTCTGCTTGGCAAGGATGCCAATACCTTCAGCGAACTCATTGATTTGCTTCTTGCGATGACCAACACCGCCGACCGTGACATGGTTGCGAAGATTGGCGCGCTAAAGGAAGCTGGCGCCGAGCATCTGGTCGGGGTGCAGAAGATCTTGAGCAACATCCAGTTGCTGGTCCAGGCCAAGCGTGCCGGTAGCCAGATTTTCAATGAATCGTCCAAGCTGCTTGATGCCACCAGCAATCTGGGTGAAGGCTACCAGAAGCAATTTACCGGCTTCACCCTGATGTCGGGCCTGATTACGCTGTTTGCACTGCTCTCGGCAGTGACCTTGGCACTGCTTGCCAAGGCGTACAACGACGATTTACGCCAGCGCCAGCTCGAAGCCGATCGACAGCGCCGACAGGCCGAGGCAGAACAGAATGCGACCCAGCAAGCCATTCTGCGCCTGATGAACGAGATGGGCGATCTGGCCGACGGTGACCTGACCGTGCGCGCGACCGTCACCGAAGACATCACGGGTGCGATTGCCGACTCAGTCAACTACACGATTGAAGAACTCTCGGTTCTGGTCCGGCGCCTCAATGACGCTGCCGGCCGCGTGAGTGCTGCTGCCGAGTCCGCGCAGACGACCTCGACCGAACTGATCGATGCCGCTGGCCGTCAGTCGCGCGAGATTCAGGACGCTGGTTCGCAGATCCAGGAAATGGCGCGGTCGATGACGGACGTGTCCGGCAACGCGCTGCAGTCCGCTCAGGTTGCGCGCCGTTCGCTGGAAGCCGCGCGCAAGGGTCAGGACGCGGTGCAGAACACGATCAAGGGCATGAACGAAATCCGCGAGCAGATTCAGGAAACCTCGAAGCGCATCAAGCGTCTCGGCGAATCCTCGCAGGAGATCGGCGAAATCGTTGAACTGATCTCGGACATTACCGAACAGACCAACGTGCTCGCGCTGAACGCCGCCATCCAGGCCGCGTCGGCCGGTGAAGCGGGCCGCGGCTTCACGGTGGTTGCGGAAGAAGTGCAGCGCCTTGCTGAACGCTCCGCGGAAGCCACAAAGCAGATTGCGGCGATCGTGAAGACGATTCAGACCGACACGCAAGACGCCGTCGCGGCGATGGAGAACTCGACACGCGGTGTGGTCGATGGTGCCCGCGCATCCGACGCTGCAGGTCAGGCACTGACCGAAATTGGCGACGTGTCGGTGGAAGTTGCATCGCTGATCGAGCAGATCTCCGCCGACACTCAGAAGCAGGCAACGGTTGCGACCAAGGTTGCCGGCACGATGCAGGAAATTCTCAAGCTCAACGAGCAGACCACGCGCGGCACACAGCAAACCGCCGTTTCGATCGGTCAGCTCGCAGACCTCGCGGTCGAACTGAAGGGCTCGGTTTCGGGCTTCAAGGTTTGAGACAAGCGAAAAGACGCCGACGATGAATCAAGTCACCGAACCCGATATCGCTCCGCTGACCTGGGTCCGAGGCGAGATCGATCTCGCCCTGATGCGAGCGCTCGAAGCGCTCGATCGCACGGAAGTGGGCGGGGAAGGCAGCGACGCGCTGCGCATTGCCCAGAACTACATCCACCAGGTTCAGGGTGCTCTTTCGGTCGTCGGGCTCGACGGCGTCACGCAGTTTGCCGAGTCGCTTGATGCGTTGTTCGGCGAACTCGCTGGCGGCCGGCTCCAGCTTGAACCGAAGCATCCGCCACTCTTGCGTCGCGCAGCGATCGCGCTTGGCAACTACCTGTCGGAACTTGAGAGCGGAGCACCGCATCAACCGCTGCGGCTGTACCCCCTCTATGCCGAACTGGCTGATGCGCGCGGCATGACGGCGCCGCCGCGAAGCGAACTCTTCTTCCCGGACGTTACCTCGCATACCCCCCAATTATCGGCCCCGGTGAAGGTTGATCGTGAGCGCGCGGCAAAAGAGCTGCGCCTCTTGCGCGGGCACTTTGAGAAAGGGCTCCTTGGCTGGCTGCGTGCGCCCAAGAGCGATGCTGGTCCGAAGGAAATGCTGATGGCGGTTGGGCGGATCGCTCAGCTCAACGTGGCACCGAGTACTCGTTCGTTCTGGTGGGCATCCATCGCCTTCTTCGAGGGCCTCGTGCACGGAGCCATTGTTTCCGATCGTGAAGCCCAGCGCTTGTGCCGCCGCATCGATACGCAGATGCGCCGCCTTCTCGAAGGTTCGCAGGTCATTGCAGAGCGGCTGGTCCGCGATGTGCTGTTTCACGTCGCCAATGCCGAGATCGACTCGCAACATGCACGGGCGGTCCGTCAGGCGTTCCAGCTCGATGCGCTGATTCCAGTCGGTAGCGCCAAGGTGTTGGTCGAGACGCCAGTTGCGCCGCTTCAACGTGCTCTGCGCGAAACACTCGAAAACGCAAAGGAGTCGTGGAACCGGTTTGCTGCGGGTGCTGCCGTGGGGCTTCCGCAGATGCAGGAATTCCTTGCTGCTGCGCGTGCACCGCTTGCGGAGTTGCACCTTACAGAAATTACGCGCTTGGTCGATGGACTCGATCGTATCGCTGGCTGGCTGCGTAAGGATCCGCTCAAATCCAATGATGAGCTTGCGATGGATGTGGCGACCGCATTGCTCGTTGCTGAGAGTGCGATCGACTCGGCTGCGCAAAAACGGCTGCCCGAGCAGGTCGACGCACTTGTTCGCCGCTTGGCGGCGCGTCAGGCGGGTCGTGATCCGGGCGCACTTGATGAAACACTGTTCGGTGAAACGTCGCGTCACGCTGAGGAAAAGCTGTTCTTCAACCAGCTCGCACGCGAGATCCTGCTGACGCTCGGCCAGGTCGAGCAGACACTTGACTCGTTCTTCCGAAACCCTGCGAACTGCGAATCGCTGGCTGCGCTTGTTGCGCCCCTCAAGCAGGTAGAGGGCGCCCTGACAGTGCTTGGCGAAGCCGACGCATCGAAGCTGGTACGCACGAATGGCGAACGCATTGCGGTCTTGGCCGCAGCCGAGGCCCCGGACCTGTCGCAATTCGACACCATTGCACACGAGCTGTCCGCGCTCGGTTTTTTTGTGGAGGCGCTGCGTCATGGACCAGCGACTCTCGACCGATTTCTCGTCCCACATGGTGGGGCAGTAGCACGCGAGCAACGGCCGCAGCCGGTGACGATCGAAACCGAGGTTCTGCAGCAGAGCCGTGAGGCCCGGCAACTTGTCAATGCACTCAGCCAAGCACCGGCGGACGAGGGGTTGCGGGCTGAACTCAAGCACAACCTGGAGATCCTTCGCGAGGACGCTGCGCTGATCGATGATGCGCGACTCGAAAAGCAGGCGCGCGAAGCCCTTGATGCGCTCAAAAAGGGGAGTGATGCCGAGAAGGTCAAGGAGGCCGTAGCCTGTTTTGCTGGTATGCCCGTGCCACCCGTGGTGCGTTCTGCATCCCAGGAGACTGCGCAACTTATCGAGGCCAGTGAAGAACAGATCGATGCGGAACTGCTCTCCATCTTCCTTGAGGAAGCGCATGAAGTGCTGGAGACGATCTATACGCATTCCACCAGGGCAGCACTTGAACCGCATAACCAGGAAAACATCGTTACGGTCCGTCGTGGCTTCCATACCCTCAAGGGAAGCTCAAGGATGGTCGGCCTCAACGACTTTGCCGAGGCCGCAAAATCGATCGAGTTTGCGCTGAACCACTGGATCCAGCTTGAGCGTGATGCAGCGCCCGAGTTGCTGACGCTTGTCGAACACGCCCACACCTTGCTCGGTGCCTGGGTTGCACAGCTTGATGCAGGCGGCGCTACGTGGAGGGATGCCCGTGCGCTCATAGCCGAAGCCGAGGCTTTGCAGAATGCGATCGATGGAATCCCGACCGAGATCTTGCCGGCGCTGGCGCCATCGACGACCGAACCGGTTGCACCGGTACGGGACGAGGTGCAGGAGGAGATCGCCGCGATCGACCTGGAGCTGGGGGGCGGTGACGCCGAATTTGATTTCGCAAACACGCTGGTCAGTCCGTTCGGCCCGAGCCTTGCCGAAGTCCCGCAGCAAAAGGCAGAGCCCATCGACCTTGCCGCAACGCTGTTGTCGCCATTCGACTTTCAAGGCGATATTGACTGCGGGGCTGACGCGATGTCGGTCGATCTGGAGCTGATGCCACCGCTTGATGACCTGGAGATGATCGAGGGCGAAGCCGGCGAAGAAATCGATCTTGTGTCGAGCTTTGTCTCGCCGTTTGCTGTTACATCGGAGGGTGACCTCATCAAGGAGCCGAAGCCTGAGGCTCAACCTGAGGAAGGGACGCTCACAATCTTGCTTGAAGAGCTCTCACTGACCGACGAAGAGGTGTTGCCTCGAAGGCCTGTCGAAGAAGAGCTCGACCTTACCGCCACGCTGTTGGCGCCGCTCGAAACGCGAGATGCGATCTATGGCGTGCCAGAGTCCGAAGTACGGATAGAGGAGCGCGAACTCCCGACGCTGCAGTTCGAAGTCCCTGCAGCGGCCGAGCTGGAAATCCCCGTCGCGACCGACCCTGCCGGGCAACTGGCGGCGCTCGCTCCGGACTTTGAGTTGGGCAAACCCGAGCCCGTTGTTGAGGCTTTTGCGGCAGAGCCATTCGAGCCTGCCGCCGAGGTCGGGCAACGGGCTTTCGCAGAAGCTTCGTCATGGATCGAGGCGGCAGAAGAGCCCCAGGCCGAGGCGCATGTTTCGAATGAGACTGCGCCGATGCTGATGGAAACTGCGCTCGACCTCACATCGTCGGAGATCGACAGTTTCGCTGCGCCGATTGATTTTGACGTCAATACGCATGACCTTGCGCTTGAGCTGCCGGCCTCGAGTGACGAGGAGCTATCCGAGAATGACCAGTTCGAGTCGCTCGAAGCCGAGGCCATCACGCTCGATGTGCCAGTGGAGCCGGAGCCTGATGTTGTCATGCTTGGCAACAATGCGATTTCCCGTCCGCTGTTCGAGTTGTACGTAGGAGAATCTCGGCAGCATATCGGGCGGTTGCGTGAAGAGCTGCCGCGATTCGTGCTCAACCCGCTGCTCGTGCCGCAGGAGCCCGTGATTCGCGCCGCTCATACGCTTGGCGGTATTTCGGGTACTGCGCGTGTCGAAGCCGTGCGTGAGTTGGCCAAGGCGCTTGAGCATGCGTTGGCGCGACTGCATCTTGCTGGGGTGCCGCCGACGACTGATCAGGCCGAACTGATCCGTGCGTGTGGCGAACGGTTGCAGGCGATGGTTGCGGAAATCGCCGAGCGTGTGCTCCCGCTTGAAACGCCTGAACTGGTTGCCGCGCTTGAGCGTCTGATTGCTCATGTGCCCGATGTTGTGGCAGAAGCGCCGGAGACCCTCGAAGAAACAGTCAAGGCGGAAGCGCCGCAGTTGGGCGAGGGCGAAGCGCCTGAAACAGCCCCATTTGATGTTGAAATCACCGCTCCCACTTTGGGCGTGGTGCCTTCCGAGGCTCCTGCGCCGCATGAGCCGCAACCCGAGCCGATCGTGACGGCGAAGCCGGAGATCATGGAAGAGGTCCTCCGTGCCCCGGTCGTGCGCGACGATATCGACGAACAGCTTCTGCCGATTTTTTTCGAGGAAGCCGCCGAACTGGGCCGCGATCTTTCCTCATCGATCCGCGATCTGCGCGAGGGGGCGGATCTGGCTGGATCGGCCAATGCGATAGCCCGTCTGCTGCATACGCTCAAAGGCAGTGCGCGGATGGCTGGGGCGATGACGCTCGGCGAATACGTGCACGCTATCGAGAACCGCCTACTGCAAGCGCGTGACGGGCAACAGCTTGGTGCAGCACTGGCCGATGAGCTCGATGGCAGCATGGACGCGGTCGGACACATGATCGGCCGCATGCAGGCAGGTCTGCCAGCGATCGATTTGGCTACACCCGCTCCTGCGGTCGAGCAACCAGAGGCTTCAGTCGCTGGTGCCCCAGTAGCACAGGTGCCTGCCGTACCGGTAGCGCCCGCTGCACCAGCAATCGAGGATCGTGAAGCCCAAGGGGGTGCGCGTACTCTGCTGCGTGTGCGGTCAGACATGGTCGACCGTTTTGTGAACGAGGCTGGCGAAATCGCGATTGCGCGGACTCGAATCGAAGGTGAGTTGCGTACCCTGCGTCGTTCCATGCTCGATCTGACCGAGAACGTGATTCGTCTGCGCAACCAGTTGCGCGAGGTCGAGATTGCGGCGGAAAGTCAGATGCAGGCACGTGTCGCCGAAGCAGAAACCCGGCACGAAGGCGAATTTGATCCGCTGGAGTTTGACCGCTTCACTCGCTTCCAGGAACTGACGCGGATGATGGCCGAGTCCGTCGGCGACGTAACCACCATTCAGCAGAATCTGCTCAAGAATCTCGATGCTGCCGATACCGCGCTGCACGCACAGGGCCGTCTATCGCGTGACCTGCAGCAGGCGCTGATGAGCGTGCGAATGGTTCCGTTCGACGAACTATCGGACCGCATGTACCGTGTGGTGAGGCAGACCGCCAAGGAATTGGGCAAGCGCGCTAACCTCGACATTCGCGGTGGCCAGATCGAAATCGACCGTTCGGTCCTAGACAAGATGACCGGCCCGATCGAGCACCTGCTACGCAACGCAGTCGCGCACGGGCTGGAAACGCCCGAAGCACGTCGTGCTGCGGGCAAGGGCGAAATTGGCCAGATCACACTTACCGTCGTCCAGCGTTCGAATGAGGTTTCGATCGAGCTCGCGGATGATGGGCGCGGTCTCGACCACGCCGGCATCCAGCGTCGCGCCGAAGAGCGCGGGCTGCTAAAACCGGGCGACAAGCCAAGTCCAAGCCGCCTCAATCAGCTCATTTTCGAACCTGGCTTCACTACGGTGGATACTGTGTCCAAGGTTGCCGGCCGTGGTGTTGGCATGGACGTGGTTCGTAGCGAGACGATGAGCGTCGGTGGTCGTGTTGAAGTCGAATCCTCCTGGGGCAACGGGGCCCGCTTTATCGTGCACCTGCCGCTCACGCTGGCCGTGACGCAGGCACTGCTCGTTCGTGCTTCGGAGCGCACATTCGCGATTCCGTCCAATATGGTTGAGCAGGTCCTGGAACTCAAGCAGGATGCGCTCGATGCAATGCGTGCCACAGGCTTCGCCGAATGGAAGGACCAGCGCTACACGCTGTACTACCTGCCGCAACTGCTTGGTGACAGCAAGGCGCAACCGGCGGCTGGACGCTTTCACTGGATACTGCTCCTGCGCTCAGGTCCCGAGGTGATCGCCCTGCATGTCGACGAACTGCGCGGCAACCAGGAAATCGTGGTCAAGAACGCGGGCCCGCAATTCACGCGGTTGCAAGGTTTTTCTGGTGCAACTGTGCTGGCGGATGGCGAAATCTCGCTGATCTTGAATCCGGTGGTGCTGGCCGGGATTGCTCGTGTCGAGCACGTTAACGCTATCGGTGAAGGCGAAACCGAAATACCCGCTCCTGTTGTGCAGTATGTGCCCACGGTCATGGTGGTCGACGATTCGCTGACGGTGCGCAAGATCACCAGCCGCCTGCTCGAACGCGAAGGCTATCGGGTGATTACCGCAAAGGATGGTGTGGACGCGCTTGAGCAACTCGTCGATGAAAAGCCTGATGTCATGCTGCTTGATATCGAAATGCCGCGGATGGATGGATTCGATCTTGCACGCAACATTCGCGCAGATGAGCGTTTGAAGTCCGTACCCATCATCATGATTACCTCGCGCATGGCGGACAAGCACCGCAACTATGCGATGGAAATCGGCGTCAATCACTATCTCGGCAAGCCGTACAACGAGGAAGAACTGCTTGCATTGATCGAAGGTTTTACCCAGCGCTGATCCGCTTGGCATGTATGTAAGAAGGCCCCGGATGGGGCCTTCTTACGTTGTGGAATCGGGTTCAGCAGTTGTTCCAGAACGGGTCTCGATTTACTCGTCCTCCTGTGCCTTCAGACCCAGCTCGAACTCGCGGCTGTCCCAAAGCTCGCCATTTGGGCCGCGTAATTCGATGCGGTAGTGCCCGGGTGTTTCAGGCCGCCAGATGTGACGCAAGCCATCGCCAAGGTCCTGGCCATTTGCGCGCCATCGCGCACTACGTGCGGCTGCGTTTGCTTCGAGTACCAGAGACTCGCCTTGGCCGAGTTCGATGACACCGTTGTTCGCCAAGGGATGGAGAATCGCAGGGGTTGCCGATACGGCGACGGTTCCAGGCGGCTTTGATCGGATCTGTTCGGTGCCGCGAAGGAACCACTCGCGGCGCGGCGGCTCGACCGGGGGTTCGAAACTCACGAGACCGCGGACCAAGCCTGCGGGAGCGCGCGGTGGTTGCGATGCCGGTGGCGCGAGCCGGGTCATTACGTTACGCAGCGCACGTGCAGCCAAGTGAGAGGATGACTCTCGCCCGTTGCTGCCAGCGACGATGACCGCTACGGTCTGCCTGTCTCCGGCTGCTATGAGTACAGCGCTGCTGTCGTCGATCGCATTGAGCGCCCACAGTGCATGCCAACCGCTGTTGGGCGGGAGTGCCTCGGCGAAGAGCGTGCCGTGTGGATTGGGGTCGGCTAGCAAGTCCCCGGCGACGAAGGCTGCATCGGCGCGCCAGACTCGCCGACCCGACGAAGGTTCGGCCAGGACGTGCGCGGTGGTGAACTGACCGCCACTGCCAAGGCTTCGCATCGCCTGTGCGAGTTGTGGAAGATTCGCCTCGACGGTCGGCAGGCTGTCGGCCTTCGCATTGAGACCCAGCGCCTGCATCCGTTCGATAAGTCCATCGCCTGCAATTGCCAGCAAGGTGCTGCTGCTCATCGGATCACTGCTTTGGACTGCGCTGCGCAGGCTGCGCCAGCCGTCTTGTGTATTGCCTGCAATCGGCAGCAGCGTGGCTGCGCTGGCGAGTTTCTTCTCGATTGCCAGGGTCGCGGCGAAGGGTAGCGCACCGTCACGCCATATGCCACGTAGCAGCAGGGCGTCAGAATCTGTTGCGGCGGTGCCGCCGACCCATGCGCGCAAGGTGGCGTCGGTGTTGTCCATCACGAGAACCCCGGCCTGCGGTGCTTGCGACGATGGGACCATGAGCGTATCGCGCAGACCATCCAGCGCGGCCGTCTGTGTTGCAGCGTCCAGTGTGGTGGTGATGCGTTCCCCACCCTGACGCAGCAGGCGTTGCGCGAGTTGTGGCGCGAGCATGTAGCGCGGCCGGTTGCGCGGTGTGTCGAGCTTATTGGCGAGAGCCTCGATACGGCTACAAAGGGCGCCGGCCTTCATTACGCGTGCGCGCGCACAGGCACGGCGTGCGATGCGATCAGCCTTGGCGTTCGGGCTGGGCAGGATTGCGGTGACGAGCAGCGCCTCGGCGCGCTCAAGCTCGCTGGGTCTTTTGCCGAACAGTACACCGCTGGCCGCATGCACGCCTTGCAGGTCGCCGCGAAATGGTGCGAGATTCAGATAGGCTTCAAGGATCTGCTCCTTGGTCCAGTGCTGTTCGAGGTGCTGTGCCGCGACACCTTGGTCCCACTTTTGCTCAAGGCTGCGACGGCCGCCCGGTTCGCCGGGTAGTGCAAGGGCTGGATCAAGCAGGCCTGCCAGTTGCATCGTCAGCGTGGAGGCACCTCGCTTGGTGCGGTGGAACAAGTTGTGCCACATCGCTCCAATGAAGGCTTTCCAGTCGACGCCTTCGTGCTCGAAGAAACGTTTGTCCTCCGACACGATCAGGGCTTCCCTGAGTGCAGGTGAAAACTGGGATAACGGTACCCAGTCGAGCCTGCGTACGCGCAGGTTCAGACGTACGTCGGCCAGCGGTATGCCATTGCGATCAAGCAGAATTGCATCGGAAGGCCGGTAGGCTGCGCGCACCTGTTCGAAGCTTGGCAGCTGTGCCGATGCCGGCAGGGCGAGGCAAAGGCTGGCCGCAAAAAACAGGCAACGCAGATGCTGCGACATTGCCGCGTCAGAAGGTGGCGGCGATCGCCGCTTCCCGAGCTTGTGCGACGGCGCGGGGAATGTCGGCCTTGTCCTCACAGGCTTGTGCAATGGCGCCCGCATCGACCTCATGCGCGGCAGCAAGTGCGCGGGCGATGAAGGCCCCCGGCAATACCGGCGCGGCAATTTGCAGCGCGGTGAGCAGATCGGCAAAGCGGGCTGGCCGACGCCATGCGTCGTTGCGTTCGAAGAGCCCGAACAACGAAGCCGCATTCAGCGACATGCTGCCTAGCCTTGGCGCCTCACGCGCCAGCATCGTAGCCAGATCCTTGCAATCGATCGGCACCTTGAGCCGCGCACTGAGTGATGCTGTCGCCGCAGGCGCTAGGGGTACGACCATGAGGGCATAACGCACACAGGGTGGGGCTGCTGTGTTAGCTGCGGCGTCGACAAGTTTACCTCGTGCTTCTGCGTTGCTTGCATCGAGTTCCGGCATCAACCGTGCGAGTGCACCGCATTCGGCAAGCAGCGCGAGCATGCGTGAAGGTTGCGCCGCCATCAGGCCGCGCGAGATTTCTTGCCAGACCCGTTCGGGGACCAGATGATCGACCTCACCTGCTTCGACCATGC
Source organism: Niveibacterium sp. (assembly GCA_031555325.1). GTDB lineage: Bacteria > Pseudomonadota > Gammaproteobacteria > Burkholderiales > Rhodocyclaceae > Niveibacterium. Next base: position 6,809 of record JAVBUM010000095.1, on the reverse strand, counting down.
TGCGCATCAGGGCGAGCGTTTCGGGTGCGGTGGTGAAATCCGTGAAGCGTGCCGCGAAGCGAGCAACCCGGAGTATGCGGACGGGGTCCTCGGCGAAGGCTGGGCTGACGTGGCGGAATTGGCGATCGGCCAGATCCCGCCGCCCCCCCCAGGGGTCGATGTATTCGCCAGCCTCATCTTGTGCGATCGCATTGATCGTGAGATCACGCCGCTGCAGATCGTCCTCAAGCGTGACGCTGGGTTCGGCGTGGACCACGAAGCCGCGGTAGCCGGGTGCGGTTTTGCGCTCGGTGCGCGCGAGCGCATATTCCTCGCGTGTTTGCGGGTGCAGGAATACCGGAAAATCCTTGCCGACCGGTCGAAAGCCGGCTGCGAGCATATCTTCGGGCGTGGCGCCGACCACCACCCAGTCGCGGTCCGATACAGGCAGGCCGAGCAAGGCGTCGCGTATGGCTCCGCCGACAATATAGGCTTTCATGAAACAGGCTGAAGTCCTGCGGTGAACATCACTCCGGCAACTCGTCGGTGGGCACGATTTCAGTCTCGGCTCGCGCTGCGGCCTCCCATTCCTTCATCGCTGGATGCGAAAGCATGGATGCCAGCCACGCGCCGGCCTGCCCCTGTGGCTCCACACCATAGGTCTGGAAGCGGAAGCAGATCGGCGCGAACATGGCGTCGGCTGCAGAAAATGCGCCGAAGAGATACGGGCCGCCAATGCCGTAACGCTGGCGGCATTCAGTCCATATCTGGACGATGCGAGCGATGTCCGATTCAGATTCTGGGCTGTGGCCACGGCTTGGAAGGCTGCGCCGGATGTTCATCGGCATCTGGCTGCGCAGTGCCTGGAAGCCCGAATGCATCTCGGCCGAGATTGCACGCGCGACGGCCCGTTCGGACGGCGATGTGGGCCATAGTTGCGGGAAGTGCTCGGCGAGGTACTCGATGATGGCCAGCGAATCCCATATGGTCAGTTGCCCGTCAATCAGGCAGGGTACGTGCCCAGCGGGGGAGACCTTGAGAATCCGTTCACGTGTGTCTGCACGGTCGAGCAGGATGCGTTCTTCTTCGAAAGGCTGATTGACTGCGCGCAGAGCGAGCCAGGCACGCAATGACCAGGACGAATAGTTCTTATTGCCGATGACGAGTTTCATGCGTGGCCTCTTGTTCGAATGCAATATAGGCGTTGCTCGAATCGCGCCATCGTACCGTGTCCATGTATCCGCAGGCTGCCACACACTTGGCAGAGACTGGAGCGAACTGTTCTATTGATTACCATCGGCGGAAGGCATTGATGCCAGTTCCGTATCGCCGGTCGAGCCGAGACCATCTGGTCGGATCGTGCCTAGGCGCGCTTTCAGTGATTGTGGCTTTCCTGTTAGGAGCGCCGCATAGGCAACGCTGTTGGCAAGCACCTTCTTCACATAGTCGCGGGTTTCGCTGATCGGAATCGTCTCGGCGAATATCGCCCCCTCCATCGGCGTTGCTCCCTTCCAGCGTGGAATCCGGCCGGGGCCGGCGTTGTATGCGGCGGAGGCCAGCGCCGGTTGGTTGTCGAGGCGATCGAGCATCATGCGTAGGTAGGCGGTGCCAAGGACCAGATTGGTATCCATGTCCGCGATCTCGCTTGCGGTATAGGGGATGCCGATCCGCTTGGCAATGTACTTCGCAGTTCCAGGCATCACCTGCATCAGGCCCCGGGCACCCGCCGACGAGCGGGCACCGGTGATGAAACGACTTTCTTGGCGCATGAGGCCATAGACCCAGAATACGTCTAGCCCCCAGCGCCGTGCGGCCGGTTCTATCTTGTCGTAATACGGCGTGAGATAACGTAGCGCGTAGTCGTGCTGCGCTTGAGTGCGTTCGGCGCTATAGATGGCGCGGTCATAGATCTGTGCGCGGCGTGCGACTTCGGCGGCAGCGAGGAGCGTACGGTCGTCGGCGTCGCGCATGACCCAGTTCCATTCGCGGATGCCGTCCAACCGGCTGTCGAGCTTCAAGAGTGCGAGTGAACGACGGATCGAGACGTCGTTTTCGACGCGTGCGATTTCCTGTCGCGTGGCTGCTTGGGCCCCTGGTGGCACGGCAAAGGCATTGCCGAGCTCTTCTCCCGCCAGCATGCCGTAGAAATTCGGCTGTCCGGCGATTGGGGTAAGCGCATCCCGACCTTCCTTGCCATGACCCTGTGCAATCAGCGCACGGCCGTACCAGTAGACCCATTCGGGCTGGGTACGCTGTACCGGGTTCATGGCTTCGATTGCGCGGCGTACCTCGCCCCAGGCTTGCGCGCGCAACGCGGCACGGACCTGCCAGGCGCGCGATTCGTCGGACATCGCCACGTTGCCAGCGGTGTGATAGAAGGACAGAGCCTCTGGCTGGTTAACGCGCGCCGCCTGCCAGCCAAGCACGCTGGATAGATAGGCACGGTCGGCGGCACTCAGCGCACTGCCAAAAGACTCGATTCGTATCGCAGCGGCCCGCCAGTCGCTTTGTGCCAGTCGAGACAGTGCAATGACCGTAAGCTCCTGGCTTCGCCGGTCAGCTCCAGGTGGATTGCGGGCGAGGAAGCGCACCGGACTGTCAAGGGCATCGGTGAGCTGCTGAGTTCCTGGTGCATCGGGTGGTGTCAGATTTGCCAAGGTGGCGCGTGCGGCTGCAACGCGTCGTGCATCGATGAGACGTCGCGCGCGCTGCCAGTGATCGGAAACCGTGTGGCGAGGGGAAAGGGCGCCGATGATGGGTGCGCACGCCTCACCAGGCTCAACGGTGCTGCTCCAGAGATTGTCGGCCTCGTCGAGCACCTTGCCATCGCCACGCGCCTGTCGCGCCTGCCACAGCCAGCAGGTCATCTCCTGGTCTGCGGTACGCAGGCGCACAGACTGGTCGATCACCACGTCCCAGCGGCCCGCCCGGCCCGCGGCGCGGATCCAGTCGGTGCGCGCCCGCTCGGCGATCAACGTGCCTTCCTCGCGCTGCGTGAAGGCGGTGAGGTCAGCGTCGACATCGTCCTTTCGCGCGAGGCGGATCGAAAGTGCCCAGTAGGCCGGATAGGCGTCGAGCGGGCTGCCGTCGGCCTGAGCGATCAGGCTGTTGAGGCGGGCGAGGTCGCCAGCGCGGGCTGCGTCACGTGCCGCGAGGAAGCGCTCGTCCGCGCCCGCTCGAGCGACCCCCGTGGAAAGGAAGGCTGCGGTCGCAAGTACAACACAAACAAACTGCTTCATCCCATACACTCCTTACACCTTTCAAAGCATAACGCCTGATGGCAAACGCTCATTCCGACAAAACCGCACCAGGACTGCATTTGCGTCGTGAAATGCGCCACGCTGCATTGCATACCCGTGAAGCGTTAAGCGCCGAGCGCCACGCTGAACTCTCGGTTGCACTGTGTGCGCATCTGCTACCGCTTGTCGAATCGCTTGCGCCGGCTACGCTCGGGTTTTGCTGGCCCTATCGTGCTGAACCGGATTTGCGAGAGTTCGTTACAGGCTGGCTGGACGCCGTGCCTGCTCGGCGCGCCGCGTTGCCGGTTGTGCGAGCGCCGGACGCGCCACTTGCCTTCCTGCGCTGGATGCCGGAGACGGCAATGCGTACCGATGTTTACGGCATTCCTGTGCCTGCAATTAATGAGACGGTTCTGCCTGATGTCGTGCTGATCCCCCTCAACGCCTTCGATGCGCACGGATACAGGCTTGGTTATGGCGGTGGTTTTTTCGATCGCACGCTTGCCGCGATGAGTCCGCAGCCGATTACGATCGGTGTCGGATTTGAACTGGGGCGTGTGGAGTCCATCCTTCCCGAACCGCACGATCGCCCACTGGATTGGATCGTCACTGAGGCTGGCGCCTTCCGCGCCTGTTAGACTTCGTAGAGTCGCTGCGCATATCGGCTCGATTAGTGATGATCCGGGTTGCGCGTGGCGCGCCTCTTGGGCGACGATCAAGGCCTTTTTGCTTACGGTCGCTATACGGCCAGATACCGGATGAGTCTTGCTTCTTTCGTCGCGGGTGCGATATGCAGCTTCGCGCGCTTTCTGACCGGCGTGCAAGCGCGATGGCTGGGCTGCACGCCGGAACCATCGCAACGCATCTATTTCGCGAACCACTCGAGTCACGTCGACTTTGTCCTGATCTGGGCAAGCCTTCCGAAAGACCTGCGCTGCTGTACCCGCCCGGTTGCCGGTGCGGACTACTGGGACAACTCCGCCTTGCGGCGGTTCCTGATTCATCAAGTGTTTCGTGGAGTCCTTGTCGATCGCAAGCGCAGCAATGGGGGCGACCCGCTCGAAACCATGCGTGCCGCGCTTGATGCGGGTGATTCGCTGATCATCTTTCCTGAGGGCACACGCAACAGTGGCGACGAACTGTTGCCATTTAAGGGTGGCCTGTATCACCTCGCCGAAAGTCATCCGAATGTGGCGCTGGTGCCGGTCTGGCTTGCCAATCTCAACCGTGTCCTGCCCAAGGGACAGATCGTGCCAGTTCCACTGATCTGTACGGTAACGTTCGGTGAGCCGATGGGTGTTGCGCTCGACGAGGATCGCGACGAGTTTCTTAACCGGGCCCGCAGTGTGCTGCAGTCCTGGGCGCCGCGCGGTGAGGAGCCGCTGGAATGAGCGCCGCATTTGCCCGGAGGGCTCTCCCGTGACGCCGTTAGGCATTGATTTCGACAAACTGCCGAAGGCTCCTTGGACCGGACCCGACCTTGGACCCAAGACGACGACGTGGCTGCTTTTCGTCGGCGTATTGCTGGTGCTGGTTGCCGCGACGCTCTTCGGCCAATACCTGCGTCGTCGTGTCCGTGGCCGTCGCGTGTCGGTCGTGGAGAGTTACAACGCTCGTGTGCGGGGCTGGTGGGTGATGGTGCTCACCATTGGCGTCGCTTTCATCGCGGGGCGAAAGGGTGTGGTCATCCTGTTCGGCTTCCTCTCGTTTGGAGCGCTTCGCGAGTTCATTACGCTGTCGCCAACACGACTGGGTGACCATTGGACGCTGATTGCTGCTTTCTTCATCGTCCTGCCGCTGCATTACATCGGTGTATGGCATGGCTGGAGTGGCTTCACGGAAGTCGTGATTCCCGTCTACGCCTTCCTGTTTCTCCCGATCATCACGGCGCTGCGTCGTGACGTCACGCGATTCATGGATCGCTTGGCCAATATCCAGTGGGGGCTGATGATCTGCGTCTATTGCTTCTCGCACGTACCTTCGCTGCTTTCGTTGCGTATTTCGGGCTACCAGGGGCGGAACTTGCTGCTTATCGTATTTCTGGTACTCGTGGTGCAGAGCGGGGATGTGATGCAGAAGTTCTTCGCAACGCGTTTCGGCAAGCACCTGATCGCCGAAGGCGTATCGCTATCCCGTACCTGGGAGGGCCTTATTCTCGGTGGGCTAGGATCGGCTCTGCTCGGCGCCTTGCTTGCATGGATTACGCCGTTCAATGTCTGGGCTGCGGGCGGATTGGCGCTGATTGCGACCTGGATGGGTTTCCTTGGTAGCCTGGTCATGACAGCCATCAAGCGTGACCGAGGTGTCCGCTATTGGGGGCATGCGATTGTCGGACATGGCGGCATGCTTGACCGCGTCGCGCCCGTCGCTTTTGCGGCGCCGATCTTCTATCACCTGGTTCGTTCGGGCTGGGCGGTCTGAGACAAACAGATATAAAAAGGGCAGGCTGCGAGCCTGCCCTTTTCATGAACCAAGCTTTCAGGCGGCTGTTGGCTTCCTGTCTGCGAGCAGGAGTTCGACCAACTCTCGCACGGACCGACTTTCGTTGCCAAAAGGTAACTTACTCTTACCGCGGAAGAACAATCCCTTGGTGACGTCGCCCTTGAGCGCGAAGGCCAGCTGATTGTCGATACAGAACTGGCCGAACTTCGATAGCTTGTCGCGCAGGCCGCATTGGATCAGGCAATCCCAATGCAACGTGCACCGGCGGCAGTTCGGGCCTTCACGCTCAGCAGCCGCCTGAAGCTTGTCTTCACGCTTGAGGTAGTTTGTAAGCCAAGGCGTGCGAACTGCGCGAGCTGGCAGGCCAGCCACGCTGGTGAATTCAGCGATGTCATCGTCCTTGGCTTCCATCAGTACGCGCTTGAACTCGGGAGAGGCGTCGCCCTCCTGCGTCACGGCAAACGGCGTTCCAACCTGCACCGCAGAAGCACCAAGGTCGATCACTTCGCGGACTTTTTCGTGGCTATTGATGCCGCCAGCTGGGATGAGCGGGATTTTCTCGCGCTCAAGGCCGAGGTTCTTCAGCACTTCGAGGCATTCAGGGATGACTTTGCGGAAATCGAACTTACTGTCCGAGGCTTCCGCAACCTTACCTGCACCAAGGTGTCCGCCAGCCCAGCCCGGATGTTCGAGCACAATGGCGTCGGGCAGCCGGTCCTTCTTCATCCAGCGTTTGAGCAGGACGGAGACGCCGCGTGCATCCGACAGGATGGGGATCAGTGCGACGTTCGGATGTTCGGTCGTAAGGTCCGGCAGATCCAGCGGGAGGCCTGCACCCACCACGACTGCATCCGCGCCGCTCCGGCAGGCTTGGCGGACATAGTCGGCGTATTGACTCACCGCGCGCATCACGTTAACTGCAACAAGGCCCACCTCGCGTGCCATCTCGCGCGCCGCAGCAATTTCGCGGTCGAGCGCGATGAGGTTTACGCGCTCGATTGCCGCGCGGTCACGGCTCTTGGCCGTTTCGGCTTCGAGATCGGGGTGGAGCCGGCGCAGGTCGACGCTCGCGATCGTGCCGATACCACCCAGCGAGGCAACTGCACTGGCGAGCTTGTGAGCAGAGACGCCGACGCCCATACCGCCCTG
>JAVBUM010000029.1:0-93814 GCA_031555325.1 Niveibacterium sp. | reverse complement strand
ACCCATTCCCCGCACCTGTCCTTGCCGCCCTCACACACCCCACAATCTCCCCGGTTGGCCCAACCTCGTGTGGTGGCCCCCACGCCAAGTCGACGCGGTTATGAGGGCGATGCTGCGCGCCTTCCTGATTGCCTTGTGCGCCTGATGGGGGCGCCCGACGAAGCAACTGCCGCCGCGCTGTTGCAGCGGGAATCTCCGGTGGAGATCGTCCAGGCCCTGCGCCGGATGCTCGATGTGCAACGCAGCGCGACGGCGCGGCTTGCCGAAGGCGAAGAGCGGCTAAGAATGGCTCTGAGCGGATCGGAAGAGTCTCTCTGGGACTGGGACTTGACGACCGATGGGCTTCACTGTAGCCCTGAGTTGCCGACCCGCCTCGGATACGCGCCGTCGGAGATTGGTGAAGGTGGAGAGGCTTGGCTGGCGCTGATGCACCCCGATGATGCATTCGCCGTACGGGGTCGAATGGAGGCGTTTCTACGGGGCGAAGCGCCCGATTTCCATGCTGAGTTCCGCCTTCGCGTAAAGGGGGGGGATTGGGCTTGGATGTTTACTCGCGGGAATATCGTGAAGCGCAGCAAGCGTGGCAAGCCGCTACGCTTGGTCGGTACGCACCGCGACATTACCGATCGTAAGCGCTGGGAACTCGAACTGCTGACTGCGAAGGAGGCGGCCGAAGCGGCCAACCGTGCGAAGAGCGACTTCCTGGCGAACATGAGCCACGAAATCCGTACGCCAATGAATGGGATCATCGGCATGACGGAACTGGCGCTCGATACCCGGCTGGATGCTGAGCAGCGGGGGTACCTCGAGACGGTCAAGTCATCGGCCGATGCATTGCTCACGATTCTCAACGATGTTCTCGACTTTTCGAAAATCGAGGCAGGTCGGCTCGACATCGAAAATATCGAATTTTCGGTTCAGAACGTCATTGCCGAGAGTGCTCGTGCAATTGCCTTGCGATCGCACCAGAAGGGTGTCGAGCTTGTTTGCGAAGTTGCTGCCGATGTGCCAGCACGGGTGCGGGGTGATCCGGGGCGTTTGCGTCAGGTGCTGCTGAATCTTCTTGGCAATGCCGTGAAATTCACCAGCCAGGGTGAGATCGAGGTGTCGGCGAAGCTCAGTGGTCATCAGAATGGACGCTCCTGGATCGAGTTCTCCGTTCGCGACACCGGCATCGGTGTTCCAAAGGAAAAGCAGCCACTTATCTTCGACGTTTTCTCTCAGGCCGACAGTTCCATCACCCGACGCTTTGGCGGTACGGGCCTTGGTCTTGCCATCTCGCGCAGGCTCGTGGAGCTCATGGGGGGGCGTATCTGGGTCGAAAGCGAGCTTGGGGTTGGTAGTTGCTTCCGTTTTGCGATCAGCGCCGAACAGGTCGTGCCTGCGGAGCGGGAACTGCCGCCTGCGAGCTTTCGCAGGCGTAGCGCCCTTCTGGTGGTGAATAATCCGACCTTGCGCACTCAACTCTCGGGTTGGCTGGCACAAGGCGGCCTTGCTGTGGAGGCCGCGGGTACCGTCGACGAGGCACTTGCGGCGATGAAGTCGCGCGGGGAGTGCGGCTATTACTTTGACCTGCTGTTCGTGGATTCTGCCTTGCCGGAGCCGGGTGGTTTTTCGCTGCCGTCCCACTTCTATGACCTGGCGGCAAGCTGTGAGCGGATCATCATGCTGTTGTCGGCCGACGCGCAGCGCGAGGATGCAGCCCGGTGCAGACAGCTCGGAATGCGAGCACATCTGGTCAAACCGTTCTTCAGACGTGAGCTATGGGATGCGGCCCTGCTTGCTCTTGGCGTAGAGGGCAGTTATGCGCTCGCTGAGTTCGATTTTTCGACGGACAAAGCCGTTGAAGGCGGGGGCGGACAGCCGCTCGACGTCCTGCTGGTCGAGGACAATCCGGTAAATCAGGCTGTGGCACAAAAGGTCCTGGAACGCGCCGGTCACACCGTTTCGATCGCCAATAATGGCGCTGAGGCGCTTGAACTGTTCGATAGCGGTTCGTTCGATCTGATTCTGATGGACGTGCAGATGCCGGTTATGGGCGGACTTGAAGCAACACGGCAGATCCGTGGCAGGGAAGCGCGCCGGAGCTGGGCAGGGACGGGGCTGCTCCAGTCGGTTCCGATCATTGCGATGACTGCTCATGCGATGCAAGGCGATCGCGATCGCTGCCTTGAGGCTGGGATGGACGACTATGTATCCAAGCCAATCCGTCCTGCAGAACTCTTTGCTGCAATCGCGAGGGTGGTGCGTGAGCCCGAAATCGTCGAAAACTTCTATGACGGTGCGCGTACGGAAATCGAAGGGTCCTCGTTTGTGACAACGGGGGATGTCGCGGACCTTTCGCAAACGCGCGAGACACTGGATGGTGACGAACAAGCGGTGCAGATGCTGATCGGCATCTTCCTGCAGGATTACACCCGGATGCGTGGCGAACTGCTGGCGACAGCCGAGCGTCGGGAGTGGGAGGCACTATCGCGGCACGGCCATTCAATGAAGGCCTCGACGGGCATCTTTGGTGCTGCCAAGGCGATGAGCGCGTGTCTGAAGCTGGAAGTCGCTGCGCGGGCGGGCAGGGAATCCGAAGCGCTAGCGCGGCTATCCGAACTCATTCCCGAACTTGATCGTCTTGCAAACCAGTTGCGACGTGAATATCGGCCAGATGCCACGTAGCGAAGCAGCACCGAGACGGTCTTGCGGCAGTCTTGACGACTGCTCGGCAACGCACCGCGAACAGTGTTGGGTTTGCGCACCGCAGGAGAAAAACGCTACAATTCCAAGGCTTTGCAAGCGGGATGCACCGATTTCGGTGAGTCCCGTTTTTCATGTCCGGCGCCGATTCCTGGCGTTCGGGAGTCATCCGGCTTTGGCTGGGGCTTCCCATCAGTTTGAGCGGGCGCCTGCGTGGCGTCCTTGTGTTAGAGATTTTGTCGCAGCCTAACCATCGCGGTTGGTGGTTCGGGCTGCTGCGCGTGGTAGCAATCCGGGACTAACGCGCCCGTTTCAGGGAGTTCGCCGTGACAGCATTTCCCCCAGCCTTGCTCGCACTTGCCGATGGGACCACGTTCCGTGGCAAAGGGATCGGCGCGATTGGCCGATCCGTCGGCGAAGTGGTTTTCAATACCGCCATCACCGGCTACCAGGAGATCCTCACCGATCCGTCGTACAACCGCCAGATCGTCACACTCACTCATCCACATATTGGCAACACCGGCACCAATGCCGAAGATAGCGAGTCCGGTAAGACCTACGCTGCTGGACTCGTTGTACGTGACCTGCCGCTGCGGGTTTCGAACTTCCGCGCCGAGCAATCGCTCGATGGATATCTGAAGGCAAACGGTGTCATCGCAATTGCTGACATCGATACGCGCAAACTCACACGAATCCTGCGCGAGAAAGGTGCCCAGGCCGGCTGCATCGTGACTGCTGCGAGCGCTGAAGAACTCGACGTCGAGGTCGCGATCGCCGAAGCTCGCGCGTTCCCTGGGCTAGCCGGCATGGATCTCGCTCAGGTCGTAACTACCGACAGCCGTTATGAATGGACGTCGGGCGAATGGCGCCTCGGCGAGGGCTATCGGGAGCAGTCGTCAGCGAAGTTTCACGTGGTTGCCTACGACTTCGGTGTCAAGAAGAACATCCTGCACATGCTTGCCGAACGCGGCTGCAAGCTCACTGTCGTGCCTGCGAAGACAACCGCCGCCGAGGTGCTGGCACTCAATCCAGATGGCGTTTTCTTGTCTAACGGCCCTGGTGATCCGGAGCCATGTGCCTACGCGATTGCAGCCATCCGTGAGTTCCTTGAGCGTCGCATTCCGACCTTCGGCATCTGTCTCGGCCATCAGTTGATGGGGCTGGCTGCGGGTGGCAAGACCCTCAAGATGAAGTTCGGCCACCACGGCGCGAATCACCCGGTCAAGGATCTTGAGTCCGGCCGCGTGCTTATCACAAGCCAGAACCACGGTTTCGCAGTTGATCCGGAAACCCTGCCTGCCAACGTGAAGGTGAGCCATGTGTCGCTTTTTGACGGCAGCCTGCAGGGCATGGTCTGGACCGACCGGCCTGCGCATTGCTTCCAGGGTCATCCAGAGGCGAGTCCTGGCCCACACGATGTCGCCTATCTGTTCGACCGCTTCGTTGCCAACATGGAGCAGGGGCGGCGTTGAGCCATGGCCTCGTCGGGCTGGATCACGTTGCCTTTATCGGCAGTGACCATGCGATGTCAAAGCGCTTCTGCATAGAAGCGCTGGGCTTGGAGGTCATAAGGGAGATATACCGTGCGGTGTGCAGTCGTGGACGCTCGCTTGACGTTGCCGGACAGGCGCTGTTTTTTCCCGTGTTACCCACGCGGGCGGTCGATCCGGGGAAGCATACGGTTTCCACCATCTGACGTTACGTGTCACGGATATTGGTAGAGCGTTGGGTTGTGTGGGGGCGAGACCAAGAAGATTTGGCTCAAGAGCTGTCAGGAAGACGTTTCGTTTGCCTGCCGACCCGACGGGTTGTCCATCGAGTTGTATGAAGAAGCGGCGTGAGCTGCGGACTAGATTTGAAGACCGGTAACCGATGGTTGCCGGACGCATGGATCGAGACTCCCGGACTCAGTCGAGAGTCCTTCATCAGGTAGCAAGAAAATGCCCAAGCGCACAGACATCCAGAGCATCCTGATCATCGGCGCCGGTCCGATCATCATCGGCCAAGCTTGTGAGTTCGACTATTCCGGCGCCCAGGCCTGCAAGGCGCTGCGCGAGGAAGGTTACCGGGTCATCCTGGTCAATTCGAACCCTGCAACGATCATGACCGATCCGGAAACGGCCGATGTCACCTATATCGAGCCGATCACTTGGCAGATGATCGAACGGATCATCGACAAGGAGCGTCCGGATGCGATCCTTCCGACAATGGGTGGCCAGACAGCGCTCAATTGCGCGCTCGATCTGTGGCACCACGGTGTGCTCGACAAGTACGGTGTCGAACTCATCGGCGCCAAACCCGAGGCCATCGACAAGGCCGAGGATCGCCTCAAGTTTAAGGACGCGATGACCAAGATCGGTCTCGAGTCGGCGCGTTCCGGTATTGCGCACAGCATTGAGGAAGCGCTTGCCGTGCAGGCCAAGGTTGGCTTTCCGGCGATCATCCGTCCGTCGTTCACGCTGGGCGGTTCGGGCGGCGGGATTGCATATAACTTCGAGGAGTTCCTCGAGATTTGCACCCGCGGTCTTGACCTTTCGCCGACGAACGAGCTCTTGATTGAAGAGTCGCTGCTCGGCTGGAAGGAGTTCGAGATGGAGGTCGTGCGCGACCGTGCCGATAACTGCATCATCGTGTGCTCGATCGAGAACCTCGATCCGATGGGTGTACACACGGGCGACTCGATCACGATCGCGCCAGCGCAGACGCTGACCGACAAGGAATACCAGATCATGCGTAATGCATCGATCGCGGTGCTGCGTGAGATCGGTGTTGACACAGGTGGATCGAACGTGCAGTTCGCGGTTAATCCGAAGGATGGGCGGCTGATCGTCATCGAGATGAATCCGCGTGTGTCACGTTCGTCGGCGCTCGCCTCGAAGGCCACCGGCTTCCCGATTGCCAAGATCGCAGCGAAGCTCGCAATCGGCTACACACTCGACGAGCTCAAGAACGAAATCACGGGCGGCGCGACCCCGGCTTCGTTCGAGCCGACGATCGACTACATTGTCACCAAGATCCCGCGTTTCGCGTTCGAGAAATTCCCCGCCGCCAACAACCGCCTGACGACGCAAATGAAGTCGGTGGGCGAAGTCATGGCCATGGGTCGCACCTTCCAGGAATCGTTCCAGAAGGCGCTGCGTGGTCTCGAAGTCGGTGTGGATGGCCTTAACCAGAAGACCACGGACCATGAGACGCTCGAAAAGGAACTCGGCGAACCGGGCCCTGAGCGCATCTGGTACGTGGGCGACGCCTTCGAGAACGGCTTTACCCTTGAGGAAGTGCACAAGCTCACGAAGATCGATCCGTGGTTCCTTGCCCAGATCAAGGACATCGTCGACAAGGAAATGGAGCTTGATGATCGTTCGCTCGGTACGATCGATGCGGCCGAAATGCGCGCGCTCAAGCGCAAGGGCTTTTCTGATCGTCGTCTTGCCAAACTACTCAAGACGAATGAGGCAACCCTGCGTGCGCGTCGTCATGCGCTCGGCGTGCGTCCGGTCTACAAGCGCGTCGATACCTGTGCAGCCGAATTTGCCGCCAGTACCGCCTATATGTATTCGACATATGAGGAGGAGTGCGAGGCGCAACCGACCGACAAGAAGAAGATCATGGTGCTCGGCGGTGGTCCGAATCGGATTGGCCAGGGTATCGAGTTCGACTACTGCTGCGTGCACGCAGCGCTCGCGCTGCGTGAGGATGGTTATGAAACCATCATGGTTAACTGCAATCCAGAAACCGTTTCAACCGACTACGATACCTCGGATCGCCTTTATTTCGAGCCCCTGACGCTGGAAGACGTGCTTGAGATTGTCGAGATCGAAAAGCCGGTTGGCGTGATCGTGCAGTTTGGCGGTCAGACTCCGCTCAAGCTTGCGCGCGATCTCGAAGCAAACGGGGTGCCCATCATCGGTACCACGCCTGACATGATCGACGCTGCCGAAGACCGCGAGCGCTTCCAGAAGCTGCTTAACGATCTGGGTTTGCGCCAACCGCCAAACCGCACAGCCCGCACACCGGAAGAGGCTGTGAGCCTTGCCGCACAGATCGGCTATCCGCTCGTCGTGCGTCCATCGTACGTACTTGGAGGACGTGCGATGGAGATCGTTCATGAGTTGGCCGATCTGGAGCGCTATATGCGCGAGGCGGTCAAAGTGTCGAACGACTCGCCCGTTCTGCTTGACCGCTTCTTGAACGACGCTACTGAAGTCGATGTCGATGCTCTGTCCGACGGCAAGCAGGTGATGATCGGCGGCATCATGGAACACATCGAACAGGCTGGCGTTCACTCGGGCGATTCAGCCTGCTCGCTACCGCCGTACAAACTGTCGAAGAAGCTGCAGGACGAGCTGCGTCGCCAGACCGAACTGATGGCTCGTGGTCTGAACGTCGTGGGGTTGATGAACGTTCAGTTCGCAATCCAGGGCGAAGGCGACGACGCCGTCGTGTATGTGCTCGAAGTGAACCCGCGTGCGTCCCGTACGGTGCCGTTCGTGTCGAAGGCCTGCAGTCTGCCTCTGGCGAAAATCGCCGCGCGCTGCATGGCCGGCCGTTCGCTGGCCGACCAAGGCGTGAAGGGCGAAGTCGTACCACCTTACTACTCGGTCAAGGAAGCGGTCTTTCCGTTCAATAAATTCCCTGGCGTGGATACGATCCTTGGGCCGGAAATGAAGTCGACGGGCGAGGTGATGGGTGTCGGCCGTACATTTGCCGAGGCCTTTACCAAGAGCCAGATCGCCGGCGGCACGCGCTTGCCGACATCCGGTCGCGTGTTCATTAGCGTCAAGCCTAGCGATCGCGACAAGTCACTGGAGGTTGCGCAATCGCTGGCTGAACTTGGCTTTGAGATCATTGCAACTAAGGGTACCGGTGCGCGCATTGCTGCAGGCGGCGTGCAGGTTTCAATCGTCAACAAGGTGACCGAGGGGCGTCCGCACATTGTGGATATGATCAAGAACAACGAAATTGCGCTGGTGATCAACACGGTCGAGGAGCGCCGGCAGGCCATCATCGATTCACGCTCGATCCGTACCAGTGCGCTGGCGGCCAAGGTGCCGGTCTTCACGACGATCGAGGGCGCCCGCGCTGCCTGCATGGGTATGCGCCATCTGGCGGGCCTCGAAGCCTATTCGTTGCAGTCGCTCCACGCTGAACTTGCTTGATATCCAAGACGCATGAACAAGATTCCGCTCACCAAGAACGGCGCAGAACAACTGCGCGCTGAGCTCCATCGCCTTAAGACAGTGGAGCGACCGAATGTCATTGCAGCAATTGCCGAGGCGCGTTCGCATGGCGATCTGTCGGAAAATGCAGAATACGAGGCTGCAAAGGATCGCCAGGGTTTCATTGAAGGTCGCATCAAGGAAGTCGAAGGCAAGCTCTCCAATGCAATGATCATTGATCCCAGTTTGCTCGACGCGGATGGACGTTGCGTGTTTGGCGCCACCGTCGAGCTTGAGGATCTTGAAAGTGGCGATACCCTTACCTATCAGATCGTTGGAGAGGATGAGGCTGACTCCAAGGCGGGGAAGGTCTCGGTGTCTTCGCCGATCGCGCGGGCGCTGATTGGCAAGTACGCAGGCGATGTGGCTGAAGTTCAGGCGCCGGGTGGCCGGCGGGAGCTTGAAATTATCGACGTCCGCTACATCTGATGGATCGCTTTGGCCGTCCTCTGTATGCGCTGGCCCTGACAATCTGGGTCGGCGCACTCTGGACGATCGGGGGCATTGTTGCGCCGACGCTGTTTGGGTCTCTGTCGGATCGGGTGCTGGCTGGCGCGATCGCCGGCCGGCTATTCATGATCGTGGCATGGATCGGAATCGTTGCGGCGATCTGGGTGATGATGTTCCAGTTTCTTGACCGTGGCGGCTCAATGCTGAAGACAGCCGCTTTCTGGATTGTGCTCGCAATGTTCCTGCTTACGCTTGGGTCGCAGTTCGGTATTCAGCCGCTGCTTACCCATTTGAAGGAGCAGGCGCTTCCGCATGAAGTCATGCAAGGCGTGCTCCGTGATCGGTTTGCTGCATGGCACGGTATTTCGAGTGTGCTCTATGTGATCGAGAGCGCACTGGGTGGTGTGTTAGTAGTCTTGGAGTTTGGCAGGAACCGATAAAGTGATCGGGCCGTGGGCCCGATTTGTCGTTTGGGTGCGGGGCGCTTTTAGCGCGGCTTGCGACCCGATGCGGAAGAAGTGCGAAGCTTTGTTGCAGGTTTAGGGCCTGGGCGGCGAGCAGCGCTGGTTCCCCGCGTGGTGCGCGCGGTGCGGCCCGATTCAGGCCGGAGAGCTTTCGGGCGCGCTGCTGCAGGCTTGCGTGGGATGGGAGCCTTTTCAGGCTTCGTTTCGGGACGGAAGACGATGAGCAGCTTGCCGATCGCTTGTACAGGTGCGCAGCCGAGCCTGGCGCAAATCTCATCCATCAGCGTGGCACGGATTTCGCGGTCGTCGCCGTAGATGCGGATCTTGATCAGTTCGTGGGCCTTGAGAGACCGATCGATTTCTTTGATGACCGTGTCGGAAAGGCCGTTGACCGATACGCTGACGACGGGATCGAGATGGTGGGCGCGAGCGCGTAGTTCGCGGCGTTCGGCAGGGGTCAGTTCTTTCATGGATTCACGCCGGAATAAACCGGCATTCTAAGTTGTTCATTGAATGAAGCCTAGTAAGACGAGCAAGCAGTGGATGCAGGAGCATGTGTCTGATCCATGGGTGAAGAAAGCCAAGACGGAAGGGTATCGCTCGCGTGCGGCCTATAAACTGATCGAAATCGATAAGAAAGACAGGCTCCTCCACAAAGGGCAGATCGTGGTTGAGTTGGGAGCAGCGCCCGGATCATGGACCCAGATAGTGGCGCGAAAAGTGCTTCCTGGGGGGCGTGTGATTGCAATGGATCTTTTGCCTTTCGAGGCGATTCAAGGTGTCGAGTTCATCCAGGGGGATTTCTCTGATGATGTGATACTTGAGACGCTTGAGTCCCGACTCGAAGGTCGACAAATAGATCTTGTGCTATCGGACATCGCCCCAAATTTGTCGGGTATCGCGACCATAGATCAGGGACGGATGATGAATCTGGCCGAACTGGTGCTGGATTTTGCCGACCAGCATTTGCGGCCAGGCGGCAACATGCTGATCAAGCTGTTTCAAGGTGCAGGTTTCATGGAGTACCGGACAGCGATGCAAGCACTTTTTGCCACGGTTGTGTCGCGCAAGCCTGAGGCGTCGCGAGATCGCAGCGCTGAGGTCTATTTATTAGGTTTGCAGCGCCGTTAATTGCTGTGGACTGTGGCTATGTGGTCGATTGGCCCGTTCAATGGCGCCTGCCACGGAACGGTCTTACAATTCGAAGGTCCACCCTCGGGACAGCCCCATCCCGGCTGATAAGGAAGCACCTTGAATAATCTCGTCAAGAATCTCGCCATCTGGTTGGTCATCGGCATTGTGCTGATGACGGTGTTTAACCAGTTCAACAATCGCCAATCTTCGCCAAACACCATGGAGTACTCCCAGTTCATGGAGGAGGCCAAGGCGGGGCGTGTCGCCAAGGTACTGGTGGATGGCAGGACGCTGCGGGCTACTACGCAGGACGGCAAGCCTGTTACCGTTTACACCCCTGGAGCACAGGACCTCTGGATGGTTTCCGACCTGATGCGCTACGGCGTCAAGGTGGTCGCGAGCAAGCCTGAGGAAGAGCAGTCCTTCCTGATGAACATTTTTGTCTCCTGGTTCCCGATGCTGCTTCTGATCGGCGTCTGGGTCTTCTTCATGAGACAGATGCAGGGCGGCGGGCGCGGTGGCGCGTTCTCCTTTGGCAAGAGCCGAGCCCGGATGCTGGATGAATCAAGTAATTCCATTACCTTTGCCGACGTAGCGGGCTGCGATGAAGCCAAGGAGGAAGTGGCTGAACTTGTTGATTTCCTACGTGATCCGTCGAAATTCCAGAAGCTTGGGGGCCGTATTCCCAAGGGTGTGCTGATGGTCGGTTCGCCGGGTACCGGCAAGACATTGCTAGCCAAGGCGATTGCCGGTGAAGCAAAGGTGCCGTTTTTCTCGATATCTGGTTCTGACTTTGTTGAAATGTTCGTTGGTGTCGGTGCTGCACGCGTCCGTGACATGTTCGAGAACGCCAAGAAGCAAGCGCCCTGCATCATCTTCATTGACGAAATCGACGCGGTTGGCCGTCAGCGCGGCGCTGGCCTTGGTGGTGGTAATGACGAACGCGAGCAGACGCTCAACCAACTGCTCGTCGAAATGGATGGCTTCGAGGGCCAGACTGGTGTCATCGTGATTGCCGCTACGAACCGTCCGGACGTGCTCGACCCAGCACTGATGCGCCCGGGCCGCTTCGACCGTCAGGTCGTGGTGCCGTTGCCTGACATCCGCGGTCGCGAGCAGATCATCCGCGTCCACATGCGCAAGGTGCCGGTGGCCCCGGACGTTGATGCGAACATCCTCGCGCGCGGCACGCCCGGTATGTCAGGTGCTGACCTTGCGAACCTTGTCAACGAAGCAGCGCTCTTTGCGGCCCGGTCGAACAAGCGTTTGGTAGACATGGACGACTTCGAACGTGCCAAGGACAAGATCTTCATGGGCGCCGAGCGCAAGTCCATGGTGATCACGCCCGAGGACAAGAAGAAGACCGCTTACCACGAATCGGGCCACGCCATCATTGGCGCTATGCTTCCGGGTTGCGACCCGGTGCATAAGGTTACCGTGATCCCACGTGGGCGTGCCCTAGGCGTAACGTGGTCGCTGCCCGAAGTTGACCGCTTCAGCCTCTACCGTGACCAGATGCTGGCGCAGATCAGTATGCTGTTCGGTGGTCGCGTCGCGGAAGAGATCTTCGTTGGCAACGTGTCGACCGGAGCTTCGAACGATTTCGAACGTGCGACGAGTCTGGCACGTGACATGGTCACCCGCTATGGTATGTCAGACGCGCTTGGCCCGATGGTCTATGCAGAAAACGAGGGAGAGGTCTTCCTCGGCCGCTCGATCACGACGCACAAGAACCTGTCGGAAGCTACGCTACAGAAGGTCGATCAGGAAATCCGTCGGATCGTCGACGAGCAGTACGCGTTGGCAAAGAAAATTCTTGAGGATAACCGCGACAAGGTGGAAGCCATGACGGCTGCACTGCTTGAGTGGGAGACGATCGACGCCGACCAGATTGCCGATATCGTTGCCGGCCGTCCGCCTCGTGCGCCGAAATCACCGTCTTCGCCGCCGCGCTCGTCGGAAGGCGGCTCCAGTGGCGCAGCGCCGAACGCGACGGCTCCGGCCTGATTTAACCTTGCTCCCAAGGGCCGGCTTAAGCCGGCCCTTTTCGTTTGATGACACGACTCTTCCGATGCGGGCGGTTTGAACTGAAGCTGGATCGGCCGCTCGTCATGGCGATCATCAATGTCACCCCGGACTCATTTTCGGGTGATGGACTTGCTCGTACCCCCGGCCTAGCACGGGAGCGGGCACTCACAGCGATAGCGGATGGTGCGGATATTCTGGATATTGGCGGTGAGTCCACACGTCCGGGGGCGGAAATGGTTTCGGAGGATGAGGAGATTCGGCGAATCCTTCCTCTTATCGAGATGCTGCACCCGCTAGGGGTGCCGATTTCGGTCGATACACTTAAGCCCAAGGTCATGCGTGCAGCGCTGTCTTCCGGTGCCGACCTCATCAACGATATCAATGGCTTCCGTGCGAAAGGCGCGATCGACGCTGTCGCAGACACCAATTGCGGGCTGTGCGTGATGCATATGCAGGGTGAACCGCGCACGATGCAGCAGAATCCCCGCTATGGTGACGTGGTTGAAGAGATAAGCGAGTTTCTGTGCGAACGGCTTGCCGTATTGGAGCGGGCGCGCATTGCAAAGGCGCGCATCGTGATCGATCCGGGATTCGGATTCGGCAAGACGCTCGAGCACAACATCACGCTGTTTCGGGCGCTCGACAGATACGGTGGACTCGCGCCGGTGCTGGCAGGTGTCTCCCGCAAATCGATGCTAGGGGCGATAACCGGGGAGCCGGTGGATCGGCGTGTTGCGGCGAGCGTGGTTGCTGCGGTTGCGGCCGCTGCTCGTGGTGCTGCGATCCTGCGAGTGCACGATGTATCTGAAACGGTTACCGGATTGAAAACGTGGGCCGCATTGGGGCTGGAGTTTCCGGCGCTGGACGGCGATAAGCAATCAGACAGGGGTTAGTGGATGGCGCGCAAGTATTTCGGCACGGATGGTGTGCGTGGCAAGGTGGGCGAAAGCCCGATCACGCCGGATTTCATCATGCGACTTGGTTTTGCGGCTGGTCGAGTGCTATGCCAGGAGAGCAAGGCGGAGCGCGGCCATGAGCGGCCGGCGGTGCTGATCGGCAAGGATACGCGTGTCTCTGGTTACATGCTCGAGGCGTCGCTCGAGGCGGGCTTCGCCGCCGCAGGCGTCGATGTCATTTTGGCGGGCCCGATTCCCACGCCAGCTGTTGCATACCTGACACGCGCACTGCGTCTGGATGCAGGCGTGGTGATCTCTGCTTCCCATAATCCATATTATGACAATGGGATCAAATTCTTTTCGGCGCAAGGCACGAAGCTGCCCGACGACATCGAACTGGCAATAGAGGCATTGCTGGACCAGCCGATGGGCTGCGAGGAGTCCGCCAAACTGGGTCGTGCACGGAGGATCGATGATGCGGCTGGCCGCTACATCGAATTCTGTAAGAGCACATTCCCTAATGAGCTCGATCTGCGTGGCTACAAGATTGCAGTTGATTGTGCACATGGCGCTGCTTATCACATTGCTCCACGTGTTTTCCACGAACTTGGCGCTGAAGTCGTTTCGATCGGCGCCGATCCGAACGGCCTCAACATCAACGAGGGTGTGGGCGCGACAGCCACGGAAGCGCTGCGTCGCTTCGTCGTGGAGCAGGGCGCGGATCTCGGGATTGCGCTGGATGGTGATGGCGACCGCGTCATGATGGTCGATGCTGCTGGCGAACTCTACGACGGCGATCGCTTGTTGTATGTCATCGCCAAGGCGCAGATGGCGGCCGGTAGGCTGCGTGGAGTGGTTGGCACACTGATGAGTAACCTTGGTTTCCAGCGGGCGGTCGAGGCGCTTGGCGCATCCTTCGAGCGCGCCAAGGTGGGCGACCGCTATGTGCTTGAGATGCTGGTCGAGCGTGGTTGGCGGCTCGGGGGAGAAAACTCGGGTCATATCATCTGTCTCGACCGTCATACGACCGGGGATGGCATCGTTTCTGCCTTGCAGGTGCTCGCAGCATTGAAGAGTAGTGGCGAGACCCTCGAGCAAGCCTGCAAGGAACTGGTGTTCTATCCGCAAAAACTGGTCAATGTGAAGATGCCGGCAGGTTTCGACTGGAGGTCGAATATTGCGATCAAGGATGCTGAGGATCGCGCGCAACGCCAGCTTGGCGATGCGGGGCGAATCCTCCTGCGGCCGTCCGGTACGGAGCCGTTGCTGCGCGTCATGGTTGAAGGGCGTGACAGCGAACTGGTGCCGAGACTGGCCGAGGAAATCGCATCGGCAGTTCGTTCGGCGTTCTCCTGAGCGGTAGGCCATCCGCTCCGCTAAAAAGCCCCGCCTGCGTGCGGGGCTTTTGTTTTCCTGTATGTCCGGTCTCGGTTACAGACGTTGCGACGTGTAATAGCGATGTAATAAGGGGCAACTAGACTGCGCTTGTCCTAAATAGAAGAGATCGTCATGCCTTTCCGTTGCGTGTTTGTTGCTACGTCTGCCGTACTTAGCCTCTTCGGCATCGCGGGTTCTGCTGTCGCGGCTGAAATCACGGGCGCTGGCGCCTCGTTTCCCGCTCCGGTCTACGCGAAGTGGGCCGACGCTTATCAGAAGGCTACTGGCAACAAGATCAACTATCAGTCCATCGGTTCGTCGGGCGGCTTGAAGCAGATTCGGGCCAAGACAATCGATTTCGGAGCATCCGATGCACCTTTGAAGCCTGAGACGCTGCAAAAGGACGGTTTGGTCCAGTTTCCCACCGTCATTGGCGGTGTCGTGCCGGTCGTGAATCTGCCTGGTGTCAAACCTGGTCAGCTCAAGCTGACAGGCGCACTCCTGGCACACATCTATCTCGGCAAGGTCAAAAAATGGAATGATCCGGAAATCGTTAAGCTCAATACGGGAGTCTCGTTACCTGACCAGCAGGTGGCAGTAATCCGTCGCGCTGACGGTTCGGGCACTTCCTTTATTTTTACCGACTACCTTTCGAAGGTCAGTCCGGAATGGGCTGAGAAGGTGGGCGTGGGGACCGCCCCGCAGTGGCCGACAGGGACCGGTGGCAAGGGTAACGAGGGTGTCTCAGCCTTTGTCCAGCAACTCCCAGGCGCAATCGGCTATGTCGAGTATGCCTACGCTAAGCAGAACAAACTTACCCACGTTTCGCTGCAAAACGCCGACGGCCAGTTTGTGCAGCCCGATGACGCCAATTTTAAGGCTGCGGCAGCTGGTGCAGACTGGGCGAAAAGTTCTTTTTACCAGATCCTGACAAATCAGCCGGGCAAGGAATCGTGGCCGATCACGGGAGCAACTTTCATTGTGATGCAAGCTGCGGCTGAGAGACCGGCCCAGTCGGCCGAAGTGCTTAAGTTCTTCGAGTGGGCCTATAAGAATGGTGCTACGACTGCGGCTGAACTCGACTATGTTCCGCTACCAGATAATCTGGTCAAACTGATCCACAATTCGTGGGCCAATATCAAGGAAGGTGCCGGCAAACCAGTGTACGTGGTGAAGTAAGTCCGCAGATCTTTCATTGAGCGCATGATGGCGACGCGGCGGAACCCTCCATTGCGTCGCCCGTTTCTGGAGATCCCACGTGCAGACTGCCACCCGACTTGAGGCGGCCGAACCTCCCATGCTGCAGCGGCGAACTGTAATGCGACAGCGCTCTGGCCGAGTGGGAGACTGGTTGTTTTTCAACTTGACGCGCACCTTCGCTCTGCTGGTGTTGTTGACCCTGCTCGGCATTATTGTTTCTCTGGTCTTCGGCGCCTGGCCAGCGATCACGGCTTTTGGGCTACGTTTTCTGGTGACAGCCGAGTGGAATCCGCCGATCGAGCATTTCGGCGCACTGATTCCGATCTACGGCACCCTCGTTAGCTCGCTACTTGCCTTGCTGATTGCGGTGCCGGTGAGCTTTGGTATTGCGTTGTTCTTGACAGAACTTTCGCCGCGCTGGTTGCGGCGTCCGCTTGGCATTGCAATCGAACTTCTCGCCGCTATTCCGAGCATCGTCTACGGCATGTGGGGCCTGTTGTTTTTCGCGCCGCTATTCGCCAAATACGTGCAGCCAGCACTGACGGTGACCTTTGGTCAGATTCCACTGATCGGTGAACTTTTTTCCGGCCCGCATTTTGGCATCGGCATGCTGACCGCGGGCATCATCCTCGCGATCATGATCATTCCGTTCATCACTTCGGTGATGCGCGATGTCTTCGAGGTGACGCCCGCAATGCTCAAGGAGTCCGCATACGGACTTGGCAGCACGACGTGGGAGGTAGTCTGGAAAGTTGTCCTGCCCTATACGCGCGTTGGTGTGGTGGGCGGCATCATGCTCGGACTGGGGCGTGCGCTCGGTGAAACGATGGCGGTGACCTTCGTTATTGGTAATACCAATATGTTCAACGGGATCTCTCTGTTCCAGCCCGGCAACAGCATTACGTCGGCGCTGGCCAATGAATTCGCTGAAGCGGATGCAGGCCTGCACACGGCTTCGCTGATCTACCTGGGCTTGGTCCTCTTTGCGATTACATTGATTGTGCTGGCCGTATCGCGCCTGCTCTTGGCGCGGGTGCAGAAGCAGCAGGGAGGACGCTGATCATGGCTGCGTCTCTTGCTACACGCCGCAAATGGATCAACCGGATCGCACTCGGCCTGTCGATGTGTGCAATGGCTTTCGGCTTGATGTGGCTTATCTGGATTCTACTTACCGTCCTTGGCGTTGGAGCGAGTGCGCTTTCGTGGTCGTTGTTCACCGAAATGACTCCGCCACCTGGAGGGCAAGGTGGTCTCGCGAACGCGATCGTCGGCAGTGTGATCATGGTTGCGCTTGCCACGCTAATCGGAGCGCCAATCGGCGTCCTGACAGGTGTTTTCCTTGCCGAGTATGGACAGCGATCATGGATGGCTGAGATAACGCGTTTCATCAATGACCTACTGCTTTCAGCCCCCTCAATCGTCATTGGCCTATTCATGTATGAACTCTACGTTGCCCGCATGGGCTCTTTCTCGGGCATGGCTGGGGTCCTTGCGTTGGCGCTGATCGTCATCCCAGTGGTGGTGCGTACGACGGAGAACATGCTTCAGCTCATTCCGAACTCCCTGCGGGAGGCTGCTTTTGCGCTTGGAGCGCCACGCTGGAAGGTGATCATGATGATCACTGTAAGGGCCGCACGCGCCGGCATCATTACTGGGGGCCTGCTTGCCGTGGCGCGGATTTCCGGCGAAACCGCGCCGTTGCTTTTCACGGCGCTATCGAACCAGTTCTGGAGCCTCGATCTTGCGAAGCCAATGGCCAACCTGCCGGTCACGATCTTCAGATTTGCAATGAGCCCCTTCCCGGACTGGCAGAAACTCGCCTGGGCTGCGGTTTTCCTCATCACGCTCGGCGTACTGGCCATCAACATCGTGGCGCGCGCACTGCTGACCAAACCAACCGAACATTAAAGTGAGCTGTTGAACGATGCTTCAGGATGAGCTCAAGGCGCAGATCCAGATCCGGAACTTCAATTTCTATTATGGGAAGTTCCACGCAATCAAGAACGTAGATCTTGATATCTATGACCGCCGCGTTACGGCATTTATCGGGCCATCGGGTTGTGGCAAGTCAACGCTCTTGCGTGCACTCAACCGGATGTACGAGCTTTATCCAAATCAGCGTGCTGAAGGGGAAATTCTGCTCGATGGAACCAATATGTTGAGTAAGGACGCAGATCTCAATACGCTTCGTGCTCGCGTTGGTATGGTTTTCCAGAAGCCGACGCCGTTTCCCATGTCGATCTACGAGAACATTGCGTTCGGCGTACGCCTGCACGAGAAGCTCTCGCGAGCGGACATGGATGAGCGCGTGCAATGGGCATTGACACGTGCCGCGCTGTGGGACGAGGTCAAGGACAAGCTCAATCAGACTGGCCTTGGCCTATCTGGAGGGCAGCAGCAGCGTCTGTGCATTGCGCGTGGTATTGCAGTTAAACCAGAGGTCTTGCTGCTTGACGAGCCGACTTCGGCGCTGGATCCGATTTCGACGGCACGCATCGAGGAACTTATTCACGAATTGCGCGAGGATTTCACGATCGCGATCGTGACACACAATATGCAGCAAGCGGCTCGCGTTTCGGACTACACCGCCTATATGTACCTGGGTGAAATGGTGGAGTTTGGAGTGACCGACCAGATCTTCCTTTCGCCCCAGAAGAAGCAGACCGAGGACTACATTACTGGCCGATTTGGCTGAGCAGATCTGGAGGGGCGTGGCGGCGTTCATCGCAAGGGTTTGCCCTAGCTCACGACGCTACCCCCTTTTTACAAGCAGCTGCGCCGTGGGTACAATTACGCGTTTTGCTTCTGGCATTGACGGAGCTTCATGTGAACGGACTGTTTTTCGGACTTGTGCTAAGCGTCCATGTCCTGATTGGTTTGGCGGTAATCGGGCTGGTTCTCGTTCAGCACGGCAAGGGCGCTGATGTCGGCGCATCGTTTGGCGGCGGCGCCTCCGGCAGTCTGTTCGGTGCGTCGGGTTCGGCAAACTTTCTCAGCCGTACGACTGCCGCGCTGGCTACTGTATTCTTCATTACTAGCCTTACTCTGACGTATCTGGCCAGTCATCGCACCACGACGTCCGGGAGTGTCATGGAAGGCATCGCACCTGCCGCGCCCACTCAATCGGCGGTTGCGCCGACTGTAGAGCAATCGAAACCTCAGGATGTTCCAAAATAAGAGCCAAAAGACTTGGCTAATTAATTGAATGTCGATATAATTAGTCTTCTGTTGTTAAGCAGTGCCGACGTGGTGAAATTGGTAGACACGCCATCTTGAGGGGGTGGTGGCGAAAGCCGTGTGAGTTCGAGTCTCACCGTCGGCACCAGTAGGTTATAAAGACGCCCGCAATTGCGGGCGTTTTCTCAGCAACACGTCATCCGTCCACGATCATGCTGGAAAACTATTTCCCCGTATTGGTGTTCATCATTGTTGGACTTGGGGTGGCGGCGGTAATGATCGTCGCCGGCCGAATTCTCGGCCGTCACAAACCAGATCCGGAAAAGAACTCTTCTTACGAATGCGGTTTCGAACCCTTCGAAGATGCGCGTATCAAGTTCGATGTTCGCTATTACCTAATTTGTATTCTCTTTATTCTCTTCGATATCGAAGTTGCATTTCTGCTTCCTTGGGCCTCAATCGTCAAGGAAATTGCAGCGAGTGAATCGATTCGCCTGTTCGGTTTCTTCGAGATGCTCGTCTTTCTTGGCGTGCTGATCGTGGGATATATCTACGTCCGCAAGCGCGGCGCCCTGGAATGGGAATAGGCCTGCAATAGTTATTGCAGGGTCTCAGGGTCGATCGTTTGGGGGAAACATGAGTATTGAGGGTGTGTTCCGCGAAGGCTTTGTGACTACGACGTTGGATAGCGTAGTCAATTGGACGCGGACCGGTTCGCTCTGGCCGATGACTTTTGGTCTCGCGTGTTGCGCTGTCGAAATGATTCATGCGGGTTGCTCACGCTATGACCTTGATCGTTTCGGCGTCGTTTTTCGTCCGAGTCCTCGTCAGTCTGACGTCATGATTGTCGCAGGCACGCTTTGCAATAAAATGGCGCCAGCGCTGCGTAAGGTATATGACCAGATGGCCGAGCCACGCTGGGTCCTGTCCATGGGTTCGTGCGCCAATGGTGGGGGCTATTACCACTACTCCTATTCGGTCGTGCGAGGTTGCGACCGTATCGTTCCCGTGGATGTTTATGTGCCGGGTTGCCCTCCGACAGCCGAAGCGCTGATCTACGGGATCATCCAGCTCCAGAACAAGATCAAGCGTACCAATACTATCGCTCGCTGAGACCGAGATCTCATCATGACAGCCAAGCTCGAACGCCTTCAGGAAGTCCTGCAGGCAAATCTCGGTGAACGCATTCGCCAGCTCGTATGCGATCGCGAAGAAGTGACTATCGAAGTTGCTTCTGCCGACTATCTCGCCACGGTAAGAATCCTCCGTGACTCCCCCGAATTGCATTTCGAACAGTTGATCGATCTTTGTGGGGTCGACTATTCGACTCACGCAGTCCGCGGTGTTGAGGTTGCGCGTTTCGCCGCTGTCAGCCATTTGCTCTCGATCAAGCATAATTGGCGTTTACGCGTACGGGTATTTGCAGACGATTCTGAATTCCCGGTTGTAGCATCCGTCGTTGATATTTGGCCTAGTGCCAATTGGTACGAACGAGAAGCATTCGATTTGCTCGGAATCATGTTTGACGGGCATCCGGATCTGCGTCGAATCCTGACTGATTATGGTTTTGTCGGGCATCCGTTCCGCAAGGATTTTCCAGTCTCCGGTTATGTCGAAATGCGTTACGACGCGGAGCAGGCACGCGTCATTTATCAGCCAGTCACGATTGAGCCGCGTGAAGTAACGCCGCGTATCGTGCGGGAAGAGAATTACGGGCAGGTTTAAGAAGATGGCTGAGATCCGCAATTACACGATCAATTTCGGCCCGCAGCACCCGGCGGCTCATGGTGTTCTGCGCTTGGTGCTCGAATTGGACGGCGAAGTCGTTGCTCGGGCTGATCCGCATATCGGACTTTTGCATCGCGGGACAGAGAAGCTTGCCGAAACGCGCACGTGGGTTCAGTCGGTTCCTTATATGGATCGACTTGACTACGTTTCGATGATGAGCAATGAGCATGCGTATTGCATGGCAATCGAAAAGCTGCTTGGGCTTGAAGTACCCTTGCGCGGGCAATACATTCGTGTGTTGTTTGATGAAATCACACGAATCCTGAATCACCTGCTGAATATCGGTACGCATGCTCTCGATATCGGCGCTATGACGATGGTTCTTTACACCTTCCGCGAGCGTGAAGACCTGATGGACGCCTACGAGGCGGTTTCAGGCGCGCGAATGCATGCTGCGTATTATCGGCCGGGCGGCGTCTATCGCGATCTTCCGACGCAGATGCCAAAGTATGAGGTTTCGAAGTTCCGTGATGCGGCGTCGGTGGCGAAGCTGAATGCGGCGCGTGAAGGCTCTTTGCTTGACTTCCTTGATGATTTTACTCAGCGCTTCCCTGGCTACATAGACGAATACGAGACCCTGCTTACCGACAATCGAATCTGGAAGCAGCGAACGGTTGACGTCGGTGTCGTGTCGCCAGAGCAGGCGATGGCGCTGGGCTTCACTGGCGCTATGCTGCGTGGTTCGGGAGTGGAGTGGGATCTGCGGAAAAAGCAGCCGTATGAAGTCTATGACCGGATCGATTTCGATATTCCAGTTGGTGTGAATGGCGATTGTTACGATCGTTATCTGGTTCGTGTTGAGGAAATGCGTCAGTCGAACCGGATCATTCGACAGTGTATTGAGTGGCTACGTAACAACCCCGGACCCGTCATCACAGACAACCATAAGGTGGCTCCGCCTTCGCGTGTTCAGATGAAAGAGAACATGGAAGAGTTGATTCACCATTTCAAGCTCTTCACCGAAGGTATCCATGTGCCGGCTGGAGAGGCCTATGCAGCGGTTGAACACCCGAAGGGAGAGTTCGGCGTCTATGCGATTTCTGATGGTGCCAACAAGCCGTACCGGCTAAAGCTACGAGCGCCAGGTTTTGCGCATTTGGCCGCCATGGACGCGATTGGGCGTGGACATATGATTGCCGACGTCGTCGCGATCATCGGCACGATGGATATCGTGTTCGGCGAAGTCGACCGCTGAGCGCATCCAGGTCTGTGAGAGAAACTGAAATCATGTTGAGCACGGAATCGCTCCAAAGAATAGATAGGGAGCTGGCGAAATATCCGGCCGATCAGAAGCAGTCGGCCGTGATGTCTGCGCTGCGTATCGCGCAACAGGAAAAGGGCTGGTTGCCGAACGAAGCCATCGAAGCCGTGGCGAAACACCTCGGCATGCCGCCAATGGCGGTTTATGAGGTCGCTTCGTTTTACAACATGTATGACCTGCAGCCTGTCGGGCGCCACAAGCTCACGATCTGTACGAATCTCCCGTGTGCATTGTCGGGAGGCGAGCATGCGGGTGAATACCTGAAGAAGAAACTTGGTATTGACTTCAATCAGACTACGGCGGACGGCAAGTTCACGCTTAAGGAAGGCGAATGCATGGGGGCGTGCGGAGACGCGCCTGTCATGCTGGTGAATAACCATCGCATGTGCTGCAAGATGACTGAGGCCCAAATCGACAAGCTGCTTGTGGAGCTGGATAAATGAGCGACAAGGCATATTTGCTGACTGGATGCGACGGGGATCGCACTTGGGGCCTTGAAGACTACGTCAAGCGTGGCGGCTATGCAGCGCTGAAGAAGATCATTCGTGAAGAGATCACGCCGGATGCGATCATTGCAGAGCTGAAAAAGTCTTCACTACGGGGACGTGGCGGTGCAGGTTTCCCGACCGGTTTGAAGTGGAGTTTCATGCCACGTCAATTTCCGGGTGCGAAGTATGTCTGCTGTAACTCGGACGAAGGTGAGCCGGGGACATTCAAGGACCGCGATCTGCTGCGTTACAACCCGCACATTGTGATCGAAGGGATGATCATTGCGGGCTACGCGATGGGTTGCGAGCGCGGCTACAACTATATCCACGGCGAAATTTTCGAAGTTTATGAACGCTTCGAGGCGGCGCTTGCAGAAGCGCGTGCTGCTGGCCTTCTTGGTAAGAACATCCTGAAGTCGAGTTTTTCGTTCGAGTTGTTTGCCCATCATGGTTATGGCGCTTACATCTGTGGCGAGGAAACCGCGCTGCTTGAATCCATCGAAGGCAAGAAGGGGCAGCCGCGGTTCAAGCCGCCGTTTCCGGCCAGCTATGGTCTGTATGGGAAGCCGACAACGATCAACAATACTGAAACGTTCGCGTCGGTGCCATATGTCATCAACAAC
The DNA here is from genome assembly GCA_031555325.1 of Niveibacterium sp. GTDB lineage: Bacteria > Pseudomonadota > Gammaproteobacteria > Burkholderiales > Rhodocyclaceae > Niveibacterium. The sequence continues at coordinate 71,021 of JAVBUM010000029.1, read as the reverse complement.
GGCGGCGATGCTTTCCTGAACCTTGGCAAGCCGAATAACGGTGGGACGAAGTTGTTCTCGGTTTCGGGCCATGTCAATCGTCCGGGAAACTACGAGATTCCGCTCGGCACACCGTTTCCCGAGCTGTTGGAAATGGCTGGCGGCATGCGTGGCGGTCGCAAGTTGAAGGCGGTGATCCCCGGGGGGTCTTCAGCGCCAGTGTTGCCAGCGGCGGTCATGATGGATAGCACGATGGACTATGACTGCATCGCCAAGGCGGGTTCCATGCTTGGGTCCGGGGCGGTCATCGTGATGGATGAGACGACCTGTATGGTCAAGGCGCTTGAGCGACTGTCCTACTTCTATCACGAAGAATCCTGTGGCCAATGTACGCCTTGCCGCGAAGGGACCGGATGGATGTACCGGATCATTCGCCGGATTGAACATGGCGCCGGACGTCAGGAAGACATGGATCTTCTTGATAACGTGGCTGAGAACATCATGGGCCGCACGATCTGCGCACTCGGCGATGCTGCGGCGATGCCGGTACGAAGCTTCGTAAAGCAGTTCCGGGACGAATTCCAATACCACGTTGACAACAAGCGGTGCTTGGTGCCGGTTGAGGTTCAACGTGATGGCAGCAAGATTTACGTAGGCTGAACATGCTAGAGATCGAAATCGACGGCAAGAAGGTCGAAGTTCCGGATGGCAGCACCGTCATGGATGCTGCCAACAAGAGCGGGACGTTCATTCCTCACTTCTGCTATCACAAGAAGCTCTCGATTGCGGCGAGCTGCCGCATGTGTCTAGTTGAGGTCGAGAAGGCGCCAAAACCCTTACCTGCCTGCGCGACGCCAGCGACGAACGGAATGAAGGTTCTTACGCATTCCGAAAAATCGGTCAAGGCGCAAAAGGGGGTGATGGAGTTTCTGCTCATCAACCATCCGCTTGACTGTCCGATTTGCGACCAGGGCGGAGAGTGCCAACTGCAGGATTTGGCAGTCGGTTATGGCGGTACTGCCTCGCGCTATGCTGAAGAGAAGCGTGTGGTGGTCAATAAGAATCTTGGCCCGCTGATTTCGACGGACATGACGCGCTGCATTCATTGCACGCGTTGTGTGCGTTTTGGGCAAGAAATCGCAGGCATCATGGAGCTCGGTGTCGCTAATCGCGGCGAAAAGTCCGAGATCATGGCGTTCGTGGATCGTACGGTCGACTCCGAGCTCTCGGGCAACGTGATTGATCTCTGTCCGGTCGGTGCACTCACATCAAAGCCGTTCCGGTTTTCCGCCCGGACGTGGGAGATGTCGCGTCGTCGCTCGGTCAGCCCGCATGATTCGCTAGGTTCGAACCTTGTGGTCCAGATTAAGCATGACGCTGTCAAGCGTGTGCTACCGTTGGAAAACGAAGATCTCAATGAGTGCTGGCTGTCCGACAAGGATCGTTTTTCTTACGAAGCGCTAGATAGTGAAGATCGTCTGTTGAAGCCGATGGTCAAGCAGGGCGGTCAATGGATTGAGACTGACTGGCAGACGGCGCTGGAATACGCCGCCAAGGCAATGCGCGGAGTGGTCGGCCAGCACGGAGCCGGAGCGATTGGCGCGTTGGTATCCCCACATGCCACGCTTGAAGAACTGTATCTCGCGCAGGCGCTGATGCGTGGCCTAGGTTCCGATAACATCGACTTCCGTTTGCGCCAGACTGATTTTTCGGTCGACGCATTCTGTACGGGGATCCCCTCGTTGGGCCTGCCGGTGGCAGAACTCGCCAATTTGGATCGCGTGTTGGTCCTTGGCAGCTTCCTTCGCAAGGATCATCCGTTAGTGGCACAACGACTGCGCCAGGCAGCTAAGCGCGGCTCGCAAATCAGCTTGATTGGTTTTGCGGCGGATGACCAACTAATGTCGCTGTATGCCAATGTGGCAGTCGCTCCATCGGCGATGGTTGGGCAACTTGCAGCGCTGGCGGTTGAGCTTGCGTCGGCTCGCGGTGTCGCGATCGATCCGACGATTGAGGGACTGGCGTCGTCCCAATCAACCGAGGAAATCCGGAAAGTTGCAGCCAGTCTACTCGGCGGCGAATCGCGTGCAATTCTCGTTGGAAATGCCATCGTGCAACACCCGGCATTTGGCGCATTGTGGGCCGTGGCGCAGTCAGCCGCGGATAGCCTTGGTGCCAAGCTTGGGTTTATTGGAGAAGCCGCAAACAGCGTTGGCGGATATGTCGCAAAGGCCTTGCCAAGCACTGGTTTGAACGCTGCAGCAATGATCACCAGTCCCCTGAAAGCATATCTGCTCGTCGGTGTCGAGCCAGCGATGGACTTCGCGGACGGTGCCGCAGCCAGAGTTTCGCTTTCCAAGGCCGAGACGGTTGTTGCGCTTACCGCTTTCCGTTCGGCTGTCGAAGCGTATGCCGATGTGATGTTGCCGATAGGTCCGTTTGCTGAAACCTCGGGCACGTTCGTCAATTGCGAAGGCAGGGCGCAGAGCTTCCACGCCGTGACCAAGCCCAAGGGTGACACTCGCCCTGGCTGGAAGGTGATGCGTGTTCTGGGGAATTTGCTCGAACTCAATGGCTTTCAACATGAGTCGAGCGAAGCGGTGCGGGATCAAGCGATCGCAGGTGGCATTGAGGCCGCATTGTCGAACCGGCTGAATGGTTTCGCCCCTTCTGTGGCCGTTCTAGATGGTGGCATTGAGCGTGTTGCAGATGTGCCGATTCACTTTGCGGATCCGTTGGTCCGTCGTGCTCCCTCGCTGCAGAAAACGCGTGACGCCCGTGTCCCCGCTTTGCGTGCGAGCGTTGCAACGCTGCAGCAGGCAGGCTTGGCCGAAGGTGGCAAAGCTCGCGTAAAGATGAACGGTGATGCAATCGAGCTAGTCGTCGAAGCCGACGCCGGTGTGCCCGCAGGTTGTATGCGCATTGCCACCGCGCACCGGACAACCGCGGCACTGGGCCCGATGTTCGGCAACCTCGTCGTGGAGCGGATCTGATGGACGCACTATTGCAACCCGTTGCCACCTTCCTCGGCCCTATCTTGTGGCCGCTAATCTGGACGCTTGTAAAGATCGTCTGCATCGTACTGCCGCTGATTCTTTGCGTGGCGTACCTGACATTCGCGGAGCGTAAGGTTATCGGCTACATGCAGGTCCGGATCGGTCCGAACCGCGTGGGGCCGAAGGGCTGGCTCCAGCCGATCGCTGATGCCTTGAAGCTCATGTTCAAGGAGATCATCGTCCCGGGTAAGTCGAGCAAGGCTTTGTTCATCATCGGACCGATGATGGCCATGGGACCCGCGCTTGCAGCTTGGGCGGTAGTGCCTTTCGCCAAGGAGTGGGTGCTGGCCAACATCGATGCTGGCATGTTGTACCTGATGGCAATTACTTCGCTTGGCGTCTATGGGGTGATCATCGCCGGATGGGCTTCCAACTCGAAGTACGCCTTTCTCGGGGGCATGCGGGCGACAGCACAGATGGTGTCCTACGAGCTCGCGATGGGTTTTTCGCTGGTCGCCGTATTGATGGTTTCGGGCTCTCTGAACCTGTCGGACATCGTTCTCGGTCAAGGCGACGGATACTTTGCGTCACATGGGGCAAGCTTTCTGTCGTGGAACTGGCTACCGCTGGCGCCGCTGTTCATCGTTTATCTGATCTCCGGAATTGCCGAGACAAACCGAGCGCCATTCGACGTGGTGGAAGGCGAATCGGAAATTGTGGCCGGCCACATGATCGAGTACTCGGGGATGGCCTTCGCGCTGTTTTTCCTCGCCGAATACGCGAACATGATTCTCGTCTCGGCGCTTACTGCACTCTTCTTTTTGGGTGGTTGGCTTTCCCCGGTTTCTTTCCTGCCTGATGGTTTCTTCTGGTTTGCGCTGAAGATTGCGCTGGTGCTGTTCTTGTTCCTCTGGTTTCGTGCGACGTTCCCGCGTTTTCGCTATGACCAGATCATGCGCTTGGGTTGGAAGGTTTTTATTCCGCTGACGCTTGTCTGGCTCCTTGTGGTTGGAGTCTGGATGATGTCCCCGTGGTCGATTTGGAGGTAAGGCGTTCATGGGCGCCATCAATCAATTCCTGAACAGCTACCTGCTGCGTGAGCTGACCAAGGGTCTGGGTGTGACCTGGACTCATATGTTCCGTCGCAAGATCACGGTGCAGTATCCCGAAGAGCGCACGCCGCAGAGTCCGCGCTTCAGAGGATTGCACGCGTTGCGCCGGTATCCCAACGGAGAAGAGCGCTGCATCGCTTGTAAGCTTTGCGAGGCTGTTTGCCCTGCTATGGCGATAACGATCGAGTCAGACCAACGTGAGGATGGTTCGCGCCGTACTACACGCTATGACATCGATCTGACGAAGTGCATCTTCTGTGGTTTCTGCGAAGAAGCTTGTCCGGTCGATGCAATCGTGGAGACTCGCATCTTCGAGTATCACGGCGAGAAGCGTGGAGATCTTTACTACACGAAGCAGATGCTGCTAGCCGTTGGAGATCGCTACGAGGAGCAGCTTGCCAAGGACAGGGCCGTGGAGGCGGCTTACCGCTGAGCGGAATGCTCGCGGTTGACCGGAGAAATCATCCAGATGGACCTCACATTTATTCTTTTCCTACTCTTTGGAGTTGTGATGACGGTCGCTTCGGCGCTTGTCATTACCACGAAGAACCCGGTGCATGCGGCATTGTTCCTTGTGCTGGCCTTCTTTAATGCTTCCGGTGTTTGGATGCTGTTGCAGGCCGAATTCCTCGCGATCACGCTGATTCTCGTCTACGTAGGGGCGGTTATGGTGCTGTTCCTCTTCGTGGTGATGATGCTTGACATCAACATCGATAGGTTGCGCCAGGGCTTCTGGAACTACCTGCCCCTGGGCTTGGTAGTGGCCGCTGTCATGGTGTTCGAGATGGCCGCCGTTGTGGGTGGCAAGTATTTCAGTCTCGAATCCATGCCTGCGCCTGTTGTAGCTGAAGGCGTGAGCAATACCAAGTCGCTCGCTTGGCTGCTTTTCACCGAATACGTCTATCCGTTTGAGATCGCGTCGTTTGTGCTGTTGGTGGCAATGATTGCTGCTGTCGCACTGACGCTGCGTGATCGCCGCTCCGGCAACAAGGCTGTTGATCCGGCGGCGCAGATCAAGGTCAAGCGCGATGATCGCGTTCGCGTGGTTTCGATGGCGTCCGAGCGCCACGAATAACCGGCTAAGCAAAACGATAATCAGGCAGGGAGGCCCATGCTCTCGCTTTCACATGTACTGATCCTGAGCGCGATCCTGTTCGCGATCAGCGTGGTCGGTATCTTCCTGAACCGGAAGAACCTCATCATTCTCCTGATGGCCATCGAATTGATGCTGCTATCAGTGAACATGAATTTCGTAGCCTTCTCTCATTTCATGGGGGATCGTGGCGGCCAACTGTTTGTTTTCTTCATCCTGACCGTTGCAGCAGCTGAATCCGCGATCGGTCTTGCGATTTTGGTTGCATTGTTCCGCAACCTGCGCAGCATCCATGTCGATGATCTCGACAACCTGAAGGGCTGAGGCGAGAAGAATGACCGGCATGCAGAAGCTCTATCTACTCGTTCCGCTCGCGCCGCTCGCTGGCTCGATTCTGGCGGGTCTTTTCGGCAAGGCGATCGGCCGCACTGCGGCACACATTGTGACCATTCTTGGTGTTGCTATCGCCTTCATCGCATCTTTCTATATCTGGCAGGATGTGCAGGCGGGAAATACCTTTGACGGTACGCTCTACACGTGGGCCAATGCCGGCAACCTGAAGTTCGAAGTCGGCTTCCTGATCGACAAGCTGACTGTGATGATGATGCTGGTGGTCACCTTCGTGTCACTGATGGTGCACCTCTACACGATCGGCTACATGCACGATGATCCCGGATACCAGCGCTTCTTCAGCTATATCTCGCTGTTTACGTTTTCTATGCTGATGCTGGTAATGAGCAACAATTTCCTTCAGCTGTTCTTCGGCTGGGAAGCTGTGGGCCTTGTGTCATATCTCTTGATTGGCTTTTGGTACACGCGCCCAACAGCAATCTATGCAAACCTTAAGGCCTTTCTGGTCAACCGTGTGGGTGACTTCGGATTCCTGCTTGGAATTGGCCTGATTGCCGCCTACACGGGCTCGCTGAATTACGCGGAAGTGTTCGCCAAGGTTCCGGAGCTTTCCACGAAGACAATCGAACTCTTCAGTGGTGCGCCGTGGATGTTGATGAGCGTAATCTGTATTTGCCTCTTCATTGGCGCTATGGGTAAGTCTGCACAGGTCCCACTGCATGTGTGGCTGCCGGATTCGATGGAAGGCCCAACGCCGATTTCCGCTCTAATCCATGCTGCAACGATGGTGACAGCGGGCATCTTCATGGTTACACGCATGTCGCCTCTGTTTGAGGTCTCCGAGACCGCACGGGCATTTGTCCTTGTGATTGGCGCAACGACTGCGCTCTTCATGGGCTTCCTCGGCATCATTCAGAATGACATCAAGCGCGTCGTTGCCTATTCCACGCTGTCGCAATTGGGTTACATGACGGTTGCGCTGGGCGTGTCGGCATATTCCGCCGCCGTGTTCCACTTGATGACGCACGCGTTCTTTAAGGCGCTGCTGTTCTTGGGTGCAGGCTCGGTCATTATCGGCATGCATCACGATCAGGACATCCGCAACATGGGTGGTCTGTGGAAGAGGATGCCGATCACCTGGATCACTTCGCTACTCGGTTCGCTGGCACTGATTGGTTTTCCGTTCTTCTCAGGCTTCTTCTCGAAGGATGCAATCATTGAAGCGGTGGCGCTGTCGCATACACCAGGAGCCGGTTACGCGTACTTCTGCGTGATCCTCGGCGTGTTTGTCACGGCCTTCTACTCGTTCCGCATGTACTTCCTTGTCTTTCACGGCAAGGAGCGATTCCACAATGCGCATCACGACGACCATGGACATCATGGCCCGCTCGTCCCGCACGAGTCGCCGTGGGTCGTGTGGCTGCCACTCGTCTTGCTCGCGATTCCGTCTGTTGTCATCGGTTATATGACGATCGACCCCATGCTGTTCTCGGGTTGGTTCGGTAATGCTGTTGTCGTGGCAGAACCCAATAATGTCCTTCACGAGCTAGCAGAAGAGTTCCACGGTCCCGCAGCGATGGCGATGCACGGTTTCATGACGCTGCCGTTCTTCCTTGCGATCTCCGGCGTGATCGTTGCGTGGTTCTTCTATCTGGTAAAACCGGAAATTCCAGCTGCGATTCAGCGAACATTCAAGCCGGTCTACACGCTGCTTGAGAACAAGTACTACTTTGACCGCTTCAACGAGATCTTCTTTGCGGGTGGAGCACGTTTGCTGGGCCGCAGTCTGTGGAAAGGCGGAGACCAAGCGATCATCGACGGCGTTATGGTCAATGGTACTGCGAAGCTCGTCGGCTGGATCTCCCGTCTGTCGCGCTGGTTCCAGACGGGTCACATCTACCAATACGCCTTCTCGATCATCATCGGTGTTGTCGTGCTGCTGTGCTTCTGGGTGCCGCGTCCGTGACCTTTCCGATGCTGAAAACTGTGATTGATATGCGCCACAGTGGCGCGCACAACGGATAACAAAGATGACGGGTTTGCCTTATCTCAGCCTAGCGATCTGGGTTCCGATCGTAGGAGGCTTGCTGACCCTGGCAAGCGGTTCGGACAGGAACGCGCCAGCCGCCCGCTTGATTGCACTGGTGTCGTCGCTGGCCGGACTTGCAGTAACAATTCCGCTCTGGACGGGCTTTGATACAACGACTGCCGCCATGCAGTTTGTTGAGCGGTCACCATGGATCCGGCCCTTTGCCATTGAGTACTACTTGGGCGTGGATGGCATTTCGATGCCATTCCTCCTGCTCAATAGCTTCATCACTGTGATTGTGGTGATCGCTGGATGGGAGGTGATCGAGAAGAAGGTGGCGCAATACATGGCCGGCTTCCTGATTATGTCGGGCTTGCTTAATGGCATCTTCTCCGCGCTTGACGGCATTCTCTTCTATGTGTTCTTTGAGGCGTCGCTGATTCCCCTTTACCTGATCATTGGTATTTGGGGCGGCCCGAACCGGGTTTATGCAGCGCTCAAGTTCTTTCTCTACACACTGCTCGGCTCACTGTTGATGCTGGTGGCGTTCTTGTGGATGTTCATGGAAGCGGGTGGCAGCTTCGACATCCTCGGATGGCATCAGATGAAGATGGACATGGTCGCGCAGACATGGATTTTCTTCGCGCTGCTTGCCTCGTTCGCGGTCAAGGTTCCGATGTGGCCGGTACATACGTGGTTGCCGGATGCTCACGTTGAAGCGCCAACAGGCGGTTCTGTGGTTCTGGCAGCGATCGCGCTGAAGCTCGGTGCGTATGGTTTCCTACGGTTCTCTCTGCCGATCGTGCCCGACGCTGCGCATACCTATGCTTGGTTGATCCTCGCACTCTCGTTGATTGCGGTGGTCTATATCGGCTTTGTCGCCCTTGTGCAGGCGGATATGAAGAAGCTGGTGGCCTATTCGTCGATCTCGCACATGGGCTTTGTGACCCTCGGTTTCTTTATGTTTAATGCCACTGGCATTGAGGGTGCATTGGTGCAGATGATTTCGCATGGCTTTGTGTCAGGCGCCATGTTCCTTTGCATTGGCGTGCTCTACGACCGCATGCATAGTCGCCAGATTGCTGACTATGGTGGTGTGGTCAATAAGATGCCGAAGTTTGCAGCGTTTTTCATGCTCTTTGCGATGGCCAACGCTGGCCTGCCTGCCACAAGCGGCTTCGTCGGTGAGTTTATGGTGATCCTCGGTGCTGTGCAGTTCAATTTCTGGATTGCCTTCATTGCTGCGACGACGCTGATTGTTGGCGCCGCCTATACGCTCTGGATGTACAAGCGTGTCGTATTTGGTGAAGTTGCGAACGACCATGTCGCGTCGCTGAAGGACATCGGCCTGCGGGAGTTCTTCTTCCTGGCCGTGCTCGCCGTTTGTGTGCTGGCCATGGGTCTGTATCCGAAGCCGGTCACGGACGTGATGCACGCAAGTGTGAATCAGTTGCTGCAGCATGTAGCTGCCAGCAAGCTCTGACAGAAAAATATCCAGGATCAGACGATGGAATTCATGATTCCGGACTTCCGGCCCGCAGCTCCGGAACTCTTTGTAGCTGGCATGTCGCTGGTCATCTTGATGGTGACCACCTTCGTGTCGAAGGCGCATGCGCGTGGCACAGCGTTCTGGTTAGCGCAGGCGACGCTCATCGGTGCGGTGTTCTTGGCTATGTTCGGTGATCCGTTTACACGGCAGATCACGTTCAGCGGGATGTACATTGCCGATGCATTCGGTGCTGCGCTCAAGTCGCTTGTTTGCATTGCAGTTGCGATGATGCTGCAATACGGCCGTGCGTATATGGCGGATCGGAAACTCGATAGCCCCGAGTACTACCTGATGGTCCTGTTCTCGGCGCTGGGCATGATGATTCTCATCTCGGCGAGCCATTTCTTGACGATGTATCTTGGCCTTGAGCTGATGTCGCTGGCGCTCTATGGCTTGGTCGCGATCGACCGCGACGGCGTGCGTTCGACCGAGGCTGGGATGAAGTACTTCGTGCTTGGTGCGCTGGCCAGTGGTTTGCTCCTATATGGCATGTCGATGCTTTATGGCGCCACTGGCAGCCTCCAGATCCAGGAAATTGCGCAGCGCATCTACGAGCATGGTACGAATGACTTGATTGTCATTTTTGGTACGGTGTTCATGTTGGTGGGTATCGCATTCAAGCTGGGCGTGGTTCCGTTCCACATGTGGGTGCCCGATGTCTATCAAGGCGCGCCGACGGCTGTGACGGTGCTTGTTTCGAGTGCGCCGAAGCTCGCAGCCTTCGCATTCGCCTTCCGTGTTCTGGTGCTTGGTCTGTTCGACAAGGCGGAACACTGGCAAACGATGCTGATGTTGCTTGCTGGTCTGTCGATCGTACTTGGCAATCTGGCTGCGATCGCACAGAGCAACATCAAGCGGATGCTGGCTTACTCCGGTATTTCGCATATGGGCTTTGTATTGCTCGGTCTGCTGTCTGGCCTGGTGCGCGGGGAAGGTGGAACGTTTTCCGTTATCAATGTCAGCGCCTATCCGTCGGCCATGTTCTATGCGATCTCGTACACGATGATGACGTTGGCCTCGTTTGCTATGGTCATCCTCCTGTCGCGCAAGGGTTTCGAGGCTGAGAATCTGGATGACTTCAAGGGGCTGAACCAGCGGAGTCCGTGGTTTGCGGGAATGATGCTCGTCGTGATGTTCTCAATGGCGGGCATTCCGTTCTTCGTAGGCTTCTTCGCCAAGCTGTCGGTGCTGCAGGCAGTTGTTGCTGCTGGTTACTACAAGCTCGCAATTCTTGCGGTGGTGATGTCCGTGATTGGTGCGTTCTATTACCTGCGTGTCGTCAAGTTGATGTACTTTGATGACGCGGATGCGGGTGTTCAACCGCTTCAGGCGACCGTCGGTTTCAAGGCGCTGCTGTCGATGAATGTTCTCGCGATTGCTCTCTTTGGACTGCGTCCGGAAGGATTGATGCAACTCTGCGCGGTCACCATACTGCATTAAGTGATATCGGAGTCTTGGCTGGATGAATCCGATGCTCGGCACAGTGGTGCTGCTAGTTCTCTCGCTTGCGCTGGCCAATCTGCCGTTCCTTTCGGAACGGCTTTTTGGTTTGAAGGGTATGAAACGGCCAAAGGGATTAGCGGTCCGCCTTCTTGAGGTGGTTGTCGCGTATTTTGTTGTGGGTCTACTTGCCCGCTTGCTTGAGAAACACCTCTACGGTTCTGCCTACGCTCAGGGGTGGGAGTTCTATGCGGTTACGGGCGCGTTGTTCGTCGTGCTAGCCTATCCAGGTTTCGTCTGGCGCTACCTCTGGCGCCACAGGAGTCCCAGATCATGAGCGACCAGCACGATCCCTTCGTTGAGCACACCGTTGCCAGCGAACTTATCTTTGATGGCAAGGTCCTGCGGGTCTACCGTGACCGCGTGAGGCGCGAGACCGAGGCGGGCGAGTGGACGCGGGAGATCGTGCGGCATAGCGGCGCGGTGGCGGTAATCGCGGTCACTGATGAAGGCAAGTTGCTGCTTGAGCGGCAATTTCGGTACGCGCTTGGCAAGGTTCTGATCGAACTGCCTGCAGGCAAGCTCGATCCGGGCGAATTGCCTGCGGAATGCGCCCAGCGTGAGCTCATCGAGGAAACCGGCTATCGGGCCGAAGAGCTGCGGCATCTTGGCACGATGCACCCGGCAGTCGGTTACTCAGACGAGCGGATCGAACTCTTCTTTGCTCGTGGCCTGAAGCACGAAGGGCATGCATTCGACCATGGAGAGTACCTCGAAGTGATCGAATGGTCCCTTGAGGAGGCAGAAGAGGCCGTCGTGCGCGGCGATATTACAGATGCAAAAACTGTGACCGGTCTCTTCTGGGCGCGCAAGGTGTTGCGCGGTTGAGCGCTTGTCGCGTGTCTGTTGCGCCAGTCCGATCTTGAAACTTGGGTGCTTGCCGTATTCGAGTACGGTTCCGCTTCTCGCTTCCAATCTGAACCGCTCGCGATGAAATTTCGGTAGTGCCTTCAGACGCCAGGAATACGAACTGCCGGGGTTTTCTTCTCCGGCCATATTTGCGATGTGACGCTCTGACGAAAAGCGACTCGTGCGAAGCGGGTCGCATGTGACCCGCTGAAGAAACCTACGACCACGATGTCCATTTCTGGGCGCTTTGTGCTGCTTCGACTGCAAGTTCGATGAAGCGCACACCGCGTGTGCCATCGGAAAGCGTTGGGAAATCGCCTTCCAGCTCATCGAGCTGACGATCTGCGGCGCGCGCGCTAATCGCTTCGACTGCTCCCAGATAGATGTTGGCAAAGGCTTCGAGGAATGCCTCTGGATGCCCGGCAGGGAGCCGCGTGGCCTTGACTGCAGCCGCGCATAAATTTGCCGCGCCGCGCGTGAGAACACGTTGTGAGTCGCTGATCGGGTAGTGAATCAGGCGGTTCGGCGCTTCCTGATGCCAAGTGAGCGAGCCTTCGCTTCCGAAGATGCGAATCCGCAGATCGTTCTCACAGCCGATCTCAATCTGCGACGCAATCAGCACGCCTCGTGCACCATTCGAATAGCGCAGTAGCAGATTGCCGTCGTCATCCAGCCGTCGGCCTGGCACAAAGGTCGTAAGGTCCGCGCAGATTGCATCGACCTCCAGTCCGGTGATCGTCGCCGCCAGATTTTCTGCGTGCGACCCGATGTCGCCGATCGCGCCTGCAATACCACTCCTTGCAGGATCCGTCCGCCAGCCTGCCTGTTTGTTCCCTGTACTTTCCAACTGCGTAGCAAGCCAGCCTTGGTTGTATTCGACGATAACCTTCCGGACTTCGCCGATCTGACCGTTCTGGACCATATGGCGAGCTTGCCTGACCATTGGATAGCCGGTGTAGTTATAGGTGATGGCAAAGATGGCACCGCTCTTGGTTACCGCCTGCTCCAGATCCAGTGCTTGCGCACTGGTGTGCACCAACGGCTTGTCACAGACGACGTTGATGCCTGCCTCGGCGAATGCGAGTGCCACCGGGTAGTGCATATGGTTGGGCGTGACGATGCTGACGAAATCGATCCGTTCGTCTCTAGGCCGCTTGAGTTCGTCCTCAAGTAGATCCTGCCATCGTCCGTGGTTGCGTGTGTCGGTCAGACCAAGATCGCGGCCAGAAGCGAGCGCTTTTTCGGGGTTGGACGAAAGTGCCCCGGCGACAAATTCGATCTGGCCATCGAGTGCCATGGCCTTGCGATGCACTGCACCGATGAATGCATCCCGTCCTCCGCCCACCATCGCATAGCGTAGTTTCTGCACGATGGCCCCTCATTTCTCGAAAGCCGAGTCGAACGCACGGCCCGCGGGCTTGAAGTCAAGCCGCTTGCAGTAGGCTGCCGATTCGGTCGCACCGTGCACCCGGTCCATACGGCTGTCTTCCCATTCGACCGAAAGTGGCCCGCTGTAACCGATGTCATTGAGCGTCACGATGATCGACTCGAAGTCGATCATGCCGCGTCCCACGCTGCGAAAGTCCCAGAAGCGGCGCGCGTCGCCAAAGCTTGTGTGGCCACCGAACACGCCGACGCTGCCATCCCCCTTGCCCCACCAGACGTCCTTCATATGCACGTTGTAAATACGATCGGAGAAGGTGCGCAGAAGCTTCACGTAATCCACACCCTGGTAGCCGAGATGGCTCGGGTCGAAGTTCACGCCGAACCGCTTGTGGTTGCCGACTGCCTGCAGGGCGCGTTGCATGGAGGCGATATCGAAAGCGATCTCGGTCGGATGGATTTCAAGCGCAAAGTTCACGTCGACCGATTCGAACACATCCAGGATGGGTTTCCAGCGTGTGCTGAAGTCCGTGAACCCTTCATTCCAGAATGCTTGCGAGGTGGGTGGGAACGCATAAACGGAGTGCCAGATCGAAGAGCCGGTGAACCCGGTGACTGTTTTGATGCCGAGCTTAGCTGCGGCTCGTGCGGTGTCTTGCATCTCCTGTGCGGCGCGGCGACGTACGCCTTCGGGGTCACCGTCGCCCCACACATGCTTCGGTAGCACGGACTTGTGACGTTCGTCGATCGCGTCGCACACAGCCTGACCTGCCAGGTGGTTGCCGATTGCAAAGCACCTGAGTCCGTGACGGTCGAGCAATGCCCGCTTGTCCCGCACATAGTTCTCGGATTTCAGCGCTTCCTGTACGTTGAAATGGTCACCCCAGCAGGCGAGCTCCAAACCGTCATAGCCCATGTCCTTGGCGAGCTCCGCCATCTGGGGGAGAGAGAGGTCGGCCCATTGGGCCGTGAAGAGCGTTATGGGTCTGGCCATGATGTTCCTCGGCATGCGGTTCGCGCGTGTGAGGCGGCGAACCGCGAAGAGGTGAAAACCGGGGTGCGGTACGGCGCCCCGGTGGTTACATCATCCGGATCAGAAAGGGGAGTCGGGGAAGTAGTACCGCTTGGCGTTCTCCTTGGTAATCAGGATCGATGGAATGATTGTGGTAGCAGGCATCGCGTTCCCGGCAACACGAGCCTCGGCTGTCAGCCTCATTGCGTCGGCGATCATGCTCGGCGAATACGTGACATCGGCCGTCACGACCTTATCGCCATCCATGATCTTCTTCACGTACTCCTTCGAGCCAGCACCACCGAGCACGAGCTTGATGTCGGTGCGCTTGGCCTGTGCGATGGCCTTCTGTACGCCCACAGCCATGTCGTCGTCGGACGCCCATACCGCGTCAATGTGCTTGAAGCGTGTCAGGTAGTCCTGCATCACCTTGAAAGCGTCGTCGCGGTTCCAGTTGCCGTGTTTGGCATCGAGAACCTTGATCTCGCTGCCTTTGATCGCTTCGTTGAAAGCGTCGACACGCTGGTTGTCGATGACAGTCGGGATGCCGCGCAGAACCACGATGTCGCCCTTACCGCCGAGAGCCTTGACCATGTACTGGCCCGCCTCGCGTCCGAAGCCGGGGTTGTCTCCCGCGACATAGGCGTTCTGTGCACTCGTGTCGGTCAGGCCACGGTCGACCACCGTTACGAATACGCCTTTGTTCTTTATCTGCGCGACGGGCTGTGTCAGTGGTGCGGACTCGAAGGGCAGGATTACGAGGGTATTGATTTTGTTCGCCGTTTGCAGGTCCTGCACTTGATTGGCCTGCTCGGCTGCCGAGCCTGCGGTCTTTACGATGACCTTGATGCCTGGATACGTCTTCTCAAGCTCGCCCTTGGTGCGATTTGCCCAATAGACAACGCCGCCAGTCCACCCGTGGGTGGCAGCCGGGATCGAAACGCCCATCACAACCTTTTCAGTCTGTGCGAAGGTCGCGGTTGAGGCGAGGATCGCGCTCGAAGCAATCAAGGTACGGAGAATTGATTTCATGGTTTTGTGTTTCCCAGGGAGATGATGATTGGTCTTCTGATTGCTACGGGTACTCCCGGCCGTGGCCGTCAACGACGGGTCTTCCGGCCTCCAAAATCAGCGTCGGCTCCGTTGCAGGAACGCCACGATAATGATCACAAAGCCCTGCACGGCAGCGTTGAGGTACACGCTGATGATGCTTGTGAGGTTGAGGATGTTCCCGATTACCGAAAGCAGGATTGCGCCCACCACCGTACCGGTAATCCGGCCTTCACCTCCCTTGAGTGCGGTGCCGCCCACGATGACTGCTGCAATCGCTTCGAGTTCCCAAAGCAACCCCGTTGTAGGCGACGCGGAACCCAGCCGGGGAACATACAGAACTGTTGCGACGCCTACACAGACGCCGAGCAACATGTAAGTCAGGATCTTGATCCGATCGACGTCCACCGCGGCATAGCGCGCGACCTGCTCGTTTGAACCGATGGCTTGTACGTAGCGGCCATACCGTGTGCGGTTAAGGATCAGGCCGCCCGTCAATGCCACGGCGAGGAATGCCAAGATTGGTATCGGCACCCCGAGCAAATTTCCGTAGTACACCGGGCCATAAACCTCCGACAAGCGACCATCGAGCGTAATTGCGCCGCCATTGGCAAAGTAGGTGAGATAGGCGCGGAAAACCCCGAGTGTTCCAAGCGTAACGATGAAAGGTTCGATCTGCCCCCTGGTGATCAGCACCCCGTGGATCGCACCGAAAAGGGCGCCCAGCACCAGTGCGAATGCCATGCCGAGAATGACGACCAGATATGGCGACGTGATCGCTGTCTGGATCTGATTCATTAGCAGGATCATGCTGCCCGCGATCAGTGCCGCCATCGAACCGACTGAAAGATCGATACCACCCGAGATGATGACGAAGCTCATCCCAACCGCGATGATCCCGATGAATGCGGTACGCGTGAGTACATTGAGGATATTGGCGAGGGTCGCGAAATCGCTGTTGAGTAGCGTACCGCTGATACACAGCAGGATGAGGCCCGCAATGGGGCCGAGGCCCAGGAGCCGATCACGAAGCGGCCAGCCTCTGGTTTCCACCGCAGCGGCGAGGGTGCTTGCACCCTCGCGGGCCGGCCGTGTGGTCGCGCCGGAGTGATCCGATGAGAATCGCTCACTGCTAGTGAGTACCCGTGGCATGAGCGATCAGTTCCTCTTCTGTCAGATGGTCTGCGTCGAGGCTCGCCTGGATGCGCCCGCCCCGCATCACGATCACGCGGTGGCAGAGCCCGATGAGTTCGACGAGTTCGGAAGAAATCACCACCACACCGCGCCCCTCGCGTGCGAGGCGCTGGATCAGGAAGTAGATTTCGCGTTTTGCCCCCACGTCGACGCCTCGCGTTGGTTCGTCAAGCACGATCACCCGTGGTTCCGGATGCAGGAACTTGGCCAAGGCGAGCTTCTGCTGATTGCCGCCCGAGAGTGATGCGGCGCGACTTTCGACATCGCCTGTCCGGATCTTGAATTCGGCCACCTTTTCCCGAAGAGCGTTACGCTCTGCTCCCAGGTCTAGCAGGCGGTGCGCATAGTGTTCGAGCGACATCAGCGTGAGGTTCTCTCGCAGCCCTAGTCGTACGTGCAGGCCCTTGCCCTTGCGATCCTCCGAAAGATAGGTCAGCCCCTGATCCATCACTTGGTGGGGATGTTTCACGTCGACCGGTCTGCCCTGCAGCGTGATGCGGCCAGCAGATCGCGGTCGCAGCCCGATGAGTCCTTCGAAGAGTTCCGTGCGGCCTGCGCCGACCAGTCCGGCAAAGCCGAGTATCTCGCCCGCGTGCACCGTAAAGCTCACGTCCTCGGCCCAGCCAGGCACGCTCATATCGTGTACTTCGAGCAGTCGTATCGCATCGTCCGGCGGCATGTCCTTTGGCGGATACATGTCCGACAGTTCTCGACCGACCATCAGGTTTGCCATCTGCTGGCGATGGAGGCTCGCTGTTGGCGCACGCGTGATGAAGCGCCCGTCACGCATGACGATGATCTCGTCGGTGATCCGTTCCACTTCATCGAGCTTGTGCGAGATGTAGACAATCGTTACGCCTTGCGCACGCAACTCGCCAATCAGGGTGAAGAGGCGTTCGATTTCCGGCGGTGTCAGCGTGGCCGTTGGCTCATCCATCACGAGTAGGCGTGCGTTGCGCGACAGTGCGCGTGCGATTTCCACCAGCTGCTTTTCGGCGACGATGAGCTTGCGCACCTTGGTTGTTGGCGGCGCACGTAGCCCGACCTGCCTGGTGGCTTCGAGCGCCGAGGCATTCATGCCGCGATCGTTGAGCAGCCAGCCTTTGGCGTGTTCATGGCCGAGGAAAATGTTCTGTGCAATTGTCAGGTCCTCTGCAAGGTTGAACTCCTGGTGGATCATTACCACGCCGGCAGCCTCAGCCTCGCGTGAGTTCCTGAAGGCAACCTGGCGGCCATTGATGGTGACTTGACCGCTCGTTGCTGCTTCGTATCCGGCCAGGATTTTCACCAGCGTGGACTTACCGGCGCCGTTTTCTCCTAGGAGCCCGATCACCTTGCTTGGCGGTAGCTCGAAACTGACATCATGCAGCACATGCACCGGCCCAAAATGCTTGTTGATGTTGTGGAACTGGACCGCGAGCCCGCTGTTATCGGCGTGCGCCCTTGCAGCCGTATTCATGAGCGCATCCACATGTTTCCTCCGCTTTCTCCCGTCCTCGCTGTGGGTCTTGAATCATCGTAGATGGGCAGACTTCGGATCGACAGGTCGGTTGCAGTGCGCAGGGTAGGGTGTGATTGGGCGAAACCCTGTTCGTGATGTCGCTGCTCAGCATGACTACCGGCTTGTGGCCTCATTGATCGGGCTTGACCACAACGGGCGCCCAGCCCTGTTCCGGATTGAAGAGCGTGATCTTCTCGGCGCGGGTCGCCGTTTTCACGCCAAGGTCGCGCTCGAATACCACGCCTTCTTGGTTCACGATGAAGGACTTCACGCCACTGAGTCCGTAGCGTGCGGGCCAGGCCAGCACTGCAAAGCCATTGCCGGCATACACTTGTGCGCCTCCCACCGCTGCCGGCCCCTGTCCACCGAGCATCTTGAAGCGATAGCCGTGATACGGCGTGCCGTGGGAGCTTTCCGTGTAGCCCTCGGACTGCGCATTTGCGACGAGCGGACCGAGCGGACTCTGCGGTTCCCCCTCGGCGGCGGGCCAGTACAGGCCGTCGCGTTTACCGGGTGTGCTGGCAAAGCGGGCCGCATACTGCCGGGGGCTGCTGCCCGTGTTGGCAAGGAGGTAGTCGCGCTGTGCATCGACGACCGCCTTGAGCGTTTCGATCGTCGACAGCTCGTTTCTGCCGATACGACGGTTGATGAGTTCCTCCCGGCCCTGTGCGGCGTCGAAGCGCCAGCCACCGGGCACGTGGAGGATCGGGAAGGGGAACGGATAGCGTGTGTCGCCGACGATCAACATCGCGCGGCCATTGGCGACTTCGACCACCGTGTGCTGCACATCGTAGGCCGCAACGAAGTCGGCCCAGAGCTTGCGATCGGTCGGAGTGTCGCCAGTGAGGATCCAATCGCGCGAACTGGCGCCCAGGATTGAGAACACTGTTTTCAAGTTCGAACCCTTGAGTGCTTCGACGAGCGCGGCTGCGGCCTCTTCGGGCTGTGAAAAGACGCGTGCTGTCGAGCCTGCGGCTCGAGCCGCAGGTGCCGCCAGCGAGAGCGCCAGCAGCAGGGCGCCGCAGTACAAGCGAAATGAGTGGGAGATCTGCGTGAGGGGCATCGCTTTGTCCATCCGTTCTGGTGTCGCCAGGGTTCAGCGGCGACGGCCGCCAGCGTGCGTGCCGCCCTGCATGCCGGCACGGCTTGATGCACCACGGTTGCTGAATGAATTGGCGTGTGCCCCGCTGTTCACATCGCCGAAAGCTGCCCCGCGATGGCTGGCTCCGAGGTTTGAATGGTTGCTACGGTCGAAGTCGCTCGCGCGGTTGCCGGGGGTGTTACGGCGATCAAGGGTCGCGCGGTTCTCGACCCCGCCGCGATTCACATCACGCTGGGCGCTGCCTTCGCGATGAGGGCCGTCGCCTTCCCGGTTTGCTACACCCGCACGCTTGTCGGTTCCGCGATCGAAGTGCTGTCCGAGGTCTTGCCGGCCGGTTTCCGCGCGGCCCCGGAATTCGTCCCGCGCTCGTGCATCCCGAGTCTGTGCGTTGCCGAATTGGCGCTGTGCGCCCTCGTTCCGGTAGGGCACGCCACGGCGGCGATCCGGGTTGTGTTTCCAGTTGCCATTCTGAATGTTGTTTACATTGTTGCGGTCAAAGTGATTGACTTGGTTGTACCGATTGACGTTGATGTTTACATCACCACGCCCCCAGTTGCAGCCACCCCAAAGCCAACTGCCGACCGCGACGCCGGCGGCGAACGAGAAGAATGCCGCTCCGGCCACGTAACCGGGTGGGTAGTAGTAGTAAGGAGGGGGCGCCGGATACCACCAGGTGCCATACACCACCGCTGGGTTGTAGGTCGGCACATAAACCACTTGTGGATTTGCCTGTTCGATCTTGATCACCGTAGTGCCGCCTTCGTTCGCGCTCGATACCGTCTGTTCCTTCGTGGTGGCGAGCGAGCCCGCCTGCTGGGCCTTCTGGCGCAGCTTCTGCACGGTATCCATCACCTGCTTCTGCTGGCCGAGGAAGGCATCGCCCAGCTTCTGGGTCCAATCGAGCTTCTCACTCATCATGTCGAGCACGGTCGGGAAGGCGGTCAGGGACTTCACGCTTGGATCCCAAGGTTGGCCGGCCATCTGGCTTTCCAGCTCGCTGCCTTCGATCTTCGGGTTAGCCTTGCGCCAACGCGCAGCCTCGACAACATCGAGTGGGTAGGTGGACGCCATCAGGATCTGGGCGAGCAGCGCATCCGGATGGAGTGCGATGGGCGCCAGCAGTTCATCGAGTTCCTGCTGCGAATAGGTCTTGCCAGATTGCTGTGGTGTATTGGCATTCGATGTTGTGGCTGCAGCCTGGGCGAAAACCGGAAGTGGTCGTGTTCCCGCGCCGAAGACCATCGTGACCGACAGCAGAAGCGAAAGGACTTGTGACAGTCGGGATCGCATGCACATTCTCCTTCTTGGGTGAGAAGCCCTGCGATCAGTCCGAACAGGTCATCTCTAACGCTGCTGGCTGGGGCGCTTCGCCAGCCGCTCCTGGTTGGTCGGAGTTGCGACTACTGGGCCGAAAGGGTTGAGTGAGAAGGTTTCTTATCGCTTGTGCGGGAATTCGACGTCATCAAGCGCTTCTTCGCGTGCTTCCTCGGCACGCACGATCAATCTGTATGCAGCGTAGTACTTATAGATGTTGCGCACGTAAGTCGTGGTCTCGATACCGATCCGCTCTGCCACCACGATCTCCACGTTATTGAACCATTTGTCCGGATCGAGTCCCCGCTCGGCCGCCAGCTTGCGCATCTTTGCGATATTGCCCGGACCCGCGTTGTAGCTGCCGAATGCGAAGAGCGAGCGGTTGTCGTGGTCAAATCTTGCATCGGTGAAAAAGCGTGTCATCAGCCGGTCCATGTACTTGGCCGCCGCATGGATATTGTGTTCGGTCACGGCGATGCTGCCGACTGACATCTCGCGCCCTGTCGCCGGCATGACCTGCATGACGCCGATTGCACCCACATGGCTACGAGCTTTCTGGTTGAGCTGCGACTCCTGATAGCCCTGGGCGGCGAGCATCAGGGCGTCAAAGTCATATTGATCGCCGTACTTCTCGAACAGTTGCAAGAGCTGCTCGAAGCGCTTGAATTCCTGAGTGCCGGTGTTGTTGGTGATCTGCTTGAAGTTCTTCATGTAGCGGGCCAGCAGGACATTGGCCACGCCTTCCTTCTTCAGATAGTCGGTATAAAACTCATCGAGCAGCACCTTGAGTTTCGGGCTGTTCTTGCGGAATGCCCACCCGGTGTGCCCTTGGTCGCGCAGGACGAGATCTTCGCGTGGCTTGATGTTCGGCAGTATCTGCTGCCAGAGGTTGAGCACCCAGTCATCCACAACGAGCAGGCTGATAGTGCCTGCATTGAGCATTTCGAGCAGGTCCTCGTCTTCCAGCGCATCCGCCATCCTTACCAGCCGGATTGGGGCCTTTCCCTCTGCCTTGAAGCGAGCGTTGAGTGCGGTGAGGCTCTCGTAATAGCTCGTGGCCGGCCGCACATATACGGTTTGCCCGGCCAAATCGTCCAGCGTGCGAAGCTGGGGCGATTTGGGGCCGGTGACCACTAGCTCGCGCACCGGCTTGCGGTCAGTCGGTGCTGCGAAGTCGACGATCTTTTCCCGCTCCGCTGTCACGGTCACATTGCCGGCCGCGATATCACCGATTCCGGTGGCGATGCTGGGCAGCAGCTTGTCACGTGTTGTCGGTATCAAATAGACCGTGATTGGCCGGTTGCCCAATTCCTTTCTGTAGCGCTTGTTGAGGTAGCGTTCAAATTCGCGGGCAAGCTCAGCGGAGAGTCCACGCTCACGACCGCGATCGTTGAAATAGAGCGTGCGGCTGTAGGGAATCAGGAAGCGGATCATGCGCCGCGAGAACATCGCATCGAAGTCGCCTGTCGCCGGGCGCGCGGCGAGGCTGAGTTGTCGCTTGGGACGAGGTATTGCACTCGCTGGCACCGAAGGGGCGCTTGCTGTGGGTGTCGACGGAGGTGTCGCTGCCAATGCAATGGTGGCGTGGGCAGACAGTATGATCAAAAGCCAAGTGGCGATCCTGTATCGAATGCGCTCGATTTCCCTCACGATGACCTTCTCCTCGGGATCTGAGTAGCGGGCGCGGACTGCAATGGGAGAAACGGGAATACGCTGCGGATGCGAACGACAGCCCGCTTCTTACTGAGGTGTCGACAGTATGGGCGCCCGCGCAGCGAGGCCGTTTCTTGGTCGCGACACATCACGTTCGAGAGCCAGGCCCCACATAAGTTGTAGGTTAGATTGTTCGTTTCGGCGCGCTACGGCCGTTGCGGAGGTAGTAAGGCGATTGCCGGATTCCGTCACAGTCAGGACTGCCTTCCTCGTCACTCGTGAATAAATGAAAGAAAAGCCAACCGATCATCTCAGTGTCGAGACAGGCGAGGGGTTATGTAATGCGGCGTTTGACACTGGTTCTGGGCCCAAATGAGGATCCTCCCTTGTCTTTCTGGATTTGCCCCTGTATCCGCACCCGCCGAATTGCCTTTCGTTACAGTGCCTGTCAAGCCCGAGACCACTTTTTCGGACAACCTGGTACGAGTCAAATATGAGACGGCGGCACTCTTCCTTGGGATCACTCCGATTGGAGCGAAAACATTAGCGATGTGCTGGCTGATGTGATGTCAATGCGGGGCCGCCGGCGTGACGATGCTGCATTGAGTGCGGCACTGATTTTTTCGGACTGATGAGCTACGTCGAGATTTTCGACGGCTATTCCGATGACCACGGTTTTTCCTGCGAAGACTTGGTTTGAGCATATCGAGATTCCCTACACGAATTATCGGGTAGCAGAGAATGTTCGGTAGATGCGCTGTTTTTCCAGGTCTGCGTCCGAGTGAACAAAAAAATCCCCAACGAGAAAATCGTTGGGGATTTTTTCAGAGTGGCTTTGAAAGGCGCTCTAGCCGCAGCTACCCACTGCGCCGCAGGCGGTGCAGAAATCGCAGCCGTCCTTGCGAATCACTGAGTGGTTACCGCATTCGCTGCACAATGAGCCTTGCATGAGTTTCGGCTCGCGCTCGGCACGCGGTGCTTCGAGGATACCCATTTCGCGTGTCGGGTAGCCGCTTTCATCAAGCACACCCAGCATTGCGTAGCGGTGAATGATCAGGCGTGCGATGTAGGCAACCGTCGAGGGCCAATTTTGCTGGCGGCGCGTGCCCGGCACGAAGGCCATGAAGTCGCCAAGTGGTTCCGGATAGTTGATCAGCTTGCGCAGCTTCATTCCGATCCAGGCTGGATCCATGACGCGCATGTCGAGCGAGAGGATATTCGACAAGCCGTCGAGCGCCCGCGGATAGTTGCCCGAGAGCCACATCGAGTACGGACGTGTGACGCCGTCCGGCAGCGTGATTTCCTTGAGGCCGAGCACGAACTCTTCGCCAGTTGCCGGGTTGGCGATGTCGATCGTCCACGATAGCGTGCCGTCGGTCCCGGTTTTGGGCTCGTTCAAGCTGAATACGGCATCGAGCACTGGCGTCGGGTTTTCGGTATCGAAGGCGCCGAGCCGCTCGCAGCGATAGCGCACAACCTGCGCGAAGGCAGCGACCACGCCCGGAACCATCTTGTGCTCGCCATTGGGCGGGAAGGGCAGCTCGAACGAGCGCTCGCCGATCGAACGGGCCAGTGTATCGAGCTTGAGCTTGAGCCAAGCGCGGTCGTTGGCGCGCATGTCCATCGATAGTGTCTTGGCGACGGCGCCGAGGCCACGCGGCTGGTTCGCCCCATTGACCCAGACTTCGAACGGGAAGGCGCCCCGGGCGCCGTCGCCATTTGGCTCCATGTGACCAACAAAGATCGCGAATTCGCCCAGTGGTGTGCCGAGCATGTAGGTCCACGATGAATTGCCATCCGGCATTTCGGGGCGGCCCGGCCAGCGGAGGCTCGCCAGTACGGGCGCCGGCAGCGATTTGATCGAGAGCCGGCGGTTGGTTTCGTTGATGACGACGTCCTGAGGCTGCTTTTTTTCGGATGTTGAAGGTTCGACCGATAGCACAGCGCCGAGCACATTGTTGGGGCGATAGGTGGCGAGGCCCTTGAGGCCGGCCTTCCAGGCTGTCAGGTACAGGTCTTCGAAGTCGGTGTACGGATAGTCGGCAGGTACGTTCACCGTCTTAGAGATTGAGGTGTCGATGAACGGTGCGACGGCAGCGACCATGTCCTTGTGGGCTTGGGCGGAGATTTCGAGTGCCGTTACGAAGTGAGACGGCAGCTTGTCCATATTGCCGCCGAGGTGCTTGTAGGCACGCCAGGCGTAGTCCTCAACCGAGTATTCCTTGAAGGTGCCGTCGGCCATGCGCTTCTTGCGCGTGTAGGTCCATGAGAACGGGGGTTCGATGCCGTTTGAGGCGTTATCGGCAAAGGCCAGCGAGATCGTGCCGGTCGGGGCGATCGAGAGCAGGTGCGAGTTGCGTACGCCGTGCTTGCGGATCTGATCCTTCACTTCGTTCGGCAGGCGCGAAGCGAAGTTGCCGCCGGACAGGTACATGTCGGCATTGAAGAGCGGGAAGGCGCCGCGTTCGCGGGCGAGCCCCACTGAGGCGAGGTACGAACGGTCACGCATCGCTTCCGAGATCTTCGAAGCCATCGTGCGGGCCGCCGGTGTGTCATAGCGCAGGCCCAGCATGATGAGGGTATCGCCCAGGCCGGTGAAGCCCAGACCGATGCGACGCTTGTTCATGGCTTCCTGGTGCTGGTTCGCGAGTGGCCAGCAGGTGGTGTCGAGCACATTGTCGAGCATGCGGATCGAGATATCGACGATTTCGCCAAAGGCGTCGAAGTCAAAGCTCGCCTTCTTGCTGAACGGATTCCTGACAAAGCCGGTGAGGTTCACCGAGCCGAGACAGCAGCAGCCATAGGGGGGCAGCGGTTGTTCAGCGCACGGATTCGTGGCTTCGATGGTTTCGCAGTAGTAGAGGTTGTTGTCGCGGTTGATGCGGTCGAGGAACAGAATGCCCGGCTCGGCGTGATCGTACGTCGAGCGCATGATCTGGTCCCACAGGTCGCGTGCGGGCACTTTGCGATAGACCCACAGGCCGTCCTCACGCTGGTAGGCCCCCGCTTCGCGGATCTCTGTGCCCGGTTCGGCGCGGTGGGTCAGTTCGATGTCGCTATGGGTCTCAACCGCCTGCATGAACGTGTCAGTCACGCCAACAGAAATGTTGAAGTTGGATAGGTCACCTTCATCCTTGGCGTGGATGAAGGTTTCGATATCCGGATGGTCGCAGCGCAGCACGCCCATCTGGGCGCCACGGCGTGCGCCAGCGGATTCGACGGTCTCGCAGGAGCGGTCGAACACGCGCATGTAGCTGACGGGGCCCGAGGCGCGCGATTGCGTGCCACGCACGAGCGCGCCGACTGGGCGGATCGACGAGAAGTCGTAGCCGACGCCACCACCACGGCGCATGGTTTCGGCTGCCTCAGCGAGCGCCGTGTAGATGCCGGGGCGGCCGTCGACAACTTCGGTGACCGAATCCCCGACCGGCTGCACAAAGCAGTTGATCAGCGTGGCGGTCAGATTGGTGCCCGCGGCGGAGTTGATCCGGCCGGCCGGAACGAAGCCATTTTCGAGCGCATGGACGAAACGGGCTTCCCAATGGGCTCGGCGTTCTTCGGATTCGACTGAGGCCAGCGCGCACGCGACGCGCAGACGCACGTCCGCCACGGATTGTTCCCCGCCTTTGGCGTACTTCTCCAAAAGGACCTCACCCGAAATCTCTTGCGGGACAAGGCTGTCGAGGGATGTAGCCGTTTCGTTCTGGCTCATGACGAAAAACTCCTGAAGTGCATCGGGTATGGGGGCGGATTTGACCACAATATGTTGTGTATGGACAGCCTTGAAAATCTATAGCTAGTAGCGTAAG
Organism: Niveibacterium sp.; assembly: GCA_031555325.1. GTDB lineage: Bacteria > Pseudomonadota > Gammaproteobacteria > Burkholderiales > Rhodocyclaceae > Niveibacterium. The sequence goes on along the minus strand of JAVBUM010000029.1, from coordinate 45,545 downwards.
TGGGGAACGGAGCCCCGCCCGCGCAACAGCCTGGAAACCCTTGTGAGGCCAAGGTATAGGGTGAATTGACGATGCTCCCCAGCTGTCCGGGCAGTCGTTCGCAGGCAAAAAAAGGAGATGCCGGTGCGCCTTGGTGCACCGGTAGTTAGGCCTTGAAAGTGGGGCGTCAGTTCGCGGAGAAGACCGCGAGCATCAGATCAAGCTGAGGTTTGACGAAGGTCAGATTTGCTTCGATAGCGTCGATTTCGACGCGGGCGATTTCGGCGGCATCGGGGTGCGGTGGGTATTCGTGCGGCGCCGCCCCGCTGGCCGTGGCTGAAACCGCGCTGACGAGGTTGAGCAGGGCGGCCGTCCTAGCGTATTCGCCAGCCGTCGCGGGGTCGAGCTGCGACCCGATCAGGACCCCATAGCTCACAGGCAGATGCCAACTTGAGCAGAGCGCGGCACCAACCTCGGCGAAACTGCACCCGACGATACGGTGTTCAAGATCGGCGAGGCTTTCGCCTTCGAGCGGTTGCGTTTCAAGCACGTGCGCCATGAGGTCGGGAATTGCCACGTACATGACGAGATGGCCAATGTCGGCCAGAAGGGCCAACGTAAACAGGCGCTGCGGGTCGATCTGTTCGAGCGTCGAGGCCACGGTCCGGGCAAGCAACGCGCGGCGTACGCTGTTGCGCCAGAAGCGGCTCATGTCCATCCGCTCAGGCTGGATTCCTTGAAAGTCCGAGCCTACTGATGTCGCCAGCACCAGTTCGTGCATCTCGTCCAGGCCGATCAGGCCGACCGCGCGGTCAATACTTTCGATCTTGCGCGCGTAGCCGTAATACGCGCTGTTCGCCATCCGCAGCAGGGAGGCTGTCATCGCGGGATCGCTGGAGATGACGTCGGCGATTTCCGGTGCCGATACGCGGGCGTCGTCCAGAGCAGTGCGAACCCTGAGGTACACATCGGGTGGCGTGGCAAGGCGCTCGGCGTAGGTGACCAGTTCCTGGGCGAGGAGCATGAAGCGTTAGTCCGTCAGTGTTCGTGGTGCCGGCGGCTTTGCGTTAGGCGCGAGAGCGGGAAGCTCGGATCGGCCGGTAGCTCGGGTTGCAGTGTCACGTGATGTATCCCGAAATTCGCATCGAGCATCTGCCTTGCAGCGATGAGAACGGTAGCCCAGCATGAGGCGTCACGCATCACGAGGTGTGCTGAGAGAGCCACGCGTCCGGGGCCAAAGCTCCAGACGTGAAGATCATGTACCGACACCACTCCAGGCAATTCAGCCAAGTGCTGGCCGATTTCGGTCAGCGAGAGTTCGCGCGGCACGCCATCGAGCAACTGGTGCAGCGTATCGCGCAGCAGGTTCACCGTAGAGGCAAGGATCAACCCTCCGATCAGCAGCGAGAGCAGCGGGTCGGCGGCGGTCCAGCCGGTGTACTTGACGATCAGGAGCGCCGTGATTGCTGCAACCGAGCCGAGCAGATCACCGAGAACATGGAGCAGGGCTGCGCGCATATTGAGCGTGCGCTCGCCGCGCGAGAGCAGCCATGCGGCGCCGATGTTTACGAAAAGGCCGATTACGGCGACGAGGGTCGCTGGCCCGGCCTGGATCGGCTGCAGACTACGCAGACGTTCGGCTGCTTCCCAGCCGATACCGATGACGATCACCAGCATCAGCACAGCGTTCCCTAGTGCAGCAAGTGCTTCGACGCGACCGAGTCCATAGCTGTGCTTTTCGCTTGGCGGACGTGCTGCGATGCGCGCGGCTATCGCAGCAAAGCCGAGTGCAAGGCTGTCGGTAAGCATGTGTCCTGCATCGCCAAGCAAGGCGAGCGAGCCGGTTAGCAGCCCTCCGACGGTTTCGACAACCGTGTAGCCAAGTGTCAGGCAGAGTGCGAGCACCAGGATGCGCGCGCTACTGCTGGCGCCGTGTACGTGGTGTCCGCCATGACCGTGGCTGTGGTCATGCTGGTACGCATGGTCATGATCGTGCGCACGGCCGGCCCCGGTGTGATGGGCGTGGTCGTGTTCGGACGGATCAGAGGGCGAATGCGCGTGCATGGAGGGGGTGGAAACCGGGGAAACCCTTGATTCTACCTTTCGAAGTGGATGGGAAAAGTGGCTTTACGCCGACTAGGGCGCGCCGATGTAGCGTATCCGGTAGATCGCGCCAGCAAGGTCGTCGGATACCAGCAGTGAACCATCGGGCAACTGGGCGAGATCGACGGGACGTCCCCAGACATCCCCTCCCTGGAGGAAGCCAACTGCAAATTCTTGCAAATCGATGAGGCGATCGCCCGCCACAGCGGCGCTCATCAGGCGGTAGCCGCTTTTCTTGTTGCGGTTCCAGGAGCCATGCTCGGCGAAGATGATCCGGCCTTGCCAAGCGGCTGGCCATTGAGTGCCGCGGATAAAACGCAGGCCGAGCGGCGCGACATGAGCGCCAAGGCGTACTGCTGGCTGCCGGAAGTCGCTGCACGGTCGTCTCGCGCCGAATTCGGGATCGGACAGATTCCCGGCATGGCAGTACGGATAGCCGAAATGTTCGCCAGGCTCCGTCGCAACATTGATCTCGTCCGGGGGAAGGTCGTCGCCTAGCCAGTCGCGTCCGTTGTCGGAAAACCACAGCTTGCCCGTGCGTGCATCCCAGTCGAAGCCAACTGTGTTGCGGATCCCGCGTGCAAAGACCTCGCGGTGGCGCCCGTCCGGCGCCATGCGCAGGATGAGGGCGTAGCGGTCGGGGTCTGGTTCGCAGATGTTGCAGGGAGCCCCGATCCCGATGTAGAGCATACCGTCTGGGCCAAAGGCAATGTAGCGACCGCCGTGGTGTGTTTCGCCCGGAAGATCGGAGGCGATCTCGCGAGGGATGGGCGGCGAGTCGAGCTTCGATTCGATGTCGTCATATCGCAGGATCCGGTTCACCGCAGAGACAAAAAGCGATCCGTCGTGCCAGGCCACGCCGAGCGGTAGTTTGAGTCCGCGTGCAATCACTCGCGGTGTTTTGGGGCGCATCGCGTTGTCGAACGGGATTGCGGTGACGGTTCCAGCCGACATGCTACCGACGAACACGATCGACCCGGCACCGATCGCGAGGCCCCGTGCGTTGGGTACGGTGGCCCATAGCTCAATTGCGAAGCCCTCGGGGAGGCGAAGCTTCGTGAGCTGCGGTTCGGCGGCGCACCCCCCTGCGAACTGAAGCACGAGAAGTGTGGCAGCTAGGCGGATGAGGCGATTCATGGCCATGTTGCCTTTCGCGCGGCGGGTTGGAAGGGAATGCTCCCGATGGTCCGGCCAGCCCCCATAACCTAGTCCCCGGCGAGGCTGTAGAAGGGATGGCCAAAAGTTGCTGGCCGGTTGTGTCCAAAGAAAAAGTGGCCGATCCAGGCAAAGACGGTGATGGCGCGGGGTGGCGGTAGAATCAAGAGCCTGCCTGCGCGAAACGAGAGTTTGCCAATGCTTCGCCTTTCTTGGAATGCCCTGCTGCGAGATCTGCGCGCCGGTGAGATCGGGCTGCTCGCTTTCGCTTTGGTGCTTGCAGTGGCGAGCCTGACGAGCGTGGCCTTCCTTTCTGATCGTATCGGGCGTGCGATGGATCGCGATGCGAACCGGATGCTCGGTGGGGATGTCCTCCTGACAGCGGATCATCCCTTGCCTGATAACTATGCAGCCGAGGCAGCCAGACGCGGACTGGCAACGAGCCAGAGCTGGCTCTTCACCAGCATGGTCAGCACCAGTGAGCAAGCGCAACTGGGCGCGGTGAAGGCTGCCGATGCACGCTACCCGCTCCGTGGTGAGCTGCGCATTGCCGATGCGCCGGATCAGCCTGAGCGTGCGGTGCAGGGCGTGCCGAAGCCGGGCGAGGCATGGCTCGACGAGCGGCTCTATGGGGCGCTGGGCGTGAAGACGGGTGACTTGGTCGGTGTGGGGCGCCTCAAGCTGCGTGTGACGGGCATGCTGACTTACGAGGCTGATCGCGGAGCAAGCTTCATCGCGCTGGCCCCCCGGTTGGTCATGAACCTTGCCGACGTGGCGGCGAGTGGTCTCGTCACGGTGGGTAGCCGTGTCACCTATCGCTTGCATGTTGCAGGCGATGCTAAGGCTGTTTCCATGTACGAAAGGTGGAGTCGGGGGCAGCTCAGCCGCGGCGAGGCGGTTGAGTCGATCGAGAATTCCCGGCCTGAGCTGCACGAAATGCTTGAACGGGCGCACCGCTTCCTCGCGCTCGCGGCACTACTTGCCGTGGTGTTGGCGGCTGTGGCGGTGGCGCTGGTGTCGCGCCGATTCGTTAATCGCCACCTGAATGGCTGTGCAGTCATGCGTTGCTTCGGCGCGAGCCAAGGACAACTGATGCGGCTGTATCTTGGTGAGTTTGCATTGCTCGGCTTGTTTGCAGCGCTTACGGGTGCTGCCGCTGGGCTGGCGATTCAGTTCATGCTCGCCGCAAGTATTGCTGGTGTTGTGGATGCGGTGCTGCCCGCGCCATCGTTCTGGCCAGTCCTGCAGGGCGTGTTCGCCTGCTTCGTACTCCTGATCGGATTTTCCGCGCCACAACTCCTGCGGCTGTCGCGCGTGTCGACCTTACGTGTGATGTTGCGGGAGTTTGCCGGCTGGCAGCCTTCCACGCTCGCCAGTGCGCTGGTTGCGGCGGCCGCGCTGCTTGCGCTGATGTTGTGGGTGGCGGGCGATTTCAAGCTGGGAGCTTGGGTGGCAGGCGGTTTTGGCAGTGCGCTGGTCGTCTATGGGCTCGTCGCGCGGGGTGCGATCGCGCTGGTTGGCAGATTGCGGCATGTGTCGGGTGCAGCCGGTGGCGGCTGGCGCTACGGGCTGGCATCGCTCTCCCGCCATGCAGGCGCGGCCACCATCCAGGCTGTTGCGCTGGGGCTCGGGCTTACGGCGATGCTGCTGCTCTCGGCTGGCCGCAGTGATCTACTCGATAGTTGGCGGGCGAAGGTGCCGCCGGACGCGCCGAATCGCTTCATCGTCAACATCCAGCCAGATCAGCTCGACGGCTTGCGCAGCGGGTTCCGAGATGCGGGGCTCGCGGTGCCGCAGCTCCAGCCAATGATCCGTGGCCGGCTTGTTGCGATCAACGAACAGCCCGTTAAACCTGAGGACTACACCGAGCAGCGAGCGCAGCGGTTGGCCGAGCGGGAATTCAATCTCAGTCATTCGGCCGATTTGCAGGAGGGCAACACGGTTGTTGCGGGAAGCTGGCATGGCGATACGCGAGATCCTCAGTGGTCGATCGAACAGGGCATCGCGAAAACGCTCGGCGTGAAGCTTGGAGATCGCCTGGAGTTCGATATCGCCGGTACGCATGTCACCGCCCCGGTGACGAGCCTGCGCAAGCTTGAATGGGATTCAATGCGCGTAAACTTCTTCGTGACTGGCTCGCCGGGCCTGCTGGCCGACCAGCCGACCAGTTACATCACGAGCTTCCGCCTGCCCGATGAGAAGCGTGCCTTCGGCATCACCCTAGCGCGGAACTTCCCGAACCTCTCGGTGATCGATGTGAGCGCTGTCCTGCGGCAGATCCAGGAGACGATGGACTCGCTGATTGGCGCGGTCCAGCTCGTTTTTGGATTGGCGCTGGTTGCCGGTGCGGTGGTGATGATCGCTGCGCTGCAGTCGACGCATGACGAGCGCGCGCAGGAACTGGCTGTTCTGCGCACCCTCGGCGCGGGGAACAGCACGCTGCGCGCTGCGCTACTGGCCGAATTCTCCGCGCTTGGATTGATCGCGGGCGGGCTCGGCGCCTGCGGCGCCCTTGCCGTGGCGGCTGTGGTGGCCGAGAGGGTCTTCCAGTTCAGTTTCCAACCGACGCTATGGGCTTTCGGTGCGGGCGCGTTGACCGGTGTAGTGGGGATCGTCCTGACTGGCTGGTTTGGAACGCGACGTGTGATGCGTCAGCCACCCTTGGTAAGCCTGCGGGCGTTGACCTGACCAATACTCCAAGGGGGTGTGCGGGGGTCGCCGACGGAGCGGCCCGCTATACTCGGGCCTTCTCCCGGAGTTCTGATGCCCGAAGCTTTTCTCCTCGTTGCGCTCGCCCTGACGCTGCTTTGCGCCGTCTGGGCTGCGCTGTCCGCGCGGCATACCCGTGCGGCGCTCGCCGAGGCTGCTGCGGGTTTTTCCCGACAACTCGAAGAGGCGCTTTCCGAGAGTGTGCGGCGCACCGTCAGTGAGGTCGCACTCGATGCCGAGCGCCGCGAAGACCGCATCAGTGCAAATCAGGCTGAGATTGCCGAGCGCTTGCGCGGGCAAGTATTCGAACAAACGCGATCGCTCGGTGATGCGATCGCAGTCCTGCATCGTTCTACAGCGCAGGGCACGGCGGAACAGCGCGAAGATTTTGGTGCCCGGCTGGCTGCATTGGCGCAGACCGCAGCCACCCAGCATGCAGCGCTGCGGGCTGGTCTTACGGAACAGACCCTGACGACTTTGGCCGATCAGGCACGCGCAGATCGCGAAATCCTGCAAGAAGGACTAAGGGCCGCATCAAATCAGCTTGGTGCGAGCATCGAAATCCTCACCCGGACGATCAACGAGCGGCTCGATGTGGTGACGGGCGTTGTGCACCAGCGGCTCGACGAAGGTTTCAAGAAGACCAACGAGACCTTTGCGAACGTGATGGCGCGGCTTGCGACCATCGATGAGGCGCAGAAGAAGATCGATGGGCTCACCTCCAATGTGGTCAGCTTGCAGGAACTCCTTGGGGATAAGCGTTCGCGCGGAGCCTTTGGCGAAGTCCAGCTTGAAGCGCTGGTCAGGAATACGCTGCCACCCGACTCTTTTGGTTTCCAGGTGCAATTGGCCAACGGCATGCGTGTCGACTGCATGCTCGAACTACCAGAGCCGACGGGCCGCGTCGCGGTCGATGCCAAGTTCCCGCTCGAAAACTATCACCGCATGTTTGCGGTCGATGGGTCAGAGCCTGAGCGTAAGGCCGCACAGTCGGCGTTTCGGGCCGATGTAAAAAAGCACATCGAGGCGATCGCTTCGAAATATATCGTCGCGGGCGAAACTTCTGACGGCGCCGTGATGTTCGTTCCGGCCGAGGCGGTTTTCGCCGAAATCCATGCTTATCATCCAGAGATTGTTCAGTACGCGCTTGAACGCCGTGTCTGGATCGTTTCGCCGACCACGTTGATGGCGGTGCTCAATACCGCACGGGCGGTACTCAAGGACGTCGAGACACGCAAGCAGATCCATGTGATCAAGGATGCACTCGGAAAACTCTCCAAAGATTTCGCTCGTTTTGATGAGCGGATGCAGAAACTCGCGACACATATCCGCCAGGCCAACGAGGATGTTCAGGAAGTTCATACCTCGAGCCGGAAGATCTCAGGCCATTTCACGCGGATAGAACAGGTTCAGCTTGAGGACATCCCGCACGCGCTCGGCGCGGCGGACGACATAGTTTGATTCAGGGAACGGAGGTAGAAGACATGAGTATCGATTTCTACAGGCTGTCGGTCGGGACCTTCCTGCGCCAGCTCGACCATCTCGACCACATCTTGGTGAAGGCTCAACAGCACTGCGCGGATGAGCGCGTTGAAGAGCCGGTCGTGCTGCACGGGCGCCTGTATCCCGACCAGCTCAATTTCACTCGCCAGGTTCAGCTTGCGACTGATTTTGCCAAGAATAGCTGTGCCCAATTGGCTGGCGTTGAATCGCCAAAGATCGACCATATGGAGCATTCTTTGGCCGAATTGCGCGAGCGCATCGCGAAGACGATGACGTTTATCAAGAGCCTGCCCCAAAGCGCTTTCGTTGGGGCGATCGAGCGCGATTTGCTGGTGCCGCAGCGCGACAGCAAGATTCCGGTGAGCGGTGAGCATTTCGTGCTCGATTACGCACTGCCGAACTTCTATTTCCACTACACCACGGCGTACGCGATCCTGCGTAACCTTGGGCTTGCGGTTCATAAGACGGACTACGTGGGGCCGATGTAATCCCTGCCCGGACAAGGCGCTCGCAAGAATGCGGGTTATGGCAGCCCGGAGTCGCAAGATTCCGGGCTTGCTTTTTGTACCAAGGCCCTTATAAGGGATGATGCCCCCACGTGTTGTGCGGGGCTAATCAAATTACATAATGGAGACACCAATGGCAATCGATCTTTACAGGCTCTCGGTCGGCACCTTCCTGCGGCAAGTTCGGAACCTCGACGGCCTGCTCGAAAAAGCGCAGGCGTCTTGCGCTGAGGGCAAGGCTAACGAGCAGGATCTGTTGGCTGCGCGTCTGGCACCCGACATGTTTGATTTCACCAAGCAGGTGCAGCTCGTTAGCGATTTTGCCAAGACTGGTGCCGGGCGGCTTGCGGGTGTCGAACTGCCGAAATTCGAAGACAATGAGACATCACTTGCCGAACTGCGTACGCGGTTGGCAAAGACGATCGAATTCCTCGTTTCGTTGCCGGAAGACAAGTTTGCCGGTGCTGAAACGCGCGAGATCGCCGTACCCGCGCGAGACCGCACGTTGAACTTCATCGGCGATGCCTTCCTCCTCAACTTCGCATTGCCAAACGTCTTCTTCCACTATACGACTGCGTACGATCTGCTGCGTCACAAAGGGCTTGAGATCGGCAAGCGCGATTATATCGGCGCGATCTGACCGGCCATCAGGCGCCGCAATGCCACCTGCGGGAGAGGTTCCACATGAAGAAGACCTATCACGGGAGCTGTCATTGCGGCGCCGTCCGCTATGAGGCGGATATCGATCTTATGCAGGGTACTTCGCGCTGTAATTGCTCGATCTGCACCAAGCTCCGGCGTTGGGGAGCACTGATTCGGCCGGAGGATTTCCGTCTTCTGCAGGGGGCTGATTCGCTCGGCGACTATCAGTTCAACACTCGACAGGGGCATCACCGCTTCTGCCGCCATTGCGGCGTGGCGGTGTTTTCGCAAGGCTATGTGGAAGAGATCGGAGGTGCCTACGTTTCAGTGATCCTGGCCACGCTTGATGACGTTACGCCCGAGGAACTGATTACGGCACCGATCGGCTACTGCGACGGACGTCATGACAATTGGATGAATCCGCCGGCGGAAATCCGGCACCTTTGAGTGAAGCAGGCATGCGAGGAACGCACTATACGCCGCCGAAAGCCTTTCTGGCACGCTCGTGCAGCGTTTCGCTCGTCAGTTCTTCGGTACGTGAGGCGAGCCACCAGTTGTGGCCGAACGGGTCGCGTAGTTGTCCGCCGCGATCGCCATAGAACTGGTCAGCCGGCGCCCTGATCGCTTTGCCACCCGCTTCCACCGCGCGTGCAAAGGCTCTGTCCACGTCGGAAACGTAGACATGCAACATGAAAGGTGTACCGCCAAGGGTTTCGGGGCTTGTCGCGCCCATTTCGGGGTATTCGTCCGAGAGCATCAGGCGCCCGCCTAGCAGCCGTAACTCCGCGTGGCCAACCCGGCCTTTGGGATCGGTCATACGCAGGATCTCTACTGCATCGAACGCTCGCTTGTAGTAGTCGATCGCCTCGGCTGCACCATGCACGCAAAGGTAGGCCGTGATACCGGCTTCGCCCGGAGGGACAGGTTCGACTGCTGTTGTCATCTGACGACCTCGTCGGGAAGGTGCGAACCCAGACACTATAGGTGGTAGTTTTGCGTCCCGCTCTCTGGCGTTGCCGCTCCGGCTTGGCTGGTGAGGCTTTGCGGTGTATTGAGGTTTGCGAAGGCCGTGGCGTCATCGAACGCAGCTGGTTTTGCCCCGATGGCGCGAATCCAAGCTAGAACACGACGCTCGTTTCGATCAAGCGTGGCGGACAGTTGTGGCAACAGATCCGTGTGTAATAGGGCAAACAATGGTTCTTCACGCACCGGCGTTACAACGTATACGGGGGCACGCCCCGCGCCAGCAGCAGCCATAAGCTGCGCGAGCAGTTCGCAAGGCAATCCGGGCGTATCGCAGGGTACGACGAGCACACGGCCAACCGGTGCTGCAGCAAGGCCTGCCTCGATTCCGGCAAGCGGTCCCGGCAGGTCTGCGCGGATGTCGGGTGCGACCGGAGCGAGTGCGGCGTAGCGCTCAAGGTTGCGGTTGGCGCTGATCAGGATGCGATCGACCTGGGGTGCCAAGCGATCAAATACATGACGAACCAGCGGGACGCCGTGCCATTCGACCCAGCCTTTGTCCTCGCCGCCCATGCGGCGACCGGCGCCTCCGGCAAGAATGAGTCCGGTGATGGTTTCAGCCACCGATGTACGACATCTCGATTTTCTTGCGTGCGGCGGTGGCCGCAGTCCGAATTTCGGAATATCGATCGTCACGCGCCTGCCAGATGCCACGAATCGCCCCCGTCAAATGTTCGTCGGCGGCTCCGCTCCGGAGCAGGCTGCGGAGATCGTGGCCGTGGTTCGCGAACAGACAGGTGATGAGCTTACCTTCGGGCGACAGGCGTGCGCGAGAACAGTCGCGGCAGAACGCTTGGGTGACCGAGGAGATTACGCCGATCTCACCGCCGCCATCGACAAAGCGCCAGCGCTCGGCAACCTCGCCCGTGTAGTTCGGATCGATCGATTCGAGTGGAAACTCACGGTTGATCCGCGCGAGCACATCTGCCGAGGGTAGCACTTCGTCCATCTTCCAGCCGTTGCTGGAGCCGACGTCCATAAACTCGATGAAGCGCAGAATATGGCCGCTGTGCCGGAAATGGCGCACCAGCGGCAGGATCTGGTCGTCGTTGATGTTCCGCCTGACTACACAATTGAGCTTGACCGGCGCAAGACCCGCCGCAGCGGCGGCTTCGACGCCTGCGAGCACGCGCGCGACCGGAAAGTCCATGTCGTTCATACGGCGGAACATTGCGTCGTCGATCGCATCCAGGCTGACCGTGACGCGATGGAGCCCGGCGTCGGCGAGGACACGTGCCTTCTGCGCGAGAAGTGCTCCATTGGTGGTCAGCGTAAGTTCCGCACCAAGCGGAACGAGCTGGGTGATCAGGCGTTCGAGATCCTTGCGAAGCAGCGGTTCGCCGCCGGTGATCCGGATCTTGCGCACCCCCTGTGCGACGAAGAGCCGCGCAATCCGCGTGATTTCCTCGAAGCTGAGTAAGTCGGTGCGCGGCAGGAATGCATGCTCGCGACCGAACTTGTCTTTCGGCATGCAGTAAGTGCAGCGGAAGTTGCAGCGGTCGGTGACCGAGATGCGCAGGTCGTGGATCGGACGCATCCGGCGATCCAGCATCGGGCCACCCGTATCTTCAGGTAGCACAACGCACTGTGGCGACGTGAGCGGAACGATGGCTATTGGCGGGCGGGCGTTCATCGTGTGACAGGCGAAAGTGGTATGCCGGCGGGGCCTTCGGAGTCGCCAGTCTAGCGCAGCACTGCGTTGGTGCAAGTCGCCCTGACGTAGTACTGCCGGGATTGCGTTACGCTGGCGGGAATCCGTTCAAAGCAGCCTGAGCAGTTGAAGGCGGATAGTGGCCGTTTCGCGTAACAAACTGGACACGATCCATGCGCCCCTAGCTTGCAATCCCGATCACCCTTGCTGTCCTGGCTGGATGCTCGAAACTTACGCCCGAGAACTACGACAAGATCAGGGTCGGTATGGGATATGCCGACGTCCGCACGCTGTTGGGCGAACCGGCGGCATGCAGCGATGTGTTGACCGTGAAGTCATGCCGTTGGGGCGATGAGCAGCGCAACATTAAGGTGAACTTCGTTGCGGATCAGGTTGTCCTGTATTCAAGTATCGGCTTGAAATGAAGGGTTGTCAGCGGAGCCGGTAGGGGATTTCGGTGTCCTCGGGCAGCCTCCGGAAGAGACTGAGTAGCCACCAGGCAAGCAGGTTTCCGAGCCACACCGCATGAAAGGCGAACACGACGTCGCTTGCAAAGTGGCCACCCTGAATGACGCGGACGAGGCCTACGCCAAGTCCTCCCGCAACAGCAAGGATCATCCAGCGGTGACGGCGCTGCCCGCTGGCCAGCCAGCCGAATGTCATCAAGGCATAGGCAGCCGTAGCGTGTCCGCTAACGAACGAACAATTGCGCTCACACTGATTCGAGGCCTGTAGTGCCGGTGTGAACTGCTTGTCACCTCCGAAGGCCACGATGTGTTCCGGCCGAGCCCGGCCCCATTGATTCTTCAGTGCCTGGTCGGCGATCAGGCCCGGCCCGAGGGCTAGGGCTAGGGCTACAAAACCCAGCCAGCGGCGGCGGTCCGCGAGCCATCCTCGGCGCGCGAAAAGGCTTGCGACCCAGAGCAGAGCGACCGTGATGATCGTGATCCGCGAACCGTACCAGACGAACCAGTAGACCGTTTCCGGCAGTGCTTGGCGACCGGCAGCAAAGCCTCCGTGGATGTCATAGAACGTGCCACTGATTGCGAGATCGAGTTGTGGCCAGAGCGAAAAAATGATTCCGGCGATCGCGAACGAAAGTCCGACCAGCCACGCTTCGAGGCGGCTCGGCATCAATACCCCTTGAAACCGCGCATCAGCCATACGTCCATGTCGCGTGCGAAGTCAGGATGCGTCGTGGCGCGAATGTGGGCGATGCGCTCTGCTGATTCGAACCGCGCGATGATGCCCTTCGGCTCGCCGTTGCCGAGATACAGGATTTCGAGCCCGGGTGTGTTGGGCAGTGAGTTTGTCAGGTGGTACTGGTCGAGCACCTGATTCTGCGGATTCCATGCTGCGATCTTGGGCTGAAGCATGCGCAGGGTATAGCTCGCATGGGCCAGCAGCGTACGTTCGTCGGAAACGATCCAGGCATCTGGGTACTGCAGTACGTAGGGTTCGAGGCCGCGCATCAGGCGGTCCCAGCCCTTCATGCGTTTGAGTGGATCAAGCTTGGCGGTGAGGGGCTTGCCGAATATGCCCAGCACAGTTGGCCAGTGATATACGACGGCTGTGATCGCCAGATTCAACGCAAGTGCTGCCAGCAGCACTTGCTGCCGCCATTTGGCACCGCGTCGCAGCCATGCCACCGCGAGGATCGTGCCACTTGCGAAGACAGGGCCCGCCCAGTTTGCGTTGGCTTGGTTCCTTAGGGACTGCGCAACCACGAGGGCGAGCAACGGCACACAGCCAGCGAGCATCAGGCGGTCGCTCTCGTTGCGCCACCCTGCACGCAGGGTTACCAAAGCGCCGATCAGTCCCACGGCGAGCAAGGGGCCGATTGAGCCGATCTGTGCGCCAATGAATTCAAGTGTATTGCCACCGACTGCGTCGCCACCTTCGACATGGGTGATCTCGGCTGTGTGACGGAAGGTCGGGAAATCGTGATGCCAGTTCCACCAGAGGTTAGGCGAGAGGATGGCGAGCGCGATGAGTGCTGTGATCCATGGTCCGGACGTCGTGATCCGGCTTCGGCCCTCAGGTGTTCCAAGCAGGAGGACGGCCGCCGAGAGCGAAAAGGCGGCCATCGTGTACTTGGACATCAACCCAAGCCCACAAAGTACGCCCAGCAGCAACCAGTCGCGCAACCGACCGCGCATGACGGCCACATGCAGGCTCCACAGCGCGGCGGTCCAGAAGAACAGGAGCAGGGCATCGGTTGAAATGAAAAGGCCGAGTGCACCTGTGATTGGCAGCGTGAGGAAGGCGAGTGCAGAGATGAGTCCGGTCCTGTTGTCATAGAAACGCCGGCCCATCATGAAGATGAGGATCGCCGTGGCTGGGTAGAGGATCAGGCTCCCCGCCTTTACGCCGAGAATGCCGTTGCCAAACAGTGCCGTGGTGCCAGCGATGAGGGCGGCGATAACTGGCGGCTTCGAGAAATAGCCCCAGTCGAGTGCGCGCGACCAGTCCCAGTAGTACGCCTCGTCGGCATAGAGCGTCATGCCCGAATGCAGCAGCATCCAGATCCGCCACAGCGTAAGCAAGCAGATCGCGACGATCAGCAGTGAGAAGCTTCGCTGGCCGGGAAGATCCTCGGACAGGTGAAGCGGGGTGCCGAACTGGGTGAGGGAAGTCTGTTGTGTCATGGCAGGCGTCTGACGAGGCGCACACCGCCCTGGGCGAATAGCGTTTCGACACGGACATCGGGAGGCAGGCGGTCGAAGCGGGTCAGTGCAATCTCGCCAACCGCAGGTTCGCGGGCTGGAGCGACCTCGTTACGATAGACAGCGAAGCTTGGCTGGAAGAAGTTCCATTGCACCACCGGGCCGCCAACCGCACGGGCGACGAGTGCGGCGCGCTTGACGGGCCCCTGCAGGAGTTCCCCGACGAACGGGCCGACCACTGCAGCAAGCAGCACGCCCTGGACGGCGGCGATGAACGCCAGCCGACGCCAGACAGGTTGGCTGCGCCAAAGTGCGAACGTAATCGAAATGACGAGTGCGGCGATCGTGCAGGCCGGATAGACCCAGCCAGCGACTGTCGGAGCACGGGCCAACTGTGCCGCGTAATAGGGATCGGCCACCTTGCCGCTTGCAAGCGCATAGCCAAGCAGGCTTGGTAGCGCGGCGAGGAAGGTCAGCAGTGCGAGTGGTGGCACGAAAGCGAGCCATCCCTGCGCGAGCTTCTCGCGGTGCAGCGCCACCAGCAGGAACAGGGGCGTGCAGCCGTAGAGCGCGTAATGCGGCAACTTGGTGCCCGAAAGCGAAAAGAACACGATGACGAAGCCGAACCAGATCCACAGGAATCGGCGCAAAGGCTCGCTGGCATCGGCGCGGATCTCGCCGAGCGCACGCAGGAGTGGCGCGGTCCATGGCATGAGCAGCAGTGGCACGACGATCACATAATAGAAGAGCGAGCCGCCGTGCCCTTCCATCGGCCCTGAGAAGCGGCCGACGTTGTGCTTCATGATGAAGCCATCGATGAACGATTGGCCATGGACCGAGTAGATCGCGATGTACCAGGGTGCAGCAACCACCACGAGGATCAGCCAGCCCACCGGATTGAAGCTCGCACGGAAGAAGCGGCCCCATTCGCCCCGGCTTGCGCAGTACAGGAACGTGACGGCTGCCGGTATCGCAAGCGCGATTGGACCCTTGGTCAGCACGCCAAGAGCGATCCAGAAGTACATCCGCAGGAGCGGTGCCTTGCGATCCGATTCCAGATGTCGCCATGCGTCTGTCATGGCGAGGGTGAGCAGGCAATTCAGCAGCGAGTCCGCCGTGGCAGCGCGGCCGATCACAAAAACCCCGACGCTGGTGGCGACGACGAGTGCGGCGAGCTGACCTGCCTCGCGGCCGAAGCGCGGCCATGCAAAACGACCGACCGAGACACTCCACACCACCGCAGCGAGCGCCGATGGCAGGCGGAAGGTCCATTCGTTGCCGCCGAACAACCAAAATGGGATGGCTTGCAGCCAATAGATCAGGATTGGTTTGTCAAAGCGGGGAACGCCGTTGAGCCAGGTCGAGATGAAATCGCCACGGGTGAACATCTCGCGTGTGGCTTCGGAAAACGCGCCTTCGTCGACATCGAACAGCGGCGCACCGCCGAGATTGAGCAGTAGCAGGATTGCTGGCAGCAGTGCGAGCAGGAACAGGTCACGCGGCGTGGGTCGCGTGTCGGTCAGGCCGAGATTCATCAGGCCTTGGCGCCTGGTTGGTGCCAGGATTCCGTGTCTGTTGGTGCGTCAGGATTGCGCACCTGATACTGCGAGGCGGCGCCGGACTCAAAGTAAATCCGCGCGAGCGTTTCGGCGAGTACGCCGGTCGAAATGAACTGGACGGCGCCAATGACGCAGAAAAAGCCGACCAACAGGAGTGGCCGGCTACCGATCGAAGCGCCAGTGAATACCTTGAGGCCAAGAAGCCAAGTGAGGATCAACGTGCCGATCACGCCTAGCGTCAGACCGATACCACCGAAGAAGTGGCCGGGCCGCGAGCGGTAGCGCATGAAGAAGTACACCGAGATCAGATCGAGGATCACGCGGAAGGTGCGTGAGATGCCGTACTTGCTCTGGCCAAACTGTCGTGCGTGATGACTGACGACCTCCTCAGCGATGCGGCGTGGCGTCGTCACTGTGGCAAGCCAGGCCGGAATAAAACGGTGCATCTCGCCGTAAAGACGCACGTTCTTGATGACGTCGGCGCGGAAAGCCTTGAGGCTGCAGCCGTAGTCATTGAGCTTCACGCCGGTGATCCGCGCGATCAGCCGATTGGCGATCCGAGATGGGATCTTGCGCATGACCATCGCGTCCTTACGGTTCTTGCGCCAACCTGCGACGAGGTCGAGTTCCTCGTTCAGAAGTCGTGCGACCATGCGCGGAATGTCGATCGGATCATTCTGCAGATCGCCGTCCATGGTCACGATGACATCGCCACGCGCAGCATCGACGCCTGCTTGCATGGCGGCCGTCTGCTTGAAGTTGCGCATCAGTGAAACCACTCGTACGTGTGGCCCGTAGGCACGAGATGCACGGTGCAGTTCGGCCGGAGTCGCGTCCGAGCTACCGTCATCGACGAGCACGAGTTCCCAGGGGTGCGGATAATCGTTGAGCGCTTCGTGGACGCGCTTGACCAGCGGTTCCACGTTTTCCGCCTCGTTGTACATCGGAACCACGACCGACAAGCGATGCGGCGGCGCGGCGGCGGCTTGCGGGACGGGGACGATTTCGCTCATGACTGTTTTCCGTTCGAGGATGAGGCGGGGCCCGTCGGCAACAGCACGAATGCTGCCGCGCCGGCTACAACCGCCGATGCAATGATGACCAAGTGCAACGCCAATGCGGCTTGCAAGCCCACTGGCAGTGCGAATCCATGCGGCGCCAGCGCTGCGGCCACGCCAGCTTCGTAGGTGCCGAAGCCCGCCACCCCCTGCACAGGGAGGATTGCGGCGAGTTCCCCACCGAGCACGCCAGCGGCTGAAAACTCCATCACGCTCCCGAGCAGCACTGCGAGCAGGATGGACTGTGCCGTGAGCTTGACGCTCCAGTTGGCCAGCGTCCAGCCCCATGAGCGCCAGGCGCCGCGGGTGCTGTGGGCAAGTGCGACGCGTGCACGGGCCAGCTTGGCACGCCAACCGAGAAGGTCGGGATGCGTTTCCGGATGGCTGCGTGCCCATGCCGGCACCGCCCAGGCTCCAAAGAGCACGCCCAGGCTCCATGCGATGCGTAGCCAGAGAGGCAGGCTGGGCCACACCCAGGCCGCCAGCAATAGGACGACAAAGGCGTCCTGCATGCGCAGCCAAAGCAGCGAAACCATTGCGCGGCCCATCGGTACGCCGAACTCCCGCTGGAGCAGGATCGGCAGCGCAAATTCGCCGCTGCGGAACGGCAGGACGTTGATCGCCGCGTTGTGGGCAGTGGTTACCCGCGCCATTGCCCAGAAGTGCTGGCCAGCGATATCGCGGAACTCATCGCGCATCCGCGCGGCGCGCAGGACGTAGCTTACGAAGAGACCGCTGATGGCGAGCGCCAGTGGGCCGAGTGGCAGGGATGCGAGGCGTGTGCCGACCCCGCGCCAATCGCCGGTATGGGCAAACCAGGCAATGAGGGCGATCGAGATCGCGAGTGCGACGATCCGCTTGATCATGGTGTCGCCTTCAGAGCGTGGCGCAGCCCGATGATGCCGCCCACCAGCGATAGGGCAGAAAGCGCCCATTGCAGCGGTATCGCTTGGGGGTAGCCGAGGTCGCTTACGGCGAGGCCGATGGCCAGCCCGGTCATTGCGAGTGCAAAGGTGATCCGCCAAGGCCTTGTCGACCACACGGTCCAGCGCCGCGAGAGCGCTTCGCCCGCCATGCCGCACATCCAGCCGCCAGCGGCTCCAACCAGGGTGTCGATGGGCCAATGCGCCCCCACCGCGATGCGAGAGAAAGCGACTAGCGCGGCGAGTGGGATAGCGATCAGGGCAATACGACCGGCCCCCTTCGCATGGAAGGTGACAAGGCTTGCGAATGCAAATGCGGTCACCGAATGACCGGACGGGAAGGAGTTGGTTGTCAGGATATCGCCGATGACATGGAACTGTTCGACTGGCAGCACACCGGCTGGTCGCGCGCTGCGCACCAGCGGCTTGATGATGTGTGTGAAAACACCTGCGAATACACCGGTCATAAGCGCCGCAGCCATCAGGCGTGGTGCGCGGATCAGTGTTGGCCCCAGCAGGGCATAGGCGCACGCACCGGTGCCAAGGATCGTAACTCCTGACCAGAAGGGCTCGGGCAGCGCCCGAGCCCAGTCATTGAGCGTCAGGAAAATGCCCTGATCAGTGTGTGTAGCGACGACACCTGCTGCGGCAATGCAGAGCACAAGCACCGGCAGCCAGCGCAGTGCGAGGCGAACGGGGTCGAGACTGGGAGTGGTCGGCGTGACCAGAGGGCTTTCATGCATCCGACTGAGCAATCGGAAAAACGGCGCATTCTAGCATCGGGCCCTGTTTTCGGTCGCAGCGGCGCAGGCTTGCCTGGAACGTCGCTCCAGCCAGACGATTGTCATAGTGTGACGAGACTTTGGCGTCCCCACCAATCCGAGCCGGGCGCGAGCTCCACCGGGGTGCCGATTGCTGCAGCTTCGATACAGAGCATGTGCCGGAACCCGTTCGCTGGCATATCGGGCATGGCGGCGCAAAGCTGTTCCCAGGGATTCCAGACGACTGCATCAGGCAAGCCTTCGGTTGAGATGCCCAGGGACCGATGTGGTTCGCGCAATAGCAGCGGACGCTTGGCGTCAAAATAAACGCGGTCGATTTCGCGGTCGACGAGTACCTCCGTACCGGTCTCGTCGTGCTCGGTGCCTGTTGTGGAGTCGAGATAGCGCAGGCCGCGCAGACCTTCGAGGCGAGCTTCCTCGACTTCGCGCATGCGCAGATAGGTATGGAGTGCGCAGGTGAAGCGCAGCGGCTCTGCACCGGTATTGCGGACGCCTAGCTCGACGTCCAGCCGTTGGCCAGATACCAGGACGGTCAGTTCGGCTTCGAAGGCGTGGGGCCAAGCTTGGCGTGTTAGGTCGTCATCGCTGAACTTTAGTGTGGCGGTGGCGAAATCACTGCCGCCACGGGCCTCGACGAGCCCCCAGGCTTGGGTCCGGGCAAAGCCATGCTTGGGCAGCGGGCCGCGTGCGGCGAATTGGGGGAAACAGACTGGAATGCCGCCCCGTACGGCCGTGTCCGTGGCGAAGGTCGCGTTGTCCGACAGGTAGAGCCTTTCCTCACCACGGGCCGGGATCCAGCTGACCACATGCGCACCATGGAGCAGGATCGTGGCCTGGGCCCCGTCGGGGGCGGTCAACCGAAGCGCTGGCAAGCCGCGGAAGTGGGAGTGTTCGACTGGGTTGGTCATGGGGTTGATATCTCTGTTGTCGGCGGATAGGCGTGAATCTACTGCAATGGGTTGCAGTGCGGGCGATGTGCTGCGGGGATCTACGACCCGGACGGCGGGGTGGTTGGCTTCGCGTGGCGGAAACAGGTCTCGACATGGTCATCGACCATGCCGGTGGCCTGCATAAAAGCGTAACAGGTTGTGCTTCCGACGAAACGGAAGCCCGCCTTCTTGAGTGCCTTCGAGAGTCGATCCGAGGCTGGCGTGCGGGTAGGCACATCAGCAAGTGTGTGCAGGTGTCGGTTATGGGGGATGTCACCTGCCTGGGCAAACAACCAGGCGATGGGGTCGCCTTGTTCTTTGCGCAGCCGCAACCATGCATGAGCATTTCCGATGGCCGCCTCGATCTTTCCGCGATGGCGCACGATGCCCGGATCCGCCAGCAGGCGTTCGACATCGGCTTGCGTAAAGTGCGTGATCTTCTCCGGATCGAATCCGTGGAAGGCGCGACGGTAGTTTTCGCGCTTCTTGAGGATGGTGATCCATGACAGCCCTGCCTGTGCGCCTTCGAGGTTCAGTAGTTCGAACCAGCCGTGCTCGTGCGTGGGCGGCACTCCCCATTCGCGGTCGTGATAATCGATATACAGCGGGTCGGCGGTGACCCAGCCGCAACGGACGACTTCAGACACAGGTTGTAACGCCAGCATGAGGCTGAACGCAGAACCGCAGCTCGCTGGAGGGTCGCTGCCAGCTAAAACGGAAAACGTCTCCTACGCCGCTTGGAGTGTCACGGCACGGGTGTCCAAGCATACGGCGGGCGAGGCGGCTCGACGAGCCCGTCGTGCCGTCTCGCCCGCCCGCGTGAAGACGATCGAACCGCGTGGCGATATTGCCCGACATCCTCATGAGCGGGCTTTCAGACGGGGCTGGTAAGCCTGGATATCGAGGGTGCCGTTCTTGACCGAGGTGTCTTCAGGGTCGCTCTTGAGCGTGAATCCCAGCTTGTCGACGAAGGCGAGCATGCGGTCGTTGCTGGTCAGGAAGATGCCTTTCATTTCCTTGAGGCCACGCTCCTTCGCGGACAGGATCAGGATATCCATCAACTGTTGTGCAAGCCCGCTCCCCTTTGCGTTATCCGACACCACGATGGCGAACTCGCACGAATGACCGTCAGGATTGACCGCATAGCGGGAAACACCAAGCTCAATCTCATCGCCACCGCGGCTCACCGTTGCGACGAAGGCCATTTCGCGGTCGTAGTCGATCTGGGTGAGCTTCGCGAGCATTGAAGGCGGCAGTTCCCGCAACGCACTCATGAAGCGGAAGTACTTGGTCTCCGGAGACAACCCGCGAACGAACTGCTGCTCGAGTTCAGCGTCCTCCGGCATGATCGGGCGAACCAGCACCGGCGTGCCGTCCCGCAGTTTGATGGTCTGCACCAGGCGTGACGGGTAGGGGTGGATCGCCATGTGCTCGTAGCGGCCCGCATCGCGCGGCGTACGTGCGATGACGATGCGTACGTCTACCGCAATCGAGTCGCGGTCATCGACGAATACGGGCTGGATTTCGAGCGAGCGGATGGCTGGCAGTTCGCATGCGATTTCCGACACGCGCAGCAGTACAAACTCAAGCTTCTGTCGGTCGACCGCTGGCAGTCCGTTCCACGCATTGAGTCGTGGTGCGTAACGGTGTGTGTCGATAAGGTCCTGCACCAAGAAGCTGTTGAGCGGCGGAAGGGCAAGGGTCCGCCCCGCGATGCCTTCGGAGTCGGTGCCATATTCGCCGAGCGAAATGACCGGCCCGAAGACGGGGTCGTGATGGATGCCGATGACCAGACCCCGCACGTTCGTCGTGTCGCTGCGCGGCTCGATCGATATGCCGAGGGCTGCAGCGGCCGGATCGATCACTTCGAGATCGTGATAAAGCTCTTCGAAGGCGAGGTGGGTCGCGACGGCACTTGCCGGGAATCGCTTGATTCCCTGCTGGTTCCGCTGCGTGGATACCGCATTGGGACGCATGGTGACCGGGAAGCCGAGTTCATACGCCATCGAGACGGCTTCTTCAGCGTTGTGCGCCACCATTGTCCGGCGTACCGGAATATTGAAGGCGGCCAGCACTTCGCGAGCCTCCGCCCGGGTGAGTGTGTTGCGGCTGTCTTCCTGCGCCCGCTCAATGATGGCGCGCGCATCTTCCAGGCGCGGTGGTTCGAGGCTGGATAGCGGCGCTGGAGTTTGCGTCAGCAGCTTTTGGTTCGCGTAGTAGGCGTAGATGTGCGAGAAGAGGTCGATTGCGGGTTCCGGTGTGCGGAAACTCGGAATGGCATTGGCCTCGAAGAGTTCGCGCGCCTTGACGACAAGTGATTCGCCCATCCAACAGCAAAGAATAGGCTTGTCGGCCTTTTTTGCGATCTCCACCACCCGTTCGGCCACTTCGTACGGGCGCGTCATGGCCTGCGGGGTCAGGATGCACAGCACGCCGTCGACGTTCGAGTCGGCGAGGACGGTCTTCAGTGTTGCCTCGTAGCGTTCCGGATCGGCGTCGCCGACCATGTCGACCGGGTTGTCGTGCGACCAGGCGCGCGGTAGCAAGCGGTTGAGCGTGGTCACGGTTTCCGGGCCGAGCTCCGCCAGCGGGATGCCAAGGTCGCCCGCGCGGTCGGCCGCCATGACGCCGGGGCCACCTCCATTGGTGATGATGCACATGCGATTGCCGCGTGGCCGGAAGCGGGTGAACAGCGCCTTGGTCGCCGCGAACATCTGGGTGAGGTACTTGAGCCGTACGCCGCCAGCACGGCGAAGGGCCGCATCGAAGACGTGGTCCTCGCCCACGATTGCCGCGGTATGCGAATGCGCGGCGCGTGAGCCGACCGGGTGACGGCCGACCTTGATCACCATGATTGGCTTGGCGCGCGCGGCTGTGCGCAGTGCGCTCATGAAGCGGCGGGCATCGCGGACGCCTTCGATGTAAAGAAGGATGCACTCGGTGCGGTAGTCCCAGATCATGTAATCCAGCACTTCGCCGAAGTCGAGATCCGAGGAACCTCCGAGCGATACTACGTTCGAAAAGCCGACGTGCGAAGTCTTGGCCCAGTCGAGAATCGCTGCGCAGAGCGCACCTGATTGTGAGATGAAGCCGATGTTGCCAGCCTGTGGCGCGGCATGTGCGAAGGTTGCATTGAGGCCCGAGATGGGCCGCGCGATACCGAGACTGTTTGGCCCGAGAATCCGAATGTCATGCTTGCGTGCAATCTGGACGATCTGGCGCTCCATTTCGGCACCGTCCGCACCGCTTTCGGCGAAGCCTGCCGACAGGATCAGCGCGGTACGTACGCGGGCTTTTGCGCACTCGGCGATGATCTCGGGCACGGTGGGGGCTGGTGTCGCGACCACCGCAAGATCGACACGTTGCGGTATGTCGGCGATCGATTTGACGCATGCCACCCCCAGGACTTCGGTGTGCTTGGGGTTGACTGCGAAGAGTTTGCCGCGGAATCCAGCCGCGAGCATGTTCTGGACCAGCACATACCCGAGAGCGCCTTCGCGGGGTGTGGCGCCGATGACGGCAACCACAGAGGGCTGGAATAGGGGAGTCAGATAGTGTTGCTCGTCCATGGGAGCGTCCGTTGCTCAAGGTCCTGAGGGAGTATGGTTCAGCGGCAGACCAGGGCCGGCTGTGCTGAATCACAACAACAAAGTATGGCCCCATCTCCAGTGTGCTGACCATTCGGATGGTCACACTCTTCCGCATTTCCCAAAACGGAGGAAATATCTGATGACATTGACCGAAACGCTTGATCCTCGTGCCACACGAGAACGCCGACTGACGCCATCGGCCTGGGTGGTGGTCTGTTCCACCCTGATTGCGCCGGGCGGGCGCGTGCTCGACGTGGCGTGCGGCAGCGGACGGCATTCCCGGCTCCTTGCCAGTAACGGTTTTCAGGTTGTGGCGGTCGATCGTGATAGAGCATCCATAGCGCTGCTTGAGGGCCTGACCCATGTTGATGCCCGCTGTGCGGATCTTGAGGTCGGTAACTGGCCGCTTGGCGATGAACGCTTTGATGCGGTGGTCGTCACCAACTACCTGTATCGCCCCTTGCTGGAAGGGCTCCACGGGGCCCTTGTGCCGAACGGGATCATCATTTATGAAACATTCATGCGCGGCAATGAACGGATCGGCCGTCCCAGCCGGCCGGAGTTCCTGCTTGAATCGGGTGAATTGCGCGATTGGGCGCGGGGTCTGGGCATGGAGGTGATTGCCTTCGAGGAGGGTGAAACCCACGAGCCTCGGCATGCAGTCGTCCAACGGCTTTGCGCCCGCCGCGCCGCTTCCTGACCAACCTGCAAAGCGAGGTAACCGATGAAACTCTGGATCGGAAACATCAATCCTGATGCGAGCGACGACGATCTGCGTGGCCTCATCCAGAAATATTGCGGCGTGGAGTGCGGCGAAATCGTGCGTGAAGAAGGAGGCGGGACGCGCCCTGCGGCGGTGGTTGACTTCCCGGGTGTCGGGCATGAAGTGATGCTTGAGTTCCAGCGCCGTCTGCACCAGCTCTTTTGGCACGACCGCATGCTCAATGTTCAGGTGACCGTCGCGGAGCGTTGAACCACTCTGGGCGTGCGAGTACTTCACGCGCTGCGCCGCTTATCCCTTGGGCATCGAGACGCTCGATCGTGACCGGCGCCTCGACGCCCATCTTTGGGTAGTTGTGGGACTGCGAGCGTGCGTACAGCGGGTCGTAATGCAGCGTGAGCAGCTCATCGAACAGTGTGGGCAGGTCGCTCGCCTCGGCCAGTTCGTTCCAGCGTGCCAGTGTGGCGTTGCTGTGCAGGCCTTGCAGACGCGCAAGCTTGGCGATCAGCTCCTGCGGATCGTGGCCCAGGTGGGCGTAGTCGCGCAGCAGGAATTCGAGCCGTGCCTCGCGCGATGCCTCGATCACCAGGCAGCGGCTGGCGTGCATGGTGCGGAACAGTACGTCGGGGAGGTGGATGCGCCCAATCTTGCGACTTTCCGCCTCGACGAATACTGGGCGCGCAGGATCGAAGCCCGCGAGCTTCTCGCGTAGCGACGTGTCGAACCACTTCTGCGTTGGCTGCGCCTGATCGGGCAATGCTCCGAGCACCGACCCACGATGCGCCGCAAGGCGCTCCAGGTCGAGAACCTGCGCACCCTCGACCTCAAGCGCCTCCAGCAGGCGTGTCTTGCCGCTGCCAGTGGGGCCGCAGACCACGCGGAAATCGAAGCGTACCGGCAGCGCGGCGAGCGCACGGACCACGTTTTCGCGGTAGGTCTTGTAGCCACCGACAAGCTGGCAAGCGTCCCAGCCGATCATCCGCATCCAGGTGGTGAAACTGCCACTGCGTTGGCCACCGCGCCAGCAGTAGAGAAGCGGGCGCCAGCTCTTGGGCCGGTCGGCGAATCGCTCGCGCAGGTGGTGCGCGATATTTTCGGCCACCATCGTAGCGCCGACCTTGCGCGCTTCGAAGGGCGATACCTGTACGTACAGGGTGCCGACCTCGGCGCGTTGTGCATTGTCGAGAACCGGGCAGTTGATTGCACCCGGAATGTGGTCTTCCTCGAATTCGGCGGGGGAGCGCGCATCGATCAGCTCGTCGAAATCCTTCAGTTCTTGGAGTTGCGCGAAGCCTTTGTTGCTGCGTGTCATGTTGCCTGTTTCTTGAGCAAGGGTTTGAGCGCTTTCCAGATCGTCTCGACGACAGCTGGTTGTGCTGCGGCGACCGGGTGGATGCCATCGGCCTGGAACCATTCGCGCTTCTCGGCAAACCCTTCGAGCAGGAATGGCACGAGGGCTGTCTTGTTCTTACGGGCTATCTCGGGAAAGCTGTCGGCAAAGCGCTCGGTATAGTCAGGGCCATAGTTGGGGGGCAGGCGCATACCGACGACCAATACCTTTGCGCCAGCCTGGGTGGCCATGCGGACCATTGCGTCCAGGTTGTCACGCATGGTGGGAATCGGCAGACCGCGCAGGCCGTCGTTGGCGCCGAGTTCGATCACGACCGCGACCGGCTTATGCCGGGCAAGTGCTGCAGGCAGCCGGGTACGTCCGCCAGCGGTTGTTTCCCCCGAAACGCTCGCGTTTACCACTGTCTGCGCGTAGCCCTCGCCAGTGAGCCGCTTCTGCAGCAGCCGGGGCCACGCTTCGCTGGCGTGCAGTCCGTAGCCGGCTGAAAGGCTGTCGCCAAACACCAGCACCGTCGCGGCATGGCACACTGCGGGGAGGAAGAACAAGATCACCGCTATGGATCGCAACATCAAGGACTCTCCGGTTCTGGAAGCCGATAGGCTCGTCAAGCGCGTTCAGGGAATGAACGGCGAACTCACCATTTTGCAGGAGATCAGCTTCGCAGTGGGCGCAGGGGAGACCGTCGCGATCCTCGGCGCATCAGGCTCCGGTAAGAGCACCCTGCTCGGATTGCTGGCCGGGCTCGACAATCCGTCTTCAGGTGCCGTGAGGTTGCGCGGTGTCGACCTGTTCGGCCTGTCGGAGGACGCGCGAGCAAAACTGCGTGGCGAATCGATTGGATTCGTATTTCAGTCGTTCCAGCTCTTGCCCGCGCTAACCGCTCTGGAAAACGTAATGATGCCGCTCGAACTTGCTGGCCGCTCCGATGCGCGCGCGACGGCTGAGCGATGGCTGGCTCGGGTTGGGCTTGCCGCGCGGACCGGGCACTATCCCAAGCATCTTTCGGGCGGTGAGCAGCAGCGCGTGGCGCTGGCGCGTGCGTTTGCCGTGAACCCCGCTGTGCTCCTCGCCGACGAACCGACTGGCAACCTTGATACCGAGACCGGAGCCCAGATCATGGACCTCATGTTCGAGCTGAACAGGGAGGTCGGGACGACGCTCATCCTTGTTACGCATGACGACAGGCTTGCGGCACGTTGTGCGCGCCGGATCGGGCTTGCCGTCGGAAAGTTGGTGGGCGACACCATCATGCCGGGTGCACTTTCAGACTGAAGCTCGACAGTCACGGACCTGCCGCGAAGGCGCGTTGAGCGGCTACGGTTGCGCTCATTTTGTTCTTGGGACGGGGTACAGGGGATGCAAGCTTGTGCCCCGCTCAGGCTATTTCGCAGGTGGTGGCGGGATCAGCTTTTGTTCCGCGAGCGCGCCGATCACCAGCTTCGAAAGCTCGCCGGTCAGTTTGGCGACGTTCTCGGGATCGGTGCTCTCGGATAGTGCGGACCACAGCACCGGACCGCCTTTGGCGGACCAGAGGTTGGTCTCGATGGTCACCACATCGTAGGTCCGGATCGTCGGTTCGTTGTAGAGAGCGGTCGCGCCGTAGAAACCCCAGAAGTTCGGATAGCCATAGGCCGGCATCATCATGATGCTTCCTGGCGAATATTCCGTGCGACGTTCAGTGCGCAGCGTACGTGCCACGAGAATGCCATCGACATTGTTGCGATTAACTGCGTCGCGCAACTGATCAACTGGTCGTTCGGGCTTTTCCGGCAGTAGTTGATAACCAGGGATCGCTTCCACGCCAGCGGTGCGCAGGGCCTTCGAAAACTCATCCTCGAAGACTCGGCGTGCCGAAATCTCGTTGGCCACGCCGACGACCACGATCCTTTTCAGCGGCGGGCCTTGAAATGATGGATCGCGCCAGGCGCTCGTAAAGCGGGTATTCGCGCACGCGGAAAGCAGTGCACACGCGACGAGCAGGAGACCTATACGAAGGGATGGGATACGCATGATCCGGTTCCTCCAGCCAAGCTGTCGAAGTGGGTTCACCATCTTCGCCAAGTGGCTGCATCCGCGCAAGCGGGGCACGCGCGGGTGTGCTTGAGTCAAGTCGACAGTGGGGGAAAAGAACCGGATCCGCGCAGGAACGAAGCCAATGGTTGGCGTTGCGATTTCGGTGTCAGGGCAGGCATGCAGGAGGACGACTCCCGCGCTGCCACTCAAGTTGTCAGCGCGAAGGGCCGGGGACGTCCTGGCACGGATCGCTCCGCGCGCGCGTGCAAGGTTGCGAGCAACACGAGCCCTTCGGGCCAGGGGCCGTAGCCGGAGTCTGCATTCACATGACCAGCCGTACCGAGATCGACAAGTTCGCTGCCCCAACGCTGTGCCCAGGTTGCCGCCCACTCATAGCGCAGCCATGGGTCATTGCGGCTGCCAATGAGCGTGGTTGGCATGGGTAGCATGCTCTGCGGCAGCACGTCGGCAAGGCCGAACTTCGCCGGATCCGCTGGCGCCACCAGCAAGGCTCCGGCAATGGTATCGGGGTGTCGTGCCGCAATCAGTGTGGAGGCCAGTGCGCCGAAGCTGTGCGCAACGAGGATTGCCGGTTGCCTGCACAGTGCGAGCGCCTTTTCGATGGCGGCAAGCCATGAATCGATGTCGGGTCGATTCCAATCGATCTGCGTAATGCGCAGCCATCCGGGAAAGCGATCGTGCCATGCACTCTGCCAGTGGGCCGGTCCGCTGTCGTGCAGGCCAGGGACGACGATGAACTGGAAAGGCGTATTGAAGAGCGCTTCCGCTGCGTCGTGGTACTGCGCGGCGCTCTTGATAGCGTGGCTCATGGAAAATGCCTTTGGCATTGATCTGTTTGCGGGAGCCAATTGTGCCGGTGGAATTCCTGGCTGCGAACGCTGGTTTGGTTATGAGCTTGGATCAGGTTCGCATTTTTACTGTCCAGGCAGTTCTTGGCTCACCGCGTGGTGGCCAGGGGCGGCGGCGTTCTCCTGGCTGCCGTCATGTCGTGGCCCAGGATCAGGCGCAGTTCCGAGCCTTGCCGGACCGTCCTGGCTTCGACCTGCGTTGCGCCGAGGCTGAAGCGGGCGTCGAGTTCGAGGGCTGCAGCCTTGAAACCGGGCCGGTATTCGATGCGTGTGGTTGCCACGTCGAAGCGTGGCTGGTTAGTGATACGGGACACCGGTTGGCCGTCACGAGACAACCGGGCAGCGAAGCGGCCAGCCATGCCGCGTATGCCGTTACCGTTCGAGACTTCAAGCCGGAGCGGCGTGCTGGCCATTTGCGCTCTTGCGGGCGACTCCATCCGATCCGCGGTGGTGATAGCCGCTGTGCTGGTGTCCGACAAGGTCGAGGAGGCGGTTTTCCGTGCGTCGTCGGAATCTGATGAAGCCTCGGCGAGAGCGGCGCTTACCAGGGCAAGGTTGGCACGAGCGTAATCGTTGCTGCGCTCCAGCGCCTGCGCCCGACGCAGATGCGTCATCGCCTCGTCAAAGCGTCCACTTTTGAAAAGTGCATAGCCCAGGTTGTTGTGTGACTGCGCTGCGGTCGGAGCGAGTTTTGCCACGTGTTGGAAGGTCATGATTGCCTCTTCGAGGTTCCCGCCGCGAGCCTGCGTTGCTCCGAGGCCATTGAGCGCGTCGACATAGCCCGGATCCGCTGCCAGCGCCTTCGCAAACGCGACTGCGGCACGGGCATCCTGGCCCTGGCCATAGAAGTAGCGCCCAAGCTGGTAATAGGCCCGTGCTGTCGGCATTCCATGTTGGACTTCGGAATAGGGCGTTACGGTCCACTTTTGCTGCTGGACCTGGGGCGCCATGCAGGCACTGAGAATTCCGGTGGCAATCGTGATGCACAGGATTCGCCGCTTCATTCAATCGGTTCCTTTCGTGCGGTGGGCATGGTCAGCTTCCGCCGCCAACGAGTTTTGGCAGTTCCTTGACGATGCGGATCAGCGCCGGGCCGGCGACGACGATGAGGATCGACGGGAAGATGCAGGTGACGAGCGGAAAGATCAGCTTCAGTGCGACCTTCGCCGCGCGTTCCTCCGCACGTTGCTGCCGCTTCACACGCAGCATCTCGGAATGAATCCGCAGCGACTCGCCGATGCCAGTGCCGAATTTTTCCGCCTGCACGAGCATCGCCACGAGCGTGTCGACGTCTTCCACGCCGGTACGCAGCGCAAGGTTGCGCAGCGCGCGCTCCTTGCCGCCGCCCGCACGGAATTCGAGGCACACGAGCTGCAATTCGTCTGCGAGCGTGTCGCTCTTGAGACGGATTTCGTCGGCCACACGGTTGAGCGCGGCTTCGAGTCCAAGCCCCGCTTCGACGCAGATTGTCAAAAGATCGAGCGCATCGGGGAAATTCTCGAAGATTTCCTGCTGGCGCTTGGTGGTCAGGCGGCTCAGAACGAGTGTGGGCGCGTAAAAGCCGAAACAGCACAGCATCCCGGCCCCGAAGACGAAGCTGGTCGGCTTCATGTCTGGTGCGAAGAGTGCTTTGGCGAGCCAGAAGATCAGCGGAAGCCCAAAAGCAAGCAATGTCTTGATCGCAAAAAACAGTGTTGGTGCATGCGGATCGCGCAATCCCGCCTGCATGAACCGCCGCCGTAGGCCAGATGCTTCCCAGCCCTCGTCGGGTACTGAAAGCCGGGCGAGTGGCTTGGCGACACGGGCAATCGTCTCCACCCATGCGGATTTCTCCGTCTCGTCGGTGCGTGCGCGGCCGCCAGGGCCCACCATCCTGTCGAGCCGCTGCTGGGCCGCATTGCGTCGGAGGAGTACGAACGCACCCAAGGGAATGCCACTGGCGACGAAGAAGACCAATGCAAGGAACATCAACTGTGTCGAGGTGTAGGACACCATGATTCCCCCTAGACCTTGATTCGCACGATCCCGCGCATCCAGAGTGCGCCGAGGAACATGAAAAAGAGACCGCCCTTGAGCATCTTGATGCCTGTGGGATCGGTCCAGAGCGTGGACATGAACTTCGCGTCGATCGTATAGAGCAAGAGCCCCGTGGCGAACGGCAGCGCGCAGAGCACAAGGCCCGAGAACCGGCCTTCCGCCGAAAGCGCCTGGACCTTACCGAGTAGCTTGAGCCGTTCGCGGATCACTTGGCTGATGTTGGTGAGGATTTCTGAGAGATTGCCGCCCGCTTCGCGCTGAATCAGTACCGCGATCACGAAGAAGGAGAGATCCGTGCTCGGTACACGGCGGGCAAGGTTCTGCAGTGCGTCCTGCGCAGCGATGCCGAAGTTGATCTCGTCGAAGGCTTGCTGGAATTCCTCGCCGATGGGAGAGGGCATTTCGGCACCGGCCATCTGCAGGGCGCTGGGCAGCGCATGGCCGGCGCGCAGCGCGCGGCCGATCATGTCGAGCGTTTCCGGCAACAGCGTTTCGAAGCGCTTGAGCCGCTTGTGACGGCACCAGAAAAGGTAAAGCGTCGGCAGCGCGGCGCATGCGGCGCCAATGAGCGGCGCGACCTCCCACGGGCGGGAGAGCAGCAGCGTGCCGAAGCAGCCCGTGACGAAAAGGCCGGCCGAGATGCCGAGGTAGTTCGTGATCGACCAGTCGGTGCCGGTCTGGATCAGGAAACGGTCGATCATGGCCAGCCGCGGGATGCGCAGCATCAGCCGCTCCAGCGCCTGGCTGTTGCTACCGAGCCTGCGCTTGAGCAGCGACAGCGCTTGCGGATCGGAGTGCCCGCCAGCGGAGATCATCCGTAAGCGCTTGGCCAACCGCGAGGCTTCCGGGCCGCGTGTGGCGTTCCACCACAGATACACCGCCTCGAGCGCCACGAACACAGCCACGAAGAGCAATAGCAGTGCGATCGTCAGGAACTGATCGTTCATCCTTCCGCTCCTCAGGCGAAGCGCCGCGTCGGGTCGAAGAATTCGTCCGGTATGAGGTGGCCGAACACCTTCAGGCGCTCCTGGATGCGTGGGCGAACGCCAGTGGCCTGGAAGTAGCCTTCGATCCCGCCCTCCGCGTTGAGGCCGGTCTGGCGGAAGGCGAAGATCTCCTGAGTGGTGAGCGTTTCGCCCTCCATGCCAACGATTTCCAGCACGCTCACTACCTTGCGGCGGCCATCAGTCAGGCGCATCACATGCACGATCACCGAGATGGCCGAGGCAATCTGCTGGCGCACGGCTTTGGGCGTGAGGTTCAGGCCGGCCATGCCGATCATGTTCTCCAGCCGTGAAAGCGCGTCACGCGGGGCATTGGCGTGGATCGTCGCAAGCGACCCTTCGTGGCCGGTATTCATCGCCTGCAGCATGTCGAAGGCCTCGGCGCCGCGTACCTCGCCGAGGATGATGCGATCTGGACGCATGCGCAGAGCATTGCGGACCAGCACGCGCTGGGTCACTTCGCCACGGCCTTCGATGTTGGGCGGGCGGGTTTCCAGCCGCACTACGTGTGGCTGCTGTAGCTGCAGTTCCGCCGCATCCTCGATTGTCACGATGCGCTCCGAGGCCGGAATTGCGCCGGACAGGATGTTGAGCATCGTGGTCTTGCCGCTACCTGTACCGCCGGAGACGAGTACGTTGATTTTTGAGGCGGCCAGTGCTTCGAGCATCCGCGCCATTGGCTCTGTCAGTGTCTTGGAGGCGAGCAGGTCTTGCATCCGTAGCGGCGTGCCGGCAAAGCGGCGGATCGACATGATCGATCCATCGATCGCCAGCGGCGGGATGATTGCGTTCACCCGCGATCCGTCCTGCAGGCGCGCGTCCACCATCGGGCTCGATTCGTCCACGCGGCGGCCAACGCGCGAGACGATCTTGTCGATGATCTTCATCAGGTGCTGCTCGTCGTTGAAGCTCACGTCGGTGAGTTCGAGGCGCCCGCGGCGCTCGACGTATACCTGCCGGTGCGTGTTGACCAGGATGTCGGAGATTGTCGGATCGGCGAGCAGCGGTTCGAGCGGGCCGAGCCCGAGCATCTCCCAGCGGATGTCGCGCACCAGCAGGCGGCGATCCTGCTCGGTCAGCGCCACGTCCTCTTCGGACAGCAACTGCTCGATCAACGCCTTGAGTTCGTCGTGCAGCTGGTCGGATTCAAGCCGTTGCAACCCGGCGAGGTCGACGCGGTCGAGCAAGGTTTGGTGCACGCGCTTCTTGATGTCCAGATAGTTCCGTCGCGTGGTGCCCGGGGTGTCGGTGGTGCTGCGTGGCGCTTCGTCTTCGTTGGCCGCGAAACGCTTTCTCAGTGAGGTCATGCTCATTGGCGGTTTCCTTTCATGCACGGCGGAACAGGCGTCCGAACAACCCCGTCGAGGTGGATTCCGGCCGCTCGGCGATCTGTGCGACGAGATCCGAGATGCTGCGTGCCACGAGGCTGCCCGCATCGAGTTTCAGGATCGGGATGCCGTGGTTGGTCGAGGCGGCTGCGGATCGGTAGTGGTTCGCTACCGTCGCGAAGATGGGGCAGGGCAGGAGCTTTGCGGCGTCTGCTTCGGTCAGCGCGCCTGGTGAGCGCTCGACGCGGTTGAGCAGGGGGCGCAGTTTGTCGTGGCCGTAGTCGAGCGAGTGAAGGACGGTGAGCAGGCGCCTGGCATCGTGCAGGGCGGGCAGCGTCAGTTGGAGTACCGGATAGACCTGATCCGAGAGATCGAGTGCCCGCACCGTGCAGGGGTCGATTGAGCGGCCGAGGTCGACGATGACGTAGTCGAAGTTCGAGCGTGCGAAGCGCAACAGGGCTTCGATGTGTTCAGGGCGGATGTCCATCGCCTGCGAGGGGTCTTCCGGCGCCGCGAGCACACTGTAGTTGGGCAGGACGTGGACCACTGCAGAATCGAGCAGCGCCATGTCCACGCGCTGAAGGTCGTGTGAGAGATCCGCAACGGTGAGCGAGGGCCGCCGGTCGGACACATGGAGTACTGCGTCGCCGAACTGGAGGTTCAGGTCGACCAGCAGCACGCGCTTGCCGAGCTGTTCCGCCAGTGCGTAGCCGATATTGGTGGCGAGGAAACTCGCGCCACTGCCGCCCTTGCAAGGCATGAACGACAGCACGCGCCCCTGGCTGCGGGCGCCGCCGCGCATCTTGTGCAGGAGCCGCTGCAAGGCCGCGACGATGTCCTCGCGTGAGAAGGGAGCCTTGACGACCTCGCGCACGCCCAGCCGCATCGCCCAAAGCAGCATGTCGGGGGAGTCGTGGTCGACGATCAGCACTACATTGAGTGCGGGATAGAAGGCCATCAAACGTTCGAGTTCGCCGAGTGGTGCGAGTCCTGCATGACGGCAGTCGAGCAGCAGTACATCGACCTCGCCCTTGACTGGCAGCATCCTCAGCGTGGTCAGCGGACCCTGGTACTCGGCTAACTCGGTGACGAAATCCAGCCCGGCACACAACTTCCGAATGTCATCGAGGTTGCGCCGTTCTTCTGATATGACGAGTGCTTTCAATGTTCAGCCTCCCCGTGTTTTGATTGTTTTGTCATTGGCATAACGGGTTGTCTGTGCTGTCGAGGCTCTCCGAAGGTACCGAAGTACTGAAGGCTGGGACCGGAAAATCCAGCGGCACGAACGGGATCGCCGCCCGATAAGTGAGGCCCGTGATCGCCACCGTCACTGGATCGCAGCCGGCTGCCGAGCATGAGGCGGAGGGGTAGGTGATCGTGATGTTCGCGGGCTCAAGCAGACCCAGCATGGATTTCATCTTCGCCTTGACCTTCGCCGCGTCAGTCTTGCTGCATACCGCTGCGACCCGTGCGCCCAGCCGTGTCGCTTCCACCGCGCTTGAATAGACGATGCCGAGCTTTGTGAACTCGATCACCGCGATGATGAGCGCGAAGAAGAGGATCGATACGATCGCGAACTCCGCCGCGACAGCGCCGCGCTGGTGGTTTGGCTTTTCCGATTTCATGGGAAGAGCTGCCTCATCGTGACGCTGATCGGCGAGAAGGTGATTGTCGTGAGCTGTGAGACACCGGGAAAGATCGGCGTGAAGGTGTAGCCCGAGATCGTCACCTTCACGAGGTTGATCGTGCCGTTGCCTGTATCGATGTTGGCGAAGCGCTCGCCGGGGCAGCCGCTCGATTCCTTGCTGTCGCAGATCGAGATCATCGCGGCGGTGAGGCCGGGCACGATCGTCCTGTTGCCAGAGACTGAGCCGTAGAGCATTCGGCTCTTGGCCAGCCCAATGGGATAGTTCTCCGGGTCCGGATCCGTTGGGTCGAAGAACGAGAGATAGCGTGCACCGTCGCGTGCCGCCTTGGCGAGCTGGTCGTAGACGAAGATGGCGCGTGCGAAGTCGATGGCTGCGACCGCCATCAACACCAGCGGGATCGAGATGAAGGCAAGCTCCACCGCGGCTGCTCCACGTGATTTCCGGGGCGATCTGTTCATGGTCGCTTCCCCTCATTGGACGAGAGCGGGAACCTTCGGCCCGCCCGCAGTTGGTCCACCCGGCGAGCCGGACGTGACGCAGCCAGCGGCTGGATCGCTGGCCAGCCCACGGTATTCCAACATCATCGTATCGCCCGGATCGAAGACTGGGTTGAGGATCATGTAGCAGGCCCAGTCGAGGATCGCGGTAGGCCCGTTGCTGCTCAGCGCGTTGCAATCGACGATCGGGCCGACCACGAGCCGCCTGTCGCCGCCCTTCTGAAACTGCGCGTCGGTGGCCCAGTTGTTCGGGTTCGGGAGGAAGAACCGGCCCTGCGTTTGGCTGTCCTTCTTCGATGCTGGGTCTTGGTGCTTGGGTGTGATCGCAGCCCGGCGGGCGATGAGGTCGGGATAGGCGTTACGCTGCGCAGGCCATTGCGTGGCGTCGTAGACCCAGCCTGAAAAGTCTGGCACTGCCTCGGCGACTGTCGGTCCGCCTGGTCGGTAGATGCCGAGCCGGGTGTTCCAGTTGGTCATCATCGAATCGATGTAGCCGTTGTGGGACTGCACCGTATTCGTGCCAGCAAGATTGCACTGCCCCTGACCCGCGATCAGCGAGGCGAGATCCTTGTTCTGGGAAAAACCGGGAAATTCCACCCACTTGAAAGCTCCTGTCATGTTTTGGCTTTTTGACAGGACGCCTTGCAGCCATTGGCCGCTGGTGTAGCCATAAGTGGGCGCCGATCCGGTCTTGCAGATTGCGATCGGCATCGCGCAGTTGGAGACCGAGGGGGAGAGCGTCCCCACAGCAGTGGCCGCGACGGTTGATACGGCTGCGATGTTCTCCCCCGGAATGAGGTTCGCTACACGCAGGAGCAGGGTCTTCACGTCATTCTTGGTCAGCGTGCAGCGTGCATAGCGCATCTTGAGCACATCGGCCGCTGCAATGGCGGAGCGCGGTTTGTAGGTGCCGCCGAGCGTCTGGCTGAACGTGATGTTTGCGGCCACGAGCGGAATGTCGTCGCGCTGCATGTCCACCCGATTGCGCGAGCCAGCGGTCATTCCGTAGCTCTCGGCAACGACCAGTTGATTGGAATTGGCGCCGGTCAGGGCGGCCGATGCCGCGAGTGCGCAGGAATCGGCCGCGTTCTGGAGCTCGGATTTGTTTACGTACAGATGCCCGATATCGGTTGCCAGGAAGACGAAGGCGAATAGCAGCGCGGACATGATGATGAACGCAACGGCAACCGCGCCGTGCTGGCGGCGCGGTGGGAAACGTGTATCGGCGGCCTGTTTCATCGTGTGGCCTATTGCTGGCTGGAGGCCGCGCCCTGCGACCCGACGGCAGTGTTGAGCGTGCCGTACTGCGTGGGTGGTACGGCGTAGGACTTGAAGTAGCGATCCATCGTCTCGCGTGCTGCGCGGGCTTCCAGGCCGGAAACCGGTTGGTTGGCATTGGCCATCGGGGCGTCAGGATTCAGTGTTTGCTGAGCCCTGAGCGTTGCGAGCGATTCGCCGTATTCGACGTCGAGATGCGGGGTGGTTGGCACACATGCGGTTGTCATGGTGCAAAAAAGCGCCATTGCAGCCTGCGTTTTGCTGTTCATGTCGCGGCCCTCACTTGAGTTCGAATCCGGCTACGCCGGTGGTGCTGCCGCCTGTAGCGGGCGGATTCTGGCGGGTGCCTTCGAGCTTGCCTTCAAACATCACTTCAGAACGGCTCGGCTCGACAAAGCGGTCGGTAGGCAACTGATAGTCGGGCGGCAGAGGCTTGACGAGGCGTGGTGTCACCACGAACACCAGTTCGCTGCGGTCGGTCTGGAAACTCGTGCTGCGGAAGAGCGCGCCAATGATCGGCAGCTCGCCAAGAATCGGGAAGGCATTGACGTTGGCCGTCGCGTTGGCCTTCATCAGCCCGCCGATTGCAAAGCTCTGTCCATCCCGCAACTGGACGGTCGTCGCTGCCTTGCGCGTAGAAAAGGCGGGCAGGATCGCGGTGGCGCCGGTTGCTGACGAGGTCAGTGTGACGCCGTTCGAAGCCAGTTCGGATACTTCCGGGTTGACCTGCAGGTTGATCCGGTTGTCGGCGAGCACCGTCGGCCGGAAGCGCAGGCTCACGCCGAATTCCTTTTCCTCAAGCGTGTAGGTCAGCACGCCACCGTTGTTCTGGGCGATTGGCACGAGGATCTTGCCGCCTGCGAGGAAGCTGCCTTCCTGGCCGCTGATCGCCATCACGGTCGGTTCGGCGAGTACCTTGACGAGGCCGTCCTGTTTCTTGGCGTCGACGCCGATGAGTGTCGAATTCTGGCCCGCGATCATCGGGATCGTGGTAGAGCCACCGCCAATCGTGGCGGTACCGTTGGGCGCCGTGATACCTCCAGTGGCCGATCCGTTCGTCGCAGAGTTGATCGAACCGCCACCGACCATTGCGCCCACTGTGCCGCTGACGCCCCCGGCCACCAAACCCTGGCCGCCAAGCAGGCCGTTGAGGAAGCGGATCGCGGAGCCATCCCCGAGTGCATAGGCCCGCGAAAAGTTGATGCCAAACTGGTCGAGCACGGTCTTCGACACTTCGGCCACTTTCACTTCAAGCATCACCTGCATCGGTGCTGCGACGCCTAGAAGGTTCACTACCCGCGCGAGCAGCGGCGCGCCGCCCGCGTCGGCCAGGGCTCGCCCAGCGGTGTTGCCACCTTGGCCACCCGATGCGCCAGGATGGACTACGCCTTGCTGATATGCGCTGCGAACGTAAGCGTTGGCAATCTCCACGGCCTGCTCGGCTACCACGGGGTTGCTGACCTGCCCGGAGAGTACGAGGCTGTCCGCTGCGGAAGTCACAACGATGCCCTTCTCGGCGGGCAGCAACTCGGCGAGTTTTGAGCTGACCGCATCGACATCAAGGCCGACGAGGATGCTGAGTGCCGT
This sequence comes from Niveibacterium sp., assembly GCA_031555325.1. Lineage (GTDB taxonomy): Bacteria > Pseudomonadota > Gammaproteobacteria > Burkholderiales > Rhodocyclaceae > Niveibacterium. Next base: position 8,433 of record JAVBUM010000029.1, on the reverse strand, counting down.
GCAGCGACCACTCTGTCCTTGCAGGATGGCGTTGGTTGAGCCGATCCGGCCTGCTGCGAGGTAGAGCACTTGCGGGCTGACGAGTTGGCTGTCGACGATTTCCGGGTCCCCGAGTGTGCGGCGTACGACGCGCTCGGGAAGATTGAGCAAGGTTGAGCGCCCTGCGCCGAGCCGCACCTGCATCGGCTCGCCCATGCCGGCGGGGCAAGAGGGGCCCGCGCTTACTGAACCACGCCGCACATCGTCCGTGCGTGGAACCATCGCAAGCTTTGGCTGCGGTGCGATTGCGGCGAGTGTGGGCACAGCGGCTCTTGCGACCGTGGTGTTACGCGCCACGCCTGCATTGAGCATGGCCGACTCAACTGCGACCTGAGCTGCTGCGTCGGGGCTCGTAAGCGTCAGGGCGACGAAAAGCGCTGGGAGACGATGACGGAGGCGGTGGTCCGGCTGGTTTGTGGCGCGCTGCGTAGGCGCGTTTTTCTGGTGTGTTGGGGACACTGCATATCTCCCTGTCAGAAGCACTCGAGTTCTCTTTTCTTGCCGACAATGCTTTCCACGCAGCCGCTTGGATGCGCTGCGACGCGAATGACGCGCGGCGCGCTCTTGGTGGGCGGCGGTGCGGGTTTCCTCAGGTCCAGCAACTGATCCTTCGTCATGCCGCCTGTCTCCGCTGCCTTTGCATCGACCTGATTGCGCAATACAAGCGAGAGCTGGCCAATGCTGCGGGCAAGGTCGATTGCCTCCGCCTGCTGTGGTGTCACTTCGAGTGTGACGGCATTGACGACCTTGGGTTTGGTGTCGTCACGGCTGGCCTCCTGTGCGATGGCCAGCACCAGAATTTGTTCGAGGACGATCTTCGAGATCGATTCGTCGCCCTTTTCCTTGTTCTGATCCTTCGTGTTGATAATGACATCAACATAATTTCCGGGTAGCGCGAAGCCGGCTACGCCGACCACATCGTTCACTCGTACAGTGATTGCGCGCTTGCCTTCCGCAATGACAGCAGAAAGCCCGCCGCGCGTGCCTACCGGAGCGAGCTTGGTTGCCAGCACGGGCTCGTCGCGCAGCAAGCTGGCACGGGTTACGCGTTCCTTCAGTTCGGCCGGGTCGTGAAAGGCTCCCGCAGGGACTGCACCAGTCGGCCAGTCGATTAGTTTGAGTTGTTCTGTTCCGATCTGCTGGCCCAGCGCAAGGTCGACCGAAGCGACAACAACCTTGCTGGTTGCAAGTGCAGTCTTCTGGTTGAGCCAGCGCGCGGCAAAGACGATTGCCAGCAAGCCTGCAAGCAGCGATACGCCGATCATCAGCACAGCACGGGTGTTCTTCATCACACAGCTCCCTGTCGTGGTTGTTCGGACCTGTTCTTATTGGTTGGCAGGCCTGTTCAGCGCGGATGTGTTGGCCCATCCGCGCAGTGAAAATACGTACGCCATGCGCGATCCAGCGCGTCGCGCGTGAGTTCAGGTTCGATCCCTTCGTAGATCGCAAAGTCGCGAACCCGGCCGACGAGATCGCGTGGATAGCAGGCCAGCAACGGACGCTTCTGGGCGACGTGGCGGGCGACGAGCCATTCGAAGGCGTCGTCGTTGAAGCGCACGCCAGCCGTTGCACAGGCATCCTCGAACACAAGGCGATAGCTCCCGCCATCCATCGCACCCAGGTAGATCTTGTAGCCAAAGCGGCGCAGGAAGGCTTCGTCCGCCAGCACATCGGGTGTGAGATTGGTGGAGAAGACCATCGTCATGTCGAAGGGCAGCGCGAACCTGAAGCCCGTGTGCAACGTGAGAAAGTCGATCTTGCGGTCGAGCGGCACAATCCAGCGGTTCATGAGGTCGCGTGGAGCGACCATCTGGCGTCCGAGGTCATCGACGACGAACAGGCCGCCGTTGGCCTTTACCTGTGGCGGCGCCTGGTAATAGCGTGTGACCGGGTCGAATTGCAGGTCCAGCATCGCGAGGCTCAGCTCGCCGCCAGCGATGACTGAGGGACGGTGGCAGCAAAGCCAGCGTGCATCGCGGTCGGAGCGAATCAGCCCCTCGCTGTGCAGCGAGGCGACCTGCTTGTGCATCAGCGGATCGAAGACTTGGATGATCTCGCCGCAGACAGTGACTGCGTGGGGGACCAGCACGTGCCCCGGCATCAGCCCGCCCATATGCTCTGCAAGAAACGTCTTGCCGCTGCCTGCGGGGCCGAACAGCAGGATCGCGCGTCCTGAGTTCATGGCGGCGCCCATCTCATCGATGATGTCCGGGCTTATTATCAAGTGCGATAGTGAGCCCCGGACGCATCGTGCATCGAGGCCGCGCTGACGCAGTGTAAGTGCCGTAATGCGTTCGGAATACGCCTTGAGGCTCACAGGTGCCGGACCGACGTATTGGCAGCGTTGCATGGCCTCCTTGCCGAACAGGCGGCCGCCCTCGGTCAATTGATGACTGGCATCGGAGGTGACACCCGAATGGCCGGAGATTTCGACCAAACGGTCTGAACGCATCAACGTCAGCAACTCGATCACGACACTCGGCGGCAATGCGATGCCATCGGCAAGTTGTGTGACCGTGAGTCGACCGCGCTGGAGCAGCGTGCGTGCGCAGAGGGCGATAAGAAGCTGCTGATCCACATCGCATTGTTCTAGCGAACGCGGCGCACGTGGAACCGCGTCGACGGCGTGGACGAGATCTGCGGTGAATTCGTTGCGCAAGGTTTGCACTGTCATGTGCTCAGCTCCGACCGAGCAGCCAGACAACAACGCCGGCCGTGATTGCGAGTGCATAGGGCACGCGAGTGGTCGAAGCAAGGCCGATTTCACTTAACCGGATATCAATGCCCCGTACTCTGGCGGCTGTTGCGAAGAGCATCAGGCGCAGGCTGTGCAGCGTTTGCTGGCCAGTGCGCGCCTGCAGGATTGCGGCGACGGCGAGCAACCCACCGGCGATAAAGGTATAGATCGTGATCGGCAGCAATGCTGGCGCACCAAGAAAGGCACCGACGACACCCATCAGCTTTACGTCGCCAGCTCCAACCAAGTGGAGCACGAAGAATGGCAGCAGGACCAGCAGGCCAATGCCCGCTCCGGCCAGGGCGGTGAGTAGCGCGGAAAGATCGCCCGTCAGCATTGCACAGGCGAGTGCAGCAGCAAGGCTGCAAACGATCAGCGCATTGGGGATCCGGCGCTCACGAAGATCGAACACCGTGGCGAGCAGCAGGATCAGAAGAACGAGTGTCGGCTCGATCATTGGGTTGAGAGTGATCTCTTGTTAGTCCGGATAGGACAGATTCGCTTGGTGTCTGGCGTGCTCTTTGAGTGCGGCTCAGGCCAAGCCCGAGCCGCGCTTCAGACCTTACTGCGTGTTGGGTGCGTTATCGACCCAAGCCGTGACCTTGTCGCTGACGGACGTGAAGATGCCGTTCAGGTCGAAGAAATGTACTGCCGCGGCAACGGCGCCGGCAACGAAGGCAACCAGGATCGCGTATTCAGCCGCAGCTGCGCCGTCTTCTTCGCGGACCAGACGGACCAGTACCGATTTGAGCATTTGCATGGTGATCTCCTTGGGCAAGTGTGTGTAGCTCTGTGTGGATTGGAAGCCTTGCTGCGCTTCCTTTCCTGAGAGAGAGTTTCCCAAGAAGTTGCTAACTCCCCGTGTGAGTTTTTCACGTCCTTTCGGGGTCGATTTGTACCGTCCGGCTAGGACGATTCAACCATGACATTTGTACTACCTGTGTTTGACGCGTCCCGCGGGGGTGCCAAGCACCAGATCCCCACTGTTTCAATGCAAGCTGCTCTGGTGTTCGCTCGCAAACGCGAACAACTCCAGCCGGTTTCGCACTTCGAGCTTTTCGTAAATGACACTCAGATGGTTGCGCAGAGTGTTTTCACTCATTGAAAGCTTATGTGCGATCACCATGCCCTTTGCTCCGCAATTGTGCACGATGGCAACAACGATCTGCTTTTCGCGTGGGGTGAGCGAAGCAATGCGCTCCGCAGCAGGATCGCGTAGTTGCGTTTGCGTACGTCGGGTCAGTGCGAGCATCACACGACCGACCAAGGCACGGTTCATCCACACTTCGCCCATGTGAACGCGTTCGATTGCGCGCAGGATCACTTCGGCAGGCTCGTCTTTGCTGACAACGCCGCGTGCGCCGTTGATGACAACGGATTCGTGTATGCCCGGATCACGATTGCCGGTCAGCACGAGTACCTGTGCGCCCGTGGCCGCGAGAATCGCAGGCAGCGATTTGCTCGCGTCCCGACCGTCGAGATCGAGGTCGAGGATCAACACATCAACCGGTGTCGAGGACAGTTTTTCGAGGAGTTCGTTGATGGTGCAGGCCGTGCCGACCAGCTCCAGTGTTTCGGTGGCGGTCTCGATCAACCGTGTGAGACCCCAAAGCATGCTGCGGTGATCATCGACCAGCATGACGCGGATTCGCTGGACCTCAGCCGCGAGTAGTCTTTCCATGACTCTGTCCTCAACCAAGCGGAACGCGGATGGTGACGACCGTCCCGCTGGCTTCGGTTTGTACCGAGGTGTAGCCACCGAGTGTCGCGGCGCGCTCGGCGAGTGAGCGGGGCGTGAATGGCGTGGGTGGTTGATCGTCGGCTGCAATCGCGTTGCGGACGGCGAGAACGAGCATGTTTACCTCGCTGGAAAGCTTGATGGATGCGCTGCGAGAGCGCGTATGGCGCCGGACATTGCTCAGCGCTTCGGAAATCATGTGGACCAGCTCTGCCGACAACGATCGATCAATGGGGGTTTTGCAGTCGACTGCGACGTCCACATGGAAGTTGAATAGCTCCGCGAAGCGCCGGGCCTGGGAATGGATGGCCTCGTCAAGGGGCACGTTGTCCGCGATGGGGGTACGCATTTCCTTGATGACACCGCGCATTGAAGCCAGCTCCTGCTGGGTCATCATCAGGAGGCGATGTACATCTGGCGCGATCGGATCCTTGGGCGAGATCCTGCGGGCAAGGGCTTCTATGGCGAGCTTGAGGCCGATGTACGGCTGGACCGCGCTGTCGTGAAGGTCGCGGCTTATCCGTGCGCGTTCAATCTCGGCGGCTTCGGCGGCAAGCTGTTCGAGCAGCCCAGCGTTTTCGAGTAGAGGGAATGCGCGGGTGAGGACGTGGTGAACCGATCGCAGCGTATTGTTCCGAAAGGGGTCGCCATTGCGGCCGAGCAGCAAACGTGCCGCCGAGGCCTCGTCGCAGCCGGCGGCAGCAATCATCAGCTGATCGCGTTCGATGAGTTCGGCAAGCGCCGGGCCGGGTGCATCAGCACCCGAATTTGCCACGCGAACCGCGGGCACGGTCCGACTATCGCCGATGACGAACATGGTGCTGGCAATCGAAGTGGCCGCCTGTGGCAATTCACTTAGTCTTTCGCCCAGCTCCCACCAGAACACCCGCACACAACCTTCGTGCGAGCGGATCGCAAGGAGTGCTGCATCGGCCTTGAAGCGCACGCCGATGTCTTCGACCAGTGTGGATGCTGAAGCCAGAAGACCCGAGCGTGAATCGATGCGGCCAATCAGGTCCAGAGCAAACGCCGCCACTTCACGTGGCCGCGCGCCCGCCCGCGCCGCGGCTGTCGCCAGGGTACCGAAGAGCAGCAATATCATCGGACGCAGAAAGAGATGCAGCCAGTTGTTCCCGGTCCCGTGCTGGAGCTGCAGGGCGAAGGTTGCGGCCGCCCCTGCGATGCTCAGCGCGATGGTCAGGCGGGCAGCTCCGCGCAGACCGGCAAGGAGCACCGGGATGTACAGCAGTAGGTAGTAGAGGGTGGCGCCGCCGGAGAGTTTGAAGAGTACGAGCGCCCAGCCAATGTCGATCCAGTAGGCCGTGAATTCAGCGATAGCCGCGTGCCGGCCGCCGAAAGTGCCGATCAGCAGCACGCACATCGCGAACAGCGTTGTGGCAAGCAACAGGCGTAACTGCGCCTCGCCTTCGTAGTCCAGCGCCGCAAGTGCGGCGCCGACCAACGCAAAGGCGCGAAGCAGCACGACGGACCACGCCATTGTGCGAGCCCACCCCGTTTCCGAGGTGGGATAGATGTGTTCCATCGCGGGCTCCCTCAGTTCAAAAGGGTTTGCGCGCAATGGCGTTGGGGAATACGGCTGCAATTCTTATGCATGGACTGGATCCGTTGCGGTGACTGCTTACCGTTTGCACGTGATCCCGCATCGCTTGGTTGTGGACTGCGCCACAACCGCGCATGGGGACGTGTTCAGCCCTAGAAATCGCACGGATGCCGTGCGGATGTCAATACACAGATGAGAAATGCCCGCGAGAGAAGCGTGCTGTTGGCCGTGACGATATTCGCGAAAGAGTGCGTGAGAATCGATGGAGTGACGCCTCGCGGTCCAAAACAGCTATGCGCTTCAGAGGCTGTTAATCGCCTTCTGGCGCGGTTGGTACGTTCGCCTCTCCAAACATTGACGGGTCGCAGGCGAGGACTTGGCGATGACGACCTTGCGAGGTGGCTTGACCTGCATCTCTTTCGCTGCGGCCATGATGGAATCGACTGTCTCGCCGAGAGTCAGATCTTGTCGGTGTGCCATGGCACAAAGGTGAATTTCGGTGTCACGCGTTATGGGACATGTGACGGTGACCAACCCCCACACTTTCGAGGCTGGCACAGTATCTCGCTTGTCGCTGCGCAGCTATTGCCATGTAGCCCTCCGTGCTGAGGGCTCAAAGGCTACGGTCACGACTCCCGTAGCATGTGGTGTGACACGTTGCGCGTCAGGTACCAATGTTGTCCGACAGTTGTCGTCGGTATGTGTAACTTCTGGACGTCTCAAGATCAACATCTCAGGAACTCACCTGATCAATGCAATGAAAAAAAGCACCGCGTTCATCCTCGGCATTTGCTCGACGATCCACTGCGCCGCCGCCGATTACACTCCACCTGAAGTCGTCATACAGCACATGTCAACGGTTTTTGCGGGACAAGGTATGTGTGCTGTTAGGTTCTCTATGACAACAGCCGTGGGCGATGGAGATGCAGGAGGCGTCACGCTTAATCTGGTTTTTCGCGACAAGAGCAACAAGGCTGTGGCCCGCGGCGAACTGAGCGCAGATTTAAGCGATACAACGGGCGGTAGAAATCAAGAGCCGATTTTGGCAGGCGAAGAGTTTTGCCTAGGCAGTGATGCGAAAGTCGTGGTAACAAGAGCGAGATCTGAGTATGAGGGAAAGAAATACGACCTGCTCAAGCTCAAGAAGGTCCGCGTCGGGGAATTCAAGCCCTATCCCATTTCCCTAGGCGGCACAAAGTAATGACCTCGTTCGTCGGACTGGTATTGCTGGTTGCTGCCTGAGTGCCCCAGCGTACTGCTGAGGTGATGGGGCGGATGGGGGCCTCAGGGCTGAGGACACCCACGCCAACCTCCCTCAAGCGCTTGACCGATCCAGTTCTGGATCGGTCCATACCGGCGAGCGTTGTTCGATGTTCCGCGTCCCCAACGACCTGATCCTGCCCATTTTCTCCGGCTTCGTAAGGTGATCATCAACCGAGGGAGCGGCGGTTAAGCCGTAACGGCACATGCCCGCTTGTTGTACAGGCGCGGTAGCAAAATGGTCGCGGTTACGGGGCACGGCCAAGCGGGCTTGGGGCGATTCATGGCGGCTTCTAACGGCAGATTGTTGTGTTCTGACCGTCCGAGAAGTCAAAAGCCCCGTTCTCCACAACGCAAACAGGACACGGTTACACACGACGTCCGCTATACTCGCAGCCCTGCCCGGGTGGTGAAATTGGTAGACACACGAGACTTAAAATTTCGCGGCGCAAGCCGTACGGGTTCGACTCCCGTCCTGGGCACCAAGAAGCAGTCCAAAGCGATCCAGATAAGGCCAGAAACTCCAGCAATGTCAAGAGTTCTGGCCTTTTTCTTGTCCAGCACTGTCCAAGCCGATCTAGTGAAATCCAGCCCTATCATGGGGGTAGCGTTGGCAATGCTCCGAATTGGCGCTTTGTCATAAATTGGCCCTGTGGTTCGAATACCGGTGTGGTTTCTCGCGTCGAGGTCATGGGTATTGTCGGTCAGGCTGGATGCGGCATCTGACGTGTTCGATTGCTTCGATCGTGTGCCTGAGGGTATCGCGTGCGCGGCGCACACCGAGCAGACAGGCGGCGTGCAATTCGTGCAAGGTCCCCAGCGCGTAGATGCGAGTTGGCGCGTTCGGCCTTGGGCTTGGCGAGTTCCTTGTCCAGTGAATCGCCCCGGTTTTTGCGGAGGCCATTTGGTTTGAGTCAGGCCGCAACCGGCTGCTGACTCTGACTGCGATAGTAAGCGGCTTCGGCCTCGGCTGGCGGGACGTAGCCGATGGGCTCGAGCTGGCGGTGGTGATTGAACCATGCCACCCATTCAAGCGTAGCCAGTTCGACGGCCTCTTTGGTCTTCCAGGGGGCGCGGCGGTGAATCACTTCAGCTTTG
>JAVBUM010000022.1:0-76236 GCA_031555325.1 Niveibacterium sp. | reverse complement strand
CCAGGCGTTCAACTCGGACGTATCTGCAAATGTCGCAGGAACATCGCCATCCTGAATAGGCAGGAAGTTCTTCTTGGCCTCGCAGCCGAGACTGGCCTCAATGGCTGCGATGAATTCCATGAGTTCGACCGGATTGTTATTTCCGATATTGAAGACCCGGAACGGGGCCGTGCTGCGCCCGGGGTTCGGATTCTGAGCATCGAAAGCGCTATCGGGTGTGGCAATGTGGTCGAGGGTCCTGATCACACCTTCCGCGATGTCATCGATATAAGTAAAATCCCGCCGCATCTTCCCGTAGTTAAAGACGTCAATCGGACGCCCTTCGAGAATGGCTTTGGTGAACAGGAACAGCGCCATGTCAGGCCGTCCCCAGGGGCCATATACGGTAAAGAAACGCAGGCCGGTCGTCGGAATTCCAAAGAGATGGCTGTACGTGTGCGCCATCAGCTCATTGGATTTCTTCGTTGCCGCGTAAAGGCTGACCGGGTGATCAACGCTGTCCCTCTCCGAAAACGGCATCTTTTCATTGCCGCCGTAGACTGACGAGCTGCTCGCGTAAACAAGATGCTCCACCTTGTTGTGACGACAGCCTTCGAGGATGTTCATGAAGCCAACAATATTGGCTTCGATATATGCGTGTGGGTTGATCAGCGAATAACGCACGCCCGCCTGGGCCGCGAGATGGACGACACGATCGAATTTCTCTTCGGCGAAGAGTTTTTCCATACCGGCCCGATCGGCCACATCGAGCTTCACAAAGCGGAAATTTGGGTGTGGCTGGAGCCGCGCGAGACGATCGAGCTTGAGTTGCGGGTCGTAGTAGTCGTTGAGGTTATCCAGACCTACCACTTCGTCACCGCGCGCAAGCAGGCGCTCGGAGGTATGCATGCCGATAAAGCCAGCAGCACCTGTAACAAGTACTTTCATGAATCGACCTTTGGGTGTTGGGACCCCGAGCAGTCGCAAAAGGTATCAAGCATTTCGCTGACGCCCGCAATGCCTCTTATTGGCGAGGCTTCCTCTTATGAGTTCGCGAGTTTCGCACGGCTTGCGCTTGATTCCAAGCTTGGGACTGTCTGGGCTGACAGGCAGCGAAAGTCAAGAGCTGCCTCCTATACGCGATTCTAGCGCTTGATGTCGCTTCAACCCGAGACGTGGACCGCACCGCCGCGCAATTCTCGAACTTTGGCGTATTTAGCAAAACTATTGAAACATCCAATCCCTATGTGCACGACACCGGGAACGCCGTCCAGGAAGCCCAGGCGGAAGACATAGAACTTCAGGAATCGGAAGATCGGGCTGATCACCAGCTTCATGGCGGAAGGCCAGTAGCCCTCTGCCATGAGGGCCTCGGCTGCAAGCGTCGTGTACTGGTTCTGTTTTTCGAGGTACCGAGTCAGGGTTTCCTCGCTGTGATGCAGGAGATCCCCCTTCAGCCGACCAACGTCGCCCAGCGCAATGACTTTCTCATGCACGAGGTCGTCAGACCATCTGGCGTGCGTGCGGTCGAACAGCCTGAGCGACCAGTCCGGGTAACCTTCGCCATGGCGGAGGTAGCGCCCAAGGAATCGATTGCAGCGAGGAAACTCGAAGGCACGATGGGTCGGTGCTGCAAGCTCCCGCTCGATCGACGCACGCAGCAGCGGCGATACGATCTCGTCTCCGTCCACACAGAGCACCCAATCGTTTTCCGCTTGCTCCACCGCGAACTGCTTCTGCGGACCAAACCCCAACCATGACTGGTGAATCACTCGGGCGCCGGCATTCCGCGCGAGTTCGTCAGAACCGTCCGAGCTCCCGGAATCAACAACGACGACCTCATCGCAGAAAGACAACGATGCAAGCGTATCGGGCAAGGTGTTCGCGCAATCGCGCGTGATCAGGACGGCGGAGAGTTTGCGACGGGTCATCCGGGGATTATAGAGCGCAGCTCATCCAACCATGTACGCGTAGCGTCCTTGCTCGAGATGATTTGCCGCGTCTTGTGCAGAGCGGAATAATCCCCGCCCATGCACACAATCCTGATCGTCAAGACGACTTCGATGGGTGATGTCATCCAGTACTTGCCAGCGGTGACGGACCTACGCGCGCATTTTCCTGATGTGCGGATCGACTGGCTCGTCGAGGAACCTTTTGCTCCCTTGGCACGACTGCATCCAGCCGTGCGCGACGTGATCCCAACCGCCCTGCGTCGCTGGCGGAAGCGCCTTGCGCTGCCATCAACCTGGAAGGAAATGTTTGCACTAAGGGCGCGACTCGCTAGTGGGGGTTACGACCGGGTGATCGACGCACAGGGCCTGATCAAGAGTGCGATACTCGCCCGCCTCGGCCATGCGCCAATTAGTGGATATGCGCGAGGCAGCGCACGAGAAGGTGCCGCCACGCGCTTCTATGACGCACGCTTCGAAGTCTCGTGGGAGCGGCATGCGGTCGAGCGAAACCGGCTGCTCACCGCTGCGGCGATGGGCTATGTGGCAAACAGCCCAATTGACTATGGCATTCGTGCGCCAGAGCCCAAACCGGATGCTTGGCATCCTGACGAACCCTATGCACTGCTCTTCACCGCTACAGCACGGGACGAGAAGCTCTGGCCAGAACCCAACTGGGTCGAACTCGGCCGCGCGCTGAACCGCAAGGGGCTGATCTGTGTGCTGCCCGCTGGTAGCGCCGTCGAGCGTGAGCGCGCCGGGCGCATAGCAAAGCAGCTACCCCATGCTGAAGTCGTTCCTCCAGTGGGATTGGACGCACTTGCCACCGTGATCGAGCGGGCCCAGTGCGCAGTCGGCGTCGATACGGGGCTGTCGCACCTCGCTGCAGCACTTCGTGTCCCCATCATCGCAATCTATGTGGCTACCGAACCTGGAGCAAACGGCGTTGCGGGTGACAAGAGTGCAATCAACCTCGGGGGTGCGGGCCGATGCCCGAGTGTCGCCGAAGTCCTGCAACACCTGCGGGCGTGGTGCGGATAATCATGCGCGCACTCTATACGGCGCTTTGGTATCTCGGCGCGCCCTTCATTGCACTTCGCCTCGCTTGGCGTGCGCGTCAGCAACCCGAGTACCTCAAGCATCTAGGCGAACGCATCGGCCGCTATCGCCTGCCTCGCAGCAACACGCCACTGATCTGGCTACACGCTGTTTCCGTCGGCGAAACGCGTGCAGCACAGCCTTTGGTGCGAGCTCTGTTGAACAGATTTCCGCATCACGAGTTGCTGCTGACTCAGATGACGCCAACTGGACGCGCAACAGCACTCGAACTCTATGGCAATGAAGTACGGGTTCGCGTGGCCTATCTGCCTTATGACACGCCCGGTTGCGTCGCGCGATTCATGCAACATTTCCGACCCGTGCTCGGGATCCTGATGGAGACCGAGGTCTGGCCAAACCTGATCGCTGGAGCGGGCAACGCGTTGATTCCGATTGCACTGGTCAACGCCCGTCTCTCGGAGCGCTCGGCTCGGGGCTACACGAAACTGGGTGGCTTTGCGCAAAGTGCATTTGGCGGTTTCGACCGCATCGCCGCACAAACCGAGGCCGACGCCAGACGACTCACTGCACTCGGCGCGAGAAACCTCATCGTCACCGGGAATCTGAAGTTCGAGATTTCGCCGCCCGCAGAAATGCTGGAACGGGGACGCGTATTCCGCACCCGTTTTGGTAATCGCCCCATCCTGCTGGTCGCCAGTTCGCGCGAAGGTGAGGAAGCGATGCTGCTTGATGCCTTCGCTCGGCACGCATCCGCCGAGACACTACTGGTACTCGTGCCGCGCCATCCGCAACGCTTCGATGAAGTTGCCGGGTTGGTGCGAGCCCGCAAGCTGAAACTCCAACGCCGGTCCGAGCACCATGTCATAGAGCCCGGAACACGCGTCTGGCTTGGCGACAGCATGGGCGAGATGTTCGCTTACTACGCGGCTGCAGACGTGGCCGTGATCGGCGGAAGTTGGGCGCCGCTGGGCGGACAGAATCTGATCGAGGCAAGCGCAGCAGGCGTACCGGTCGTCGTCGGCCCTCACACCTTCAACTTTGCGCAGGCGACCGAACATGCCATCGCAACAGGCGCTGCGATACGGTGCGCGGACGCAGAAGCAGGCATCATCGAAGCCCTGCGGTTGCTTGGGGATTCCACAGCGCGCGCCAAGATGAGCGAGGCTGGACGCAAATTCGCCAGCGCGCATCGCGGGGCACTGGCAAAGACGATGACGTGTTTGGAAGGCCTGCTAGGCAGAACCTGAAGGGTTGAGGCGGCCCATACGAAAAGCTACGTGGTTCGGGCGACCCAGATTGCGATCACTTGCCGCCCTATCCCGGCCTTCCCCCGCATGCGAGGGAAGGCCATCTGCCTTTTCTAGCGCCTGGCGTTCTCCACCTAGTTCGACTGTGGAGGTGTCGGCCTACGAGGGATCTGCTTTTGCGGCAGTTGCTTTGCTGGGGCCGGGTTGCGTTCAAGCGCAGCCGGCGTGGTGTCAGGTAACGTAATCGGCTTGCCTGCAGCGGCAGGATCGAGCTGCGCATTCACCGCCTGCATGTCTTGCTCGGTCAGGTTGCCGGTGGCGTTCTTCAACCGAAATTGCGCCAGTAAAGTGTCGTAGCGGGCGCGTGACAGCTGCCGGAATGTGTCGTAGAACTGTGTCTCAGCATTCAGGACATCAATGTTGATCCGCACACCGACCTGGTAACCAAGTTTGTTCGATTCAACCGCACTGCGCGACGAAACCAGTGCGGCCTCGTAGCCGGCAACCTGCGCAATGCCGGATGTCAGCCCAAGATAGGCCTGTTGCGCACCAAGGTGCGCAGTGCGCTGCGCATTCTCGTAGTCGCTACGCGCCTTTTCCTTCAAGGCGACCGACTCGCGAACCTTGGACTGGGTATAGCCGCCAGCGAAGATCGGTACTTGCGCCTGCACACCAATCTGAGCGGCGTTGAACTTGTTCTCGATCTGGACCGGCTGCAGCGCCCCCGGGGCCGGCTGGCTTGTGTAGCCGTAACTTGCAACGAGATCAACCGTCGGCAAGTGTCCGGCGCGGCTCACTACCACCTGCCGATCCGCGATTTCGTAGTTGAGTTTTGCGGCCTGCACCGACAGGTTGTTCTGCTCGGCCGACTTCGCCCATTGCTGTATGTCATCGGGCTGAGGGCGTTCAAAACGCAGGCCCTCACGCAAAGGCGCAAGTTCCCCATAGTCCTTGCCGGTGAGCTGGCGCAGGATCTGGCGCTTCACTTCCACATCCGCGGCGGCAGCCGCTTCGTTGGCTACGGCAAGGTCGTAGCGCGATTGCGCTTCATGCACGTCGGTAACCGTCGTCGTGCCAACCTCGAAGCTCTTTTTCGCCAGCTCGAACTGCTGTCTGGAAGCCCCCTTCTGCGCAACGATCGAGGCCAACGTCTCCTGCGAATTGAGCAGATTGAAATACGCATTCGCGGCACGCAGCATCAGATCCTGCTGTGCATTGGCCGACTGCAGCTCGGCGATTGCCGCAGCCAGCTCACCCTGTTTGTACTGCTCCCAGTTCTGCAGCCGGAAGATCGGCTGAGTGAGCTGTACACCCCAGTTGTTGCTGTTGTATTTGCCGCGACCCGAAAACGGCTTATCGAAATCGACGTCGTTGTACTGCGTGCTGGCGGAGGCGCCGATCTGTGGCAGCAGCCCGGCAAGGCCCTGCGGTTTCTTTTCGCGATCGGCTTTGGATTGCGCGCGTATCGATGCGTACTGGGCATCGAATCCGAGCGCATCGCGATACACCTGCATGAGATCCGCCGCTTGTACGCCACCGGAGAACAGGCTCGGTATGGTCAGACTCAACAGCAATCGCTTCATCGAACGCTCCAAAAGATTTCTAGTAGCGGGCCATCGCCGGGTCGACTTGCTCCGCCCAGGCTGCCACACCGCCGGCAAGATTGATGACCTCGCCAAGACCGAACCGCGCAAGGAAATACGCCACCTGCATGCTGCGCGCCCCGTGGTGACAGATCACCACCACGGGGCGGTCCGGATCAAGCTCAGAAGCTTGCGCCGGCACGCTTCCCATCGGCATGTGAATGGAGTCCTGAATCCGGCATATGTCGGCTTCCCAGGACTCCCGGACATCAACAAGTTGCGGCTTTTCGCGGGTAGCGTCGGCTAGCCATTCAGCCAGCTCACGCGGCGCGATCTGCCGTATCAAAACGTGAACCGTTCGACGGCAGGCGCCGTCAGCATTGGCACCAGCGTTTCGAAGATCGTCTTGGACTCATACCGTCCTTCGGCGATGCAGGTGAACAGCACGCAGCTCGTTATTGGCGCTGCACCTACGAAAGCGATCAGCCGGCCACCCGGCTTGAGTTGCTCCAGCAAAGAGCGCGGCACTTCATGCAGGCCACCAGAGATGACAATCACGTCATACGGTGCACGCGCCGCCCAGCCGTTGGCCCCGTCACCTTGCTCGACGACCACGTTCTCGACGCGCGCGCGCTTCAGGTTGGCTGCCGCCGTGGTGGCCAGCGCGGGGTTGAGCTCAATCGTGCGCACCCAGTCGGAGCGCGCGGCAAGGAGCGCCGCCATATAGCCGGAGCCGGTGCCGATCTCCAGCACCTGATCGGTCTTCTTCAGCACCAGTGCCTGCAGCACCTTGGCCTCGATCTTCGGCTCCAACATCACCTGGCCGTTGGCAAGCGGCACCTGGATATCGGAAAACGCGAGATTTACGTGTGCCTCCGGCACGAAAAGCTCGCGCCGCACGGCCATGAGCGTATCCAGCACCTCCGTGTCGAGAACATCCCACGGGCGGATCTGCTGTTCCACCATGTTGAAGCGCGCCTGCTCGAAATCCATCGTCGACTCCCCTGAGACTTTCCGTCGAGTATCACAAACTGCGTATTTTAACCTGCCCGTTCCTACTCCGGCTTGGGCACCCGATACCACGCCGCATATAACGCAGGCAAGAAGAGCAGTGTCAGCAACGTCGCGACGAAGAGACCGCCCATGATCGCCACGGCCATGGGCCCGAAGAAGGCGCTTCGTGTGAGCGGGATCATCGCAAGAATCGCTGCGGCGGCAGTCAGCATGATCGGCCGGCAGCGCCGGACAGTGGACTCGATGATCGCCTCCCATGGAGTACGACCAGCAAGTAGATCCTGCCGGATCTGATCCACCAGGATCACCGAGTTGCGCATGATCATGCCGGAGAGCGCAATGGTGCCGAGCATCGCGACGAAGCCGAAGGGCTTATCGAACACGAGTAGGAAGATCGTCACTCCGATCATTCCCAGCGGCGCGGTCAGCACCACCATTGCTACCCGCGAGAACGATTGCAACTGCACCATCAGCACGGTCAGCACGACGATCACGAAAAGCGGCATCCCGGCAGCGACTGACTTGCCGCCCTTCGCGCTCTCCTCTACCGAACCGCCGACATCGATGTGGTAGCCCAGCGGCAGCTTCGCGCGCAGCGCCTCGATCTGCGGCGCAAACTGCGCAACAACGGTTGCAGGCTGTGTGGCTCCATACAGATTGGCACGCACCGTCACAGAAGGCTCGCGGTCACGCCGCCAGATGATGCCGGGCTCGAAGCCATACTCTAGTGTCGCGACCTGCGTCAGCGACACACCGCGTCCCTGGCCCGTAGGAATGATCAACTCGGGTAGCAGGGACAGGTGCTGGCGCTCCTCGGGCGCACCACGCATCACCACTTCGATCGTATCGATGCCCTCACGGTACTGACTGACGGTCGTGCCATTGAGCGATACGTTCAGGAAGTCCGAGACATCCTGTACAGAAAGCCCGAGCAGGCGCGCCTTTTCAGCATCGATATGAACCTTGACGACCTTCGACGACTCCTCCCAATCCTTCTGCACGTTGGACAAACGCCTGTCCTTCGCCATGAGCACTTCGACCTCGGTCGCAAGCCGCTGGATCACCGGAATTTCTGGACCGCTCACGCGGTACTGGATTGGAAATCCCACCGGCGGGCCGTTTTCCAACCGCGTGATGGACGCACGCAGTTCCTGGAAATCGTGCTCAAACAGTTTGATGAGATCGGCACGCAGCGCCTCCCGCTCCTGTTGCCCCTTGGTCAGCACCACGAATTGGGCGAAGTTCGGCTGCGGCAACTGCTGGTCAAGCGGCAAGTAGAAGCGCGGACTACCGGTGCCGACGTACGCGACGTAGTTCTCGATCCCGGGCTCTTTCGCAAGCACCGCCTCCAGCCGCTTCACGGCATTTTCCGCAGCATGGTATGAGGCGCCTTGCGCGAGCCTCAGGTCAATCATGAGTTCGGGCCGTGTCGAATCGGGGAAGAACTGTTGTGGCACGAACTTGAAGCCCCACATGGCGATGACGAACATGCCAAGCGTCGAACCAATGGTGAGCCAGCGACGTATGACACACCATTCCACCAAGCTACGGAAACGCCTGTAGAAGTCCGATTCGTACACGCCGCTCTCATGCTCGCGTCCGATGGAGGCCGCCGCCCGGGCTTCCATCCGGGCGGCTAGCCTTGGTGCAAAACGCTTGAGCATTCCCACCCAGCGCGAGGGCCGGCGATGGTGGTCGGTAAAATCCGGCAGTAGGTGATAGCCGAGGTACGGCACGAACAACACCGCCGCCACCCATGAAATCAGCAGCGCAATCACCGTTACCTGGAAGATCGAGCGCGTGTACTCGCCTGTCGAGGATTGCGCCGTAGCAATTGGCAGGAAACCCGCCGCGGTCACCAGCGTGCCCGAGAGCATCGGCATCGCGGTTGAGGTGTAGGCAAAACTCGCTGCACGCATCCTTTCCCAGCCCTGCTCCATTTTGGTCGCCATCATCTCGACTGCGATGATGGCGTCATCAACAAGCAGACCAAGCGCAAGGATCAGCGCCCCAAGCGAGATCTTATGCAGGCCGATCCCGAGTTCGTACATACAAAGGAAGGTGACCGCCAGCACAACCGGAATCGAAATGGCCACCACGATGCCCGTGCGCAGCCCCAGCGAGAGCAACGATACGGCCAACACAATGATCACCGCCTCAGTCAGCGAGCGCACGAAATCCTGCACGGAGCGCGTTACCGCACGCGGCTGGTCAGCCACGCGCTCAAGTCGCACACCCACCGGCAATTGCTGGTCGATCTTCTTGGCGGCGGCGTCGAGCCGCTTGCCCAGCTTCACGATGTCGCCACCTGCGCGCATCACGATACCGATGCCAAGCGCTTCACGACCCATGAAACGCATCTTGTTATCCGTCGGTTCGGCGTAACCGCGCTTGATCTCGGCGATGTCGCCAAGCCGGAAGGTCCGTCCGCCAGCACGCACCGGGACTTCGCGGATCGCATCGAGACTCTCGAATTTCCCGGAAGGGCGCAGGAAGATGCGCTCGTCACCAAGTTCGTAGAAACCCGCTGCCGCAACCGCGTTCTGGCCCGAAATGGCTTGCACCAACGTGCGTACGTCAATTCCCAGCGTGGCGAGCTTGAGGTTCGAGAATTCGATCCAGATCCGCTGATCCTGTACCCCAAAAAAGTCGATCTTCGATACGTCGGGCAATTTCAGCAGTTCGCCGCGAACCGATTCGGCATAGGTCTTCAGATCCGCATAGCTCATGCCATCGCCGACAAGCGCGAAGACATTGCCATACGTATCGCCAAACTCATCGTTGAAGTACGGTCCCTGAACGCCCGTTGGCAGCTGGTAGCGGATATCGCCAATGCGCTTGCGCACTTGGTAGAACATCTCCGGCATCTGCTTGGCCGGCAAGCTGTCCTTGATGACGAGAAAAACGAGCGATTCACCAGGCCGTGAATAGCTGCGAATGTAGTCTGCCGCGCCCAGTTCCTGGATCTTGCGTTCGATCTTGTCGGTAACCTGCTGCTCGACTTCACGCGCAGGCGCCCCCGGCCAGTTTGTCCGGATGACCATCACGCGGAAGGTAAAAGGGGGATCTTCGGACTGCCCGAGCTGCGTGTAGGAAAAAAGCCCCACAAGCGTAAGCACGACCATCATGTAGAGCACGAGCGATTGATGCCGCAGGCCCCAGTCGGAGATATTGAAACGCTTCATCGTTTGGCATCCAGGGCTGCGGGTGCGGTTTCAGCCATTGGCTTGACTTGCTGCCCCGGCACCAGTTTGTGCGCTCCAACGACGACAACCTGGTCGCCATCCACGAGCCCCGATTTGATCACCGCTCCGTCCTCGCGAAAGCCACCCAGCTCAACGGTACGCGGCTCCACCTTGCCGTTGTCCGCCACAACCCATACTTCAGCCTTGCCATCGCGTTGGATCACCGCGCCGTGCGGCAGCACCACACCATCTGATGTGGCACCGGGAAACGCGACAGCGGCGGTAGAGCCAAGCGCGAATCCCTCGGTTCCGGCATTGATCTTTACGCGAACAGGATAGGTCCGTGTCGCCGTATCGGCGGCTGCCGATACTTCACGGACCTCGCCCTCGAAAACCTGATCCTGATGTGCCCATGGACGGATCAGCGCCGGGTTGCCCGGCTTGAGCCCAGCAATCCTGCGCTCCGGCACGTAGATCAGCACTTCGCGCCCGTTCGCATCGGCCAGGCGTACAACCGGCTGTCCGACGTTGACGACTTGGCCCGGATCGACCGCTACCTGGGTCACGACGCCGTCACGGTCAGCCACGAGGTTGGTATACGCACTCTGATTCAAAGCGATATCCGCTTCCGAGCGCGCCTGTTCAAGCCGTGCCTCAGCCGCAAGCAGCGCGCCCCATCGCTGGTCGACAGCCGATCCAGAGACGAAACTCTTATCTGCGAGCGATTTAGTGCGCTCGTATTCAGCACTCGCCAGCCTAGCATCCGCCTCTGCGGCAGCAACCTGGGCACGCGCTGCGCTAGCCGAAAGCCTGACGTCCTTCGGATCAAGACGTGCAAGTAGTTGCCCACGCTTGACCACGTCGCCCAGATTCACCTTGCGCTCCAGCACCTTGCCGCCAACACGAAAACCAAGATCCGCCTCATGCCGTGCGCGTACTTCGCCTGAGTAAACAAATGGCTGTCCGGCATCGCCGAGTTGCACCTTGCGCACCAGCACTGTGCGGGGCGCTTCGGCGGCCGGTTCCTGCTTTGCGCAGCCCGCAAGCACGGTCGCCAATACGGCCAGCCCGAACATTGCGATTCTCATCAGGGTGTTCCTTTCTTCTCAGCGCGAAGACCGCGCAGGTAGATATCCAAGTAATTCTCAAGAAAAGCTTCGGGGTCGTTCGCACGCTTCATACAAAACGCGAGCGTGTATTTCCAGCTCGCCGCGTGAAGCGCCGGAACAAAAAAGAGGTCTACACAAAGCCCCACATCCACCTGCCGGAACTGCCCGCTCGCTACGCCTCGCTCGATTGCCACGCGCACCAGCCGCTGACCGCGTGCGATCACGTTCTCGTAGTAGAACTGCGCTACCTCGGGGAAATTCATGGCCTCGGCCGTCATGAGCTTCGGAATGCCGCCAAGGCGGGTCGCCCCGATACGGCTCCAGAAGGTCATCAGGATCTCCCGCAGGATGTGCTCCGGATCCTCGGCCATCGAATCGACACGCGCTTCGGCCTCGTCGATCAACGGCAGGATGCCATCCCGGATCACTGCGGTGAACAGCGCTTCCTTGCTATCGAAATAGAGGTACAGCGTGCCCTTCGAGACGCCGGCACGCGCTGCGATCTCATCGAGCCGGGTCGCCGCGAAGCCCTTTTCGACGAACAGTGCGAGTGCCGCATCGGCGAGTTCGGAGGGCCGTGCTTCCTTGCGACGTTGGCGAGGATTTTCCGGGCGCTGGAGGAGCTGCTGTGGATTCATGGATGAGACGAGCTGGCCACCCGGCCGCCTAATGACTAACCAGTCAGTAATTAAGCATGCGTTTTGCCACGCGTCAATACGTAGTGCGTTGGCACCAAAAGTTGTATCAAAAATGAGAAGCCGGAGCTTGCCACATCAAGCGTGACAAACCTGCAAGACAGTACGCACCTTGTGAAAAAGAATTGCCTGGCCCGGTCAGCATGATTGCGTTGGCCGAACATCCGTATTTCGTGCAGTGCAACGGCGTCGCGTGCATCCGTGCCATGGCAAGCCGTGCAATCCAGCCTTCGCATGTCCAGTCACGTCGCGCAAAATAGGCGCTTTGCCCAGCGGCAGCTTGATCCAATGCCTCACGTACCCGATGCCACCCGTCTCGCGGGTATCGGCTACATCCTGCTTTCCGCAGCCTGCTTCGCGATCATGCCGGTCTTTGGCATGCGCCTCTATGCTGATGACTTGCGCCCGGTTGATCTCCTTTGCATGCGGTTCGCGTTCGCCGCTCTCATGCTGTGGGGTCTCGTTCTGCATCACAAGCTGCCCTTGCCCAGTGGCCGCGGACTTTGGGTACTCGTGGCGATGGGCGCGATCGGCTATACCGGGCAAGCGCTCTGTTACTTCTCGGCCTTGCAGCTCGCACCAGCAGCGGTCGTCGCGCTATTGCTATATTTGTACCCTGCCTTCGTCACCGTGCTCGCATGGCTGGTACTCAAGGAGCATGTCGGCCCTCGCAGGCTGATCGCACTGCTGCTCGCGCTCACCGGCTGCGCACTGACCGCTGGCTACGCAAGCGGTGCGCAGCCGATCGGTCTCCTCGTGGCGGCGAGCGCCGCACTTATCTACGCCGTATACATCATTGCTGGGCGATTCGTGCCACGCACCGTGCCGGCGCTTGCGCAAGCGGCGATCGTCAGCAGCGCAGCAGCATTGACGTCCATCCTTCTGACGCTTCCTGAAGGGCCGCGCATACCGGAAACACCGGGTGGCTGGATTGCAGCCCTAGCACTCGCCTTCATCGGAACGGTGGTTGCAGTATCCGCCTTCCTCGCCGGCCTTGCTCGCCTCGGCGCCTCCAGCGCAGCAACACTTTCAACGGTAGAGCCTGTGCTCACCGCCCTGGCGGGTGCGGTCCTGCTGGGTCAGCCGCTCGGCGTGGGGACCATCGCAGGCGGCGCGCTAATCCTCGTCGCAGCGTTGATGATCGCGCGCGAGTGACCGGTTGAAAAATCAGCCTTCGAATTCAACCCGATTACGTCCGTTGCGCTTTGCGCGGTAAAGCGCGCCGTCAGCAAGATTGATGAAGCTTTCAAATGAGGCATTCGCCTTCGCGCGCGCGGCCACACCAAGGCTGATCGTCACCCTTAGCTCATTACCGCCGTACGTAAAGCGCGCATTGGCCACGGCCTTTCGAATACGCTCCGCGAGCCGGAGCGATGCATCAAGCGAGGCCTTGGAGGCATAGATGATGAATTCCTCACCACCGTACCGGGCCAGAAGATCATCACCACGAAGCACGCCCTGCACTCTCTGCGCAACGCCACGCAGGATCGCATCACCGGCGCTGTGTCCCCAGGTGTCATTGATCACCTTGAAGTGATCGATATCAAAAAGAATGATACTGGCATCATCGCGGCAACCCTCATCCTTCATGAACGCCTTGGCCGCGTGATCCATAAAGTAATGGCGGTTGAAAGCACCCGTGAGGTTGTCGGTGAAGGCCAGCTTTTCCAGCTTGTTGAGAAGACTCACCGTATCCTTGAGTTCGCGCAGGTCGCGCGTGTAGCCAACCACGATGTACTTGTCACGCCGCTTGACCCGCACCAGCGTGATCTCGGCGGGGATGGGCTCGCCGCTGAGCTTCTGATGCATCCATTCGAATCTCACACGCCCGTTCCTGAATGCCTGGTCGATGTATTCGCTCGCCATATCAACCGACAGACGGCCAACGGGTTGATACTTGGGCGATAGATCGAAGAAGCGATCCAGGTATTCCTGCTTGTTCTTGAGATCGAAAAGATTCATCGCCTCCTGGTTGCAGTCGATGTTCTGGTGGTTCTCGTCCCAGAAGTTGCAACACAGCGGCGTAGCATCGAGCATGATCTGTATCCGCTCGTTCGCCTCCTGCGTGGCAGCGTGCATCTGCTTAAGTTCACGCAGGTCCCGCGTGTAGCCCGCAACAACATGCCCAGTTTCACGTTTGACGCGTACCAGGGTTATCTCCGCCGGAATCGGTTCGCCATTGAGCTTCTGATGCATCCATTCGAATTGCGCACGCCCCTCGTTGAACGCCCGATGGATGTTCTCGTATGCCATCTCGCTGGATAAGCGCCCATTCGGCTGATACTTGGGTGACAGCTCAAAAAAGTGGTCAAGGTACTCCTGCTTGTTCTTGAGCTGGAAGAGATTCACTGCCTCTTGGTTGCAGTCGACGTTCTGCAGGTTTTCGTCCCAGAAGTTGCAGCACAACGGGGTGGCGTCGAGCATGATCTGGGTCCGCTCGTCCGCCTCGCGCTTTTTCTCCTGCGACGCCTTGATTTCGCGTAGGTCGCGTGTGTAGCCAGCAACGATGTAGTGACCCTTGCGTTCAACGCGGATCAACGTGATTTCGGACGGAACCGGATCGCCGTTGAGCTTCTGGTGCATCCAATCGAACTGCGCACGCCCCTTTTCAAACGCCTGCGTAATGTACTCGTGCGCCATCTCTTCCGACGTCCGCCCCGAAGGCTGAAACCTGGGCGATAGCTCGAAGAATCGGTCGAGGTACTCCTGCTTGTTCTTCAATTCGAAGAGGATGACCGCCGCCTCGTTGCAGTCAATGTTCGCGTGATGCTCATCCCACAGGTTGCAGCACAGCGGAATAGCATCGAGCATGATTCGCTGTAGCTCATCAGCCTCAACCTCGCTTGGGGCTTGAACCGGCTCAGGCGCGACTACCGTGGCCACGTCGGGGCCGGAGCCCAGGAGGCTCTCCGGATGATCCTCTTCGGGACGTTGTCGCATCGTTTTTTTGCCTTCCTTACAAGCAAGCGTTCTCTAGGTATAGACGAGCAAAACTGCGCCCCGAAATCGCCTAAAGTCGAGTACGGGAAAACCCGAGAGTATGGAACCGTTACCCACTCACCACCCCCACTAAACACAAACATTGAGCAGTTTTGTGACGCCTTCTTATTGACTTGACCACAGCTCTCCTGTCCGACCGATCTACGCTCGGACTTCCTGTGTAGAACTGGTACCACTTGAACCTTCCTCACTCCAATTCGCCCAAACAGTTTTTGTAGGCCGCTGAGAACGCTGATTCATTGCGAGGCTTGTTCTGACGGATTCGGACAAGAACCGCCCAGTCACCAGCAGAGAGAACGCCTTTGAACCCATGCAGCAGACAACCTGTACCTGAAAGGGGACGTACGCCGGGTTGGTGGCCGAACTCATTTCCCGCTGTGGTCTAATCGCCGCCATGAGCGAACGGAAACCCTCGGTCTGGCAAGCGCTGCTGACCCGCAAAATGTTGATCTGCGTGGTCACTGGCTTCTCGTCCGGATTACCGCTATTCCTACTGTTCAATCTCTTGCCTGCGTGGCTGAAGACCGAAGGGTTGTCGCTCCAGGCGATCGGCGCGTTCGCGCTGGTCCAGTTTCCGTACACGTGGAAGTTCCTCTGGTCACCCCTGGTTGACCGCTTCGGTGTACCGGGCCTCGGGCGGCGGCGCGGCTGGATGTTCGTCTCGCAATGCGCGCTGATCGTTGGCGTGCTCGCGCTTGGTACACTTTCACCAACAGCCGACCTCATTCCGGTCATTGCAGTCTCTGTATTGATCGCCTTCCTCTCGGCCTCGCAAGACATTGCGATTGACGCCTATCGGCGCGAGCTGCTGGCGGAAGAAGAACTTGGGCTCGGCAACGCTGTATTCGTCAATGCCTACAAGCTTGCTGCGCTGGTACCGGGTTCACTCGCCCTGATCCTCGCCGACCACCTGCCGTGGTTCCACGTCTTCGCAGTCACAGCGGGCTTTCTGATTCCGGGCGCAATCCTCTCGCTCCTCATCGCCGAACCTCAGCGAGCGCCCGGCGCACCGCGCACGCTGCATCAGGCTGTCGTCGAACCGTTCCACGAATTCTTCACCCGTCAGGGCGTGGCGACGGCACTGTGGATTCTTGCCTTCATGCTGTTCTTCAAGCTTGGCGAGGCAATGGCGACGACGCTGGCCACCCCTTTCTACCTGGAACTCGGCTTCTCGAAGACCGAAATCGGGCTCGTCGCAAAGAATGCGGGACTGTGGGCCGGGATCGTCGGCGGACTGGCTGGCGGCATCTGGATGGTGAAGCTCGGTATCAACCGCGCACTTTGGGTGTTCGGCGTCGCGCAAACCCTCACAATTCTGGGGTTCGCGTGGCTGGCTCACCTGGGCACGGCGCCCACTGACACGTGGCGCCTCGTGCAACTGGGCGCAGTCTATGCAACCGAATCTTTCTGCTCGGTCGGCCTTGGCACCACCGCTTTCACCGCCTTCATGGCGCGCACCACCAACCCGGCTTTCGCAGCAACACAGTTCGCCCTTTTTTCCAGCCTGATGGCGGTGCCGCGCACCGTGGTTAACGCATTTGCCGGCGTATGGGTCGTCAAACTCGGCTGGTTCGATTACTTCTGGCTCTGCTTCGCGCTGGCGATTCCCGGCATTCTGATGCTCGTCCGGGTCGCACCGTGGCGCGAGGAAACCGCACTCGCCCGAGCTTAGACGATGATCGACCCCGCGCACGGCGACGCAACCCCAACTATCCTGAGCAATGCGCGAATCTGGCTTATTTCCGCGTTGGTTGGTTGCGTTTCGGCTGGGGCAATCATCGGTTTCCGCGCCCTGATCAATCTGGCTGAACTCGCCTTCACTGGTCACGAAGGCAGCCTCGTCGCGGCGGCGCGTTCGCTTTCGCCTTGGCAGCGGGCGGCAAGCTGCGCCATAGGCGGGTTGCTTGCAGGGCTCGTCCTTGAATGCGGCCTGCGCTGGGCCGCGCGAGGGCCGCAAGGCGGAGCGCACATCGACTACATGGACGCGGCGCGTGAAGGCAAGGCCACGCTCAACAACCGTACAACCTTGGTTCGCTCGCTATCATCGTTGCTCTCCGTCGGCTCCGGCGCATCGATCGGCCGCGAGGGGCCGATGATCCAGCTATCTGCATGGCTCGCTACACGCGTCGCCCACCTGTCCGGTCTTGCACCGGCAGAGGCCAATGCAATCCTGGTCTGCGGTATCGCCGCCGGCATCGGCGCGGCCTACCATGCTCCAGGTGCGGGCGTAGTGTTTGCACTCGAACTCGCACTTGGCTACTTCGCACGCCACGCCATCGCACCCGTGTTGATCGCGGCAGCCACGGCATGCGGGTTGATCTTCTGGCTCGTTGAACCCCGCCCGCTCTACGAAATGCCAGCCGTTTCCGTGTCGCCTGCCAGCATCGGATTCGCCCTCGTGCTGGGTCCGGTCTGCGGCGGTCTCGGCTGGAGCCTCTTGCGCTTGCTCGAACTCGGCCGCCGCGCCTTCAAGCCGATCCGTGCCCTACCGCTACGTCTGGCGGCTGGCGGTATGGCAGTCGGCGCCATTTCCGCTGCGCTGCCTGAGGTCTGGGGTAATGGTTTCAGCGTGGTATCGAGCCTGCTGCAGGGTCAGCTTGGATGGCAATTCGTACTGCTCGTTCTTGTCGCCAAGCTGGCGGCGACCGCGCTTTCCAGTGGGTCTGGCGCGATTGGCGGCGTTTTCACTCCGACACTTTTCGTTGGCGCCACGAGCGGCTACGTCATCGCCCACGCCTTGGGCGACTGGTTTGCACCAGAGCTGGCCAATGAGGCTGGGCTTCTCGCAATTCTCGGCATGGCTGCAGTACTCGCCTCCGTCACCCACGCACCACTCATGGCGATCATCATGGTGCTCGAAATGACAGGCCAGTATCAGCTTGCGATTCCCGTCATGTTGGCTTGTGGGCTGGCGTTTGCGTTCTCGACCTGGTTTGGCACGCGACCGTTGTACGGCAATCCGATCGAGGGTGCAGCGCAGGGGCGGCAACCAATCGCGTAGCATCGCAAGTTTCGTCTTCCGAATCCGTTACCCATGTCCGAACGCTCGAACCGGCTCGTCGCCGCAGCACGGGGGCTTGGCCGCGCCTGCGACGCGCTAACCTTCGCCGCTCCGATTACGCACGTCTACAACCCACTGGCCTACGCGTTCGACGCACATCGCCAATACTTGGAACGCTTCGGCAACACAAAGAAGCGCGTTATCTTCCTTGGCATGAACCCGGGACCGTTCGGAATGGTGCAAACCGGCGTGCCCTTCGGCGAAATCGCCGCAGTACGCGACTGGATGGGGATTTCGGATGGAGTGGTGAAACCTGCGCTCGAAAACCCGCAACGGCCGATCGAGGGCTTCAACTGTCCTCGATCGGAGGTCAGTGGCCGACGGCTGTGGGGGCTCTTTGCCGACACGTTCAGCAGCGCTGGCGCTTTCTTCACAGACCACTTCGTCGCCAACTACTGTCCACTCGCCTTCTTCGAAGGTGGCCGCAATGCCACGCCGGATAAGCTGCCAGCAGCCGAGCAGGCTCCGTTGCTCGAAGCATGCGACGCACACCTGCGTACATTGGTCGAAACACTCGAAGCCGAATGGCTGATCGGCGTCGGAGCTTGGGCCGAACAACGCGGGCGCACCGCATTGAAGGGCCTCGACTTGAAGTTCGGACGCGTGCTGCACCCGAGCCCGGCCAGCCCCGCGGCAAACCGCGGCTGGGCAGCCGCGGCGACGAAACAGTTGATCGAACAGGGGGTATGGGCAGCCTGAGGCAGACAAGAACCGCAACCCGCTTCCGGGTCACGGCTTGATCCGTAGAAACTCAGCCTGCTAGCGCCGGATAGTCGACGTATCCAGCCTCTCCTCCGCCATAGAAGCTCGTCGGGTTCGGCGTATTGAGGCCCACCTGCTCGGCCAGACGGCGGGGAAGATCCGGGTTCGCGATAAAGAGCTGCCCCCATGCCACGGCATCAGCCTCACGGCGGTCAAGGACCTCCTGCGCGGCAGCAAGATCAAATTTTTCGTTGGCGATGTACACGCCACCGAATGCATCCTTCAATTGGGGACCGAGGCTGTCAGCCCCACGCGATTCGCGTGCACAGATGAAGGCGATCTTCCGCTTGCCGAGCTGGCGCGCAACGTAGCCGAAGGTCGCCGCCGGATCGGAGTCCCCCATCGAGTGCGCATCGCCGCGCGGTGCGAGATGCACACCGACGCGACCGGCGCCGAATACCGAAATCGCGGCATCGGTGACTTCGAGCAGCAGGCGGGCACGGTTTTCGATCGAACCACCATAGGCATCGGTACGCTTGTTGGTGGAGTCCTGCAGAAACTGATCAAGCAAGTAGCCATTGGCCCCATGAATCTCGACGCCATCGAACCCAGCCTTCTTCGCATTCTCGGCGCCCTTGCGATAGGCCTCGACAATGGCCGAAATCTCGCTGGTCTCGAGCGCGCGTGGCGTAACGTACGGCTTCATTGGACGGATCAGGCTGACATGCCCCTCGGGCGCGATAGCGCTCGGCGCAACGGGTTGTTCGCCATTCAGGTAGGACGGATCGGAAATGCGACCCACATGCCAGAGCTGCATGAAGATCCGCCCCCCCGCGGCATGGGCCGCTTCGGTGACGCGCTTCCAGCCTTCAACCTGCTCATCGGACCAGATACCCGGCGTGTCGGGATAGCCGACACCCATCGGCGTGACCGCGGTAGCTTCCGAAAGAATCAGGCCGGCAGAGGCGCGCTGGGCGTAGTAGCGAGCCATCATCGCGTTCGGCACCCGGCCCTCATCCGCACGGCAGCGCGTCAGCGGCGCCATGATCACGCGGTTGGGCAGGACAAGATCACCGACTTTCAGCGGTTGGAAAAGCAAGGACATGGAGGACTCCTTTCAGAAAGCTGCGCGTGGGCGAGCGCGGAAGGGAAAGCGATTCAGAGGGTGTCGCGGATGGCTGCGAGGAAACCAGCAATGGCTTCCTCGTTGCGCTTGTAGAACACCCATTGGCCGATTTTTTGTGTGCTCACGAGGCCGGCCTTTTGCAGCACGGCCAGATGAGCGGAAACGGTGGACTGCGATAGGCCGGCGCGTTCGAAGATCTTTCCCGAGCACACACCATGCTCAAAGGGAAATGATTGTTCGCAAAATTCCGCCTCGGGCGTCTTGAGCCAGGCGAGGATGTCGCGGCGCGTCGGGTTGGCCAGCGCCTTGATGACTTCATCGAGATCCACTGTATTTCCACTTCCAACGAATCAAATTTCGTCGATGCACGAATTTTATTTCGAACAATAACGAAATACAACCCGCATGGTACGGGTATGCGCGGAATTCGGAATCGTCGCCTCAGTTATGAATCGGCAGGATCAGTCTAGCCACGAGTCCCTGCGGACGGTTGGCATCGAATTCCACGCGTCCGCCATGTAACTCGGCAATACGCCGAACAATCGACAGGCCCAGCCCGGCTCCGCCCGCCTCCTCGCCCTCTCCGCGCAGGAAGCGCTCGCCCAATCGCGTACGGAGCGCGTCGGGGACACCGAAACCCGAGTCACGAATCTCACAGACGAGCGAACCACCCTCCGCACGCAGCGCAAGTTCAACAACCGCACCCGGCGGACTGTGGCGTATCGCGTTTTCGATCAGGTTGCGCAACGCAGCCCGCAGCAGATCCGGCTGCGCACGCAGCGCCACGTTTTCTGGCGCATCGAGCGAGAGCTCGACCCCGCGCTCAAGCGCTCCCGGCGCAAGTTCTCCAGCGAGCTGGCGCATCTTTTCGGCCGCATCGACTGCTTCAGACTTTGCAACATCGATCGCATCAAGCCGTGCAACCGCCAACAGTTGTTCGACCAGCCGCGCCATGCGCTGCAGGCCGCGCAGCGCATCGGACAAGCGTGCATTACGAGTCACTTCATCATGGGCCGTCTGCACCGACTGGACCTGTGCGGTCAACGCCGCCAACGGTGTGCGCAACTCGTGTGCGGCATCGGCAGTGAACCGTCGCTCATTGGCAAATGCACGCGCCACACGGGTGAAGAGACTGTTGAGAGCACCGACGAGCACCGCCAGCTCGCGCGGGCGCCGCCCCTCATCGAACGGGTCAAGTCGATCCGGCGCACGCAGTTGAACGTCGCGTGCAAGCCTGGACAATGGCCGCAAGCCCAGCGCAATGGCCAGCCATGCGAGCAGCACCGTCGCCACAAACCCCATGGCGAGAGGGCCAATGCCGTGCTCACCAACTTCATGAGCCAGCTTTGCCCGCACTCGCGCATCCTGGCCCACGATCGCCAGATGGCCATCGCGCTCAAGGCGATAGAAGCGCCAATGCCCGCCCTGCCACTGACCGTCGGAGTAACCGTCCTCGTCGTCTTCGCCAAGTGGCAGCTTGGTTTCCGGCGCCTGCCCGCTACGCAACAGCAGCCGTGGCACGTCTCCCACGCGCCATACCTGGTAGACGAGCCTATGCTTGAAGCGACGCTCTTGCGGCACCAACGCCCCGGTGTGCGCGTCGTCATCCCCTTGGGCAACAGCGCCTGAATCGCGCACGTTGCCAACACCGGCGACAGAAATCAGGAGACTCGCCGTCTGGGCGAGCTGGCCGTCGAAGACTTCTTCAGCCTCATCAGTAGCGGTCTGGAAGACCAACCACGAAACCCCTGCACTACCCGACATCAACGCCAGCGTCACCACGAGCATGATCCGAGCGACGAGCGAAAACCCGGTGTGCACTTCAGCCATCTCGCTCCACCATGTAGCCGATGCCACGCAACGTCCGCACAAAATCGCTCCCAAGCTTGCGGCGCAAGTGATGGATGTGGACTTCGAGCGCATTGCTCTCGGTGCCACCTTCCCAACCATAGAGTCGCTGCTCGATCTGGGCTCGCGACAAGACCATCCCGGCATGCCTCAGCATGAGTTCTGCAAGCTCGAATTCGCGACCGGAAAGTTCGACTGGCTCCCCGCCCTTCCATGCTTTGTGCGACGACGGCTCAAGTTCGACATCACGCCAGCTCAGGCGCGGCACGGCGCGACCGGCAGCACGCCGTATGAGCGCACGGAGGCGCGCAGCAATCTCGCGTAGATCGGCAGGCTTTACAAGGTAGTCATCAGCACCCGCATCGAGACCCGCGACAACGTCTTCCGGCGCATCGCGGGCAGTGAGGATCAGCACGGGCAGCACGAGCCCCTGATTGCGTGCGGAGGCTAACACCTGCAAGCCTGAACGCTTGGGTAAGCCTAGATCGAGCACGACGGCATCCAGCCCATCGGCATCCGTGGCAAGCGCCGCTTCAGCGGCCTCGCCGTCCTGCACCCATTCGCAACGTACATCGAGATCCGCCAACCCGTCGCAGAGCGCAGCTCCGAGCGGCTTGTCGTCTTCCACAAGCAGTACGCGCATCGCAAGCCTCCTTCCCGATAAGGAGGATCGTGCAACCGCGCGCTTAAGCCATCCTTAAGTCATCGCAACACGACTGCTTCTGGTTCTGGTCGAAGGTATGGACTGCTCCGGCAAGTCAGTGCCCCTTCAGTGCATAGATGCCCGGTGCATTGCGCCAGTAGCCCTTGTAGTCCATACCGCAACCGAAGAGAAAGCGGTCGGCCACGTCGATGCCGGTAAAGTCGGCGCGCATGCCAGGGTAAGCCTTGCGATCGTGCGACTTGTGCACCAGCACGGCCGACAGCACACTCGCGGCCCCTTCGTCCTTCAGATGCTCGATGATCGCCTTGAGCGTGTGCCCTTCGTCGAGAATGTCATCGAGCACCAGCACCGTGCGCTCGCGCAGATCCTGCGTCGGACGCACCCGCCAGTCGAGCAGGTTGCCATTGAGCGCATGGCCATAGCGGCTGGCGTGAAGGTAGGCCACTTCAAGCGGGAATGGCAGACGCGGCAGCAGGCGCCCGGCAAGAATCAGGCCGCCGTTCATCACGACGTAGCAGATCGGGTTGGTGCCGCGCAGGCTTTCGGTGATTTCATCGGCGAGCCGATCGAGCGCAGCTTCGACAGCAGCGTCGTCAACCAGGCAGTCAGCCTCCGCCATCGCCTTCTCAATTTCCTTCATGTCCGGGTTCGTCATGCCCCTGATGCTCCAGATATTGCCGTACCGGCCCATTTTTACAGGCGGCACCGAATTGATGCGCCCTGCGGATACTTCAACGCAAGGCGACGCCACTCAGCCGCCGGAATAGTCGACCAGCGTGAAGAGCGTGAGCCCGGCGCCGCGCAAGAGCTGCGAACCGCCAAGTTCGGGTAAATCAACGATTGCCGCACCCTCGATCACGACCGCACCGAGGCGGTCGAGCAGCTTCTTGGCCGCCATCATCGTGCCACCCGTGGCGATGAGGTCGTCGACCAGCAATACGCGCTGACCGGGGTGCACTGCATCGGCGTGCATCTCGATTGCTGCACTACCATATTCGAGCTCGTACTCCTCGGCCACCGTCGTGTACGGCAGCTTGCCTTTCTTTCGGATCGGCACGAATCCAATGTTCAGCTCATGGGCAAGGATCGCGCCGATGATGAAACCGCGCGCGTCGATACCAGCAATCACGTCGATCTTCCGGTCCATGTAGCGGAACACGAACTGCTCGACGAGCACGCGCAGCGTCTTTGGATCTTGCAGAAGCGGGGTGATATCGCGGAACTGCACACCCGGCTGCGGCCAGTCGGGAACCGTCCGGATACGGTCGCGGATGTAGTTCGGGTCAATCAGCATTTATTTTCCCTCCGCGCGTTACAGCAGTGCGAACTTGGCTACAAAGAGCACGGCGACTCCCCATACGGCGGGTGAGACATCTTTCGCGCGACCAGCAAGCAGCTTGATGCCGGCGTAGCTCACGAATCCAAAAGCAATGCCATCAGCGATCGAGTAGGTAAAGGGCATCCCCGCAGCGCAAACAACGGCGGGAGCAGACTCAGTCAGGTCCGTCCAGTCGATCTCGGCGAGGCCACGCGTCATCAATACTGCAACGTAGATCAGCGCAGGCGCGGTCGCATAGGCGGGCACCGAGCCCGCCAACGGCGAGAAGAACAGCGCGGCGAGGAAGAGCAACGCAACGACGACCGCGGTGAGGCCAGTCCGACCGCCCGCGGAGGTACCCGCGGCGCTTTCGATATAGGCGGTGGTCGAGGATGTGCCGAGGACGGCACCCGCGGCAATCGCGGTGGAATCGGCAAGCAGCGCCTTCCTCAACCGTGGCAGCTTGCCATCGGCATCGAGCAGGCCTGCACGGTGGCACACACCGATCAGCGTGCCGGTGGCATCGAAGAGTTCGACAACGAAGAAGGTCAACACCACGGTTGCGAGGCCCGCATGGAACGCCCCGAGGATGTCGAGTTTGCCGAAAGTGGGCGCAAGCGACGGAGGCATCGCAAACACGCCATCAAACGGCGAGAGGCCAAGCACAATCGAGGCCACCGTAACAGCGAGGATGCCAATGATGATGCCGCCGGTGATACGGCGCGCTTCGAGCGCCACGATCAGGAGGAAGCCAACAATCGCAAGTTGTGGCGCATGTTGGCGCAGGTCGCCAAGACCAACGAGCGTGGCCGGATTGCCGACTACGATGCCGGCATTCTTCAGGCCGATCAGGGCAAGGAAGAATCCGATGCCAGCCGAGATTGCGAGCTTGAGCGAATGCGGGATCGAATTGACGATCCACTCGCGCAACCGAAACACGCTCACAACGATGAACAGGCAGCCCGAAATAAAGACGGCGCCTAGCGCCGTCTCCCACGAATAACCCATGCCGTTGCAGACGGCGAAGGCAAAGTAGGCGTTCAATCCCATGCCCGGCGCCAGCGCGATCGGGTAGTTGGCATAGAACCCCATGATCGCCGTGCCAATCGCTGCCGCAAGGCAGGTCGCGACAAATACGGCGTCGCGCGGCATGCCGGCGGCCGACAGGATGTCAGGGTTCACGAAAACGATGTAGGCCATCGTCAGGAAAGTGGACAGACCAGCCAGCACTTCCGTGCGGAGTGTCGTGCCGTGTTCGCGAAGCTTGAAGAACGATTCGAGCATCGTGCACTCCTCGATCCATGCCCAGTTTCTTGGAAGCCGCGGATTCTAGCGCCGTGGCACATCGGATCAATTGCTTGCGCCAGCTTTCGTCAGATCGCGAGGAAACGGAATGATGCAACCCGAGCCAGCATGACTACGGCTGGCATCGGGATTGATTCGGACCGCTTCACCTTCGCGGCAGAAGTAGCGCCTGGAAAACAGCAACTCGCCGAAAAATGCCGCGCGGAAGTTGCGGTTGAGCGATTCCCGCATGCCAAGCCAACAACCCGTACCACCGATGATGCCAAACGCAGCATTACGGCCCTCCTCCTTGGCGAGATAAAGCGCCTGATCAGCCAAAGTAAGGTGGTACTCCCAACCGTCCTCGATCGCATCAAAAGCGAGCGGATAGCTGACATATCCAATCGAGGCGGTAACCATAAGTGGCCCGTTCGGCAGGGTGAACGGGGTCTCCGAGATACTGTCCAGGATTCGCTGGACCAACCCCGGCAACTGGAAGGCATCCACGCCGCGCACGCCGATGAGAAACTCTTCGCCACCCCAGCGCGCAAGTCGATCGGTGTCGCGCAGCAAATGCGAGATCCGTGTCGAGAATTCGACCAGCACCGCATCACCCCCTGCATGAGTGTGGCGGTCATTGACCGACTTGAAGTGGTCGATATCAATCAGGATCAGTCCGAGCGGCGATCCTAGCGAGGGCGTGGGCTGCAAGGTTTCGATCCAAGCACTCATGGCGCGCCGGTTGAACAAACCGCTCAATGTGTCACGTTCGGCGAGGTAGGCTAGGCGCCCATTTGCGTTCGCCAGCTGGCAGTTGGCGCGCCGCGTGCTGCGGTAGAAAGCGAGCACAACACCGATACCAATCAACAGGAGGCCGGCGACGAGCGACCAGAAGAGCGCAATCTGACGGTGGTGCTCGGCACTTTCGGACTTGATGGCGTTCTGCGCTTCGAGCCGTTCGATTTCGCGCTGGCGACTCTGGCTGTCAAAGCGCTCTTGCAGTTCGGCTACCAGCTTCGATTTGCCTTCCCGGTCAAGCACCTCGTGCGCAACAAAAAAATCCTTGTGGGTCGCAAGCGCCTCGCTCAGCCGACCCGCCTTCTCATAGCCTTGGGCAAGTTGGATCAGCACCGGCGCCAGATGGTAGTAATCGTCAGCTTCGCGAACCCGATCGCGCGCCCGCTCAAGTACGGCGACGCCTTCGTCAACCCGTCCGATATTGACAAGTCCTTGCCCGAGGTTGAGCAGAGCAAGGCCTGTGAAAGCGCGACCATCGAAACGACGCGAAAGTGCAACGGCCTCCCGCGCGGTCGCAATCGCCTCAGGCCAGGCGCGATGCACGAGGTGCCAGTCGGAGAGACTCACCAGTACGGCCAGTTCGGCCCGCCGCATCCGATATTTCTTGACCATGACCAGCGCGCGCTGTAGCGCAGCGTAATCCTCACCGGTATCCTCGGGTCGGCCCGAAACCAAGCCCCCATTGCATTCGATCTGAGCGCGTAGCCACCGCTGGCCGGTAGGCTCTATCTGCGCACGGGCCTGATTCACGTAGTGAAGCGCCCGAGGGTTATCGCCGATATGAATGTTGAGCGACGACAGGGTGAGATAGATCCGTCCAAGCAGCACCGGATCTCCTACCTTTGCTGCTTCCATCGCTGCTTGCTGCAGGACACGCGCAGACTCGGCATAGCGCGAGCGCACGTATAGCGCGATACCCATCGCATCCGCCGCCAGCACGCTCCACGGTTTTCCGGGCATGCTCTTCGCTAGCGTCTCGGCTTCGCTCGCCGAGGTCATCTGCAGAACTGTGTCGCCCTTATAGAATCCGAGCCGCGCACGCAACACGAGTGCACGTACGCGATCCTGGGGGTCGTTGGCCCGCTCCGCAGCAGTCAGCAACCGCCCAATCGACGAATCAGCCTCGCGAAGGTAGCCGCCTTCAAGCAGGACTTCCCCCCGCTGTGCCTCATATTCACGCTGAAGATGAGGCTTCGCTGCAGCCACCAATGGCTGCAGTCTGTCGAGCCGCTCAAGAACCTCGTCAGTCGACACATCGCGCAGTGTTGCAGTCTCGCGCAGCGCAACCGCCAGATCCGCCGCCATGACCACCGGCACCAGCATCACGCCAGCAATGCACGCAAGCAGGAAGCGCTTGGCGATCGAATCGATCAGAAGGGAAAGGCCGGGCACGAAATCCTCGTTCTTCTGCTACTGCGAGCCCTCTCAGCGGCTGGCCACCGTCATGAGCACCGTGGCAAAGTGTACCCAACAAATAGTTGCCCGCACAGCTAACGAAGTGCTTACCCGCCAAGACGCCATGCCGGCTCCATCTCGCTCGTTCTAGAGGGAGCAAACAACGGTCCTTGACTCCATACCGCCGACACGCTCCCTGACATCACGCACACGTTCGAAGTCCCGCCTTGAGGGCATCCCGCATCGCCACCAAGGTATCAACCAGATCCAAGGCCGTCGGCCACTGGGGATGAAAGGTCACGGAATGAGCGCGTACGCAGAGCCACAGCAAGAAACCAAGCGGCATGCAGGGCCGATCGTGACAAAGCCAACCGTCCGATATGGGCTGCGCTCCCGTTAGGCCTGAAAGCTATTCAGCGGCTTTGACCGGCTCGCTGGACAAACAAATCGAATTTAGCCCGGAAATTGCGATAGAACTGCCAGAGCGACCACGCGCGCGCGGCCAGTCCCATGATGCGCCGAGGCCTGCGGATGAGCAGCGTCGCAACCATTGCGGCAACCACCACGGGAAGGTGACCACGCAACCATTCGACAGCAACGACCGCCTTTTCGGCGGGTCGAAGCAACGGTGCAAACCCGGCAACAAGGTTGATCGACTCGCCCCGCAGTTCGTTGGCGCGAACGACCAGTTGGCGACGGCGCTCCTCGACGCGTTGCTCAAGCTTGCGCATCGTCGCCGCCCTTGCCGAGCACTTCACGGTCCCGGCTCAATTCGGCGACGCTGTCAGCGAACAGACGGCGCCCAGTAATCAGCCTGCGGTAAGCGTTGGATGCCGTCCACACCGCGAGGGCGAAGAACAACGCTGTCGCGATCCCCAGCGCCAGCATGCGGTGCGAATCCCAAAAGAGCACTGTCAGGAAGATCGCGAGCGCGAGTACGCCGAAACCGACAAACAGCGCGGCGAGAACAATATTGAAAAGCGCATCGCCGAGGCGCAAGGCCTCGGCTTCGACTTCAACGGAGAGCAGTGACAGCCGGTTCTGCGCAGTCGCCAGCAGATTATCGGCAAGCCGCCGCAGGCGCTCTGTGAGACCCGGCGCCTCCTGTCCGGTCACGGCGGGATTCTCAGCGACGGCCGATCAGCAATCCCAGCAGGAAGCCGACTCCCGCCGCCACGCCGACCGACTGCCACGGATGATCATGCACGTAGGTATCGGTCGCCTTGGCTGCTTCCTTGGTCTTGGCAACGATCGTCTCTTCGAGCTCTCCGAGCTTGACGCGGGTTGAGGCCAGACGCTCGCCAAGCCGCGAGCGCACTTCGGCCAGTTTGCCGCCTGCCTCACCCGCAGTGAGCTTGATCAGCTCCTCTGCGTCGTTGAGCACAACCTTCATGTCGCTGACGATGCGATCACGCGATACTTGCATTTCGCTCATTTCCAATCTCCTGTGCAGTTCTGGCAAAACAGCAGGTTGCGGGGGAATACATGCCCCGCAAGGATGTCCGAGCTTAGCCCGCCACCAGCATCGCTTCAACCTCGGGCCTAGCCATAGTCCACGATAAGCGGCGCGTGATCGGAGAATCGTTGATCCTTGTAAACCGCAGTGCGGTTTGCACGGGCCGCGATACCCGGCGTAGCGATCTGGTAGTCGAGACGCCATCCGACATTGTTGGTCCATGCTTGGCCACGGTTCGACCACCACGTATAGCACTCGCTCGTCTTATCCGGCTCAATACGTCGATACACGTCCACCCAACCAAGCTCGTCGAACAGGCGCGATAGCCATGCCCGCTCCTCAGGCAAGAAACCGGAGTTTTTTTGGTTTGAGCGCCAGTTCTTCAGATCGACTTCGCGGTGGGCGATATTCCAATCACCGCAAACGATGATTTCGCGCCCAGCGGCACGCAATTCAGCCATGTGCGGGAAAAACTGCGCCATAAAGCGGAATTTTGCAGCTTGGCGCTCTTCGGAGCTCGAACCAGACGGCAAGTAGAGAGATACGATCGAAAGCGGTCCATCGTGGGTCTCGTAGTCCGCCTGGATGTAGCGGCCTTCCGAATCGAATTCATCGAAACCCAGGCCGATCTTCCAGTGGACCGGCTTTTTGCGCGACATCAGGGCGACGCCGCTGTAGCCTTTTTTCTCTGCACAATTGAAACGGACATGCCAGCCTTCCGGCGCACGCAGCGCCTCCACGAGATCGGCCTCATGCGCCTTGATTTCCTGGAGGCATACAACATCGGCACCCTGCCCTGCCAGCCACTGGTGGAAACCCTTCGTTGACGCGGAACGGATGCCGTTGAGGTTGAGAGTGATGACGCGTAACATCCGGCGAACCCTTTTCTTTGAAGAACCTTATCTGGCGCCGCATGGACGCGCGGCAGGATGTGACTGACGTGGATTTTAGCCGTGAATTCCTGGCCCTCTCAGTCGAGAAGGGCGTACTCCGGTTCGGCGAGTTCAAGACCAAGGCTGGTCGCCTGTCGCCCTACTTTTTCAATTCCGCGCTGTTCGATGATGGCGCCTCTTTCGGTCGCCTATGCGGCTACTATGCCGACGCGGTAAACGCCTCCGGCATCGCTTTCGACACGCTCTTCGGCCCAGCCTACAAGGGGATTCCTCTCGTCGCTGGAACCGCTATCCGGCTCGCCGAACGCGGTCGCAACACACCATTCTGCTTCAACCGCAAGGAAGCCAAAGACCACGGGGAGGGCGGAACGCTCGTTGGTGCGCCGCTCAAGGGTCGCGTACTCGTGCTGGACGATGTGATTTCCGCCGGCACATCGGTACGCGAATCGGTGGAGATCATCCGCGCCCAGGGCGCTACGCCCGCTGGCGTGGTGATCGCTCTCGACCGCATGGAGCGCGGCAGCGGCGCACGCTCGGCGGTACAGGAAGTACGCGAGCAGTTTGGCATTCCGGTCGTCGCAGTGGCAACCCTCGCCGACCTCATCGATTACCTTGGCACCGCCGCCGATCTCACCCAGCACCTCGAGGCCGTTCGCGCTTATCGAAGCCAATGGGGTGTGACCGATGCGGCCTGAGATAGCCTGCCTGCCGATAGCCTTGGCTCTTGCGAACCTGTTCGCGCAACCGGCGTTGGCGGCGAACGAATCGTCGACTGTCTATTGCTGTGAAGATGCCAATGGCCGGCGGGTCTGCGGCGATCCGATGCCGCAGCAGTGCTACAGCCGCGCCTACAAGGAGCTCTCGCGCGGCGGGCGTACCCTGCGGGAAGTGGATGCGCCACTCACAACCGAAGAGCGCATCCGCAAGGAGGCAACGGACAAAGCCAGGCACGAGGCCGAGGCCAAGGTGGCCGAACGCCGCCGCCGCGACCGTGTCCTACTGGAAAGCTATAACTCGGTTGCGGACATCGACGATCGCCGCGACAGCGTATTGCGC
This sequence comes from Niveibacterium sp., assembly GCA_031555325.1. GTDB lineage: Bacteria > Pseudomonadota > Gammaproteobacteria > Burkholderiales > Rhodocyclaceae > Niveibacterium. The sequence goes on along the minus strand of JAVBUM010000022.1, from coordinate 45,815 downwards.
GGCGCTGAAAAGGAAATCGATACACTCAAGCGACGCGAGAAGGAACTTGTCGATGAACGTAACGACCTGAACAACAAGGTCGCCGCGCTCAAGGGCAAGCAAGCACCACGCTATGTCCAGGAAGATATCGCAGCCAATACATCGGAGCTCAACGCACTGCGTGGCGTGATTACACAAAAGCAGCGCGATGCCGAAACCATACGCAGCCGCTTCGACGAAGATCGCCAGCGCTACATCGAACTGACTGGCAAGAGCGGCGGCGAACAAAACAACAACTGACCGGAGCCCGACCGCGGCGCCGGCTCCGGAGCACGCCATGAGCGAACCCCCGGCCGGCGGACGTCGGATCGTACGCGCCGCCTGCCCACATGACTGCCCTGACACCTGTGGGATGCTGGTGACAGTCGAGGACGGCCGTGCTACGAAGATCCAAGGTGACGCGAGCCTGCCGATCACCGATGGCACCCTCTGCACAAAGGTCGCCTACTACCTCGAACGCACCTATTCCGATCAGCGGGTGCTACATCCGATGCGCCGCATCGGGCGCAAGGGAGAAGGCCGTTTCGAACGCATTTCCTGGGACGAAGCGCTCGACACCATCGCGACGCGCCTCAAGGCAATCGCCAGACTCGATCCACGCTCAATCGCACCCTATAGCTATGCAGGCACCATGGGCTTGGTGCAGGGTAGCTCGATGGACCGGCGCTTTTTCCATCGGCTGGGCGCAAGCTCCCTCGCGCGCACGATCTGCGCCGAAGCGGGTTTCCAGGGCTACAAGACAACGATCGGCGCCACGCTCGGGACCGACGCCGAGAATTTCAGCGATACGCCTTACATCCTGATCTGGGGCGCCAATCCGATCGTCTCCAACCTTCATCTGTGGCGCCGCATCGTCGAAGCCAAGCGGCGCGGCGCACGCGTGGTCTGCATCGATCCGGTGCGCAGCCAGACCGCTGAGAAGAGCCATTGGCACCTCGCCCCCTACCCGGGCACCGATGGCGCACTCGCGTTGGCGTTGATGCATGTACTGATCCGGGACGACCTACTCGATCACGACTACATCCGCGACTACACGCTCGGCTTCGATGAGCTTGCCGAGCGCGTCCGGGATTGGACACCGGAGCGCGCTGCACGTGAAACCGGGCTTGCAGCTTCGGATATCGAACGGCTGGCACGTGAATACGGCACCGCAAAACCGGCCGCAATTCGCGTGAACTATGGTTTGAACCGCTGCGCCGGCGGCGGCAGCGCAATGCGGGCTATCACTTGCCTGCCCGCGCTGACGGGCCACTGGCGGCACCCTGCCGGCGGGGTTCTGCTGTCGACATCCGGAACCTATGGCGTCGATACCACGGCTTTGGAACGGCCGGACCTCTACCCCACCGATCCGCGCTTTCCGTCGCGCACGATCAACATGGCGACAATCGGTGACACCTTGCTTGCGAGCGACCCGCCAATTCGCGCGTTGGTTGTGTACAACTCGAACCCAGTCGCAATCGCGCCGGACTCAAACAAGGTTCGCGCCGGTTTTTCCCGCGACGACCTTTTTACTGTCGTACTGGAGCATTTCCAGACCGACACCGCCGACTTCGCTGACATCCTGCTACCTGCGACAACGCAGCTCGAACACCGTGATGTGCATAAGAGCTATGGTCACCTCTACGGTCTGTCAAACGAACCTGCAATCGCGCCACTGGGCGAGGCGCGCTCCAACACATGGGTCTTTCGCGAACTTGCACGTCACATGGGTTTCACGGAAGCCTGCTTTGCGGAAGACGACGAAGCGATTGCCGCGCAGGCATTCAACCGCGAGCACCCGTACAGCGGCAATCTGGATTGGGAAACGATGAAGCGTAACGGCTGGCAGCGTATGGCACTGCCCAAGCCTTGGGCGCCCTTCGCGCACGGCGGTTTCCCGACCCCTTCAGGCAGGTGCGAGTTCTACTCGGAAACATTGAGGAAACAGGGCATCGACCCGCTGCCGCATTACGTTCCACCGCGCGAAGGCCCAACGTCCAATCCAACGCTTGCGGCAAGGTACCCGCTCGCCTTCATCAGTCCGCCTGCTCGCAATTTTCTCAACACGACGTTTGCCAACCTGCCACGCTTTCTCAAGGCCGAAGGCCGCCCGTGGCTCGACATGCACCCTGACGACGCCGCCGCGCGCTGCCTATCGAACGGCGACAGGGTACGAATCTTCAACGATCGCGGCACTTTCCACGCCTGGGTCCGCTGCAATGCAGCCGCTCCCGGCGTCCGGCGGGGTGTGGTCAGCGCACCATCAATCTGGTGGCAGAAGCTTTCGGGCGACGGCAGCAACGCTAACGCGGTGACGTCTCAAGCGCTAACCGATTTGGGTGCGGGCCCCACGTTCTATGACTGTCTGGTAGAGGTCCAGTCCGCACCGGGATCCTGAGACCCACCCCGGCAGACACCCGCAGTATGCCCGCAAGCCATTCAGCTCACGAGGCATGCTGCGGCGCGACGCTCATGCAATAACGCCGCGCCGGACATTCGCCTCAGTGCTCAAGGCAAACACTAAAGTCGTGGAAGGCCCCAAGCCTTGGCTGTGCCGATCGCTCCTGGCCACACAGGTCTGTCTCGTCGGCTGACGATTTGGCGACAGTGGGAAGCTTGCCCTCCGGTGGCTTGCCGTCCCATGCCAGATCCAGTGCGAACACGTCGCGATAGAGCGCACGCACCGAATGGCGTCCAAAGTAAGCGCCAAACCGACCGCTGACTTCATTTCCGGCATATTCAAGATCGGCGCCAGCACGTGCGCGCACCCCTCCGTCGAGAAGATTCCCGACAAACCGGCCACTCGTCTCCTCCCCGCGCAGGCCAAGTCCCGCAGTATCGAGAATTGTGTTCTGAGCAACTACGCTTCCCGCTGCACGGTTCAGGTACAAGCCTTCATCGGAACAGAACGCGATAAGGTTGTTGCGCACCACGCCAACCTCCTGTTCCGCGATGCAACGACGGTCACGACACACGGCTGGATCGGTACCACCACCGCCGAGCGAAAGTCCGACGCGCATGCCCGGCTCACCGCGTAGCTTGTACTCGCAAAGCACGACATTCGCCTCGAAACGGTTGTCACGACCGCCCCCCTTGGCAAACCCGGCATAGCTGATATTGTCGCCCTGGCCCTTCACAAAATCCGCGATCAGGTTTTGGCGAATTCGCCAGCCGCTTGCCGCAACGATATCGACTGGCGTGACCGGGTTCCCTGTGCGTCGCGGGCGGCTGTCAACGAGCGAATTGCCCTCCAGCACACCGTTATCGGGAAAGCGTCCCAACTCGCCGTTGACCTTGATCTGTGAGTTGAAATCCTCGATTCGGTTGTTGCGGATTTCGGTATGCGCCGCTGCACCAACGACGTGGAACGCATGCTCACAGTAACCGTCATCCTTGCAGACACCACGAATTACCAGATTCTCAAAATGCCAGTAAGGCGCGGCAACCCGGAAGCCTTCGAGCAAATCAAACTCAAGTATCACGTCACCCAGCCGCGGAGCCGCAACCGTAATCGGCGCTTCAGCGGTCCCCCCCCGAAGAACGTTGAGCGATTCGCCATTGAAGCGGTAGGTGCCAGGCAGCAATTCGATCCGCTCACCCGGACTCACCTTACGAAGGGCATCGCGCAAAGCGTCAACGCTGTCGACCAGCAAGACAGGCTGTGACGAAGGCATGGCAGGCAATTGACGCGCCCCCGCCCAGGCCGGATAGCCGCCAGAAGTGTCCGGCCCTCGCCCACGGTCGAGCCGATTCATCAAACGCGTCAGCATGTTTGTAGGAGCGGTGATGAGAACAGAATGTCCCTCGGCGCGCAGGGCGAGATATGCCGCCAGCTTGCGTGGTGCAACATCAATCGCACTCAGCGCCACGAAAAACGAAGCTATAAGAAAGATCGTGCAGAACGAGAGTCCCCACATCCAAATCAGCCTGCGCCAGCTTTGCCGTCGCTTACTACTGCGCCTGCGATGCCGACGCCGCCGATGCCGCTGTTGTTGAGGCTCCTGCATGTTGCTCAATCTCCGGGTATTACCATTGCAAATATGGAATCTTGGAGATTAGACATGGGCATGGACGTTATCGACTATGAGATTTTCGGCAGAGACATGCAGTACGTCGAGATCGAGCTCGATCCCGGCGAGGCCGCCATCGGTGAAGCTGGCGCAATGATGATGATGGAAGACGGCATCCAGATGGATACCGTCTTCGGCGACGGCTCCAGCGCCCCATCCGGACTGCTCGGTGCATTGATGGGAGCTGGCAAGCGACTGCTGACCGGAGAGTCGATGTTCACCACCATCTTCCACAACGAGGGACAAGGCAAACGCCGGGTGGCCTTCGCGGCCCCCACACCCGGCCAGATCGTTGCAGCCGACCTGGCAAAACTCGGCGGAACCCTGATCTGCCAGAAAGATGCTTTTCTCTGTGCCGCGCGGGGTGTATCGCTCGGCATCGCGTTCCAGCGCCGGCTCGGTGCAGGGCTTTTCGGCGGCGAAGGCTTCATTATGCAGCGGCTGGAAGGCGATGGAATGGTGTTCTTCCATGCCGGCGGCACACTCGCACTGAAGGAACTTGCGGCAGGCGAGACCTTGCGCGTCGACACGGGCTGCGTCGCTGCCTTTGAGCCGACGGTGAATTTCGATATCCAATACGTCGGCAAGATCAAGAGTGCGCTGTTCAGCGGTGAAGGGCTTTTCTTCGCCACGCTGCGCGGTCCCGGCAAGGTTTGGATCCAGTCGCTGCCCCTTTCACGAATGGCCGACCGGATTGTTGCCGCCGCACCCTCCTCGGGTGGCTCGGGCAAGGAAGAAGGCTCACTCCTCGGCGGTCTGGGCAGGCTGATCGACGGCGACCGCTGAGAACAGATTCGCGTGCGAGAAATCTGGCTCTGGCAAGCGATGAGGGAGCCACTACCGAAACCGCACATGACAGCATCACAACACACTGAGGCATGCCGTATCACCCCGACTCCAGCCAGCCGTCGGTCCACACCTCAACGGAATGCATCATGACAGAGATACAAGAAGAGGCTCGCCGCCGAAATACTTCCCAGGCTGCGGGTCTGGCGAGGCCTTTCGCGATGCTCTTACTCGGTTTGACCTGCGCAGTACCCCCCGCCAGCGCCGACCAGCCCGCACGTGTAATCGTCAAGTACCGTGGCGAATCCTCCCTGCTTACAAGCACGCCCGAAAAACGGGCCCGCACGCTTGCCGCTCGCACCCAAGCGGAGATTGTGACCCAGCGTGAACTACGTCCCCGCGTGCAACTCATGCAAGCCAACGGGCTCACTTCGACAGAGCTTGCCCGCAGGCTCACCGCCCAGCCCGACGTCGAATACGCAGTGCCCGACCGCATCAAGCAGATCCGCGCAGTGCCCAACGATCCCCTGTTCACAATCCAATGGCACCTGCAGGCTGCGCAACCATCCGCAATCGATGCGCAGGCTGCTTGGGACATCTCTCAGGGCAGCGCGACCACGATCGTGGCCGTGGTGGATACGGGTATTCGTCCAGATCATCCAGACCTCGCAGCGAAGATCGTTCCTGGCTACGATTTCGTTTCCAATGTCGCGGCTGCAAACGATGGTAATGCGCGCGACGCAGACCCCTCCGACCCAGGCGACTGGGTCTCCACCACCGATATCCAGAACACGCCCTTCCTTGAAAAGAACTGCAGAGCTAGAGTCAATGCTCCTACCGACAGCTCGTGGCACGGTACGCAAGTAGCGGGCGTCGTAGCCGCCGCGACAAACAATTCGGCTGGCGGAGGAGGCGTGGGCTGGAACGCACGCATCGAACCGATCCGCGCACTCGGCAAGTGTGGCGGCTATGACTCGGACATCATCGACGGCATGCGCTGGGCAGCTGGACTGCCAGTCACTGGCGTAGGCCCGAATCCAAACCCTGCGCGGATCATCAATCTGTCGCTCGGCGGAGTCGGAAGCTGTTCGGCCGCCTATGTTGACGCGATCGGGGAGATCACCGCGAAGGGAGTGCTGGTCGTGGTCGCAGCGGGCAACGAATCGGGTGCGGTAGACGAGCCCGCCAACTGCCCGGGCGTACTAGCCGTGGCGGGGCTGCGCCACAACGGGGCCAAGGTAGGCTATTCGAGTTTCGGTCCGGAAATAGGAATCGCCGCACCGGCAGGCAATTGCGGGAACAACTCACCGCCATGCCTTTTCCCCATCATCACCACCACCAACTCGGGGACGACGATACCGCTTGTTAGCACCTATACCGACCCGACGAAGTACTCGGTCGGTACCAGTTTCGCATCCCCTCAGGTGGCCGGCGTCGCAGCACTGATGCTCGGCGCCCACCCGGAACTGTCGCCAGCGCAGCTGATCCAGCGTATCAAGAATGGGGCAACCGCCTTCCCGACCGATCCGACCGAACAAGCGTGCCCAATAGTGGATTCGGCGGGCATGTGCAACTGCACAACAATGACTTGCGGAGCTGGAATGCTCAATGCGGCAGGGGCCATGCAGGATGCACTGAGGCCGGAAGCACTGATCACCATGCCTGCGAACGTGGTGGCTGGACAGGCTTTCCAGCTTGACGCCAGCGCCAGTTCAAGCGCAGTCGGCCATACCATCGCAAGCCATGCGTGGCACATTACCAACGACGGCGGCACCGCTAGCAGCCTCTCCGACGCCGACAGACCCACTGCCTCAGTGATTACTGGCACGGCAGGCAGCGTGGTGATCAGCCTGACGGTGACCGATGACGCGGGGCTTTCCGACACGACAAGCCAGACGATCAAGATCACAGCGCCTTCTGCGATGCCACCAACACCTGCCCTGTCCCACGGGGGTGGTGGCGGCGCAGTCGACCCACTGGATATCACCCTACTCGCAATGCTCAGCGTTCTCGGTTATGCGGTACGTCGCGAACGCGACAAGCGGTAGATGGCGGCCAGCGCTGTATAGACCAAGCCACCTGCAAAGCCAATGACATGGGCGGCTGGCGCGGGCGGCACACCCATCCAGTCACCCAACCCGGCCGGCCACCAAAGGCCGGCGATCTCCTTCAAACCGATCAACACGCACAACACCGCTCCCGCAAGGCGCAACAGGCGCGAGCGTGCGCATCGCACATGTTCGAGCGTCAGCCACGCCACAAGCCCATAGAGTGCGCCGGACATCCCGACGTACCACGCCAATGCCGGATTCATCGCTTTCAACCCTAGTACCACGGCAAACATCGAGAAGAGCAGAACGCCGGGCACTTCGCGCGCGCGGCCAAGTGCCTGCGCAATACGCGTCTGCACCGAAAGTGAGAGCGCGTTGAGCCCGAGATGGGCGATCCCAAAGTGAACGAGCTGGGACACCAACCCATGCCAGACCGGATCATGTGCAGGACGGAAAACGAAATGTCCGTACAGCGCTGGGATGGCGCTAAAAGCAATCATTGCGACAAGAATCGCAACGACCGCTGCAGCGGCTGCACGCTCAGCGCGCAGCGCTGGGTCCTCGGGAAACTCTTGCAGGAGCCTCACATGCCCCCCGCAGGTGGAATCGCTATCCCCGTACCGGCGGGGGAATCCATTCTTGAGCGCGGGCCGCGGCGCCACAAAAAATCGCGCCATGATCGTTGCACTCGCCTAGCAAGCCGGCGGGCGAAACCTCAGGTGCAGAGCTTCTTCTTCAGCAGCTCGTTGACCTGAGCTGGCGAGGCCTTGCCCTTCGAGGCTTTCATTACCTGTCCTACCAGCGCATTGAACGCCTTTTCCTTGCCGGCTCGGAACTCCTCCACCGATTTCTGGTTTGCAGCCAGCACTTCGTCGATGATTGGTTCGATGGCCGAGGCGTCGGTGACCTGCTTGACGCCAAGCTTGTCGATCACTTCATCAGCAGTCGCGTCCTCGCCATTCCACAGAGCATCGAAGACCTTCTTCGCAGCCGAATTGGAGATCGTGCTGTCAGCGATCCGCACGAGCATCCCAGCAAGCTGCCCGGGTTTGACCGGTGCATCGACGATCTGATGGCCTTCCTTATTGAGCCGTGCGGCAAGTTCTCCCATGACCCAATTGGCCGCGGGCTTGGCAAGCTTCGCTCCCGCTGCTGCCACAGTGTCGACGTAGTATTGCGCCGTCTCACGACTCGCTGTCAGCGTCGCGGCATCGTAGGCAGACAGGCCGTATTCACCTGTGAAGCGAGCCTGGAGTGCAGAAGGCAGCTCCGGGAGCTCGCCCTTCACGCGTGCGATCCATTCATCTGAGATCATCAGAGGCAGCAAGTCAGGATCGGGGAAGTAGCGGTAATCGTGTGCATCTTCCGTGCTGCGCAGCGCACGAGTTTCGCCGGTGTCCGGGTCGAACAGCACGGTGGCCTGCTGGATGGCGCGGCCAGATTCAATCTCGTCAATCTGCCAGCCGATCTCGTACTCGATCGCCTCCTTAAGGAAGCGAAAGCTATTGAGGTTCTTGATCTCACGCCGCGTGCCGAGTTTGTCCGAGCCCTTCCTGCGCACTGACACGTTCGCATCGCAGCGAAACGAACCCTCCTGCATATTGCCGTCAGAGATGTCAACCCAGCGCACGAGGGCATGCAGCGCCTTCGCGTAGGCTACGGCTTCATCTGACGAACGCATGTCGGGCTCGGTAACGATTTCCAGCAGAGGCGTTCCGGCACGATTGAGGTCGATGCCGGACATACCGTGGAAATCCTCGTGCAACGATTTGCCAGCATCTTCCTCAAGATGTGCGCGGGTAAGCTGGATCGTCTTCTCGTAGGCCTTCTCACCTTCGCCAACCTGCACGGTCAAAGTGCCACCCGAGACCACCGGCAACTCGTACTGGCTGATCTGATAGCCCTTTGGAAGGTCGGGGTAGAAGTAGTTCTTGCGCGCGAAGATCGAGGTTGGTGCAATCCGCGCGCCAATCGACAAACCAAAGCGGATCGCCCGTTCGACAGCGCCGCGGTTGAGCACCGGCAGCACCCCCGGCAGCGCGATATCGATCGCCGAAGCCTGCCGATTCGGCTCAGCCCCAAAGGAAGTCGAACTGCCAGAGAAAATCTTCGATTGCGTCGAGAGCTGAACGTGTGTTTCCAGCCCGATCACCACTTCCCAGTCGGTTCTGCTCATTGTCTTTCAATCTCCACACCCGCGGCACCCGCCGCGCGGCGATTTGTATTTCTTGTCAGTCGCAGCGATCCACGCGACGGTCGTACTGGACCGGCAGCATCCTGCCGCTGGCACTGCCAGGGCTACAGAACTGATCGCAGCCGGAAAAAGCCAGCGTCACCTTCGGCCCCTGCTCCCACATCCTGAGCACGCAACTGCCGCGCTTGGCGCGCAGTTCTACGTTCGGCATACGCTTGCTCTGGTCGAAATTGGACAGTGCGAAATCGCAGAACGCGCCGTCCGGGGCAGCAAGCCGCGCCCTCAGGTACCGAACCGCGCCATCGCTCACCTCGATGTCTGCCTGTGTCGTGAATTTCCGCTCGTCCTTGGCCGCGCAACGGAAAGCCACATCCAGCGGCTTGGCTGGCATCGCACGGCGCGGTTTGCCTACGGGCGGTGCCGGCCATGTCGGCTCAGTCATCGCGATCGGTGCCGGAGGTAGCTCCCGTTCAACACCTGCGCCGCCCGACGGCCGCGACGATTCGATACCAGCACCGCCCGGCAGCGGTGAACGTTCAACACCCCGACCAGCCGGCGGCTCACCCGGTAAACGCGCAGGCTCTGGCGGTGCGGTCGTGCAGGCAGCTAGTGCAAGCACACCAAACCGGATGCCCTTCACTGTGCGCGTTCGCCACATCGTTCAAGCCGCTCCACGCTTGAAGCCTGCCAGCAGCAGGCCAACACCGATGAACAGGCTGCCGAAGAAACGATTGGTCCAGCGGATGTGCGATGGATCGCGCAGCGCTTTGAGGACCTTGGCAGCAAGCAGTGTGTATCCACTCATCACAACCAAGTCCGTAAACCAGAGTGTGCAAGCGCAGATCAGATACTGGATCGCCTGCGGGGCATGTGGATCGATGAACTGCGGCAACACCGCGAGCATAAAAATGATGCCCTTCGGATTGCTGGCATTCACAAGGAAGCCGCGCAACACCAACGACTGCTTGGCAGCCGGAACTGTCGCGCCTTCGTCGACCATCGGCTTCGGTTCAGCACGCCACTGCTGCACGCCGAGCCAGATGAGGTAGGCCACGCCGAACCACTTGATTGCCGCGAAGGCAAGATTCGACGCCGCGAGGACCGCACCAAGCCCGAAGGCGACGATCGCCACCAGCAGGCCAACGCCAAGCTGGAGCCCGACGATATTCCACACGCTGTGACGGAATCCGTAACGCAATCCTGCCGTCATGCACGAGAGCGCACCCGCGCCGGGCGAGAGGCTGATCAGCCAGCTCGCAGCAAAGAAGGCGAACCAGGTGTGCGGCTTCATTTTGCGATTTCGGGTGCGCGTAGATGGAAGTCAGTAGCCTGTTGGAAGCGGTGCGCGATTTCAAGCAGGCGCGCTTCCTCGAAGTAGTTGCCAATCAGTTGCATGCCGACCGGCAGGCCACCGTTACCGAAACCCACCGGAATCGACATGCCAGGGAGGCCCGCGAGGTTGAGCGACACAGTGTAGATATCGGCAAGGTACATCTGCACCGGATCATCCGCCATCTGGCCGATCGGCCATGCAGTGGTCGGACAGGTCGGCCCGACCAACACATCGCACTGTTTGAGTGCCGACTGAAAATCCTCCGCGATCAGGCGGCGCAGCTTCTGCGCCTGCAAGTAGTAGGCATCGTAGTAGCCATGCGAGAGCACATAGGCGCCCACCATGATGCGGCGCTGCACCTCTTGGCCGAAACCTTCGGCGCGGCTCTTCATGTACATGTCCTGGAGATCGCGGTACTCGGCCGCGCGATGGCCATAGCGCACACCATCGAAGCGAGACAGATTTGAGCTAGCCTCGGCTGGTGCGATGACGTAGTAGGCGGGAATCGACAGCTCGGTCTTCGGCAGGCTCACCTCGACACGCACTGCACCGAGCCTTTCCATTTCCGCAACTGCCGATTCAATCGCTGCGCGCACGTCTGCGGCGAGGCCTTCGCCGAAGTACTCCTTCGGCACGCCGATGCGCACACCATCAAGCGGCTTCGAGGCATCGATTGGCGTCTTGGACAGTTGCCGCATGTAATCCTCGGCTGGGCGGTCAGCCGATGTTGAATCCTTTTCATCGAAGCCGGCAAAGGCGTTGAGCAGGATGGCACAGTCCTCCGCGCTCTTGCCGAACGGACCACCTTGGTCGAGCGACGAGGCATAGGCAACCATCCCCCAGCGCGACACCGCACCGTAGGAGGGTTTGAGGCCCGTGATACCGCAATGCGATGCTGGCTGGCGGATCGAGCCACCCGTGTCGGTTCCCGTAACCGCCGGAGCCAGACGCGCCGCAACGGCAACCGCCGAACCGCCCGACGAACCGCCGGGGATACGCGTTGGATCCCACGGATTGCGAGCTGGACCGAAAAATGAGTTCTCGTTGGTCGAACCCATCGCGAATTCGTCGCAGTTGGTCTTCCCCAACATCACGACGCCAGCCGCCTTGAGGCGCGCAACGACGGTAGCATCGTAGGGACTGACAAAGTTTTCGAGCATGCGCGAACCACAGGTGGTCAGCAGGCCCTCGGTGCAGAAGATGTCCTTGTGCGCAATCGGGATGCCAGCGAGTGGGCCGGTCGCCAAACCATTTGCACGCGCGGCGTCAGCAGCCTTCGCCTGCGCCAGCGCACCATCGCGGTCTACCGTGATGAAGGCGTTGAGCTGTGGATTCAAAGCCTCGATCCGGTCGAGGAAAACCTGCGTCAGTTCGACGCTGGAGAATGCTTTGGTGGCAAGACCGGCGGCAAGTTGCTTGAGGCTTTGTTCGATCATGGGTTCTGAAGATTTCAACAATGCTTTGAAACGTATTCGACTCCGCATCCGACGTGACCTGCCAGCGAAAACAACAAACTGCAGGGCATCTGGGTCAGAAGCGGAATCAGGAATAGCCCATGCCACGCTCGATCAGATCGATCAGTGCGTGAATGACCTTGATGTGAATTTCCTGAATGCGATCGGCATAGCCGAAATGCGGCACGACGATAGCAATATCGGCAAGCTTCGTGAATTCTCCGCCGTCCTTGCCGGTAAGCGCGACGACCTTCATGCCACGCGCCTGCGCGAGCCTTGCTGCTGCAATTACATTGGGCGATTTTCCGCTCGTCGAGATGCCAATGAGTACATCGCCCGGCTTTGCGAAAGCTTCGACGTAGCGCGCGAAGACTTGGTCAAAACCGTAGTCGTTTCCTACACAGGTGATATGCGACGGATCGGCGACAGCCATCGCTGGTAACGCTGGGCGATTCTCACGATAGCGACCGGAGAGTTCCTCCGCGAAATGCATCGCATCGCAATGCGAGCCACCGTTACCACATGAGATCACCTTGCCGCCCGCCTTGAAGCAGTCGACGATCAGCTCTGCTGCAGCATTCACTGTGGCGTGGAACGCGGTATCAGCAGCCATACGCTGGAGTAATGCCAGCGCCTCCACGAAGTGTTCCGCTACACGTTGTTGGGACATACGCAAACCTTGAACCTCTGCGCTCACCACAGGTGGTGGACGCTGGGCTTGATATATTTTTTGTAAATCCCGCGCACGGCATCCATCTCGGTGCCCGTGAGTGCGCGCAGGCCTGCCGCTACAAGATTGGATTCGAGCTGTTCCGGCTTCGAAGCACCCGGGATCACGCAGGAAACCTCGGGGAACATCAGCACCCAACGCAAAGCCCATTGGGCAAGTGGCGCGTCGTCGGGAAACACCCGCTTGAGCTCCTCGACCGCCGCGAGCCCGATTTCGTAATTCACGCCCGAGAACGTCTCGCCCTTGTCGAAGGCCGCACCATCGCGATTGAAAGTGCGATGATCCTTGGGACCGAATTTGGTATCGCGACCAAGCGTGCCAGACAGCAGACCACTGGCGAGTGGCACGCGCACGATCACACCGATGTCGTGCTTGGCGGCCTGCTCGAAGAGAAGCCTGGCCGGTCGATGGCGGAACATATTGAAAATGATCTGTACCGTCGTAACATTCGGGTATTCGATCGCCTTCAGCGCCTCTTCGACCTTCTCAACCGACACACCGAAGTTGAGGATCTTGCCTTCCTGCTTGAGCGTGTCGAAAAGCTCGAAAATCTCCGGCCGGTAATAGACCTCGGTCGGCGGACAGTGAAGCTGGACCAAGTCGAGCGCTTCGAGCCCCATATTCTTGAGGCTTGCCTCGACAAAGCCACGCAGGCGCTCAACCGTGTAGCCAGCGTTCACATGCGGCGAAATCTGACGGCCGCATTTGGTCGCCACATACACGCGCTCGCTTCGGGAGCGCACGACGCGGCCTACAGCAGCCTCGGAAGCACCGGTCGAATACACGTCAGCCGTATCGATGAAGTTGATGCCTGAATCGATCGCGCGATTGAGGATTGTTTCGGCATTGGCGTCGGAGAACGCATCGCCCCAGCGGCCGCCGACCTGCCAAGTACCGAGCGCAATTTCGGAAATGTCGAATCCGGTTTTGCCGAGAGGTCGTTTCTGCATGGGGGCTCCTCGGACGATTTGTATTTATTCAATAACCTTGGGCACGAGATAGAGGCCTTCCTCAGCCTGCGGCGCGACGCTTTGATAGACGTCACGGCGGTCGGTTTCGGACACGCTGTCCTCGCGCAAGCGCTGCGCCAGAGCGTGTGGGCTGTAAAGCGGCTCTACGCCAGCGGTATCAACAGCCTGCATGCGTTCGATCAGGCCAAAGATGCCATTGAGTTGGTCCAGCATGGTGGCCGCTTCAGCTTCTTTGAGCTGGAGGCGGGCAAGGCGGGCGATGCGGAACACATCGTCGGTTTTCAGCGCCATGTTTTTTGACCGTAATTCCAGATTTAGTCCAAGGAATTTAATAGGTTATCATAGACCCTTTACCCGCCCCACAGGACGGGTGCCGGAAGGTCGCCAAATGCGACCGCGGATTCCTGACCATTGGTGCGCCCGTCGCGTTGGTCGGAAAATTCGCCCGGGCTGGCGCAGAATGCGGCCCGGACACGCCCCAGTGGCGTCCCGTACCGTTTCTGGGCACCTCCCCTACAACACGGAATTCTCTACAAATGTTCGGATTTCTCCGTTCCTATTTTTCGAACGACTTGGCAATTGACCTTGGCACCGCCAACACGTTGATCTACGTGCGCGGCAAGGGCATCGTGCTCGACGAACCTTCGGTCGTGGCAATCCGCACCGAAGGCGGCCCGAACGCCAAGAAAACGATCCAAGCGGTCGGTGCACAGGCTAAACAGATGCTCGGCAAGACGCCGGGCAACATCACCGCCATCCGCCCGATGAAGGACGGCGTGATCGCCGACTTCACCGTCACCGAGCAGATGCTCAAGCAGTTCATCAAGAAGGTGCATCCGTCGTCGCTGCTGGCGCCTTCGCCCCGGATAATCATTTGCGTCCCCTGCGGTTCGACGCAGGTCGAGCGCCGCGCGATCCGTGAATCCGCGCTCGGCGCTGGTGCTTCGCAGGTGTTCCTGATCGAAGAGCCGATGGCCGCCGCGATCGGCGCCGGCCTGCCGGTAGCCGACGCGACTGGCTCGATGGTCGTAGATATCGGCGGCGGCACGACGGAAGTCGGCGTCATCGCCCTCGGCGGCATGGTCTACGCTGGCTCGGTGCGCGTAGGTGGCGACAAGTTCGACGAATCGATCGTCAATTACATCCGCCGCAACTACGGCATGCTGATCGGCGAAACCACCGCCGAGAACATCAAGAAGGAAATTGGTTCCGCCTTCCCGGGCTCCGAGGTCAAGGAGATGGAAGTCAAGGGCCGCAACCTCGCCGAAGGCATCCCGCGCAGCTTCACCATTTCCTCGAACGAAATCCTCGAAGCCCTGACCGATCCGCTCAATTCGATCGTCTCGGCCGTCAAAATCGCGCTCGAACAGACGCCGCCGGAACTCGGTGCCGACATCGCCGAACGCGGCATGGTCCTGACTGGCGGCGGCGCGCTGCTGCGCGACCTGGACCGCCTGCTGATGGAAGAAACCGGGCTTCCGGTCATCGTCGCCGAGGATCCGCTGACCTGCGTCGTGCGCGGCTCTGGCATGGCGCTCGAGAAGATGGACAAGCTCGGGAACATCTTCGCCTCAGAGTGATGCAGGAAGATCAGGCAACCGTTTCATGCACGGCGGATTCCGCCCTGACGTGAGCCATCGCGTTCCTGCACATAGATCATGTCCGTCTCGGGCCACCAGCCTCCACCGTTCTTCAGGCGCGGCCTGCCGGCCGGCGCGCGCCTGACCCTCTACCTCGCGCTTGCGATCGCACTGCTTGTGGCCGACCTGCGCTATCGCTATCTCGAAACCCTGCGCCAGGGTATGACGGTGCTGATCTACCCCTTTCAGATCGCTGCCGAAACGCCTGCCGAATGGACACGGCGCACCTTTGACTATTTCTCATCGCTATCAACACTTCAGCAGGAAAACGCAGCACTCAAACAACGCGAACTCGAAGACGCGAAGCGCCTCCTCCGGCAAAAGAGCCTTGAAGCAGAAAACCGGCAGATGCGGGAACTGCTTGTCATGCGCGAACGCGTCGGCGCGCGAAGCATCGCGGCCGAGGTGATCTACACCGCACGTGATCCGTTCGCACGGCGGGTGGTAATTGATCGCGGCGAACGCGATGGCGTTGAGACCGGGCTTCCCGTGATCGATGGTAACGGCGTCGTCGGACAGGTAACGCGGGTCTTTCCCCTGCAGGCCGAAATCACACTGCTGACGGATCGCGAACAGGCTGTCCCAGTCAAGATCGTGCGAACTGGACAGCGCGCTGTAATGTTCGGCGCTGGCGCCGGACAGCTCGAACTGCGTTATCTCGCCGCCAACGCCGATGTCGAGCGCGGCGACTTGATCGTGACATCAGGTCTCGACGGCATCTACCTGCCGGGCCTTCCCGTCGGACGCGTCTTCAAGGTCGATCGCGACGATGCACGCGGTTTCGCCCGTTTCATCTGTTTGCCCGCCGCGGGGATCGAAAAAAGCGGTGCGGTGCTCGTCCTGGGGCGCTCGCAGCCGCTACCAGCCCAGCCAGCAGAGCCCCCCCCGCCTGCAGCCGCACGCCAGCCTCGCCGTAGTGCCAACTGATCGATCATGCAGACCACCAACCGCTCGCGCCACATCCTGCTGCCGGTCCGCATGGGCTGGGTCTGGGCCACGCTGCTCGGGGCGCTGGCGTTCGATTTCATCCCATTACCTGGCTTTTGGGGGATGCCGGACTTCATCGCCCTCGTGCTCGCTTTCTGGACGGTGCGCGAACCGCTCCGCATCGGTTTGGGCGCCGCTTTCATCTTCGGCGTGCTGGTCGACATCGGCCACGGCTCAGCGATGGGCCAACACGCGCTAGCCTATGTGTTGCTCAGCTATGCGGCCCGTACCGCAAGCCGGCGCCTGCTGTGGTTCCCTCCCGCCGCGCAGGCGCTGCAGATGCTGCCGCTTTTCCTCATGACGCAAATCGTGATGCTCGTCGTGCGCCTGCTGGCTGGCGCGGAGTTCCCGGGCTGGGGCTACTTTCTGACGAGCTTCACCACCACCCTGCTCTGGTACCCGATCAACTACATGCTGCTGCTGCCACAGATGCAGCCGATCGAACGGGACGAAAACCGTCCGCTGTGACCCAGACGATGCCGCATCCGACGTCCACGCAACCATCCGCCACACGCGGGCTCTGATCGGTCATGGAATTCACCCCCCCGGAACAGGAGATCTCGCGCTTTCGTAGTCGCGTGCTGGCGGCCACGCTGTTCGTGCTGATCTGTCTCGGACTGCTGGTGACCCGCCTCGTTTGGCTGCAGGTGACACGTTACGAGTACTACGCAACGCGCGCCGAGGACAACCGCATTTCGCTGGTACCCATCGAGCCCAACCGCGGCCTGATCGTCGATCGCAACGGCACAGTGCTTGCTCGCAACTATTCGGCCTACACGCTGGAAATCACGCCATCGCGCGTACACAACCTCGACGCCACGATCGACCAGCTTGCCGAGATCATCGATATCCAGCCTAAGGATCGAAAGCGTTTCAAGAAACTGCTCGACGAAAGCAAGACCTTCGAAAGTCTGCCGATCCGCAACCGACTGACTGATGACGAGGTCGCACGCTTTGTCGCACAGCGTTACCGCTTTCCTGGCATCGACATCAAGGCACGCCTGTTCCGCCAGTACCCAGAAGGTGACCTTGGCTCACACCTCATCGGCTACATCGGTCGCATCAACGACCGCGAGAAGAAACAGATCGAAGAAGACGAAGAGCGCTCGGCGAACTATCGAGGTACCGACCATATCGGCAAGGCCGGCCTCGAACAAAGCTACGAAAACGAACTGCATGGCGTCACCGGCTTCGAACAGGTCGAAGTCGATTCGGGCGGCCGCGCCGTGCGCTCACTGTCCCGGACGCCCGCCGTTCCAGGCAACAAGCTGATCCTGACAGTAGACTCGCAGCTTCAGCACATTGCCGAGAGCGCATTTGGCGATCGCCGCGGCGCACTTGTTGCAATTGAACCTGGGACCGGCGGCGTACTCGCCTTGGTGTCAAAACCGACCTACGACCCAAATCTCTTCGTCGACGGCATCGATTCGCAAAACTGGGACGCACTCAACAACTCGCCCGACCACCCGCTCCTGCATCGCGCAATCTATTCAGCATATCCACCTGGCTCCACGTTCAAGCCATTCATGGCACTCGGTGCGCTCACCACGGGCAAGCGCACCCCGAACCAGTCGATCTCCGATCCCGGCTACTACTGGTTCGGCGGACACCAGTTCCGTGACGACAAGAAGGGCGGCCACGGCTCGGTCGACATGGCCAAATCGATCATCGCCTCGTGCGACACCTACTATTACGCGCTCGCTAACGACATGGGGATCGATCTGATTTCCAGCTTCATGGCTCAGCTCGGTTTCGGCGAACGCACTGGCATCGACATTTCAGGCGAATCAACAGGCGTACTACCTTCGCAAGCGTGGAAGAAGCGGCGCTTCAAGCGGCCTGAATTGCAGAAGTGGTATGCCGGCGAGACAATTTCGATTGGTATCGGCCAAGGCTATAACGCCTACACGATGATGCAGCTCGCCCATGCAACCGCCACCCTCGCTGCGAATGGCGTGGTGTACAAGCCACACCTCGTGAAGTACGTCGTCGATGCCCGTACCAACGCGCAGCGCGTGATCGAACCGCAGCCGCTCAAGACGCTGCCGCTGCGCCAGGAGCACATCGAGATCATCCGCAACGCGATGGTCGGCGTAACCAAGCACGGCACCGGCGCGCGGGCATTTGCCGGCGCGCCCTATGAGGTCGCTGGCAAGACTGGTACAGCGCAGGTCTTCTCGCTCAAGGGTGAGACCTATCAGAAACATAAGGTCGACGAACGCCGTCGCGACCATGCGCTTTTCATTGCCTTCGCACCGGCACATGATCCAAAGATCGCACTTGCGGTGCTGGTGGAGAATGGCGGCTTCGGCGCCGAATCCGCCGCCCCAATCGTACGGCAGGTACTCGACTACTACCTGCTCGGCAAGGTTCCGCCAGGCGCAGCCCCCGAACAGCCGGGAGCCGAATGATGTTTGCCCGCTTCTTCCGCCGCCTCGCCTCGCCACTCGACCCGTTGCTCTTCACGCTGGTCCTGGTACTGCTCGGCTTCGCCTGCTTCGTCCAGCTCTCAGCCTCACCGGAGCGCATCCAGGCACAGCTCATCAACACCTGCACTGGGATCCTCATCATGTGGATCATCGCGATGGTCCCGCCGCAGCGCATCCAGCATCTGGCGGTACCGCTCTATGTGCTCGGCGTGCTATTGCTGATCGCCGTTGCGCTGTTCGGTGACTCAGCCAAGGGCGCAAAGCGATGGCTCGATCTGAGGGTGATGCGTATCCAGCCCTCGGAGCTCCTGAAGATCGCAATGCCATTGATGCTTGCCTGGTACTTCCAGCAACGCGAGGGCGTACTCAAGGTGCGCGACTTTCTGGTCGCGGGCGCGTTACTCGCGGTGCCGGTCGTCCTGATCGCCAAGCAACCGGACCTCGGCACGGCGCTGCTCGTAGTCTCGTCGGGCTTCTTTGTCATCTTCTTCGCAGGACTATCGTGGAAGCTGATCGCACCGGTGGTGATGGCAGGCGTCATCGGCGTTGCCGCCATCGTTTCCACGCAGGACAAGATCTGTGCTCCCGATGTAGCTTGGCCCGGTTTACGCGACTACCAGAAGCACCGCATCTGCACGCTGCTGGACCCGGCATCGGACCCGCTCGGCAAAGGCTTCCATACGATCCAATCGATGATCGCAATTGGTTCCGGTGGCACCTTCGGCAAGGGCTGGCGCAACGGCACCCAAACGCAGCTTGAGTTCATCCCCGAACGACACACCGACTTCGTCTTCGCAGTGATCTCCGAAGAGCTCGGTCTGGCCGGAAACCTTGGCCTGCTGTTCACCTATCTGCTTCTGATCGTCCGCGGCCTCATCATTGCCTCGAATGGCGCCACTGTTTTCGGACGCCTGCTGGCTGGTGCGATCACGCTTTCCTTCTTCACCTATGTATTCGTCAACATGGGCATGGTCTCCGGCATCCTCCCGGTTGTCGGCGTACCCCTACCCCTCGTGAGCTACGGCGGCACGGCTCTAGTGACCTTATGCCTCGGTCTGGGTATGCTGATGAGTATTGCGCGCCACCGGACGTTGTTGCAGAAATGAATCGTCAAACGAATCGGTCGGGCTGCAATAGCACCCGCTCTCGCGCGGTCAGCCGCCCTCCCACCCCTTTGTCCCGCCTCGCGATGCTCGTCGCCTGCCGCCATGGAGGCCTTTCCGCCGTGCTCGCTGGCAGCCTGCTGGCTGCATGTGCCACCGCGCCGATCCCCAGCCCGGAACCCACGACGCCGACAACTCGGACCGCTCCGCCCAATCCGGAGATAGTAAAGAAGAAGCCAACGGCGAAACGCGGTGGCGGCTATTACCAAGACGACGGGCCAGACGACAACCCACCAGATAACCTCGACAACATCCCCGACGCCGCACCGCAAGCCGAACCGCTCCACCGCTACGCCAACAACCCCTACAACGTATTCGGCGTCGATTACGTCCCCTCCACCGAACTCAAGCCTTACAAGGTGCGCGGAGTCGCTTCGTGGTACGGCAAGAAGTTCCACGGGCAGCGAACCTCCAGCGGCGAAACATACGACATGTACGGCATGACCGCAGCGCACCCGACCCTGCCGATTCCGAGCTACGCAAGGGTCACCAACGTATCGAACGGAAAATCGGTCGTCGTACGTATCAATGACCGCGGCCCGTTCCATTCGAGCCGGGTAATCGATCTTTCATACACCGCCGCC
This sequence comes from Niveibacterium sp., assembly GCA_031555325.1. Lineage (GTDB taxonomy): Bacteria > Pseudomonadota > Gammaproteobacteria > Burkholderiales > Rhodocyclaceae > Niveibacterium. The sequence goes on along the minus strand of JAVBUM010000022.1, from coordinate 25,405 downwards.
TACAAGCTTGGCTACATCGAACGCGGCAGCACGGAAGTCGAAGTCGAAACGATCATTCCTGAAGGTGTCGAGCTGATCGCCGCCAATGTGCCGCCGATCAAGCAACGTCCGGCACGCAACGCGCCGCCAAAGACCGCTACGAGAACCATAGCGCCAAAGCCACAGCCCGCGCCAGCCCCATCACCAGACCCCGTCAGTACCATCGCCATGGCGGAAACACCATCCGCCATGGTTGCCGCCACCCCATCAAACGCGACCGCTACAACCAGACCAACCTCGTCGGTACCGCAGATTGCGCCGGCCACGCCTCCCGCTGCCAATATCACGCTTGCTGCCACCGACATCGCACCTGCCGCATCCAAACCATCGGCGCTAGGCATCGCCGCGGCCACCGGCACGCTCGCAGCGCGTACGGTCTTCCTGCAGCTCGGCTCATTCAACACCGCTCGCAATGCTGAGGGCTTCCGCACACTGGTGGAAACCGAGCTCTCATGGCTCTCGGATAAACTTGAGGTCCTTTCAACAAACGGTCGCTTCCGGTTGCACGCCGGCCCGTTCAACTCCGACGCCGAAGCACGCAAGGCAGCGAATCGAATCGCCGCAGCACTCCGGCTCAAGCCTTTCGTTGTGCTTCGCTGAACCTTTTCGCACAACGTACGTCCGACAACGGGCACCGCGCCTCGGGCCTCACCAAGCAAGGATCCGGGTCAAATCGGAACGCCATCCTGAGCAATGCCAAAGGCATACCCCGGGATGCTCGCGCATGAAACCCTATAATCCCGCTTCTCCCTGCCTCACCACCCCGATTACGCCAAGAATCGAATCAACAAGATGACACGTTTCCTATCGCTGTTGCTGTCTCTCTGCCTACTGCTTTCTCCACTCGCCCAGGCAAGCGAACCCACGCCGCCATCGCTCGCCGCACGCGCTTGGCTGCTCTATGACGTCAGCTCCGGCCAGATTCTTACCAATCAAGGGGGCGATGAGCGCATCGAACCGGCCTCGATGACCAAGCTGATGACCGCCTACGTGGTGTTCTCCGCGGTCAAGGCGAAGACGATCTCGATGGATCAAGAGGCCTCGGTTTCCGAGAACGCTCGGAAGTCGAGCTTCGATGGCTCTCGGATGTTCATTCAACCGGGCATGCCGGTCACCGTACGTGAACTGATACAAGGCATGATCGTGCAATCCGGCAACGACGCCTGTGTCGCACTGGCCGAACTGATTTCCGGCTCCGAAGACGCTTTCGTCTCACGCATGAACAAGGAAGCCCAGCGGCTAGGCCTGAAGAACTCCCAGTTCCGCAACTCAACGGGCCTCACCGCCGAGGGCCACTACATGAGCCCACGCGACCTGGCATTGCTATCAGCCGCGATCATTCGTGACTTTCCGGAGTACTTCCCGTTTTATTCCCAGAAGTCCTTCACCTATAACAAGATCAGCCAGCCCAATCGTAACCGCCTGCTCTACGTTGATCCCACGGTCGACGGCATGAAGACCGGCCACACGGCCGCTGCGGGCTACTGCCTCGTCTCAACCGCTAAGCGCGGCTCCCGCCGGCTGATCTCGGTAGTCACCGGCACGAACTCAGACAACGTACGTACGACCGAATCCCAGAAGCTGCTCAACTACGGCTTCCTGGCCTGGGAAACGGTCAAGCTCTACGGGGCGAACCAGCCGATACAACAAATCGATGTCTGGCAAGGCAAGGAACGCAAGGTCGCCGTCGGGTTCCAGCGCGATCTATTGCTGTCTGTGCCACAGGGTGATGCGCAGCACATCAAGGTCGAGCTTGAAAGCAAGCAGCCGCTCAAGGCACCGATCCAGAAGGGCACGCCACTGGGCACGCTCAAGCTAATGCTCGAAGGCAAGCAGATCGGCGCTTATCCGGTCGTAGCGCTCGACAATGTCGAACAGGCTGGTTTCTTCTCCCGCCTTTGGGACGCGATCCGCCTGTGGATCAAGAATCTTTGAGCCAAAGCCGGAAAGGCCTCCGTCATGAATCCGTCCGAACTGCTCGAATTCCCAACCGATTTTCCAATCAAGATCATGGGCGAACGGCGTGATGACTTCGCCCATGCGATGGTGGCAGTCGTGCAGCACCACGCACCGGATTTCGATGCTGCCAGTGTGGAACTGCGCGGCTCGAGTGGCGGACGCTACATCAGCATCACCGTCACCGTGCGGGCAACTTCACGCGAGCAACTCGATGCACTTTACCGCGATCTGACCAGCCACCCGATGGTGAAGGTCGTGCTCTAGAACGTGTTCTTATCCTCACCGGTCGCGATCCGGTGGGGAAACGAGAGCAAGCCTAGCCACGACTCCGGAGGGGAGTCCGGTTTGCTGCACGAACACCTCACCCGGTACAATTTTTCTTTTTTGTTCAACCGCTTGCACAGACTCCGCCAAGCGCACGATACCCGAGCATGAGCTCGTTCCCCACCCCTGCCCTGCAAATCAAGCGCCTCGGTCGCGTCAGCTACCCGCCCACTTGGGACGCCATGCGCGAGTTTTCCCGCACACGTGGCCCCGACACGCCCGATGAGCTCTGGTTGCTCGAACACCCACCCGTCTTCACGCTCGGCCTCGCGGGCAAGCCCGAACACCTGCTTCGCGAAACCGGCATCCCGCTCGTGAAGATCGACCGCGGCGGCCAGATCACCTACCACGGACCAGGTCAAGCCGTGATCTACGTGCTGCTCGACCTCCACCGCCACGGCATCAAGGTGCGCGAGCTCGTGCAACTACTCGAACGCGCGGTACTGAACCTGCTCGCCGACTACGACATCGTGGGCGAACTGCGCGACGGCGCACCTGGTGTGTACGTGAAGGACGCCAAGATCGCCGCACTCGGCCTCAAGATCACCAACGGCTGCAGCTATCACGGGCTATCGCTGAACGTCGGTATGGATCTTTCGCCGTTCTCGGCGATCAATCCCTGCGGCTACCCGGGGCTTACCACCACGCAGCTCCGCGATTTCGGTGTCACCGATACGGTCGACTCCGTGCTCGACAAACTCGCCGCGCACCTAGCACGGCTGCTCGAAAAAGACAAGGCCGCCACCCCTGCGGCTGTTTGAGAGAAAACATGGACCAGACCACCAAGAAGCTCCGTGGTACCGACAAGACGGCACGCATTCCGATCAAGATCGTGCCAGCCGAAAAACTCCGCAAGCCCGACTGGATCCGCATCCGTATCGGCGCCGGCGCCGAGGCCGAGCGCTTCAACGAGATCAAAAGCACGCTGCGCGAGCACAAGCTCCACACGGTCTGCGAGGAAGCCTCCTGCCCGAACATTCATGAATGCTTCGGTAAGGGCACGGCGACCTTCATGATCATGGGCGACATCTGTACGCGCCGCTGCCCGTTCTGCGACGTCGGCCACGGCCGCCCCGAACCGCTCAACGCCGACGAACCGCGCGATCTGGCCGCCACCATCGCCGCGATGCGCCTCAACTACGTCGTCATCACCTCGGTGGACCGCGACGACCTGCGCGACGGCGGCGCCCAGCACTTTGTAGACTGCATCCGCGAGACGCGCGCCGCCTCGCCGAGCACCACGATCGAAGTCCTCGTGCCCGACTTCCGCGGCCGCATGGACGTGGCGCTGGATATCTTCCGTCAGGCCCCGCCCGACGTGATGAACCACAACCTCGAAACCGTGCCGCGCCTCTACAAGGCTGCGCGCCCCGGTGCCGACTACGCCTACTCGCTGATGCTGCTAAAGAAGTTCAAGGCCGAGCATCCGGAAGTGCCGACCAAGTCCGGCCTTATGGTCGGCCTCGGCGAGACTGACGAGGAGATCCTCGAAGTCATGCGCGATCTACGCGCCCACCACGTCGAGATGCTCACGATCGGCCAGTACCTGCAACCTTCCGGCGGCCATCTGCCGGTGCTGCGCTACGTGCATCCGGACACCTTTGCGATGTTCGAACGCGAGGCGCTCGCCATGGGCTTCAAGAATGCCGCCTGCGGCCCGATGGTGCGTTCATCCTATTGGGCCGACCATCAGGCGCACAACGCTGGCGTCATTGACGACGATTCTGTCGTTCGGCGCGACCTGAATATCGCTAAATGCTACTAATCTAGCAATGTTAATGACTACCAGATCCAACGTCTGGTGAAGCATTGTTCTTGAGCGGCGTCTCCACTTTTCTGCAGATGCCGAGCAAGCCTAGAGCAAGTATCTCACTGGCTTTGTCGGTGGATACTTGCTCCTAATTTCCTGCGCTGCTTATCCACCTCTGTGCAACACTAATGACGCGATCGTTGTCGCTAGGTTGAACTGGGTTCTGTGAACATAGGGGCGCTTCGCCTTCATCTACCAACATCAAACCCAGCAGCATAGTGAAGGCAAATAAGTGACAATGCATCACGTCGATACTTCAGCCTGAACCACTGCGTAGACCGGCAATGAGCAACAGGCTTCGGATTCAACACGACGGACAACCCTGGGGAAATGCAGGATACCCGTCGCGGTGGCCACTCCCAGTCAGATAGCCGATCCCAATGGTCCACACGGCACGCCGTGAAATCGTCGTGCATTCTCTGCGCCCCTTACCGAGCGATCCAAGAAACCAACCACTGTAGCGCTCAACTTCCGTCTGCGCCACAATTGGAAGTTCGGAATTTGCGGTAGTGGTACGCCACGGACTAGATCAGTGAGGACTGCGACAGTGACCCATTTAATCAATCGCTCTACTGCTCGCGAGCAGACCCGAACAGCAGACATCCTTCGGCTAACGCCAGAGGGCTTATCGAGCGCCCTTGATATCGGTGCCCGTGACGGGCATTTCTCCCTACTTCTGACCGAGCGCTTCGAGGAGGTTACGGCCCTCGATCTAGAGACTCCAACGATTTCTCACCCCAATGTCAAATGCGTGAAGGGGAATGCTGCAGCGCTCCATTTCCAGGACGGTTGTTTCGACTTCGTACTTTGCGCGGAAGTCCTTGAACACATTCCCTCACCAATGCTTGAAGCCGCATGTGCAGAACTTGCACGCGTGACATCCGGCTATCTGCTGGTCGGCGTCCCATACAAGCAGGACATCCGCGTCGGACGTACAACTTGCCGCAAGTGCGGCGGTAAGAATCCGCCTTGGGGGCACGTCAACAGCTTCGACGAAACACGCCTGCAGAATCTGTTTCCAAATCTGATTCCCGTCCAGACCTCATTCGTCGGCAGCAACCACGACAGAACAAACTGGCTTTCCACAATCCTGATGGATCTTGCAGGCAATCCATGGGGTACCTATGCCCAGGAAGAATCGTGTGTGCACTGCGGTGAGCACCTATCACCTCCTCCGAAACGCAATATCGCGCAGAAAATCTGCACCCGGCTTGGATATCTGGTCCGAAAGACATCCGAGAAATTAACCAGTCCGCGTCCGGCCTGGATACATGTGCTGATGCTGCGGCGAGAGAGTGCGGTCAACCAGATCAAGCAGTAGCGCACCGGACCGGTGCTTGCAGCAATCAGGTAGGCAAGCTGCGCATCCTTTATTCCTTGCCCCGAAAGAGCCATGAAGACCGCAGACTTGCCCTTGCCTGACGCAAGCATCTCGCCAACCTTCATCCGCACGTCCTTTAGATCCATATGAGTCCTCGCGCACGCGAAAACCCGAGAAGCTACGGAATCAGAGGAAGCTGGCAATTGGACTACATCAGGTGAGTGGCGCCGTTGGCAAACCTTTCGAAAATGGGGAATGAAGAAAACCAATCGCACTTCAAGCGATGCCTGCCACGACGTCTGCAACCATCTGCCAGAACAACGAAACAACCCTATCAGCCTCGCCCGGCGGCCGTACCAAGCCAACTTGCCAGCGCGCACGCTCGTCGTCAAAGTCAAGCGCCCGCGCGCCCTCACCACTGGGACCGAACGAATGCGGCACCACCGCCCAGCCAACGCCAGCGGTTGCCAACGCCTGTGCGGACGAAAACTCATTGACCGTCTGTCGCACGGCCAAATGCAGGCCACGGACCGCGAGGAAATTCATCAGATGATCGTAAAAGGCCGGCGCACGGGTTCGATCAATCATCACCAGCGGATGCTGCATCAGGCCTTCGAGTGTAATGTCATCCGGATAGCTCTCAGGCACGAGGGCTAGCAGCGAATCCTGCTGAACCGCCAACGTCTGCCAGCCATCCGGAGCAGGCAGACGGCAGAAGCCAACATCCAGCGTGCCGTCGATCATCGCCTGATACTGGTGGCGCGTAGACATTTCGTGCAGGGAAACCTCCACATCCGGCCGCAAGCGCCGGAAGCGTGAGATCGCGAGCGGCGCGATTGTCTTGCTGGTGACGCCGAAGCCGATCCGCAGGCTGCCGACGATGCCTTGGGCCGCTTGCCTGCCGCGCAGCGACAGCCGGTTGGCTCGTTCAAGCAAGGCCGTGGCATCTGGCAGCAGTGCATGGCCCAACCGAGTGAGGCGCGTCACACCAGCACTGCGTTCGAACAACTGACCACCAAAGAACACTTCGAGCCGCTGCACCTGCTTGGAAAGCGCTGATTGCGTCAAATGCAGGCGATCGGCAGCCCGCCGGAAATTCAGCGTTTCGCCCAGCGTCACAAACGCTCGAAGATCGCGTAGCTCAAACATTCCTATCTGGAATCAGGACAGCGAAAACAATTCGTTGGACGGAATCATAGTCACATGGAAAGCTTGCGCCCAAGACCTCGAAACCAGTCGGGGCAGCCATCCCACAAGGATTCCCCAATGTTCAAAGCTGTGATTTCGGATCTCGACGGCACCCTGCTGAACAACAGCCACGCCTTGAGTCCATTGACGCTCACCACCCTGCGTACACTCAACCGCATTGGCGTACGGATCATCCTCGCTTCGGGTCGCCACATGATCGACATGCGCGGCATTCGGGAAACACTTGGCTTCGACTGCCATCTCATCGCCTCCAATGGCGCACTCGTCGCCGACGCAGACGATCGCACGCTGTTCCAGCGCACGCTGCCCAGCGATCTCGCCGCGGATCTATTGCACGTCGACCGCGGTGACTTCGATGTGAATATCTATCTGAAAGACGGCTGGTACGTGGAGCGCGAGAATCCGACCGAATTGCAATTCCTGCGTGAATCCGGCTTCAGCTACCAAGTCACCGAGTTCTCCGGCCTCGACTGCAACGCAATCCACAAGATCTTCTTCCGCGGCGAGCCGCAGGCCCTCAGGCAGGTCGAACTCGATCACCTCCAACAACACCGTGATCGCACAAGCATCGTCTGGCCGACGGAAGACAGTCTGGAAGTAATGGCCGTCGGCGTAAACAAGGGCGCTGCAGCCGAAGCCGTGCTATCGACACTGGGCCTCGGCCTGCAGGACGCGGTAGCTTTTGGTGACGGCATGAACGACTACGAAATGCTGGCGATGGTCGGTCGCGGCTTCGTGATGGAAAACGCGATGAGCGAACTCAGGCACCGCCTACCGCAAAATCCACACGCCGCCCACTGCAATGACAATGGCGTAGCATGCCAATTGATTGAGATCTTTGATCTCTGACCCGCTTCAAGCTTGGTTCCCAACCAGAGTTGGGAACCACGATACGGGCGTACCAGAAGACCACCCCACAATGCCCATCTGCACTGAAGTGGCAGGGTTGCAGCAGCACATAAAGGCAGCTGGCCCTCGCAAAGACTCCAATCGAATAGACAGCACGACGCCCGAAAATATCACCTGCCGCTCCTGCGGGGATCTTGCCAAGACATGACCGCATCATATTTCTGACCGCTGACCGTGTGGGGTTGCGCCGGGAGTTCGACACGGATCACCTTGGCCCCGAGATCGCCAAGTATCTATGTTGTCCAAGTCCGGCCAGGATCCGCGACAGATCAAGCAGCTTCAGCCCCCCAAGCGCCATGCCTTGTCAGTCACACCTTGCCCCCTCATTGACCTTTCTCGCAGCAAGGTGCATTCAGGCCGCAATATCGGACGAAAGCAAGAACTCAAGGCCATCCGCAATCTCTTCTCCTTCGCAGAGGATTGCGCGCCCAACATGCTCAAACTATGAGGTTTCGCTGTGGAGCCCTACCGCCATTCATACGGCCGCCTCGTATGCAGGTCGAATTCATTTGTGGGACCGATCGCACCGATCACGCTGTGACACAGTGCGCCTATCGTTTGCGTATCCGTACGTGCTGCGAAGACCTCTTCGGCAATCACACTCAACTGATGTGGGGTTACCTGAAACTTCCCGATTGGACGGCCGAACTGAGTGTGGTTATTCGCGTATTCGACGACGATCTGCAGACATCGCTGAGCCGCGCCGGCAAGCATGGCTGCAGTCAGCCGCGCACCTTCTGGCTGCCAGTCGTGCGCTTCCTTGAGCACAATGGCGGTAGATTGGTTGTGCCATTCGGGGTCATAGCGCAGCGTATTGACATTGCCGTCCGCCGCCCCATCACGGCCGCCTCCGCAACCATCGAAAACGCCAGCCCCGCCGTACAGCGCGGTTCATCCGGGCGCACACAGCGATCCGGATCCGGCAATGCTCGAACCGGACAGAAAACCTAAGCGGGAGAAGGCACCTTTGCAGGCCGTGCCACCTGCTCCCACTCGGCGAGCCGGCCATCGCGCATTACACCGATATGGTCGGCCATCGCCCGAGCCTCGGTACGGCTATGAGTAACGAGGATCGCCGTCTGATTGGCTCGGCGCAGGATCGTGCGGACCTCTGTCACAAGCCGTTCGCGGGTCGCGCTATCGAGATTCGAGAAGGGCTCATCAAGGAGCAGCAACGCCGGCTGCGGTGCAAGCGCCCGTGCCAAAGCGATCCGTTGCTGCTGCCCACCGGAAAGCTCGTGCGGAAAGCGTTCGCCAATGCCCGGCAGCCCGACCAGATCAAACATTTCGGCAACTCGGCGATCACGTTCTGCCTCAGCCAGTCGGCGCAGCCCGAAGCCGACGTTTTGTGCAGCGGACAGATGCGGAAACAACGCGTATTCCTGGAACATCATGCCAACATGGCGCCGTTCCGGTGGCAGGTGAAAACCCGGCGACGAGAGCAGCGTCTCACCGAGCCGGATGGAACCGGCACGGGCCGGCTCAAAACCTGCGATTGCACGCAGCACGGTCGTCTTCCCGCAACCCGAGGGACCGAACAGGCAGCCGATGCGACCTGCGTCGAGCGAGAAGGAAAAGTCCTCGACGACCCTGTGAAAGCCACCAGCGGCGCGGCGGTCCGCGAAACCCAGGCCGAGCGACTCGATACGCAATGCAGTTGTCATGGATGATGTTCCAGTGAGACATCCGCGCGTGCTGGATCGAGCGAGGCGCGGGCAAGCACGAGAATCGGCACGAGCCCCGCAACGACGATCAGCAGTGCAGCCATTGCACCTTCCTCGTAGGTTCCGCGTGCGGCCTCGCCGTAGAGCCCGGTCGCGAGCGTTTCAAAACCGCTGGGGCGCAGCAACAGCGTGGCGGGCAGTTCCTTCATCGCATCAACGAATACGAGCAGCGCGCTTGCTCCCAGTGCAGGCCGCAGGAGCGGCAGGTGCACACGACGCAGGCTGCCAGCCGGATTTTCGCCAAGCAGGCGCGCAGCGTATTCGAGCGATGACGGAATCCGCGCAAGGCCCGCTTCCAGGCTACCAACCGGGATCGCAAGAAAGCGGATCGCACAAGCCACAACAAGCACGATACCCGCCCCCATCAGCGGCAAGCCGGGAAGGCCAACAAGTCGCGCGAATGCACCATCGAACGTAAGCGCTGGCGTGAGCAACCCGATCGCAAGCACCGTTCCTGGCAACGCGTAACCAAGCGTAGCGATGCGCGCATGCCATTGCGCACTGTTTGGCACACTCGCATGGCGACGCGACGCCCAGGCAACAACGAGACCTGCCACGACCGTGACCAGTGTGACGCCGAGCGCCAACCCCAAGGTATTCACAAGACTCATTACAAGCGCCACCGACACGCCACTGCCCTGCCAAAGACGCTTTGTGGTTTCCCATGCCAGATACAACGCTGGCGCGACGAAACCGACGCACACCGGCAGCGCAACCACTCCAGCCATCGCCCAGCCGCGCCATCCTTCGATCCGCCGTGGCTGGATTGCACGCATGCGTTGAGCGCTACCAAAATGCTGGTGGCGGCGCGAGTGGCGTTCGAGCAGCACGAGGGCAACCACCGCAAAGAGCATCGTGCACGCAATCTGCGCCGCACCCGCGAGGTCGGAACGCGAGACCCAGGTCGTGTAGACGGTAACCGTCAGCGTACGTACGCCCAGAAACTCTGCGGCGCCGATGTCGTTGAGCGTCTCGAGCAGCGCGAGGCTCATGCCGGCCGCAAGCGCAGGCCGGGCCAGTGGCAGCGCGACACGCCGAAAAGCTCCGATGCGCGATTCGCCAAGCACCCGTGCAGCTTCCAGAAGGTGTGCCGGCTGCGTCGCGAACATCGCGCGTGCCGTCAAGTAGACGTAGGGATAGAGCACCGCTCCAAGCAGGAAGATGGCGCCCGTCATGGAGCGCAGATCAGGCAGGCGGAATTCGCGCGGGCTCTCATAGCCGAGCAGCCAGCGCACGGCGCCCTGAACCGGACCAATCGGGTGCAGCAAATCGAGATAGGCAAAGGCGACGATGTACGTCGGCATCGCCAGCGGCAGCAGCAGCGCCCAATTCAGCACACGCCGGCCAGGGAAATCGCAAGCGGTGACGAGCCACGCACAGCCGGTACCCACGACGAGCACCACCGTGCCGACACCCGCAAGCAGGATCGCAGTATCCAGCGCAGCCTGCGGCAGCACGGTGCGCGCCAGATGTAGCCAGTTCGATAGATCTCCGCTCAACGCGATCCACACCAGACTGGCGACTGGCGCCAGCACGCCGAGTGCCAACACAGCCGAGGTAAGGCGCCACAGCGGCCCCACCGCTCGTGGGCCCGCGACGCGGAACCGGGGCAGCGTCAGGTCAGTTGTCAAAGCCAACCCTGTCGACAAGCGCGCTGGCCTGCTTGCGGTATTTCGCGATCTCGGCGATCGGCAGTGAATCGATCTTGATTTCGCCAACGCTCGATGCGATCACGGGATCAAGCGCCACGCCGGGCCGCACGGGATATTCGTAGTTCGCCTGTGCATACATCGCCTGCGCGGGCTCCGAGACAAGGAATTCCAACAACCGCACGGCGTCCGCACCGTTCGGTGCATGCTTCGCCACCGCGGCGCCACTGATGTTCACATGCGTACCCTTGGTTTTGGCAAAGACCGGGCGTACGACCTTGATCGCATCGCCCCACTTGCGCGCATCGGTGCCCGGCTTCGCCGCTTTCATCTGCCCCACGTAGTAGGAATTCGCCAGCCCGATATCGCAGATGCCACCTAGGATGTCGCGCGCCACGTCGCGATCCCCACCGGTGGCCTTTCTTCCAAGATTCGCCTTCACCCCGCGCAGCCATTTCTCGGCGGCCGCCTCGCCATCGTGCGCAATCATTGCGGCAACGAGCCCGGTGTTGTACGGATGCTGGCCCGAGCGAATGCAAACCTTGCCTTTCCACTTCGCGTCGGCCAAGTCTTCGTAGCGAAAGTTCGTCAGCGACAGACTCTTTTCCGCATAGAGCACCCGCGCGCGTAACGACAACGCATACCACCCACCATCGACGCCACGCAGATTGGCGGGCACCGCCGAATCGAGCGCAGCCGACCTCACTTGCCGCGTCACACCGCCTTCGACGAGATCCATCAGATTTCCAATGTCTACCGTCATCAGCACATCGGCTGGCGAGCGCTCACCTTCCGCCTTTACGCGTTCGAGCAGACCGTCCTTGATGAACACTGTCTCGACGCGTACGCCAGTCTTCTTCGTGAAGGCAGCCAGCAATGGCTGAATCAAGCCAGGTTCGCGTGTGGTGTAGAGCGTGAGCGATTCGGCAGCCAGCGCGGGTGCCGTTGTCGCAAGACCGCCAGCCACGACGGCCATGAGGACGGCAATACGGGCGACTCGACCCGCCGGATGGAAACTTGCGTTCATCAGGATCTCCATGAAAAGGCGCCCGGTCCTGGTGCGACAACGTGGAACCCCCACAGGCGCAGCTCACCGGGCGGACATTATTGCGAATCATTATCAGTCGATCTTAACCTAGACTAACAGTTGGCGATTTCCCTGCTGATGCCACCCCATCCCCACTGTTTTGGATCCTTCGCAAGGCAGCTGACCGTGGCGCAAGGCCCTGCACTGATCGGAGCGGGATCCGCCCGGCAGCTGAAGCAGTGCGCTACCAGACACCAGCAGGCGAATACCCTTGCCACACCCTCCAACGATTTTGACGCCTGATGCACCGCGTTGGTCCGGAAGCCTCTTTCCGGACTCGACAAACCGTACAATCGGCATTCCGGTGCTGGTGTGGAACACCTGCCTCGGAGAAACATCGTCTTCAGGGCGGGGTGGAAGTCCCCACCGGCGGTAGGGCGGCAGATTGTCGCCGAGCCCGCGAGCGCCTGCAGCAATGCAGGGTCAGCAGATCCGGTACGAAGCCGGAGCCGACGGTCATAGTCCGGATGAAAGAAGACGCAAGCCGACCGATCGAATAGATCGCTTTCGGCCGTACCCGCTTCGGGGGCGAGTCCAGGCACGCCTCCAGGCGTGTTTCGTTGCGTCCCCTGAAACGTTTCTAACTCTTGTCAGGAGCGTTTCAATGTTGGATCTCATTTCTCGGGCCGACCTGGCCACAAATCCTCATCACCATTTCGATGCCAAACCTCACGCACGCGTGAATGCGGCCATCGAGGCCATCGGTCGTGGCATCCCAGTCGCACTGTTCGACGACGATGATCGCGAGGACGAATGCGACCTCGTGATTGCAGCCGAAATCATGGACGAGGTGACGATGGCGCTTTTCATCCGCGAGTGCAGCGGCATCGTATGCCTGTGTCTTGACGAAGAGCGTGTGCAGCTACTGGATCTGCCGCCCATGGTCACATCCAATGGCAGCCGCTTTCGCACCGCGTTCACCGTGAGCATCGAGGCCCGCAACGGCGTCACCACGGGCGTTTCGGCAAGGGATCGCCTGACGACCATTCGCGCGGCCATTGCCGATTCAGCGCAGGCCGACGACCTGGTTCGCCCCGGGCACGTGTTTCCGTTGCGCGCCCATCCACTGGGGGTCCTCGGTCGGCGCGGCCACACGGAAGGTTCCGTGGATCTGGCTCGGCTCGCAGGCTTCAAGCCTGCTGCGGTCTTGTGCGAACTGATGAACGCTGACGGCACGATGATGAAAGGCGATGATGCCCGAGCGTTCGCAGAACAGCGCAACTTTCCGGTACTGACCATCGCGGAGCTGGTCTCATTCCGCGAGCGAATCGCATCCTGAGGCCACCACGGTTTGGCCGACAAGGACAACATCTCGCCTTTGTCGGCCGAAACACCTTCTCATAGCGTCTGCGAAGGCTTCGTCGGGTTTATCTTCAGTTCCGACCACAAGAGCTTTCGTGGTGGATGGAGTTCAAAGTCCGAGAACGACGGACAGCTCTACCGCTGGATAGGCAGGTGGGAGCTGCTATTAGAGCCAATGTGACCAGGAGGTCACGCAAGCGAGGCCAAGCCCTCCAGCAGCAGCCTCCCACGTGCCTTCATGGCAGGCGTGCCAATCACGACAAGTTCCCGCAAGTGCAAGCGCACCACAGGTCGCAACGCTGGATCGCGCGCGGCGATGTCGGCAAGCGCCTGCATGGCGCAGGTCTTTACGATGCTACTGGGGTCCGACATGTAGCCGAGCAACACTGATACCGCCCGCTCCCGCTCCCGTCCATCCATGTCGAGACGGCCTATCATCAGCGCAACATGCCAGCGCACTTCCTTCTGCGAGTGCTCGGCCAAAGAGGTCAGGAGAAGCGCTTTGTAGCACCCGAGGTCTCCAGGGCGCTCCGCTGTCACCTTTTCCGCCGCATCGGCACTGCGCATCCGCACAACCGGATCGGGCGAGCGCATACCGTCGAAGAGCACCGAAAGCAAGCCGGGATCAGCCAGCACTTCCTGGGCCACTTCGTTCGCCCGGCCAATGGAGCGCCTGTCGCCACCTTCCAGTTTGCGCAGCAACGGATGTATTTTTTGAATCACCGCATGGGAACGAAACGCTGGCAATGGAGCCTCCACTCAGCTGCGCGGCACCTGCCCCCAAAAGAGGCTGGTTTTCATCGTGAAAGAGCCATCTTCTTCGATTGCCAGCACGTCGCGCACTTCACGCGGCGCTTCGTTCTGGATCAGGCGTAGCACTTCGACCTTTAGCGCAGGCGTGCGCATCCGCTCGACCCAGCTTGAGAACTCGATGCGCGTCGGCCAGTGCGCATCGCCAAGCATGTCAATACCGGCCTTCCTGAACTCACCCCGCCATTCGGCTTCAGAGCGATCGCGCACGTGGGAGCGATCACGCAGGAATTCAATGGTCTGGAAATGCGTATCAACAAGCGGATCCTCAGGCGCTTCGACGTCAATGACGAATACGTGACCACCCGGTTTCACAACACGACGTATCTCGACCATGGCGGCGGAAAGGTCAGTCCAGTGGTGTGCGCTGTAACGCGTGGCAGCAAAGCAGAACGTAGCATCGTCGAATGGCAGTCTTTCAGCCGCAGCCTGGTGGATCTCGATATTGGCAAGCCCCTTTTGGGCGGCTGCGGAGCGCACCGTAGCCAGCATACTGTCGGACGGATCGACCGCGACGATGCGCGACACCAACGGCGCAAGCGCAAAGGAAAGGTGTCCTGCGCCACAGCCCAAATCCAACCCCACACCCGTTGCCGGGACGGAGGCCACGACGAGTTCGCACACGCGCCTCAGGTCCGGACCTTGGGCGTGCACCGCACTCGAAAGATAGGCCTGCGCCTGTGGGTCGAACTGTTCGTGAACCGCCTGACCGTGCGTTTTCATATGCTTGAATCCTCGCGTCCGGAATGGATGAATCCCTACGATAGGCGTGGAGCTATCCTGTTACAAGACTTGAATTTATCCGGTTATAAAACCCAACAGGCTCTTGTAATCACCACGACCCCTATGGAAAAACACACACAGTCGGACGCGCTCGGCGTCTTTCTGCGGGCTGCACGCGAGCGACTCTCTCCCGCCGAGTTTGGTCTGCCGCAAGGGCGGCGACGCACCCGTGGGCTTAGGCGGGAGGAGGTCGCTTCGCTCTGCGGTATCAGCCCGACGTGGTACACCTGGATCGAACAAGGCCGCACGACGGCCGTATCCGTATCCGCCCTGGCACGACTCGCCGAAGGACTCGGACTGTCGGCCGCCGAACGCAGTTACCTGTTCCAGCTCGCCGGCCGTGCCGATCCGCACGCCCCACCTACGCCTGAGCCTCAGGCTGCACCGCTCGCAGCGCTGGTCGAGGCGATCGCCTCGCCCGCCTATGTGCTCAACCGCCACTGGGATGCGTTGGCATGGAATACCGGGGCGGAAGCGCTCTTCCACGACTGGCTCGCAGGCAATGCCGGGCAGGCGCCCAACCTCTTGCGCTATGTATTCCTCGATCCACGCGCACAACGCCTTATCCTGGATTGGGACAAACGCGCACAACGTCTGGTTGCCGAATACCGAGCCGACTCTGCCGGTTCGTGCGACGACATGTGCCACATTGCGTTGATCGAGGAGCTCTGTGCAGCCAGTAGTGTGTTTGATCAAGCATGGCGGTCACAGAAGGTGCTGGCGCGGGAAGGTGGAACGCGCAGCTTTGCGGTCGGGAAGAGGCGGCACGATTACTGGCAGTTCACGCTGAGGCTTGCGCAACAGGTCGATACAAAGCTGGTCGTGCTGCATCGACAGTAGAAACGATATCGGTATCCCAAGTCTAAGTATCTAGCGAATCCGCACACCGATCGCAGGGACATGCCGGTACGACCAGGAGCCCCTACAGGAGACCTACTGCAACGGCCTCCACCCAGCGCGGGAGCGACAGATTTGAAACGGAGCAGATGATCAGTCTGCGCGCGACGATCTGCTGCAATGGTCTCCACCTCGGCGGGGGCAGATTTCATGACCTTGCCATTCAGACACGGAGGAAATCTCCCGGAGATATCCCTTTCAGGATCGCCGATGAAGGCAGGCCGCAAGCGGGCAAGCCTCGACACCAACGGCATGCAAGGATGACTCCCCCTGAGAGGAACGCGGGCGCACAACGCTTACAAGAATCAATAACCTTCATTGCAAACGGCAATGTGGTCCGATCTCGATGCGGATGCTATTTTTAAAACTTGTCGTGTCTGTCCAGGAGTCACACATGCTTCAGCTTGTGGCGGCTGCCCTCCCCGGCCGAGTACTCGAAAAGCGCCTCGACGAATACATCCGACGCCTGCGTGAGAAAGTCAGCCTCCCGCTTTCGCTCAGTCTCTGGAACGGCCATGAACACCACTTCGGCCCCGATCCACAGGTACGGCTCCACCTCAGGGCCCCTTCAGCGCTCGAACACGTGATCCATCCTAGTCTCGACGGACTCGGCGAGGCCTACGTTGAGGGCGATATCGACATCGATGGGCCGGTTATCGAGGTCGTACGGGTCGCAAGCCTGCTCTCGCAGCATGGCGGCGAGTCGGACGAACGCGCGCATGCGCGCCGGTACAGGCATTCGCGCAAGCTCGATGCTGCATCGATCGGCTATCACTATGACGTCTCCAACGAGTTCTACCGGCTGTGGCTTGATCGCGAGATGGTCTATTCCTGCGCCTACTTCCGCGACGAAGCCGACTCACTCGAAACCGCACAGACCCAGAAGATCGACCATATCCTCAACAAGATCCGGGTGAAACCCGGCGAACGCCTGCTCGACATTGGCTGCGGCTGGGGGGCACTCGTGCTGCGCGCAGCGCAAAAATACGGTGCGCGGTGCATCGGTATCACGCTATCAAAGAACCAGTTCGAGCTTGCAACACAGCACGTAAGGGAAGCGGGCCTCGAAAACCGCATCGAAATCCGCATTCAGGACTATCGCGACGTGCGGGGCCAGTTCGAAAAAATTACCTCGGTCGGTATGTTCGAGCATGTGGGGCTTGCAAACCTGCGCGAATACTTCACCCGCATCCGCGAACTGCTCGCTGACGGCGGGGTGGCCATGAATCACGGCATCACCTCGACCGATCCGGACTCTGGCGAAACGCCTTATGGTGGCGGCCGTTTCATCGGCCGTTACGTATTCCCCAACGGCGAGCTGCCGCATATTTCGCTCGCCCTGAAGGAAATGAGCGCTGCCGGTCTCGAAGTCATGGACGTAGAGAATCTGCGCTTGCACTACGCGTGCACGCTCGAACACTGGACTGAGCGCTTCGAGGCCAACGCAGACCGTCTGCGCGAGTTGGTTGGAGACAAGCGCTTCCGCATCTGGCGCATCTATCTCGCTGGCTGCGCGCACGGTTTCCGTCAGCACTGGATGGCCCTGCACCAAATCGTCGCCTGCAAACCGCAAAGAAGCTTCAAGGCGCACCCACTGCCAATGACGCGTGAATACATGTATCGAAATAGCTGAATACGACGATCCACTTCGTCTCTTTCGTCCGCATTCGGGCGAATGCCACGCTTGCTTCCAAAAATTTGCAATCAGTGCCAACTATTACAATTTAGGGCTGCCTAACCCGTAAGGGGCGTCCGCTATAGTCTCCCATTCCAGGACAATGCCGCTGGCGCGGCGCCCCGCACTGCAATGAATGCCGTTTCCAACGCCGCCAGCGCTACCGCGCGGGGACGGCGCCTGCTTCGCCGCGCGATCGCGGCGCTCATCCTTCTCCTGCTTGTTGCGGCCGGCTGGGCCGCCTGGAAGAAGCTCTCCGCCCCTGGCCCGCGCGAGCAATACCAGATCGTCACGGTACAGCGTGGCGATCTCGAAGACCTCGTCACCGCCACTGGCACGGTGCAGCCGCGCGACTACGTCGATGTGGGCGCCCAGGTGTCGGGCCAGTTGAAGAAGATCTACGTCGAAGTCGGCTCACAGGTGAAGGAAGGCGATCTACTTGCCGAGATCGACCCCACGGTGTTCCTCGCCACGGTCGACAGCCGACGCGCATCATTGCGCAATTTGCAGGCAACGATGGTCGACCGTGAAGCACAGCTGAAGCTCGCCGACCTCCAATACACCCGGCAGAAAAACATGCTGGCCGAGAATGCCACGACGGCCGATGCATTCCAGAGCGCAGAAGCCACGTTGCGTTCAGCCCGCGCTCAGATCGAAGCGCTCAAGGCACAAATCGATCAGACCGAATCCAACCTGCGCGCCGACGAGGCCACGCTTGGCTACGCACGCATCTACGCTCCAATGACCGGCACGGTCGTATCGATCACCGCACGTCAGGGCCAGACACTCAACGCAAGCCAGCAGGCACCGACGATCCTGCGAATTGCGGACATGAACACCATGACGGTGCAAACGCAGGTCTCGGAAGCCGACGTCCCCAAGCTACGCCCCGGCATGGATTCATACTTCACGACGCTCGGCAGCCAGGGACGCCGTTGGTACGGAACGCTGCGCAAACTCGAACCGACACCCACTGTCACCAACAATGTAGTGCTCTACAACGCGCTGTTCGATGTGCCGAACAGCAACAACGCGCTGCTGCCCAACATGACGGCACAAGTGTTCTTCGCTGCGGCACAGGCGCGCAACGTGCTGATGGTCCCGGCCGCCGCCGTGACGGGCAACCGGGGCTCGCGCGGACGTGGCCAGCGCCCAGAAGGGAGTACCGCAGCCCCCGCACCTGATGCTCGCGAAAGTGCGGTCCCTGGCGCTCCGCGCCAGTCCGCCGATGTGGCCAAGAGTCGCACCAACGAGAAGAGCAGAAAGCCGGCTGCCGCCACAGCCAGCGACATCGCACCCGCCACCGACGAGGATGCGGTCCGGGCGGCTCGTCGCACGCAATGGGCGACGATGACCCACGAGGAGCGCGAAGCAATACGGGCCCGACGCAAGGCGGAAGGCACCGAAGGCCCAAGTGACGACGCAACGCGCCCCACTGGCGAGGCCGGACAACGCCCGCTGAAAGCCAATGGTGCGGACGCTTCAATCCCGAATCTCACCGAGACCGAACAGCGCAAGGAAGCACGCAAGGCGTCCGCGCCCTCAGCCCGAGCCAGCGGGCCGGTGGATCGTGGCCTCGCACCATGGGGCAGTTCAACGACTCAGCGGGCACCGCGCCAAGGCAAGGTGCGCGTCATCGACGTCGACGGCAAGATCGAAGAACGCGAGGTCACGCTGGGCATCAGCAACCGTGTCCACATCGAAATCGTCGCGGGCCTGTCAGAAGGCGAAGAAGTCATCGCCGGCGAAAAGCTGCTCCCAAACGAGAGGCAGTCCGCACGCACCAGTGGCCAGCAAGGCCCCGGGATACCACCGGGCATGGGCCGCTCACCCGGAGGCCGCTGATGGAAGTCGCCGCGACCGGCACCATCGTCGCACCGCAGCGCCGCACACGTAACGATGCGGTACCGCTGATCGAAATGTCGGGCGTCACCAAGACCTACCGCAACGGCGACCTCGCGGTCGAGGTGCTGCATGGCATCGGCCTCACGATCTTTGAAGGCGAGTTCATTGCGATCATGGGTGCGTCCGGCTCCGGAAAATCGACGCTGATGAACATCATCGGCTGTCTCGATCGCCCAACGACCGGCAGCTACTGCTTCATGGGGCGCGACGTCGCACAGCTGACCCATGACGAACTTGCTGTACTGCGGCGCGACGACTTCGGCTTCGTCTTCCAGAGCTACCACCTGATCGCCAACCACACGGCCGTCGAGAACGTCGAAGTACCAGCGATGTATTCGGGCATGGCGCACGAGAATCGCACTGCGCGGGCACTCGATCTCCTGGATGAGCTCGGGCTCGAGGACCGCGGCCACCACCGACCCAACCAGTTGTCGGGTGGACAACAACAACGCGTGTCGATCGCACGTGCGCTCATGAATGGCGGCCGCATCATCCTCGCCGACGAGCCGACTGGCGCCCTCGATTCGAAAAGTGGTGCAGATGTCATGCGCCTGCTTGAAGAGCTCTCGCATCGCGGCCACACGGTCATCCTGATCACCCACGCACGCGAAGTCGCCGATCACGCGGATCGCGTGATCGAGATCCGCGATGGCAATATCGTCTCCGACCCTGGTCCCGCGCCTGTACTGGAACAACAGGCGGACTACACGCCACCGCGACGGCCTCCAGGCGCGGGTTCGCGCATTGTCGACATCATCGAGTCCGCGAAGATGGCCACGCGCGCGCTACGCGCCAACCTCTTCCGCGCGATTCTCACCTTGCTCGGCATCGTGATCGGCGTGGCCTCCGTGATCGCAATGCTCGCGATCGGTGACGGTGCCAAGCAGGCGGTGATGAACCGCGTTTCCGCAATGGGATCCAACCTGCTGCTCGTGCGCCCCGGCGCCCCCAACCAGCGCGGTTTTTCCGGCACGGCCACGCTCGTCGTCGCCGATGTAGATGCGATGAACACCGACGTGCCGAACCTCATCGCGGCGATCCCTGAGCAGAACAGCAGTGCCACACTGCGTTTCGGGAACAACGACACAAGTACAAGCATCAACGGCACATCGAGTCGTTTCCCACTCGCACGGCAGTGGCCCGTGGCGCGCGGCACCTTCTTCAGCGAAGAAGACGAAGCAAGCTATGCAACCGTCGCGGTGCTCGGTCAGACGGTTGTCGAGGCGCTATTCCCCGACGGGCAGGACCCGATCGGCCAGTACGTCCTGATCAACAACCTCATCTTCCAAGTGATCGGCGTGATGAGCGAACGCGGCGCGTCACCAATGGGTTCGGATCAGGATGACATCGTCTTCGTACCCTACTCGACGAGCAGCCTGCGAATCTCTGGCCAGCGCTACTTGCGCAACGTGACGGTGGCCGTGCAGGACATCAGTCGTATCGATGCCACGCAGGAAGCCGTGGAACAGCTGCTGCTCGAACGCCACGGCGTGGTCGATTTCCAGATCCGCAACATGGCCTCGATCATCGAAACGATGGAAGAGACGCAGAACACGATGACGATCCTGCTCGGCTCAATCGCGGCAATCTCGCTGCTCGTAGGCGGTATTGGCGTCATGAACATCATGTTGGTTTCGGTGACCGAGCGCACGCGAGAGATCGGCATCCGCATGGCGACCGGCGCACGCGAGCGCAACATCATGCAGCAGTTCCTGATCGAGGCCATCGTGGTCTCCGCAGTCGGCGGGGCGATCGGCGTGGTCTTCGGGCTCACTGCCGCCGCGGTCATCGGTGCCTTCGGCACGCCGATCGAGTATTCGACCGGCCCGGTACTACTCGCCTTCGGCTGCGCTTTCGCCACCGGCCTCATTTTCGGTTTCCTCCCCGCCCGCAAGGCCGCCCGGCTCGACCCGGTCGTGGCGCTGTCGGCGGAATGATCTTCATGCGACGAATCGAGACACTCCCCATCGCCTGTGTGCTGTCCGCGACACTCATGGTTACAGCATGCGCAATCGGGCGCGAAACCACGACTCCTGCACTGCCGACAAACAATGACAATTGGATAGAGTCGAACAGCGGTAACGCCGCCCTGCACCAGTACTGGTGGCAGGATTTCGACGCACCGGCGCTATCCGCGCTGATCGAGGAGGCGCTCGCGACGAGTCCGGATCTCACCATTGCGCTTGAGCGCGTGAAGCAGGCGGAACTCACGGTATCCAACGCCGGCACTTCGCTCTTCCCCTCGGTCAACGCAAACCTAGGCACCAGCGGCCAGCGCAGCTTTCCGGACAACGGCGGCGCAAACACCTCGAAAGGCACCAACGTCGGGCTGTCGGTCAGCTACGAAATCGATCTCTGGGGGCGCCTGCGCGACGGCGTCGACAGCGCGCAGTACTCACTCACGGCCAGCCGCTACGACTTTGAAACCGCACGGCTCGCGCTTGCAACCGGCGTAGCGAGCGCCTACTTCCAGGTACTCGGCCAGCGTGTGCGGCTGCAACTCACACACGAAAACCTCAACATCGCAGAGCGACTCTACAAACTCGTCGAAGTGCGCTTCCGGAATGGTGCCGCATCCGCACTGGATCTATCGCGCCAACGCACTGCTGTACTCACGCAACGCGCAGCAATCAAACCGCTTGAAGTACAAATCCGCCAGACCGAGAGTGCACTCGCGATCCTGCTCGGCCGCGCACCGGAAGGCTTCCAGGTGGGCGAAGCGGATTTTGATGCGCTGCGGGCGCCCATCGTCGGCGCCGGCCTGCCCTCGCAATTGCTGCTACGCCGACCGGACCTTGCAAGCGCAGAAGCACAGCTACGCGCGGCAGATGCCAATGTGGCCGCTGCACGCGCGGCGCTGCTGCCGAGTTTCTCGCTCTCCGGCTCAGCCGGTCTTGCCAGTGGCGCACTGGTATCCCTGGTCAACCCATCAGCCAGCATTGGCCTCGCTGCAGGCCTCGCACAGACGATTTTCGACAGCGGCCGGCTACGCAACCAGGTTGCGCTCTCCGAATCCCAGCGCCGCACACTCGTCGAAACCTATCGGAAGACCGTGCTTGCTGCGCTCAAGGAAGTCGAAGACGGGCTTGGGAACGTAGACCGCTTCGCAGAAGACGAAATCGCCCTTACGGCAGTGCGCGATGAAGCCCGACGCTCGCTGCGGCTTGCGGAAGTGCGCTACCGCGAAGGCGCTGACGATCTGTCGAATCTCTTCGACGCACAGCGCACATTGTTCTCCGCGCAGGATAGCGTAGCGCAGGTGCGGTTGGCACGCCTGTCCGCCGCGCTCGATCTGATCAAGGCGCTCGGTGGCGGCTGGCAGAAGCCCGTGGGGTGATTCCCGTAGGTTGGGCTGAGCGCAGCGAAGCCCAACACAGCAGCATTTCAACGTGGGCACGTTGGGCTTCATTGCATTCAGCCCAACCTACGAAAACCGCACCACCATCTTCCCAAACGCGACCCGCGCCAAGTGCTCGAACGCCGCCGGCACATCTCTCGCGTCATATTCCCCCGCGATCATCGGCGCAAAACCATTCACATCCACCGCCCACACCAGTGTTTCCAGCCCCGCCTGGCTGCCGACGCCGATCCCGATGATCTTCCCGCGCAAGCGAACCTGATCATGGAACACTGCGGACATCTCGATACCGTCGAGTATCCCGATCACGCCGATGCGGCCTCCCTGCACGAGCGTCTTGAGCGCACGACCGAGGTTCGCGCCACCAACCGTTTCGACGACGAGATCGACGCCCCTTCCTTCGGTCAGCTGCTGCACTTCCGCCGGCCGTCCGCCTTGCGCACAATCACACGCGCCGCCCCGAGTTGAAACGCCCTCTCACACACAACGATGGCCTGCGCACCATGCGGCCGCGCGATCTGCAACGCAAACAACGCGACACCACCCGAGCCGTGGATCAACACCTCTGCCCCACCTGCACATGGCCTTCCATGACGAACGCAGACCAAGCAGTCGGCCCCGCGCAAAGCTGCGTGCTCGCCTGCACCACCGACAGCGTCTGCGGATCACGATGCCGAACCTCGTCGGCAACATGCTGGTCTGCTCGTCAACTCGGCACACGGCATCCGCAGTGCTCGTTCGAGCTCTCGGTCAGCAACCACCGTGTGGATCTCATCGAAGGCGGCTGGAACATCACGATCCGCAGCGACGCGCTCGCCGACAGCTCGGCTTGCCACGCGCCTGCTCGGCCACCAGTGGGCGAGCGCTTTTGCAGCGCCCGCGTATCTCGAACGTCATGGCCATCCGGACAGCGTCGAGGCGCTGCTGACGGGCAAGCTGGTGTGCGTCGTCGACGAACCGCGCGGCCTATGGCTTTCCGCTTCACGCGCTGTGGCCGAAGGCACGCGCGATGCCGTGCCGCCTGCACGTGCTGATCGATCTGCTAGCCGAGGGCATTCCACCGCTGCTTGCGCTGCCCGAGTAAGGGAAATCACCGAGCCAATTGGTTCCCACCACAGTTGCAGCGATTGATTCGGCACAAGCGGCCAGGCTTTTGAATCATCCAACCGCACCAGACGCCGTAGAAAGGATATTGCGGCGCCGCGTCGGGGGACGCGATGGCCTGCCCAGCTGCAGGTCCGAGCCGCACCCGTCCCGGGTTCCGTCATGTCCAAGCTCAATCGCACGACGCGCAACATCCTATGGTTGCTCGTCCTCCTCATCATCGTCCTCGGTGGCCGTTACGCGCTGCAGCGCATGGCACCGCCCGGCGTTCCCGAAGGCTTCCTCGCAGGCAACGGCCGGCTTGAAACCGTTGAGGCGGACGTGTCGACCAAGCTCGCCGGACGCGTCGTCGAACTGACGCCGCGCGAAGGCGATGCGGTGAAGGCCGGGCAGCGCGTGGGCAGGATCGACGCGCGCGATCTCGAAGCCCAGCTCGACGAGGCGAAGGCCGGGCTCGCACAGGCGCTGCAGACGCAGGCCGAGGCGAAGGCCGGCGTCGTCAGGGCGGATGCCGATCTGGCGCTCAGCCGCTCGACCCTGCGCCGGACCGAACAGCTCGTGGCGGTCAATTTCCTCTCCGCCGACCGAGCGGACCGCGACCGCAGCGCCGTCGCCGTGGCAGCTGCCTCGCGTGAGGCCGCGCGCACGCGGCTCGAACAGACCGCCGCCGGCATCAAGGCCGCCGAGGCGCGCATCGCGCGCATCCAGACTTCACTCGAAGACACCGAACTCAAGTCGCCGATCGATGGCCGCGTGCTCTACCGGCTGGTCGAGCCCGGCGAAGTGCTGGGCGCAGGCGGCAAGCTGCTGACGGTACTCGACATGGGCGAGGTCTACATGACCGTGTTCCTGCCGAGCGAGATCGCCGGCAAGGTCCGCATCGGCGCCGATGCACGCATTGCGCTCGACGCGCTCCCCGACACGGCCGTACCGGCGAAGGTGGAGTTCATCGCTTCGCGCGCGCAGTTCACGCCGCGCGAGGTGGAAACCCGCTCGGAACGCGAGAAACTGATGTTCCGCGCCAAGTTGCGCGTCGATCCGGCGTGGGTCGCCGAACACGCCGACCTGCTCAAGCCGGGCATGCCTGGCGTGGGCTGGGTGCGTGTCGACGACGCGAAACCCTGGCCCGAACCGCTGCCGAAACTCTGAACACGACACCGGCGGCCATGACGGAAGAATACGTCGCGCGCCTCGAAGGCGTGAGTCATCACTACGGATCGACCACTGCGGTCGATGAAGTGAGCCTCGCGCTGCCGGCCGGACGCATGCTCGGCATCATCGGCCCTGACGGCGTCGGCAAGACCAGCGTGCTCGCGCTGATCGCGGGCGCGCGTGCAATCCAGACGGGCGACGTCGAGCTGCTCGGCGGCACGATGCGCGACAAGCGCCACCGCGCGCACGTCCAGCCGCGCATCGCCTACATGCCGCAGGGTCTCGGCCGCAATCTCTACCCGACGCTCTCGGTGTACGAGAACGTCGATTTCTTCGCCCGCCTCTATGGCCAGGACAGGCACGAACGCGCGGCGCGCATCGAACACCT
>JAVBUM010000096.1:0-9699 GCA_031555325.1 Niveibacterium sp. | reverse complement strand
CACCGTGCCGCCGGAGCGCGTCTTGAACGGCTTGTTGTCCTCGCCCAGCATCACGCCGAAACCGACGTGCTCGAGCGAGACCTTGTCGTCGGCATAGCCCGCCTTGCGCGAAAGCGTGAAGAGCTGCTGGAAGTGCAGCCCCTGGCGCTGGTCCACGACGTACAGCGATCGATCCGCCTTCAGCACATCCACGCGATAGCGCACCGCCGCAAGGTCGGTCGTGGAATAAAGGTAGCCGCCATCCTGCTTCTGCACGATGTAGGCCTGCGGCTCGCCATCCTTGTTCTTGAACTCGTCAAGGAAGACGACCTGCGCACCTTCGCTCGTCACCGCCAATCCCTTGGCCTTGAGGTCGGCGACGATGCCTGGCAGCGCATCGTTGTAGGAGCTTTCACCGCGCAGATCGGCGCGCGTGAGACCGATGCCGAGCGTCTTGTAGACCGCCTCGCAGTGATGCATCGAGACTTCGAGGAAGCGCTGCCACAGCGCATTGACCTGCGCATCGCCGCCCTGCAGCTTGACCACGTATTCGCGCGCCATGTCGGCGAAAGCGGGGTCTTCATCCATGCGCTGCTTGGCACGGCGATAGAAGTCCTCGAGGTCGGCGAGCGCCATTTCGGTGTCGGCGCCCTTCTCCACCTCGACGAGGAAGGCCGTCAGCATGCCGAACTGCGTACCCCAGTCGCCGATGTGGTTCTGCGCAATCACCTCGTGACCAAGGAAGCGCAGCACGCGCGCGAGCGCATCGCCAATGATTGTCGAACGCAGGTGACCGACATGCATTTCCTTGGCGAGGTTGGGTGACGAATAGTCGATCACGACGCGCTGCGCAGCAGGGAGCGGGACAGCCAGGGCGGTACTCGCCAGCGCAGTCGCGACACCCGCGGCGAGGAAGGCAGGATCCAGCGTGATATTGATGAAACCGGGGCCAGCGATTTCGATCTTGCTGGCGATTCCGTCAAGATCAAGCTTGGCTACCACCTGTAGGGCGAGTTCACGCGGATTCTGCTTGCGTACCTTAGCGGCACCCATCACGCCGTTGGCCTGATAGTCGCCAAACTCTGGCCGTGCTGCCGGCGTAATGACCGCTGGCGCACCTTGGCAGCCGGCGGCAACGAGCGCAGCTGAAACACGCGCATCGAGAAGTTGATGAATCGTTTGTTCTTGAGTCATGTGTGAATCCGGAAAATCGGTATCCCGACGGACCAAACGCGGCGTCCTGGCCGATCGGTCCTCTGCGTCCAACCTGGCGGGGCTCAGGCCCGCACTCTCAGCCGTCATCGATATCGGCGACGTACTAATGCCAAGCCTGATCGTTATCGCTTGCAGATCGATGCGAACGCGTCAAAGTATCCCGGAAACGTCTTCGCGGTGCACTTCGGATCGTTGATCCGTACGGGTACGCCAGCAAGGCTCACGAGCGAGAAGCACATCGCCATACGGTGATCGTCATAAGTGTCGATTGCCGCCATAGGCTGGGGATTGACGAGCGGATGCACACGCAGCCAATTCTCGCCCTCCTCCACCGTCGCGCCAAGCTTGGTCAGTTCGGTCGCCATCGCCGATATGCGGTCGGTCTCCTTGACCCGCCAGCTCGCAATATTGCGTAATGTGCACGGCCCGTCGGCAAAGAGCGCTGCGACCGCGAGCGTCATCGCCGCATCCGGAATGTGGTTGAAATCGCGGTCAAACGCACGCAGCTTGCCGGATACAGGCGCTGCGGCCTCAATCCAGTTGTCCCCGTACGCGATCCGTGCGCCAATCTCTTCAAGCGCCTCGGCGAACTTCACGTCGCCTTGAATGCTTGCATGGCCTACCCCCTGGACGCGGACAGGTCCGCCGCCGATCGCACCAGCCGCGAGGAAATACGAGGCTGATGACGCGTCGCCTTCAACATGGATCGCCCCCGGGCTCCGGTAACCCTTGCCTGGCACCATGAAGCGCGACCACCCCTCGCGCCGCACCATCACGCCGAAACGCGCCATAAGGTTCAGCGTGATCTCGATGTACGGCTTCGAGATAAGCGCCCCTACCACTTCAATCGTGGTCTCAACGCCGGACATCGGCAGCGCTATCAGCAGCGCGGTGAGAAACTGGCTCGACACGTCGCCGCGCACGCGCACAACACCACCAGGGGTGATCTCCGCAGGCTTGATTTCGAGCGGGGGATAGCCTTCTTGGCAAAGGTAGCGGATATCGGCCCCAAGTTCGCGTAACGCATCGACAAGATCGCCAATGGGACGCTCGTGCATACGTGGCACACCCGACAGCTTATAGTGCCCCCCTGCGAGCGCGAGCGCTGCAGTGAGGGGACGGAAGACGGTCCCTGCATTACCGAGGAAGAGATCAGCCTCTCTCACAGGAAACGCACCACCGCTGCCCTGGATCGCCCAATCGTCCCCCCCCAACGACTTGGGAGGAAGGCCTAGCGCTACGAGTGCATCGAGCATTCGTGCGGTGTCATCCGAGGCGAGTAATTCGCGAATCACCGTGCGCCCTTCAGCGAGGGCTGCAAGTAACAACGTTCGGTTCGAAATGCTCTTTGAACCGGGAAGCCGGACGCTACCGACCGCTCCCGCAGCTGGCGCAAGATCAAGATATTCCAAGGGGTGCCTCAAAGATTAAATTGTCCGGCGAGCCAGGCGTCACGAGCGTTACGCGCTTGCTTAAAGAGCGCTTCGAGGGCCGTACCGTCGGCGCTTTCGAGCATTGCCCTGATACTGACCAGTTCGGAGATATAGGTATCGAGCTCGCCAAGTAGCGCATTGCAGTTGGCCATGCAGATGTCTCGCCACATTTCGGGGTGGCTGCTCGCGATCCGCGTGAAATCCCGGAAACCGCTCGCCGCATAGCCAAAAAGCTGTCCGGCATTCTCGCGCTGGGCTACGTCGTGAACCAATGCATAGGCGAGCAGGTGCGGCAGATGGCTAACCGTGGCAAATACACGGTCGTGATCCTGCGGGGACATCTCGTGCAGCACACCGCCTGTCGCCAACCACGCCTCGCGTACGCGCTCGATTGCATCTGCATCGTTCTCCGGCAAAGGCGTCACAATGACCTTGCGACCGGCAAAGAGTTCGGCGGTAGCAGCGGCCGGGCCGCTCTTCTCGGCACCTGCGATCGGATGTGCAGGCACCACGCAGGCCAAGTGATCCTTCAAATAAGCATAGATGCCTTCGACAACGTCACGCTTGGTGCTACCTGCATCGGTGACAAGCGTGCCTGGCGCGAGATATGGAGCCATCGCGCGCGCAACGTCGTTCGTTTGGCCCACCGGCATGGCAAGCAGCACCAATTCGGCTCCTGCTAGCGCCTCAGCCCAGTCGCTGGCGATCGTGTCGATCACGCCCAGTGACCTAGCCTGTTCGAGCGTAGCCCGGCTGCGCCCAATCCCGACAACTTCGCGGACCATGCTGCGCGTCTTGAGCGCAAGCGAAAACGATCCGCCGATCAGGCCGACGCCGCAAATGACGATTCGACCGAAACCTTTCATGCGCGTCCCAGCGCAATCTTCAGCGCTGCGAGGAAACGCTCATTCTCGACCGACAGTCCGATCGTAACGCGCAACCACTCAGGCATCGCATAGCCAGCGATCGGACGCACAATCACCCCCTGCTCAAGCAGCCTTCTATTTACAGTGATGGCATCGCCGACATGGAAGGTCACGAAATTGCCCGATGAGGGGATGTACTCGAGACTCAGCGCTTCGAAGGCGGCCACGAGCTGTGCCTTGCCCTCGCGATTGACATCGTAACTCTCGGCCAGGAACGCTTGATCGCCAAGCGCCGCTTCCGCCGCAGCGAGCGCTACGCTGTTCACGTTGAACGGTTCTCGCACCCGGTTGAGCAGGTCCGCCACAGTGGCATTCGCCAAAGCGTAGCCTGCACGCAGGCCACCAAGGCCATAGATTTTCGAGAAGGTCCTCGTAATGACCAGATTGACATGCTGTGCGAGCCAAGCAACAGCGTTATAGCGCTGCCGCGGTTCGAGGTATTCGTTGTAAGCCTCATCCAACACCACGAGAACGTTCTCAGGTACAGCGTCGAGGAAGGCTGCGATCTCTTCCCCTGGCAGGAAATTTCCGGTTGGATTGTTCGGATTCGCGATGAAAATCAGCTTCGTATCAGGCCGCAAGGCTGCAAGCATCGCGGGCAAGTCATGGCCAAAATCACGGGCGGGCACTTCAATACCATGCGCTCCAATCGCCTTTACCGCTAACGGGTAAACAGCAAACGCATACTGCGAATAGATCGCAGAACTATCCGGAGTCAGAAAGGCCCGTGCACAAAGATTAAGCAGATCATTCGAGCCATTGCCGAGCACGAGCTGATCCAGCGTGACGCCCAATTTCCCTACCAGTGCGGACTTCAGGGCAAATCCATTGCCGTCAGGATACCGATGCACTTCCGCCAGCGCTTTCTGCGCGGCTTCAAGCGCCTTCGGACTTGTGCCAAGCGGATTCTCGTTTGACGCAAGCTTGACGATATCCTGCTCGCGCAACCCCATCTCTCGTGCCAGCTCGGAAACCGGCTTCCCGGGAACATAAGGTGAAATCGCGCGGATATGGTCCGGCGCTCGCTGGGCAATGCTCATGAAGAGATCCTCACAAGGAAAACAAACGCGCAGGACATATTCGCCCCCCGGCGACGTTCAGAGCGCGGCGACGGGATAGGAGCCAAGCACTTTCACGAAGGCTGCGCGATCCTGTAGCTCAGCAAGCGCTTGTGCAACCTGCGGATCTGCGCGGTTGCCCTCCACATCAATGTAGAAGACGTACTCCCAAAGCCCTGTACGCGACGGTCGTGACTCAAGCTTGCTCATGCTCACGCCAAACTTGGCAAAAGACTCCAGCAGGTGAAACACCGTGCCTGGGCGGTTTGGGGCCGAACACACGAGTGAAGTCTTGTCGCGTCCGCTGGAGCCGGCATCGTGCCGACCGATAACGAGAAAACGCGTCGTATTGTTCGGATCGTCCTCGATATCGGACGCAAGATACGCCAATCCGTAGAGCTGCGCCGCAGCTTCGCCAGCGATTGCCGCAGACTCCGAATCCTGCGAGGCCATACGCGCTGCCTCGGCGTTGCTCGCCACGGGAATGCGCGGAACACCAGGCGCATGCCGAGCCAGCCAGTCCTGACACTGAGCGAGCGACTGAGAATGCGAATAAATCCGCCTGACCTGCTCGACCTGCGTTGCCTGAGACAAAAAATGCTGACGGACCCGTAGCTTCACCTCGCCACAGATTCGTGCGGAAGTTGCAAGCAGCAGATCAAGCGTCCTGCCGATCGCCCCTTCGGTCGAGTTCTCAACTGGCACGATGCCATACGCAACCCCCTCCGACTCGACGGCGTGAAAGACCTCGTCGATCGATGCCTGTGGCTGCAGGTCAGGCGCTCCACCGAAATGCTTGCGTGCTGCTGACTCTGAAAAGGTGCCCGCCGGCCCTAGATACGCAACCTGTAACGGTTTTTCCAGAGCAAGGCACCACGACATGATCTCGCGGAAGATGCGCTGCACCGCCTCGCCCGAGAGCGGACCAGGATTCAATTCCGCAATCTTGCGCAGAACTTGCGCTTCGCGTTCCGGCCTGTAAAACGGACCACTCTTGACTTCGCCAACACGCTTGGCGCATTCCGCACGCTTGCCGAGTCGTTCGAGGATCTCGCGATCAAGCCGGTCGATTTCGGTTCTCAGCCGGGACAGTTCTTCTTCGTTCACGCCAGCACCTCAAGCCCGGGTCTTTTCGAATTCACGTAGATAATCAACCAGCGCATGCACACCTTCGATAGGCATCGCGTTGTAGAGCGATGCCCGCATCCCGCCCACCGACTTATGGCCCCTGAGCTGCAGAAGCCCGTGGACCCTCGCGCCTTCGAGAAATGCTTCATTGAGCGACTGGTCACGCAGGAAGAACGGCACATTCATACGCGAACGCACACTGTGCTGGACATAGTTGACGTATAGACCGCTGTTATCGATCGCGTCGTAAAGGAGCTTCGCCTTGGCAATGTTCCGGCGCTCCATTTCTACGAGACCGCCGCGGCGCTTAAGCCACTGGAGTACAAGACCGGCTACGTATATTGCATAGGTCGGCGGTGTATTAAACATTGAGCCGCTTCTTGCAACCGCCTTGTACCGAAAGGCGGCCGGACAAAGCGGGTGCGCCTGATCAAGCAGGTCGCGACGCACGATGACCAGTGTGAGTCCTGCAGGACCAAGATTTTTCTGTGCGCCACAATAGATCAGACCAAAACGCGTCACGTCAATCGGCCGCGACAGGATGTGAGACGACATATCGACGACGAGTGGCACATCGCCCGCACCAAATGCATCAAGGTTGGGCCAAGCAAAGTACTCGACACCGTCAATGGTTTCGTTGCCGCACAGATGGAGGTACGCGGTGTCGGGCCGCATATGCCATTCAGAAACCGCCGGAATCCGTGTGTACTTGCCGTGTGGTGCGCGCTCATCACGACTCGTCGCAACGACACGTACGTCACCGTAACGCTGCGCCTCAGCGATGGACCTCATCGACCAAGAGCCAGTCTCAACGAAATCAGCCCGTCTGTTCTTGCCAAGCAGGTTCAGCGGCACGATCGCGTTTTCGGCAATAGCCCCCCCTTGCATGAACAGCACTGCGTAGTCGTCCGGCACACCCAGCAATTCGCGCAAGTCGACCTCTGCCCGACGGATGATGCTCCCGAACTCTCTGCCGCGATGGCTCAGTTCCATCACCGACATGCCCGATCCTTTCCAGTCGAGCATCTCGTTGGCTGCCTGCATCAGAACTTCCGCCGGAATCACTGCGGGACCAGCCGAGAAATTCCATGCACGCCTCATTCGGCTTCCTCGCCATTACCGCCTTCCTCGCCGTCACCGTTCTCGGCGTCTTCGCTCTCCACGACCTTTTCGATACTGGCGAGCTTGGCTCCATTATCGAGGTTGATCAGCGTCACCCCCTGGGCCGAGCGGGATGTCTCGCGAACGGTATCAACGTGTGTACGGATCAGCACGCCATTATCAGCGATAAGCATGATCTGATCGGTTGGGCCTGTCAGCACGGCGCCCACCAGTTTGCCATTACGCTCCGACGTCTGGATTGCGATCATGCCCTTCGTGCCGCGACCATGCAGGGTATACTCGCTGATCGGCGTACGCTTCCCATAGCCGTTCTCCGTCGCGGTTAAGACGTGTTGGGTACAGCCCTTGGCGACTAGCATGCAGATCACGCTCTGGCTGTCTTCAAGCATCATGCCGCGCACGCCCCGCGCCGTCCGACCCATCGGGCGGACATCGGTTTCGTCAAAGCGAACCGCCTTGCCAGCATCTGAGAACAGCATGACCTGCGACTCGCCATCGGTAATCGCCACACCAATCAGGTAGTCGCCATCATCAAGACCGACCGCGATGATCCCAGCCTTGCGCGGATTCGAGAAATCCGTCAAGGGCGTCTTCTTCACGGTGCCCTGAGAAGTCGCCATAAATACGAAATGCTGCTGATCGAATTCTTTGACCGGCAGCACGGCGGTGATCTTCTCGCCATCGACAAGCGGGAACAGATTCACGATGGGCTTGCCACGCGAAGTTCGCGTTCCCTCGGGCACCTCATATACCTTGAGCCAATAGACTCGGCCACGATTCGAGAAGCAAAGGATGTGATCGTGAGTGTTGGCAACGAACAACTGGTCAACCCAGTCGTCTTCTTTCATCGCCGCCGCCTGCTTGCCGCGACCACCACGCTTTTGCGAACGGTAGTCGGCGAGTGGCTGACGCTTGAAGTAGCCTGTATGCGAAAGCGTGACCACCATATCCTGCGGGGCGATCAGATCCTCGATATTGATATCGGCCGCATGTAGCACAATTTCAGAACGACGCGCGTCGCCGAACTGTGCCTTGATTGCTGCAAGCTCATCCCCAATGATCTGGGTCACCCGCTCAGGCCGCGCAAGGATGTCGAGCAGATCTGCAACGATCGCCATCACATCCTTATATTCGGAAACGATCTTGTCCTGCTCCAGCCCGGTAAGGCGCTGCAGACGCATCTCGAGGATTGCCTGTGCCTGCGCATCCGAAAGGCGATACCCCTGCGCCGAAAGCCCGAACTCGGGTAGCAGCCCTTCAGGCCTGAAGGCGTCCGACTGCGCACGCACAAGCATTTCCTCGACGACTGGCGAACGCCAGGTACGCGACATCAATTCAGTCTTGGCAACGGGTGGAGTTGGTGCAGCTTTGATCAGCGCAATGATCTCGTCGACATTCGACAAGGCGACTGCGAGGCCCTCAAGGATATGCCCACGCTCACGAGCCTTCCGCAATTCGAACACGGTACGACGCGTCACAACCTCGCGACGATGTGCAAGGAAGCTCTCAATCACTTGCTTGAGGTTAAGGAGCCTCGGCTTGCCGTCGACCAGCGCAACCATGTTCATGCCGAAGCTGTCCTGCAACTGCGTCTGCTTGAACAGGTTGTTCAACACGACTTCCGGCAACTCGCCCCGCTTGAGCTCAATGACGATCCGCATGCCATCCTTGTCGGATTCATCCCGGATGTCGCTGATGCCCTCGATACGCTTCTCGTTTACAAGTTCCGCGATCTTCTGGATCAGCGTGCCCTTATTAACTTGATAGGGTATCTCGTCGACGATGATGGCTTGCCGGTTCCCTTTTTCTACATCCTCAAAGTGCGTGCGCGCACGCATGACGACTCGCCCACGCCCGGTACGATAGCCCTCGTGAACACCATGCAACCCGTAGATCAGGCCGGCTGTTGGGAAGTCCGGTGCAGGCACGAGCTTGATCAACTCGTCGATCGATATTTCGGAATCTGCCAGCAAGACCAACGACGCATCAACGACTTCGCCGAGGTTGTGCGGCGGAATATTCGTCGCCATGCCAACCGCGATACCTGAACTGCCGTTGATGAGCAGGTTCGGAATTCGGGCTGGCAGAATCAGCGGCTCTTTTTCCGAATTATCATAGTTCGGACCGAAATCGATCGTTTCCTTGTCAATGTCGGCAAGTAGCTCATGCGCAATCCGCGCTAGCCGCACCTCGGTGTACCGCATCGCCGCGGCACTATCGCCGTCAATCGAGCCGAAGTTTCCCTGACCGTCCACCAGCATGTAGCGCAATGAGAAGTTCTGCGCCATCCGCACGATGGTGTCATAGACAGACTGGTCGCCGTGCGGATGGTACTTGCCGATCACATCACCAACGATACGGGCTGACTTCTTGTATGCCCTATTCCAGTCGTTGCCAAGTTCGTGCATGGCATACAGCACACGGCGATGAACCGGTTTCAAGCCGTCGCGCACATCAGGCAACGCGCGCCCTACGATTACGCTCATCGCGTAGTCGAGGTAGGAATGCCGCATCTCGTCTTCGAGACTGACGGGGAGAGTTTCTTTGGCGAAAGATTCCATTGGAGTCGCGCGGAAAGCCTGTCGGCAGTAGCCAAAAGTCCATCATTTTAGCATGCAGGCTGGAGGCACCCTAAGACCACGTGACCGGGAGACGACGCAAGGTAGCCAACGGCTGATAACATCGTCAATCGCGCACTCATTGAAAGCTACTGATGAGCAACCGCGAACCGGTCGACTTGTTGGTCCGGCCACGCTGGATCGTCCCCGTGGAACCGTATGGCGTCACGCTCAAGGACCACGTGGTTGCTGTCTGTGATGGAAAAATCCACGCCGTATG
>JAVBUM010000007.1:0-4901 GCA_031555325.1 Niveibacterium sp. | reverse complement strand
GTTCTCAAGGTACACCCCGAAGTTTTTGCGGGCCGCAAACAGGGTCATTTCGATCTCGCAGCACTGAAAGCTAATTCACGCATCAAGGTGCTGGCCGAGAACCAGCACCCCGTGCCTTTGATCGCCCATGCGGATGCGGTTTACACAGTGACATCTCAGGTCGGATTCGAGGCGCTGCTATGGGGGCGTCCGGTACACTGCTTCGGCATGCCGTTCTATGCGGGGTGGGGTCTGACACAGGACGCGCTTCCTGCCCCTGCACGACGCGGCAAGGCGACCCTCGAACAACTCGCTCACGCAGCCCTCCTGCGTTATCCGCGCTACCTGGATCCGGAGCGCAACGAACTCTGCGATGTATATCGGCTTATCGACTGGATTGCATTGCAACGGCAAATGCGAGGCCGTTTTCCGCAGCACGTCGAGGCAATTGGTTTTTCGCGCTGGAAACGGCCGATTCTGACG
The DNA here is from genome assembly GCA_031555325.1 of Niveibacterium sp. Classification (GTDB taxonomy): domain Bacteria; phylum Pseudomonadota; class Gammaproteobacteria; order Burkholderiales; family Rhodocyclaceae; genus Niveibacterium. The sequence goes on along the minus strand of JAVBUM010000007.1, from coordinate 4,439 downwards.
CGCTTCCTGGACGGCAGCGCGCTGCGATTCAGCAAATCAAAAGTTCGTTCGTACGATGCTGAATGCATTGCCGTGTGGGGACGAAAGGAGCCGCAAGGATTGCCTGCGGGCGCGTCTCTGTTGCGCGTGGAGGACGGCTTTATCCGTTCGGTCGGCCTCGGTGCCGAACTCACACGCCCATTGTCATGGGTGATCGACGACATCGGGATCTACTACGACGCAACGCGCCCTTCCCGTCTGGAACAAATCCTTTCCGAGCGAGATTTCGAACCGAAGTTACTCACCCGCGCCACAGCGCTGCGAGAATCAATTTGCCGCGAAGGACTGACGAAATACAACCTCGGGGGCCAACATTGGCAGCGTCCCCCCGACACAAAAAAGGTTGTGCTCGTGGTCGGCCAAGTCGAAAGCGACGCTTCGCTCAAATGGGGTGCGCCGGGCATTCGCGGCAATATGGAACTCTTGCGCACGGTCCGGACCGCAAGGCCCGATGCTTGGCTCGTGTACAAGCCACATCCGGACGTCGTGGCCGGTTTGCGCCAACGCGGCAAGGAAGAAGATTCGGCAGAGCGCTACTGCAACGAAATCATCATTGATGCGCCAATGAGCAAACTGCTTCAGGCGGTGGATGAAGTGCATGTGCTGACATCCCTTGCGGGCTTTGAAGCCCTTCTTCGCGGACGCCCTGTCTTTACCTACGGACTACCGTTCTATGCAGGTTGGGGACTCACACAAGACGTGCACTCCACGCCACGACGAACACGCCGCCTCACCCTCGACCAACTCGTGGCGGGGACACTCATCGAATATCCAACCTACGTAAGCCTAACAACCGGCCGCTTCACGACGCCGGAGAGAGCGCTGGAAGAGCTTCTCGAATGGCGCTCACGCGGGCCTGAAAAACCAAGGCTGTGGCGGCGCCTCTGGCGGGCGACGCTGGGTGCCTATGCACGCCTCCTCCGGCGCAATACGGGGGCATGACACATATCTGATCGCAAGCAGGACTCCTAAACCCAGCACTCAGATTTCCGGACAAGCCTCTGGTTCTTTGCGCGACAGCGATCAAATCCTTCCCGTCAGCAACCTCACCAACCCGATCCGGTAAGATCCAGGCCTTCCCAAGAAATACGAAACAATCATGGTCATGGATTTCACCAGCCGGGCGCTCTGCTATTGCCGGCCCGGCTTCGAGAAGGATCTTGCCGCAGAACTCTCTCAGCGCTGCGGCAAGGCAGGCCTCCTCTGCAACTCGCATTTCGAGCCCGGCTGCGGTTTTGTGCTGCATGAGATCGACGCGCCGGAAGACGAGGCCAAGGAGCGACTCTGGCTCGACCGGCTCGTCTTCGCGCGCCAGCTCGTCTGGGTCAAGACGGCGCTGGAAAACCTGCCGGAAAAGGATCGACTGACACCGATCCTCACCGCAATCAACCGACTGCCAGGCCGCTTCGGGCGCATGTGGGCCGAAACAGCGGACACCAACGAAGCCAAGACGCTGTCGAGCTTTCTCAAGCGCTTCATGCCGCATCTTGAGCGTGCGCTCTTCGACAGCAGGCGCCTGCAACCGGAAAAGGCCGATCTGCCGACGCTCCATCTGTTCTTCATCGACTCGTCGAAGGTCTGGATCGGTACCTCCGACCCTGCCGTGTCCTCACCATGGCCGATGGGCATCGCGCGCCTGCGGATGCCGCGCGAGGCACCAAGCCGCTCTACGCTGAAGCTCGCCGACGCGTTCATGAGTCTTCTCACCGAGGAAGAGCGGAAATCGACGTTGCGTGCGGGCCTGCGCGCGGTGGATCTGGGCGCCGCACCCGGCGGCTGGACGTGGCAATTCGTTAACCGCGGCCTGCTCGTAACCGCCATAGACAACGGTCCCATGGCTGAGTCGGTACGCGCGACGGGGCTGGTCGAACATGTGCGCGCCGACGGTTTTGTCTGGAAGCCAAAGAAGCCGGTCGAGTGGATGGTTTGCGACATGGTCGAGCAGCCTTCACGTGTGGCTCAGCTCGTCGCGGATTGGGTTGCAGCAGGCCGCTGTCGGCGATCGATTTTCAATCTCAAGCTTCCGATGAAGAAGCGCCATGAAGAACTGGAGCGGGCACGCAACCTGATCTACAAGCGCATGTCGATCTCGGGCCGGGACTGGGTACTGCGCTTCAAACATCTCTATCACGACCGCGAAGAGATCACCGGCTATCTGGCCGCCGCAAAGCACGCAGCATGAAGCAGCAACCTTGCCCTTGCGGTTCGGGCCACGACTATTCGGATTGCTGTGGTCGCTGGCATGGCGGTCGTGCGGCGCCGAACGCCGAAACACTCATGAGGTCCCGCTACGCAGCCTACGTGCTCGGTCTTGCTGACTACCTGAAAGCCACATGGCACCCGGAGACACGGCCGGCGGACGTGGGGCTTGCGGAAGCGCCTGCTCCAAAGTGGATTGGGCTGTCGATCATCGACACAGGCACACTTTCAGACGATGAGGCGTTCGTGGAGTTCGTCGCCCGCTACAAGGTCGGCGGCCGCGCGCATCGGCTCCACGAAAAGAGTCGGTTCCGTCATAGGGAGGGTGGCTGGTACTACTTGGACGGCGAGTTTCCGACGAACTGATGACTGCCCGAGATCGCGGAGTGGCCCTCCTACGTCGGCACCGGAAACGTCCGGCACTGCTGCCGTACAACGAAAACGGGCCGGGGCGTTTCCGCCTCGGCCCTCGTCATCCGCAGCAAACTCGGGGATCAGGCCAAAACCACCCCGAGTCGCGCAAGCACGTGCTCACGCCCGAACACTTCGAGCACGGCGTCGATGGACGGTGTCTGCGTCACGCCAAGCAATGCCACGCGCAACGGAATCGCCACCTGGGGCATTTTCAGCCCAAGTTCCGAGCACGTTTCCTTGATCGCTGCTGAAAGTGCCTTTGCGTTCCACTCGGCCGTTGCCAGCCGCTCTCGCAAATTCGCCAGCGCAGTTCGTGCGGAATCGGTCAGATGTTGGTTGGTGAGTTCTTCGCTCGGCGCGGCCACCACGTAGTACGCACCCACCGCATCGGCAAGCTCTTCCAGCGTATTGGCGCGCTCGCGGTACAGCGCCACAACCGCTTCTAGCGACGGTCCGCCATTAGTGGTGATCTCCCGCTTGACCAGTCGCGGCGCTACTCTTCCAGCAAGCTCCGCCGGTTCGAGCTTGCGCATGTAGAGGCCGTTGAGCCATGCGAGTTTGTCGAAATCAAACTGTGCAGCCGAGGGCGTGATGTGGGTAAGGTCGAACCACTCGATGAGCTGCTCCCGCGAGAAGACTTCATCGTCGCCATGACTCCAGCCCAGCCGCGCGAGGTAGTTGACCACCGCTTCAGGCAAGTACCCGTCGTCGTCATATTGCATGCACGAAACCGCGCCATGCCGCTTTGACAGCTTCTGCCCGTCCGGTCCAAGGATCATCGAGAGATGCCCGTATTCCGGCACGGTCGCGCCAAGCGCCTTGAGGATGTTGATCTGGCGCGGCGTGTTGTTCACGTGATCGTCACCACGCAGGACATGCGTGATACCCATATCCCAGTCATCAACCACGACGCAGAAGTTGTAGGTCGGCGTGCCATCGGCACGTGCAATGACGAGATCATCCAGTTCCGAATTGTCGAACTCGATCGAACCTTTGACGGTGTCGTTCCAGCCGACCTTGCCTTCAAGCGGATTCCTGAAGCGCACGACAGGCTTCACGCCAGCCGGCAGTTCGGGCAGCATCTTGCCCGGCTCTGGACGCCAGCGGCCGTCGTAGCGCGGTTTCTCGCCGCGGGCACGTTGCGCTTCACGCATGGCATCTAGTTCGTCGGGCCGCATGTAGCAGTGGTATGCGGTACCGGCTTCGAGCATCTGCGCGATGACTTCGCGATAACGATCAAGCCTTTGCATCTGGTAGAACGGGCCCTCGTCCCAGTTCAAGCCTAGCCAGGCCATCGAATCAAGAATGCCCTGGACCTTCTCGTCCGAGGAACGTGCGGTATCGGTGTCTTCGATACGGAGGATAAAGTCGCCGCCATGATGGCGTGCGAATGCCCAGGAAAACAGCGCGGTACGCGCGCCGCCGATATGGAGGAAGCCGGTGGGGCTCGGCGCAAACCGGGTTCGGATGCGTTGGGTCATGGTGACAGGCCGCTCAAGTGCTTTTCAGAAGCTCGCCATTTTACGGCGGATGTGAAAACGGCCCGCATCGCTGCGAGCCGTCCGTATTCTGCTGCTTGGTGGGCGGTACTGGGATCGAACCAGTGACCCCTGCCGTGTGAAGGCAGTGCTCTACCGCTGAGCTAACCGCCCTTCCGCTACGGCTTGACGCCGCGCTTCAGGCATTCCCCATGCGGATGGTGGGCAGTACTGGGATCGAACCAGTGACCCCTGCCGTGTGAAGGCAGTGCTCTACCGCTGAGCTAACTGCCCGCACGTGGGAAGCCC